>NZ_VWWW01000002.1:0-747501 GCF_011752765.1 Enterobacter sp. Tr-810 | reverse complement strand
CAGATCTGTAACCCATGTGACCGGTTCATACACCGCGGCCCCCTTATCAATCCCCGCGGCCCGCCAGGAAATCGGTGCTTCGCACTGCGCTCACCTCCCGACCCTCTGCCTGCGGTCGGCTCAACTCGACATCCTGTCTCGATTCGCCTCTGGCCGCCATCCATGGCGTCCAGCCCTTGTCATCTGGTCTCCGGTTCGCCGATTTCTGCGGGACTCAACGTCCGTGCCCCTTTCCGGCCGCTGAGAAGACTGAGGGAGCGTGAGTCCGGCTGAAAATTGCCGAAGCGTTTCCTGTAGGCCGGGGCGAGGCGCATGGATGCGCCGAGAGGGCGCGACTTGCATGGACGCTGCATCGCGCCCGACCCGAAAGCCGAAAGGAAAAAGCTGAGGGTACCGCGAAGCGGCGATTTTCTTTGCCAGGGAGACGGGATTGTTAAGGGGGCGCGATAGCCCCCTTAACACGTTCACCGCAGCGGATTATGGTGGTAGCAGGAAAGTCTGAGTGAACGGAACAATGCCACTAAAATAACAGAGTGGCTTCATACCGCTGAACTGACTGGCATTATAACAAGGTTGTCGTTTTTAATGTTTTCTCCCTCTCCCCGTGGGAGAGGGCCGGGGTGAGGGCATCAGCGTGCGCCTTTCCCCCTCACCCTAACCCTCTCCCTCAAGGGAGAGGGGATGGAGCGTTAAAGCGTATGTTCTGTACGCGCAATAATATCGTCCTGCGCATCCGGCGACAGGGCGGTAAAGAACGCCGAGTAACCTGCGACACGCACCACCAGGTCGCGGTACTGGTCTGGGTGTTTCTTCGCTTCCATCAGCGTTTCGCGCGACACGATGTTGTACTGAATATGCCAGCCTTTATGCACCTCGAAGAAGGTACGCAGTAGTACCATCAGCTTCTGGCGGTCGCTATCGTTTTCCAGCGTTGCCGGGTTCAGCTTCTGGTTTAACAACACCCCGCCCAGAATCGCCTCGGTCGGCAGCTTGCCGACGGAACCAATCACTGCCGTTGGGCCAAGATGGTCAGTGCCGGACGCCGGGCTTGCGCCTTCCGCCAGTGGCGTATGCGCTTTACGGCCATCCGGGGTTGCCATCGTCGCAGCACCGAACGGTACGTTAGCCGAAATGGAAGATGTCCCGGCGTAATAGTTACCGCCAATTGGGCCGCGGCCGTAGCGCGGGTTGTGGTACTGCTTAAGTTCCGCAATATAGGTTTCATACGCGCGAGTTAACAGTAAATCGACGCTGTCATCGTCGTTACCGTATTTCGGCGCACCGTTGATCAGGCGCTGGCGCAACTGCTCGTGGGTTAGCCCTTCGTAATCGTCTGCAAGTGCTGCCGCCAGTAGCTGCTGGCCGATGACACCCTGCTCGAAGACCAGCTTTTTAACGGCTGACAGGCTGTTACCGAGGTTGGCAATACCCACCTGTAGACCGGAAACCCAATCGTACTTCGCGCCGCCTTGCTTAATGCTCTTCGCACGCTCGATACAGTCATCCACCAGGGCAGAGCAGAGAATATCGTGGACGTTCTCCTCAAGCATAGTGTCTACCACATACTCAATCTCGATGGATTTACGGGTGTAGTAACGGATCTGGGTATCCCAGGCCGCCATGACTTCGTCGAAGTTGTTGAAGTTACCGGCGGAAAGCGCTTTTTCCTGCGGCAGGAATACTTTACCGCTGGTGGCATCACGACCGCCTTCCAGCGCGGCCAGCATCACGCGCGCAAAGTTAATAAAGCTCATCCCGGTACAGCGATAGCCCCATTTGCCACCGACGGCGGTTTCGATACAGCCAATCGCCGCATAATCGTAGGCATCGTCTTTTTCAACGCCGAGTTTGATGAACTCCGGGATCACGATTTCATCGTTGTTAAAGGCCGGCATCCCGAAACCACAGCGGATCACCTGCACGCAGGCGTCGAGGAAATCGTTGCTCATCCCCGCATGGTAACGCACGCTCAGGTTTGGCTGGGTAGAGCGCAGACGGCCGCAGGATTCGAGAATGGCGTAAGAGAGCGGGTTCACCGCATCCATCGGCTCGCCGTTCACCAGTTTTTGACCGCCAATGGTGACGTTCTGGTACAGCGGGCTGCCCGCAGACGCTTTCGAGTGCGAGCCAGAGCGGATCTTGTTCACTTCCAGCAGCTTCAGCCAGCAGCTGTGCAGCAGTTCAATGGCATGTTCGCGATCGAGAGACTGGCTCAGTTCGACATCGCGGCGATAGTAAGGGTAGAGATACTGGTCCATACGGGCGAACGACACGGAGTGGCCGTTGGACTCAATTTGCAGGATAAGTTGGATGAAATAGCACAGTTGCAGTGCCTGCCAGAAGGTTTTTGGCGGTTCGTGGGCAATCACGTCACAGTTTTCAGCCATCGCCAGCAGTTCGTCACGGCGGCTTTCACGGGTTTCGGTTGAGGCCATTTCACGTGCCAGCGCGGCAAAACGTTCAATGTGCAGGCTGACCGCTTCCAGCACAATATCAATCGCTTTCAGGAACTGATCGCCGTGCAGATCGTCCAGCACGGTCAGGTTGATGCGGGAGCGGCGTTCGGCAACTTTGGCACGCATCCCGTCCAGGCCTTTCTCCAGCACCAGCGGGAAGTTCACGGCCAGGTGTGCGTCACCGGATGTCATATTGCCTTCTGCTTTGATGATGCCGGTTTCCAGCAAGCCTTTTTGCTCGTCGGTGAACATGCCGTAGCAGCGATCCTGCACCGTCTGTCCACGCCACCACGGGCAAATTTCATGCAGCACGCGTTTATTCTCTTCGCTTACCGCAAAACCTGCCCCTGGGCGATCTGCCAGGTCATCAATCTCTTTTTCAATCCAGGAAACGGTGTATTCCGGGAAGATGGGTGCCGCGCGGACTTCGCTTGCCTGGTTACCGATGATCAGCTCATCGTGTTTGATCCAGATGGTGCGTTGCGCCAGGTGATGCGCCAGCGCCAGCGCACGACGTACCGGGATCGGCTTGTCCATGTGCTGCTGATACATTTCGGTGTAGTGCTGTGCGCGCTCGGTACAGACCGGTGGCTTAACGATGTGCACCAGTGCCGTTTTGTGTGCCTTAATACGGTCGCTGAGGGTGTTGAGATTCAGGGTAGTCATAAGTTTATCCTCGTAAGGTCGCGGTTAACCCTTTCCGGCAGACATACTGTTGCGCGAAATCCAGCAGCGCAGGGTTATCCAGCGGTTTATCAGGGGCAGAGTAGGGTTGGCTGAGCAGGGTGTATTTGTTCATACCCAGCGTGTGATACGGCAGAAAATGAATATCGCGGACGTTCAGTTCATCGGCAGCGAAATTAGTGATCGCGGTGATGGAGGCCTCATCGGCGTTAAAACCCTGGATCAGCGGCACACGAATGGTGAGCTGTTTTCCGGTGGCTGCAAGACGCTTAAGGTTATCCAGCACGCGTTTGGCCGAGCCGTCCGTCCACCGTTTGAAGACCTCGCCATCGACGTGCTTCAGGTCAGCCAGGAACAGATCGACATAGGGTAATGATGGTTCAATGTAGTGCCACGGCACGTGAAGACAGGTTTCAACCGCGGTATGAATTCCCTGGTCGTGGCTGGCTTTAAATAAAGCGTGCGCCAGATCCGGGTTCATAAAGGGTTCGCCGCCAGAGAGCGTGATCCCGCCGCCGCTGCGGTCATAAAAGGGTTTATCGCGCAGCACGGTCGCCATAATCTCTTCGACCTGCTGCTCTTCACCGCAGACGGTGAGAGCCTGAGTGGGGCAGCAGTCGGTGAGGGCGTCCAGCGTTTGTTCGTTCAGTTTTTCACGATGGATGAGTAGGCCATTTAATGCCCGCTCAATATACCCCGGGGCAGCCTGCTGACACAGGTCGCAGCCGTCCAGGCACAGGCGAGCGTCAAACAGCACGTCCCGGATGCGGGAGCGACTTTCCGGGTTCTGACACCAACGGCAGCCCAGGGAGCAGCCTTTCAGGAACACCACGGTACGAATACCTGGGCCATCGTGGGTAGAATAACGCTGTATATTGAAGATCATTATTTCGCCTCTCATCTTGCATATGAAGATTAAATTACTTTCGAATGAAAGTTATCTTGATGCAGGTCAACTCTTGAGCGGGTTTTGCCGTGATAGGGTAAATGCAGGCTAATTTTGAGGGTTACATCATGGAACTTTATCTCGACACATCCGACGTTGCGGCAGTCAAAAAACTGGCCCGCATCTTCCCGCTGGCTGGTGTAACCACCAACCCGAGCATTGTTGCAGCAGGTAAAACACCGCTGGATGTGTTACTGCCCGAGTTGCACGACGCGCTGGGCGGCAAAGGTCGTCTGTTTGCACAGGTGATGGCGACCACCGCAGAAGGTATGGTGGAAGATGCGCGTAAGCTGCGCGCCATTATTAATGATCTGGTGGTGAAAGTGCCGGTGACGGCAGAAGGGCTGGCGGCAATCAAAATGCTTAAAGCGGAAGGTATTCCAACGCTTGGCACGGCGGTATATGGTGCTGCGCAGGGGATGCTGTCCGCGCTGGCGGGTGCTGAGTATGTCGCACCTTACGTTAACCGGGTGGATGCGCAGGGCGGTGACGGTATTCAGACCGTTGTGGAATTGCAGCAGTTGCTGTCGCTTCATGCTCCGCAGTCCAAAGTGCTGGCCGCCAGTTTCAAAACACCGCGTCAGGCCCTGGATTGCCTGCTGGCGGGCTGCGAGTCAATTACGCTGCCGCTGGATGTGGCGCAGCAGTTTATTACCTCACCGGCAGTGGATGCGGCGATTGTGAAGTTTGAGCAGGACTGGCAGGGAGCGTTTGGACGGACGTCTATCTGACGGGTGCGGCCTGATGCCCTCACCCCGACCCTCTCCCACAGGGAGAGGGAGCGAACACTAAAACGGCAACCTGAAGGTTGCTGTTTGCTTTAACCTCCGCAAACCTCACACCCCGGATTACGCATCAGCTTCATCTCACGGAACTGGCAGGTCATCGCGTCATACATCACGATTTTGCCTGCCGCGGGTGTGCCGTAACGGGTCAACACCTTGATCGCTTCCATCGCCTGCATAGAGCCAATCACCCCCACTAACGGAGCCATCACTCCCGCCTCAACACAGGTCAGCGCATTCTCACCAAACAAGCGGCTCAGGCAGCGGTAGCAGGGCTCGCCTTCGGCGTAAGTAAATACACTGATTTGCCCTTCCATACGGATTGCTGCCCCGGAAACTAGCGGCGTTTTATGGGCAAAACAGCCCGCATTGAGCTGATTACGAATCGTCACGTTATCGGTGCAGTCCAGCACCAGGTCATGCCGGGCGATTTGCGCGAACAGCGCGTCCTCATCCAGCATGGCGTTAATAAGGGTGAACTGAACGTTGGGATTGATGCGCGTCAGTGCCGTTTTTGCTGACTCGACTTTGGCTTCGCCGAGCGTGGCATCGCTGTGCAGCGTCTGGCGTTGCAGATTCGACAGCGACACGGTGTCAAAATCCAGCAGCGTCATGCTGCCGACACCTGCCGCAGCCAGGTACTGCGCGGCGGCACAGCCCAGGCCACCCAGCCCCACCACCAGCACACTGGCGGCTTTAAGTGCTTCCTGGCCGTCGAAGTCAAAACCGCGCAGCACAATCTGACGGTTATAGCGCAGCATCTCCTGATCGCTCAGTTCCACCGTCATGATTAGCCCCCGAACAGGTGGTTAAAGGTTTCCACCTCAACCCATTCGCCCGCTTCCACATGACCGCGTTCGCGCTCGAGCACGATAAAGCAGTTGCCCTGGCTGAAGGAGCTGAAAATATGCGAACCCTGATGCCCCGTGGTGCTCACTTCCAGCTCGCCATCGGCGTTACGCGCCAGAATACCGCGCTGGAAATCAAGACGACCCGGTGATTTCTTCAACCGGGTCGCCGCTCGCACGCGCAGGCGTTTCGGTAGCGGGCTGGCGGTATTGCCAGACAGTTTTGCCAGCAGCGGCTGCACCAGCTGATAGAAGGTCAGGGCGGCGGATACCGGGTTGCCCGGCAGGCCGCAGAACCAGCTGTGCTCCAGTTTGCCAAAGGCGAACGGTTTCCCGGGTTTAATAGCCAGTTTCCAGAAGCCAATTTCACCCAGCTCTTCAAGAATAGTTTTGGTGTAATCCGCTTCGCCAACAGACACACCGCCGGAACTTATCACCACATCAGCGCATTTATCCGCTTCAATAAAAGCGGCCCGCAGCTTTTCGGGATCGTCAGGAATAATGCCCAGGTTGACCACTTCACAGCCAAGCTGTTCCAGCATCAGGTGCACCGCCAGGCGGTTGGTGTCGTAAATCTGCCCCTCTTGCAGCGGCTGACCTGGCAGTTGCAGCTCATCACCGGTAGAGAAGACCGCAACGCGCACGCGACGGATAACGTCGATATCGGCGATACCCAGAGACGCCAGCACCGGCAGCTCTGCCACCGTCAGTTTTTGCCCGGCACTGAATACGGTCGCACCAAGCGTAATATCTTCACCCGTGCGACGGATGTTCTGGCCTGCCTTGACGCGGGCGGTAAAACGCACGCCGTCGTCGGTTTGTTCGGTTTCTTCCTGCATCACCACGGCATCGCAACCGGCTGGCGCTGGCGCGCCGGTCATGATCCGGATGCAGCTACCGGCAGGCCATTCACCGTTAAACGGCTGACCCGCAAAAGCTTTACCTGCCACCGGGAGCGCCAGACCCGTCTGGATATCCGCCAGGCGCACTGCGTAACCGTCCATCGCGGAGTTATCGAATCCCGGCACATTAAGCGGAGAAACGATATCGCGCGCCGCAATACGCCCGAAACAGCGTACTAAGGGCAGCGTTTCGTGGTCTTGCAGCGGGGAAATGCGGTCGAGCATCTGGGTCAGTGCCGTGTCGAGCGGCATCAGTCCGGCGGTAAAATCCATGGGTGGCTCCTGCGGAGTAACAACGAAAGCGCTCATTATGGCAGAAAAGTGCCACTAACTGTATGACCCGATGGGTGTACCCTTTACATCACCGTGGCGTCTTTCTATATTCAAAAATTATCTGAAGAATCAGCAACGATAATGATATTTATAGAAAAAGCCGCTGGTCAGGCGGATGGGTGATGCGAAATGGTTAATGCGGTAATCGCAATTCATGGCGGCGCTGGGGCAATCACCCGTGCGCAGCTCAGTCCCGAGCAGGAAAAGCGTTATATCGACGCGCTTTATAATATTGTGGAAACAGGGCAGCGAATGCTGGAAGCGGGCGAGAGCGCGCTGGATGTCGTGACCGAAGCCGTTCGTCTGCTGGAGGAGTGTCCACTGTTTAATGCCGGGATTGGTTCGGTGTTTACCCGTGACGAAACGCACGAGCTTGATGCCTGTGTGATGGACGGCATCACCCTTAAAGCCGGTGCGGTTGCCGGGGTAAGCCATCTGCGTAACCCTGTTCTGGCGGCGCGTCTGGTGATGGAAAACAGCCCTCATGTCCTGCTGACAGGCGCAGGGGCGGAACAATTTGCCGTTGCGCACGGGATGGAATCGGTCTCACCTGACCTGTTTTCGACTCCGGAACGCTATCAGCAGTTACTGGATGCCCGTTCAGAGGGTATCACGCAGCTTGACCATACCGCGCCGCTGGATGAGAACAGCAAAATGGGTACGGTGGGTGCGGTTGCGCTGGATAAAGCTGGCAACCTCGCTGCCGCAACGTCTACCGGCGGCATGACGAACAAGCTGCCAGGTCGGGTAGGCGACAGCCCACTGCCTGGCGCGGGATGCTATGCCAATAACGCCACGGCGGCGGTCTCCTGTACCGGAACCGGCGAGGTGTTTATTCGCGCGCTGGCCGCGTATGACATTACCGCGCTGATGGATTACGGCGGTTTGAGTCTGGCGGAAGCCTGTGAGCGTGTAGTAATGGAAAAACTCCCGGCGCTGGGCGGCGTGGGCGGGGTAATCGCTGTGGATCATGAGGGAAACGTGGCGTTGCCCTTTAACAGCGAAGGCATGTACCGCGCCTGGGGCTATGCCGGAGATGCGCCCAGTACGGGGATTTATCGTGAATAAGGGGGTTATGCGTGCCGCACAGTGAAAAGCTGGACAGCCGTGAGGTTCTGGCGGTTCAACAACTGAATATTGCGTTTCAGGAAGAGCGGCAGTTCATCCCCGCAGTAAAAAATCTGTCGTTTTCGCTTAATCGTGGCGAAACGCTGGCGATTGTTGGCGAGTCTGGTTCAGGTAAGTCGGTCACGGCGCTGTCATTAATGCGCTTGCTCGAACAGTCGGGTGGAAAGGTGGAGTGCGACACGATGCTGCTGCGTCGTCGCAATCGCCAGGTGATTGATTTAACCAAACTGAGTTCATCGCAAATGCAGGGGGTACGCGGCGCGGATATCGCGATGATTTTCCAGGAGCCGATGACCTCCCTGAATCCGGTTTTCCCGGTAGGTGAACAGATTGCAGAGTCTATCCGCCTGCATCAGGGCTTAAGCGGCGATGAAGCGCTGGCTGAAGCCAAACGGATGCTGGAGCAGGTGCGTATTCCTGAAGCGCAGGCCATTTTGTCGCGCTATCCGCATCAGCTTTCGGGCGGAATGCGCCAGCGCGTGATGATTGCGATGGCGCTGTCGTGCCGCCCGGCGGTGCTGATCGCCGACGAGCCGACCACCGCGCTGGATGTGACGATTCAGGCCCAGATCCTGCAACTGATTAAAGTGCTGCAACAGGAAATGGAGATGGGGGTGATTTTTATCACCCATGACATGGGCGTTGTGGCGGATGTTGCCGATCGTGTGCTGGTGATGCACCAGGGCATTGCCGTTGAAATGGGCAGTGTCGAGCAGATATTCCATGCCCCGGAACATCCCTATACCAAAGCATTACTGGCTGCTGTGCCGCGTCTGGGCGCAATGAACGGCAGCGCGTTACCGCGGCGTTTTCCGTTGATTTCACCGGGTGATAACGGGCAACAGGAAGCTGATACAGAACAGGACACGGTTGTGCCGGGTCAACCTGTGTTGCAGGTGCGTAATCTTGTGACCCGCTTCCCGTTGCGCAGTGGGCTGTTTAATCGCGTGAAGCGGGAAGTTCATGCCGTAGAGAACGTCAGTTTTGATCTCTGGCCGGGTGAAACGCTGGCGCTGGTTGGGGAGTCGGGTTGCGGTAAGTCTACCACCGGGCGGGCGCTACTGCGGCTGGTGGAGTCTCAGGAAGGGAGTATCACCTTTAACGGGGAACGTATTGATACCCTGCCTTCCAGCAAGCTCCAGCCGTTGCGTCGGGATATTCAGTTTATTTTCCAGGATCCCTACGCCTCGCTCGACCCGCGTCATACCGTTGGCTATTCAATAATGGAGCCGTTGCGGGTGCATAACCTGCTCGACGGTGAGGCGGCCCAGCGGCGGGTGGCCTGGTTACTGGAACGTGTTGGATTACTGCCTGAACACGCCTGGCGGTATCCGCATGAGTTTTCCGGTGGTCAGCGACAGCGAATCTGTATTGCACGCGCGCTGGCGCTGAATCCGAAAGTGGTGATTGCCGATGAGTCGGTGTCGGCGCTGGATGTCTCTATTCGCGCGCAAATCATTAACTTATTGCTCGATTTACAGCGGGATATGGGCATCGCGTTTTTGTTTATCTCGCACGATATGGCCGTTGTTGAGCGCATCAGCCATCGGGTCGCGGTGATGTTACAGGGGCAGATTGTTGAGATTGGCCCCCGTCAGGCGGTATTTGAAAACCCGCAGCATCCCTATACCCGTAAGCTGATGGCGGCTGTACCGGTTGCTGATCCTGCCCATCGCCACGCCCAGCGCGTGCTGTTGCAGGATGAGATGCCGGGTAATATTCGTAAACCGGGCGAATCGGTGGAGCGCGTGACGCTTCGCGAAGTCAGTCCAGGTCATTTTGTGGCACCTCCGCGTCAGGACAATGCATTCTCGCGGTTATAACTTACAACAGGCAGGAGAACACAATGGTTAAATTTGTTGCTCGTACATGGCTGTTAGCCGCGAGCGTGACGGCAGCCCTGGCCGCAGCCCCCGCGTTCGCTGCCAAAGATGTGGTTGTTGCGGTCGGCTCCAATTTCACGACCCTGGACCCATATGACGCCAACGATACCTTGTCGCAGGCGGTTGCCAAATCCTTCTATCAAGGCCTTTTTGGCCTCGATAAAGAGATGAAGCTGAAAAACGTGCTGGCCGAAAACTACACCGTATCGGACAACGGGCTGGTATATACCATTAAGCTTAAAAGCGGCGTGAAGTTCCAGGATGGCACCGATTTCAATGCTGAAGCCGTCAAAGTTAACCTCGATCGCGCCAGCAACCCGGAAAATAGCCTCAAACGCTATAACCTGTTTAAAACTATCGCCAGCACTGAGGTCGTTGATCCTTCAACGGTGAAAATCACCCTGAAAGAGCCGTTCTCCGCGTTTATCAACATTCTGGCGCATCCGGCAACGGCGATGATCTCCCCGGCTGCGCTGAAAAAATACGGCAAAGAGATTGGCTTCCATCCTGTGGGTACCGGGCCGTATGAACTGGTCACCTGGAATCAGACCGATTTTGTGAAGGTGAAAAAATTCGACGGTTACTGGCAGAAGGGATTACCGAAGCTCGACACCATCACCTGGCGTCCTGTGGTTGATAACAATACCCGTGCAGCGATGCTGCAAACGGGCGAAGCGCAGTTTGCCTTCCCAATCCCTTACGAGCAGGCGGCAATCCTTGCGAAAAACAGCAAGCTTGAGCTGGTGGCCAGCCCGTCTATCATGCAGCGCTACATCAGCATGAACGTCACGCAAAAACCGTTTGATAACCCGAAAGTGCGTGAAGCCATTAACTACGCGATTAACCGCCAGGCGCTGGTGAAAGTGGCGTTTGCCGGTTATGCAACCCCTGCAACCGGCGTGCTACCGCCAGCCATTGCTTATTCGCAAAGCTACCAGCCGTGGCCGTACGATCCGGCCAAAGCGCGCGAGCTGCTGAAAGAAGCGGGTTATCCGAATGGCTTTAGCACTACGCTGTGGTCGTCACATAATCACAGTACTGCGCAAAAAGTGTTGCAGTTCACCCAGCAGCAGCTGGCGCAGGTGGGGATCAAAGCGCAGGTCACGGCGATGGATGCCGGGCAGCGCGCCGCCGAAGTGGAAGGTAAAGGGCAGAAAGAGAGTGGCGTGAGAATGTTCTACACCGGCTGGACGGCTTCGACCGGCGAAGCAGACTGGGCGCTATCGCCGCTGTTTGCCTCACAGAACTGGCCGCCGACGCTGTTTAACACCGCGTTCTACAGTAATCCGCAGGTGGACAAAGACCTGGCGGATGCCCTGAAAACCACAAAACCAGAAGAGAAGGCTCGTCTCTATAAAGATGCGCAGGACGTTATCTGGAAAGAGTCTCCGTGGGTACCGCTGGTGGTGGAAAAGCTGGTTTCGGCGCATAACAAAGCGCTGACCGGGTTCTACATCATGCCGGATACGGGCTTTAGTTTTGATGACGCTGATTTGAAATAAAATACTCATTCCCGCAGGCGACGGCCTGTGGGATGAGAGGGAAAGGCATGTTGAATTATGTATTTAAACGCCTGCTGGGGCTTATCCCGACGCTGCTGATTGTGGCGGTGCTGGTGTTTTTGTTCGTCCATATGCTGCCGGGCGATCCGGCGCGGTTAATCGCAGGGCCAGAAGCGGATGCGTCAGTGATTGAGCTGGTGCGTAAACAGCTGGGGCTCGATCAGCCGTTGTATAAGCAGTTCCTGCATTATATCGGTAACGTGTTGCAGGGCGATTTTGGCATGTCGATGGTGTCGCGCCGTCCGGTATCGGAAGAGATTGCCAGCCGCTTTATGCCGACATTCTGGCTCACTATCGCCAGCATGACCTGGGCTGTGCTGTTTGGCCTGGTGGCCGGGATTGTCGCGGCTGTGTGGCGCAACCGCTGGCCGGATAAGCTGGGTATGGCGCTGGCCGTGACGGGGATCTCCTTCCCGGCGTTTGCCCTCGGGATGCTGCTGATGCAGGTCTTCTCCGTTGAGCTTGGCTGGCTGCCGACCGTTGGGGCGGATACCTGGAAACACTACATTCTGCCTTCGCTCACGCTGGGGGCTGCCGTGGCTGCGGTGATGGCGCGGTTTACGCGCGCGTCGTTCGTCGATGTGCTAAGTGAAGACTATATCCGCACCGCGCGGGCGAAAGGGGTGAGCGAGAAGTGGGTCATCCTCAAGCATGGTTTTCGTAATGCGATGATCCCGGTGGTCACGATGATGGGGCTTCAGTTCGGCTTTTTGCTGGGTGGCTCGATTGTGGTGGAAAAGGTATTCAACTGGCCAGGGCTTGGGCGCTTGCTGGTTGATTCCGTCGACATGCGCGATTACCCGGTTATTCAGGCAGAAGTGCTGCTGTTTTCGCTGGAGTTTATTCTTATCAACTTAGTGGTGGATGTGCTCTACGCCGCCATTAACCCGGCTATCAGGTATAAGTAAGATGCGATTGTTGAACTGGCGTCGTCAGGCCGTTTTGAACGCCATGCCGGGGTTAAAGCCGGACCATATCAGAACCCCGTGGCTGGAGTTCTGGCGGCGATTTCGCCGCCAGCCAGTGGCCATGACGGCAGGATTGTTTGTGTTGCTGCTGATTGTGGTGGCGATCCTCGCCCCGTGGATAGCTCCCTTTGATGCGGAAAACTACTTTGATTACGACCGCCTGAATGACGGGCCGTCGATGCTGCACTGGTTTGGCGTGGATTCGCTCGGCCGCGATATTTTTAGCCGCGTGCTGGTGGGAGCGCGTATCTCCCTGGCGGCCGGGGTGTTTGCTGTATTGATAGGCGCAGTGATAGGCACAGTGCTCGGTCTGCTGGCGGGTTACTACGAAGGCTGGTGGGACAGAATCATCATGCGTGTTTGCGATGTGCTATTCGCGTTTCCTGGCATCCTGCTGGCCATCGCCGTCGTGGCGATTATGGGGAGCGGTATGGCGAACGTGATTATCGCTGTCGCGGTCTTCTCTATACCCGCGTTTGCTCGCCTGGTTCGCGGAAATACGCTGGTGCTTAAGCAGCAAACCTTTATCGAGTCGGCGCGCAGTATGGGGGCCAGCGATACCACCATTCTGTTCAGCCATATTTTGCCGGGTACGGTGTCATCCATCGTGGTCTATTTCACGATGCGTATTGGCGTGTCGATTATCTCTGCGGCGAGCCTCTCGTTTTTGGGGTTAGGGGCACAGCCACCAACACCGGAGTGGGGGGCAATGCTCAACGAGGCAAGGGCGGATATGGTGATAGCGCCGCATGTGGCGATTTTCCCAAGTCTGGCGATTTTCCTGACGGTGCTGGCGTTTAACCTGCTGGGTGATGGGTTGCGCGATGCGCTGGATCCGCGGATTAAAGGGTAGTGTAGTGAAATGTGCCGGGTGGCGGCTAAGCCTTACCCGGCCTACAAAAGAGGAGTCGGGAGATTAAACCCGGCTACCCCACAGATCATACTCGTCCGCGTTTTCGACTTTCACACGCACGATATCACCCGGTTTCACGTTGGTTTCACCGTTCAGGTATACCGCGCCGTCGATTTCCGGGGCGTCTGCCATGCTGCGGCCGATAGCACCTTCTTCGTCAACTTCATCGATAATGACCAGAACTTCGCGACCCACTTTTTCCTGCAAGCGTTCAGCAGAGATCTGCTGTTGCAGCTGCATAAAGCGGTTCCAGCGCTCTTCTTTCACTTCTTCCGGCACCTGATCGGCCAGTTCGTTCGCCGTTGCGCCTTCTACCGGGCTGTATTTGAAGCAGCCTACGCGGTCCAGACGCGCTTCTTTCAGGAAGTCGAGCAGCATCTGGAAATCTTCTTCCGTCTCACCCGGGAAGCCAACGATAAACGTTGAACGCAGAGTCAGGTCCGGGCAAATTTCGCGCCACTGTTTGATGCGCGCCAGCTGGCGATCAACAGAGCCTGGGCGTTTCATCAGCTTAAGGATACGCGGGCTTGCGTGCTGCAGCGGGATATCCAGGTATGGCAGGATCTTGCCTTCAGCCATCAGTGGGATCACATCGTCAACGTGCGGGTAAGGGTAGACGTAGTGCAGACGCGTCCAGATCCCCAGTTTAGAAAGCTGTTCGCACAGGCCAACCATGCTGGTTTTCACCGGCTCGCCATTGTGGAAGCCGGAACGGTGCTTCACGTCAACGCCGTAAGCAGAGGTATCCTGAGAGATCACCAGCAGCTCTTTCACGCCAGCATCGGCCAGACGCTTGGCTTCCGCCAGCACTTCGCCAATTGGGCGGCTCACCAGGTCACCACGCATAGACGGGATGATGCAGAAGGTGCAGCGATGGTTGCAGCCTTCAGAAATTTTCAGGTACGCATAGTGGCGCGGAGTCAGCTTTACACCCTGCTCTGGCACCAGGCTCAGGAACGGGTTGTGCTTTGGTTTTGGCACATAGTGGTGCACGTGCTCCAGCACTTGCTCGTAGCTGTGAGGACCGGTGATCTCCAGTACTTTCGGGTGCACTTCGCGGATTTGATCCACTTTGGCGCCCAGACAGCCGGTCACGATCACTTTGCCGTTTTCAGTCAGGGCTTCACCGATGGCTTCCAGAGACTCCTGAACCGCGCTGTCGATAAAACCACAGGTGTTTACGATCACCATATCGGCGTTGTCGTAGCTTGGCACCACGTCATAGCCTTCGGTGCGAAGTTCGGTCAGGATACGTTCAGAATCCACCAGGTTTTTCGGGCAGCCCAGGGAGACGAAGCCGATTTTCGGCTGGTGCGTAACATTGCTCATAGGTTAAAAATTCATCAATTATGGAGTTATCAGGGCGGGATTTTACAGCGTTCCGCGGGGGATTTATACACTCTTTGCAAGCGGGATGCGTCGGTCAAAAGTTGTAACATTGTAAATGATGTTAATCAGTTATGTTTTATTGATCTGAGGCAGTAAATTGTACAAAAAATGTACTTATCCTGAAGGTGCACAAAGGCTGACAGAGGAGGAAATAGCATGTCCGTTGACAGACTGAAACGCGATCTGCTGAACAAGCTGATCAACGCCCGAATCGATCTTGCGGCATACCTGCAACTGAGGAAGGCGAAAGGGTATATGTCAGTCAGCGAAAGCGAACATCTGCGTGATAATTTCTTTGAACTTTGCAACTTCATGCGTGAAAAAGCACCTATCCTGAAAGCGGAGTACGCTGAAAGTGAGCTGTTGGCTCTGCGTCGTGCCGCCGAGGTGCTCTCCATCGCAGGGGTATGTCTGATGACCGGACACCATGACTGCCCAACGTTTATTGCCGTCAACGCGGAGAAGCTCGAACACTGCCTGACTACGATCTCTCTTTGCATCATGTGCCTGAACGAGCACGCCCAGCTCGAACAGCACTAAGCCCTGGGGGAGGCAACTCCCCCATCTGATTAAGCTTTTGTAAAAGTGATAACGCGCGCGGGTTGAGTAGCTAACCTTTATGCCATCTGCTGATAAAGGAGCGCGTTATGCATCGATCCTCGCTGATTTTCCTGCCTGCATTGTTATTTCCCGTTTCTCTGCTTGCCGCACCCGATGTGGTGAAGGTCGAAGTGTTGCAAAACAAGCTCGATCATCCCTGGTCGCTGGCATTTTTACCCGACAACAATGGCCTGCTGGTGACCTTACGCGGTGGGCAGCTCAGACACTGGCAGGCGGGGAAAGGGCTTTCCGATCCGATTATTGGCGTCCCTAAGGTGTGGGCGAGTGGGCAAGGTGGCTTGCTGGATGTGGTGCTGGCACCTGATTTCGCGCAATCGCGGCGGGTCTGGCTAAGCTATGCCGAGGTTGGCCACGACGGGAAAGCCGGTACCGCGGTGGGGTATGGCCGCCTGAGCGATGATGTATCGCGGATTGAAGGGTTCCAGGTGGTATTCCGTCAGATGCCAAAACTCTCGACGGGGAATCACTTCGGTGGACGGCTGGTGTTCGACGGCAAAGGGTATCTGTTTATCGGCTTAGGGGAAAATAACCAGCGCCCGACCGCGCAGGAACTGGACAAGCTTCAGGGGAAAGTGGTGCGTCTGACGCAGGACGGGAAAGTCCCGCCAGATAACCCATTTGTGAATACCCCCGGTGCGCGGCCTGAAATCTGGTCTTACGGCATTCGTAATCCGCAAGGTATGGCGATGAACCCCTGGAGCAACACGCTGTGGCTTAATGAACATGGCCCGCGCGGCGGAGATGAAATCAATATCCCGGAAAAAGGGAAAAACTACGGCTGGCCGCTGGCGACATACGGTATCAACTACAGCGGCCTGAAGATCCCGGAATCACAAGGCGAACAGGTTAAAGGCACCGAGCCACCGTTGTTTTACTGGAAAGTTTCTCCCGCCGTGAGTGGGATGGCATTCTACAACAGCGATGTATACCCGCAGTGGAAGAACAAGCTGTTTATTGGTGCGTTAAAGGAAAAGGCGGTGATTGTGCTGAGCGTTAAAGGCAATAGCGTGACCGAGGATGGTCGCATTCTGGAGGACAGAGGGCAGCGTATTCGCGATGTCCGCGTGGGGCCAGACGGGGCGCTGTATGTTCTGACGGACGAATCGGACGGGCAACTGCTGAAAGTCAGCCCGTCCGGGGGATAATCAGGTGACTGGCGTCATGACTGCATGTTGGTAGGCCGGGCGTTCGCTGAGCTGTTTGATCCAGCGTTCAAGGTGAGGACGTGGCGTCCACTTCAGCCCCATGTTGGTCAGATTCCAGACAAAGGGTGCAACGGCAATATCGCCCACGCCGAACGCGTCACCCGAGAACCATTTATGTTTCGCCAGTTCATCGTCCATTAACGCAAACAGCGTTTCACAGGCGTCCTGCGCGGCGTGAATGGCCGGGTAATCTCGTTCTGCTTCCGGGGTTCTGATAAGCCCCATCAGGATAACCCGGTGAGTTGGAGAGAGCGTCTGGTTTGCCCAGTCCATCCATTTTTCACCCTGGGCGCGTTTTGCCGGGCTTTCCACCCACAGGCGGCTCTGACCGTACTGGGCGGCAAGGTAACGCACGATGGTATTGGATTCCCAGAGCGTAAGGTCCGTTTCATCATCACGCAGCAGTGGCACCAGGCCGTTCGGGTTCATGGCCAGGTATTCGGCCTCTTTGTTCACCCCATACTGCAAACCCGCCATAATCTGCTTAAACGGTAAATCCAGCTCTTCCAGCGTCCAGAGGACTTTCTTAACGTTGGTTGAGTTGTTCCTGCCCCACAGCGTAATCATATTAACTCCCGAAATGGTCAAACAACCTTGAGATGTGAATCAGAGCCAGCAATTCGACATGGTGAGATAAACCTAACAATTACGCAACAGAAGACAAAAAAATCGCGCTGATCAAAGCGTATCTGGATGTTATTGCATAAACTTTAAAAACTTTACCTGGTTTAGGTTTCTTTAACAGATTTAGTGCGCTATTACTCATCGCTTCTTGCGACACGGTGATGTGACGTAATTTTTTGAATGGACACTCGGGTGGCATTTATGACGCAAAAAACTTCTTCTCTGCGCAGCCTGGCGGCAGGCTCTGCGCTTCTTTTTCTTTTTGCACCGACACTCTACGCAGCTGAACAGGCGGCTCCTGAAGCCCCGCCGGTTGATGCGCGTGCCTGGATCTTAATGGATTACGCCAGCGGTAAAGTGCTGGCGGAAGGCAACGCCGACGAGCAGCTTGACCCTGCCAGTCTGACCAAAATAATGACCAGCTACGTGGTTGGCCAGGCGTTAAAGGCGGGCAAGATCAAACTGGAAGATATGGTCACCATCGGGAAAGATGCCTGGGCGACTGGTAACCCGGCGCTGCGTGGCTCTTCGGTGATGTTCCTGAAGCCTGGCGATCAGGTTTCAGTCTCAGATTTAAACAAAGGGGTGATTATTCAGTCAGGTAACGATGCCTGTATAGCCCTGGCAGATTATGTTGCGGGCAGTCAGGACTCCTTCATCGGCCTTATGAATGGCTATGCCCAGAAGCTCGGACTGAGCAATACCACCTTTAAAACCGTGCACGGCCTTGATGCGCCGGGCCAGTTCAGTACTGCGCGTGACATGGCGTTGTTAGGGAAAGCGCTTATCCACGACGTGCCGGACGAATACGCCATCCACAAAGAAAAAGAGTTCACCTTCAATAAGATCCGTCAGCCGAACCGTAACCGCCTGCTGTGGAGCAGCAACGTGAACGTTGATGGTATGAAGACCGGGACAACGGCTGGCGCGGGTTACAACCTTGTTGCTTCTGCGACTCAGGGCGATATGCGCCTGATTTCAGTGGTGCTGGGTACCAAAACCGACCGTATTCGCTTTAACGAATCGGAAAAACTGCTGACCTGGGGCTTCCGTTTCTTCGAAACCGTCACGCCGATTAAGCCTGATGCTACCTTCATTAGCCAGCGCGTCTGGTTTGGTGACAAGAGCGAGGTCAATCTGGGCGCAGGCGAAGGTGGCTCGGTAACCATTCCACGTGGTCAGCTGAAAAACCTGAAAGCCAGCTATACCCTGACTGACAGCCAGCTCACTGCACCGTTGAAAAAAGGCCAGGTGGTCGGGACGATTGATTTCCAGCTTAATGGCAAATCGATTGAACAGCGTCCGCTGATAGTGATGGAAGAGGTAGAAGAGGGGGGGTTCTTTAGCCGGATGTGGGACTTTGTGATGATGAAATTCCACGGCTGGTTTGGTAGCTGGTTCTGATTTTTTTTGCCGGGTGGCGGCGTCGCCTTACCCGGCCTACACTGTTAGCCCTTTCGCTGTGGGAGAGGGCTAATACATCAACTTAATCTGCTGTGCTTTCGCGTGGGCGACCAGCTCATCATCCGGGCGACAATCGCTCGCTATCGCGTCAAAGCGTGCCAGCTCGCCCATTCGTGCGGAACGAACCTTGCCAAACTTACTGTGATCAACCACCAGGACATGATACTGCGCCGCGTTTAACGCCCAGTGCTTCACCGGTAACTCTTCCAGGTTAAAACAGGTTGCCCCCTGCTGCACATTGACCCCGGCCGCGGAATAAAAGGCGATATCCGGGCACAGGTTGCTGAGCGTGTCCTGGAGATTAAGCGGCTTGAAGATAGCGTTGCTGGCATGGAACTCACCGCCGCAGAGAATCACCCGGCACTCGGGTTTTTCCTGCAAGGCAAGGAAGGTGTTCAGCGAATAGCAAACGGCAGTAAAAGGCAGGCTGCTGTCGATGGCTTCGATTATCCACGGGGTTGTCGTCCCGCAATCAAAGAATAATGTCTGATGCGGCTGTACCAGAGAGGCGGCCTGCCGCGCGGCTTTGCGTTTTTCTTCAACCAGACGCGTTTTCTGGTCGCTTATCAGATAATGGCTGGCGCTGCGGGGCTCAAGAACAATATACCCACCCAGCAGCACGACGGGCGCGCTGTCGCTGTTCAGGTCACGACGAATGGTCATCTCAGAAACGCCAAGCAGGTTTGCGGCTTCTTTGAGATGCAGCTTATCACTGCGCTTCAGCGCCTGAAGCAGCTGAGCAATACGGTCATCGCGACGTGTTTCCATAGTTCCTCGGGGTAAAAAAGTGAGCCCCCGCATGGCGGGGGCTCAAGTGTAACCTGTTGGACTGGGGTTAGTCACGCACCCAGCCCTTGCGGATTGGGATGGCAAAGAGCGTGCGATAAAGAAGCGACAGCCCGTTGTAAAGTGCCTGACCAAACAGACTCCACAGGATCGCCGCGCTCACGCAGCCAATCAATCCGACGAGGAAACCACCCACCATATCCAGCGGCCAGTGCACGCCAAGATAGATGCGCGACCAGGCGATAGCCACGGCAACAACCATCAGCAGTGCGCCAGACCAGACGCGGTGCCAGAACAGGAACGCCAGCGCAAAGGTAAAGATCACCGTCCCGTGATCGCTCGGGAAGGAGTCATCCGGCGCATGGTGCAGGAAGGTATAACCCACATGATCAACAAAAGGACGATCGTGAGGAAAAATATGCCCCAGCACAAAGCTTGCCAGCACGCTCACCGCAAGTGCCATGGCAACTTTAATCACCAGCTGGCGCTGGGAGTTGACCTGGCTGCGCGGCCCCCACAGCCAAAGGATCGCAGCAAGCAGAGGAACAATGCTAATCAGATCCTTTGCAAAAAAAGTGGCGATATCGATAGACCACTCCGGGGAAGCCGGTGTGGCGTTGATCAGATAAAACAGCCCATAATTCAGATGTTCTAACATAGTGTCGTTACTCTTTAGCAAACCGGGTGGAAACAAGCCCGTAGACCACCACCTGAGAAAACCAGACCCACCACCCAGCCCACAGGTTGTGAGAGAAGAAATGCGCCCCGCGCATGACCTGGCCGTAACCCATTGCCAGGCCTAACACAACGCCCAGCACAACGAAGCTCCATGCCAGACGAGGGCGCTCGCGCCAGAAGGCAAAAAACAGGCCCATCACCATAAAGCCGCTGGAGGCATGTCCACCCGGGAAGCAGCGACCGGGGCCACTGTCTGCCGGGGCAGCGCTGAACAGGGGATAAGAGACAGCCTTCCCGCCATATTCCACCAGATCCCACGGGCAACTGTGATGGCTTACGCTTTTCAGCACGCCAACAACCAGCGCACCCAGCCCCATCAACAGCGCGGCGGTCACCAACCTTGCGTTACGCTTGTATGCACCGTAAAACAATGCCACCGCGCCTAAAGCAATGGCGATGTACTTCGCCAGCCGGTGATTTAATAAATCCAGCAGCGGGTTTTGCTGCAATGGGAAGCGTTGAGCTGCGGCGTCATACCAAAAGCCTGTTATCCATCTGTCGAGCGTTTCATCGCGAGATAGCCAGGTAAACAAAACGGCAAGGACTATCAGCACGAAAAGCTGATAACAATAAAAGCGGCCCGGCAAACGGTAAAGTCGTTTTGTCTTATTTGTCGGTAACTTAGATAATTCTGAACGGCTGGAGGTTTGTGCCATAATTAAGGTCAGTGACGTGAAATGTGGTTATCATATTAGTGTCAACTTAAGGAAACCTTAAACAACGACGATATACTCGCGCTACTCCAGGTTGCCTGTGCCTCGCTGCCTTTATGCAATCTGAATTATTCAGGATCCAGGTGCTTTATTTCTGTTTCTCCTCGATAAATGACTATCTCAGGAAGCAGCATTTCATTACACTCACCGCGATTTTTTCATCATAAAGAGACTGCATGTTAAACCGTTCTTCTTCCGGTAATCGTCTGGGACGTCAGGCGTTACTTTTTCCTCTGTGTCTGGTGCTCTACGAATTCTCAACCTACATCGGCAACGATATGATCCAGCCGGGCATGTTGGCTGTTGTCGAACAGT
The DNA here is from genome assembly GCF_011752765.1 of Enterobacter sp. Tr-810. NCBI lineage: Bacteria > Pseudomonadati > Pseudomonadota > Gammaproteobacteria > Enterobacterales > Enterobacteriaceae > Enterobacter > Enterobacter sp. Tr-810. The sequence continues at coordinate 726,238 of NZ_VWWW01000002.1, read as the reverse complement.
ACAACGCAGGTATTGAGTGGGTACCGACCTCTATGACCGCCTATCTGGCTGGCGGCATGTTTTTACAGTGGCTGTTAGGCCCACTGTCAGATCGTATTGGCCGTCGTCCGGTGATGCTGACGGGCGTGGTGTGGTTTATCGTGACCTGTCTTGCCACGCTGCTGGCGCAAAACATTGAGCAATTTACGCTGCTGCGTTTCCTGCAAGGGGTGAGCCTGTGCTTTATCGGCGCGGTGGGCTATGCGGCGATTCAGGAATCCTTTGAAGAAGCGGTGTGTATCAAAATTACCGCGCTGATGGCGAACGTTGCGCTGATTGCCCCCTTGCTTGGGCCGCTGGTGGGGGCTGCATGGGTGCATGTAGCGCCGTGGGAGGGGATGTTTATTCTCTTTGCAGCGCTTGCGGCTATCTCCTTCTTTGGCCTGCATCGGGCGATGCCGGAAACCGCCACCCGGTTGGGTGAAAAGCTGTCCCTTAAAGATCTGGGGCGCGATTACAAAGAAGTGCTGAAAAACATCCGTTTTGTGGCGGGCGCGCTGGCAACGGGCTTTGTCAGCCTGCCATTGCTGGCGTGGATTGCGCAGTCACCGGTCATTATCATCAGCGGCGAGCAGCTCAGCAGCTATGAGTACGGCCTGCTCCAGGTGCCGATTTTTGGTGCTCTGATTATTGGTAACCTGGTGCTGGCGCGTCTGACTTCGCGTCGTACCGTGCGTTCGTTGATAATCATGGGTGGCTGGCCGATTGCTGCCGGGCTGATTGTGGCGGCGGTGGCTACCGTGGCGTCATCACACGCTTACCTGTGGATGACCGCGGGGCTGAGTCTGTATGCCTTTGGCATCGGTCTGGCAAACGCCGGGCTGGTGCGCCTGACGCTGTTCGCCAGCGACATGAGTAAAGGTACAGTGTCTGCCGCGATGGGCATGTTACAGATGCTGATTTTTACCGTCGGTATCGAGGTGAGCAAACACGCTTACGCGTTGGGTGGCAATGGGTTGTTCAGCCTGTTTAACCTGGCCAATGGCGTGTTGTGGGTTGGCCTGATGGTGGTGTTCCTGAAGGATAAACGTGTCGGGAATGCGTTGCAGCCGTAATCTGTTAGTTCCCTCTCCCGGCGGGAGAGGGAACGTAAACTCAATTAAACGGCGCTTCCCGGTTCAGTACCTTCTCAATCACATCCAGTACGCCTTCATCGTTATTGTGCGGCGCTTCAAACCGGGCGACCTCTTTAATGTGGGGTCTGGCATTGGCCATCGCAAAGCTAAAGCCCGACTGACTCAGCATCTCCACGTCGTTTCCGCTGTCACCAAAGGCGACCACCTCACCGTTTTCGATGCCCCAGTGCTGCTGTAAAATCCGCAGGCCGTTGGCTTTATGCACGCCGGGGATAATCAGGTCGATACTGCCGTGGCCCGTGGTGACGGGCACCATGATATCGCCCAGTTTTTCATGCAGCATCGGTTGGACGCGCGGGATTTCATCATCTGAAACGTTAAGCCCAAACTTGAAGAAAATATCGTTCAGATTGTCGAAGTTATCCACCATTTCAAGCCGGTGGTAGTACTGGGCGGCAATTGCCTTAAAGCTGTCATTGTAGGATTTCAGCGTATAGGCGCTGCTTTTGCCACAGGCGATGATCTCCACTTCCGGGACATCGCTCAACACGGCAGCCACGGTTGTAAAGTCCTCTTTCGACAGTTCGCCGTTAAACACGTCTTCACCGGCATTCACCACCCAGCCGCCGTTTTCGGCCACAAAGGCTATTTCGCGCGCGATTTCCGGGAAGAATGAAATCAGCTGGTAATACTGGTTTCCGCTGGCGACAACAAAGCGAATGCCTTGTTCTTTCATGCGCGCATATTGCGACAGGAAACGCTCGCGATTGTAAGTTTTCGCATCGCTCAGGAAGGTGCCATCCATGTCGACTGCAATCAGTTTAACGCTCATATCCCTTCTCCAGTGTCGAGTGTTCTGCTTCTGGTTTTGCCACCGCGCGCGCCACCAGCGCCGCAATCATGACCAACCCTAACACCACCAGCATGGCGCTGCGCAACCCGTAGTGCTCACCCAGGAAGCCAAGCAGTGGCGGCCCCACCAGGAAGGCGAGGTAACCCGTCGTGGCAACCACGCTGACGCGCGTTGGGGCATCCGGGCCGGTGTCGCTGGCGGCGGAAATGGTCAGCGGGAAGCCCAGCGATGCTCCAAGCCCCCACAAAATCACCGAGACACCGGCAATCCAGTCGACATCCACAAAGATGATCATCGCAATCCCCAGTCCGCCCAGCAGGGCACTGGCACGAACCACCGTCACGCGGCTATAGCGGTCGATGAACCAGCCACCGGTAAAGCGACCAACGGTCATCCCCAGCGTAAATCCGGCGTAAATCAGCGAGCCGGAGGTTGGGCTAAAGCCGTGACCATCCACCATTAACAGCGGTAGCCAGTCATTTGCGGAGCCTTCGGCAAAGGCCATAGCCAGCACCACCACGCCAATCAGCATCAGTTGCATGTCGCGGTAAAACGGCAACCCTTTCTCAGCAGATTTTTGTTCGTCGGCGGAGTTTTTGCCCGTACCATTCGGGATAGCCCTGATCCCGGTGAGAATGGGAACAATACAGACCAGCGCTGCCAGTACGATATGCAGACTGGCGGCGATCCCAAACGCCGTGAGTGCCATCCCGACGCCAGCGCCTGCCAGCGTGCCGAGGCTGTAAAAGCCATGCATCATGGGCAGCACGGTTTTGTTCATCTCGCGCTCGACGGCTGCCCCTTCAACGTTTATCGCCACTTCGGCTGCACCAAAACTGCCGCCAAACACCGTCAAACCCAGAGCGAACACTACAGGGGAGGCGAACCACAACGCCAGGCTCAGTACCAACATCCCGAATACCGCACAGCACATGGTGGTACGAATGACTGTGCGCGTACCAAAACGCTTCACCAGCCATGCGGAGCAGAGAATACCGCTCATTGAGCCGACCGACAGGCCAAACAGCACAATGCCCATTTCCGCGGTGGATACCGACAAAATGTCGCGGATAGCGGGTGTACGGGTCGCCCAGGACGCCATAAGCAGTCCGGGAATAAAGAAGAACATAAAGAGTGCCCACATGCGTAGTCGCAGGGCTTTACGGGGTGAGGTTAGCGTCATTGAGGTAAGCACCAGAAGTACAACAATAGCGACAACACTACCAAGTTTGTGTACATTTGTACATAAACGAGATGAGGATTTTATGAGCAGACCACCGAACGATCCCAACCGTCGGGAAAAGATACTTCAGGCCACGCTGGATACCATTGCTGAACATGGGATCCATGCGGTTACACACCGTAAAATTGCCAGTTGCGCAGGCGTACCGCTGGGATCGATGACCTACTATTTCGACGGTAAGGAATCGCTACTTGAAGAGGCGTTCACGTGGTTCACACGGCAGATGTCGCAGCAGTATCGCGATTACTTTGCGGGTGTTAGCGACCCGGAAATGGCCTGTGAGTCTATCACCACCCTGATCCACAGTTCTGAAGTCACCACGCCGCACAATATGGAGCTGATGTATCAACTGTATGCCTTTATGAACCGTAGCCCGGCGCTCAAAACGGTGATGCAGGACTGGATGAAAATGAGCCAGAACACGCTTGAGCAGTGGTTTGATCCGGTTACTGCCCGCGCGCTGGATGCGTTTATTGAAGGTATGACGCTGCACTTTGTGACAGACCGACAGCCACTATCCCGGGAGGAAATTCGCACGATGGTGGGAAGGATAGCGGGTAAGGACGGAAGCTAGTAAGTGGTTGCTCCGGCCGTCATATTCACCACTGTGCCCGTCATCGCATTGGCCTCATCCGACGCCAGAAACGCGATGGTATTTGCCACCTGGGCAAGCGTTGGCAGGCGCTTTAGCATGGTACTTTGCGCCGCACCGCCTAAAAACGCATCCACTGAAATACCCATGCCTTTTGCCTTAGCGGCAAACAATTCCCCCACATACGACCCCGCCTGAACCGCATCGGCAATCGCGTGGGAGCGTACGCACAACACCCGGATATTTTTCGGCCCCAGCTCACCGGCGAGTGCCCGTGTAAAAGCCTCTATTCCCGCACACCCCACGATATGCCCGAGATGGCCCGGCATCGCCATATTCGACGCTGGTGCGACGATAGTGATAATGCAGCCTGCGCGCTCAGCGCCCATCTTTGGTGAAACAGCTTTTGCAATGTTGAAATACGCGGTGAGGAAAGGATCGAATCCTTGCCTGAATTCAGGCAGGGTTAATTCGTCGATACGTTTACCCTGGTCGTGCATAAAACCCGTGGCGTTAACCACCACGTCGATGCTGGTAAGGGCCGGAAGCGGGTCTGTGACGTGGAGAGCATCGAAGATAAACGTGCTGGCCGTGCCGCCTGTGGCGCGGATGCTTTCTGCTGTAGCGTCCAGTCTGGTCTGGTCACGCGCGCCGAGGTATACGTGCGCTCCGTCGCGTGCCAGAGCGTGCGCCACCGCACTGCCGATAGCACCGCTGCCGCCGAAGACGAGTGCAGTCTGGTGTTTGAGTTGCATGTGTCCACCTTTGTCTGTTCGGGTGAACCAAAAGTATGTGCGATGGGCGGGGAATTGACGAGGGAAGGGGAAATTCAGGCAACAAAAAACCCATCAACCTTGAACCAAAACGGCGGGGTTGATGGGCTCCACAAATTGGGGACATCAAAGAAAAGCAGTGGCACTAATTATGACTACCCCCAGAAAGAAAAGTTCTGCGCATATCTAAAATATTTTCGACTATGCGCAAATTTTCTTTTTATCCCAGTCCTGGCCAGATGATGATGATGAGCGTACCGGCGAGTGTCAGCAGGACGTTGGCGATAGCGTAGGTGCCCGCGTAACCCAGTGCCGGGATGTTGCTGCGCGCGGTGTCGCTGATAATTTCCATCGCCGGGGCGCAGGTACGCGCACCCATCATGGCGCCGAACAGCAGGGCGCGGTTCATGCGCAGCACATAGGCACCAAACAGGAAACAAATCACCACCGGCACCAGGCTGACGATAAGTCCGGAAACCAACATTTGCCAACCGACGGCACCCAGACTGTGCCCAATGCCGCTACCGGCGCTTAAGCCTACGCCAGCCATAAACACCATCAGACCAAACTCTTTCACCATGTTCAGCGCACCCTGCGGGATATAACCGAAGGTCGGGTGGTTGGCTCGCAGGAAGCCCAGCATAATCCCGGCGAACAGCAAACCGGCGGCGTTACCGATGCCAAAACTAAAGTTGCTGAACTGGAAGGTGATCATCCCGATCATCAGGCCGACAATGAAGAAGGCGCAAAATGCCAGCAGATCGGTTACCTGGCTGTGAATGGAGATAAAGCCGATACGGTCAGCAACGGTTTTCACGCGGCGCGCGTCGCCGCTCACTTGCAGTACATCACCTTTGTTCAGTACCACGTTGTCGTCGATTGGCATCTCAATCTGGCTGCGGATCACGCGGTTTAAGAAACAACCGTGATCGGTCAGCTTCAGCTGTGCCAGGCGGCGGCCGACGGCGTTATGGTTTTTCACCACAATCTCTTCGGTGACGATACGCATGTCGAGCAGATCGCGGTCGAACACCTCTTTGCCGTTACGGAAACTGGGGTCGAGGCGGGCGTGGGCATCAGGGTAGCCTACCAGTGCGATATCATCGCCCATCTGCAATACGGCGTCTCCGTCCGGGTTTGCCAGAATACCGTTACGGCGGATACGTTCGATGTAACAACCTGTCTGGCGGTAAATACCCAGCTCGCGCAGGTTTTTACCGTCGGCCCAGGCAACCAGCTCTGGCCCCACGCGATAAGCGCGAATAACCGGGAGATAGACTTTACGTTTGCTGTCGGTGTCCAGACCGCGCTCGCGGGCGATTTGCTGCGCGCTGGTCTGCAAATCCTGGTGCTGGAGTTTTGGCAGGTAACGCGCGCCAACAATCAGGCTCACCAGACCAATCAGATAGGTCAGGGCATAGCCCAGGCTCAGGTGATCGAGTGCGGTTGAAAGGGAATCGCCTGCCATTCCGGAGTGGCGAAGGGTATCGCCCGCACCGACCAGCACAGGCGTTGAGGTCATGGAGCCTGCCAGCATCCCGGCCGTTAAACCGATATCCCAGCCAAACAGTTTACCCAGGCCTAACGCAATCAATAGCGCACTGCCGACCATCACCAAAGCCAGCATCAGGTAATTCTTACCGTCGCGGAAGAAAATTGAAAAAAAGTTCGGGCCTGCTTCCACGCCAACACAAAAAATAAACAGCATAAAACCTAAGTTGAGCGCGTCCGTGTTAATGCTGAAATGTTGCTGACCTAATAATAAAGAAACGACTAAAACGCCAATCGAATTACCAAGTTGAACTGAACCCAGGCGTAATTTACCCAGGCAAAGGCCCAGTGCCAGTACCACAAATAATAACAGGATGTAATTCCCGTTTAACAAGTCTGCGACGTTTATATTCACGGAGGCTAACTTCTTGTTTACCAGTAAGTTGTTGAATGAAGAGGCTATTTGGGCTACTGTTTTGGGCGTCAGGGAAAAATCCTAAATCCCATACACCCTTGATTAATTCCGTAAAACAATCGCCGCGGGTTAGTTTAATCGTATTAGCGATCGGCGGCTACCTATTATCGCATTACCCTGTGCGGGCTTCGGCAAGGATTGCCACATTGCTTTATCTGACTGGGCGTCCACTGGACGAAAGTGTATTTGATAGAGAAGAAGTCAGGAGGATAGTTTGAACATTAAACGAAACTGGGCGGGCGTGATCAGCTGTTTTTTGCTGTTTACGGTGGTTTGCCTGTCTTTGGCCTTTAATGTGAAAGGGGCATTCAGGGCCTCAGGCCATCCGGAACTGGGTTTGCTCTTCTTCACCCTTCCGGGGGCGGCGGCCAGTTTTCTCTCTCGCCGTGGAGAGGTGGTCAGGCCGTTGTTAGGGGCAATGCTGGCAGCGCCGTTGTGCCTGTTGCTGATGCGTCTGCTGTTTGTCACGACAAGAAGCTTTTGGCAGGAGCTGGCCTGGTTACTGAGCGGGGTTTTCTGGTGTGCGTTGGGCGCGCTGTGTTTCTTGTTCGTTCGTAGCCTGATGCGCCATCGGCGTCACCACAAATAAAAACGCCCTCGCGTTGAGGGCGTCTTACCATTACTGAGCGGCGAACAGGCCCAGGTTTTCTTTGGCGTAGGCTTCGAAATCAGTGCAGCCGCCAATGTGTTTCTGATCGAGGAAAATCTGCGGTACGGTTTCAACCGGTTTACCCACGGTTTTTTCCAGATCGGCTTTGCTGATCCCTTCCGCATGGATATCCACATAACGGAAGTTGAAGTCATCACGCTCTTCGGTCAGTTTTTCTGCCAGTTCTTTAGCGCGCACACAGTAAGGGCATCCTGGACGACCAAAAATTACTGCAAACATTTCTCTCTCCTCAAAAAACAAGCCTGACGGCGAATGACGCTTATACTGCACGATAACCCGCCGGAATGAAAAGAAGGTTTCACCTGTCGCTTTAATATCTTCAGGCTATGTTTGGCCAATTACATGCCCGGCGTCTTTGCCTATACTGGCTGCCATACCGCGTACAGACCGACCAAAGAGAGACACCATGACGCCAACGATTGACCTGCTGCGTTCCCACCGCTCAATTCGCCATTTCACTGATGAACCCATTACTCAGGCTCAGCGCGAGGCGATCCTCGACAGTGCAAGAGGCACCTCCAGCTCCAGTTTTTTGCAGTGCTCCAGTATTATTCGCATCACCGACGTGGAACTGCGTGAGCAACTGGTTACCCTGACAGGCGGGCAGAAGCACGTTGCCCAGGCGGCGGAATTCTGGGTTTTCTGCGCTGACTTTAACCGCCACCTGCAAATCTGCCCGGAGGCCGAACTGGGCCTTGCTGAACAATTATTGCTGGGCGTGGTGGATACCGCACTGATGGCGCAAAACGCGCTGACGGCGGCAGAGTCTTTAGGGCTTGGCGGTGTGTACATCGGTGGTCTGCGCAACAACATTCAGGCCGTTACTGAACTACTGCATCTGCCAAAACATGTGTTACCGCTGTTTGGCCTGTGTCTTGGCTGGCCGGCTGATAACCCGGATGTGAAGCCGCGTTTGCCTGCGGCGATGATCATGCATGAAAACCGCTATCAGCCTGTCGATCAGGACGTGCTGGCGCAATACGATGAAGAGCTGGCGCACTACTACATGACGCGCGGCAGCAATACGCGTCGTGATACCTGGAGCGACCACATTCGCCGTACGATCATCAAAGAAAACCGCCCGTTTATTCTCGATTATTTGCATAAACAGGGTTGGGCGACGCGCTAGTTCATTCATCCTGCGCCTCTCTGCTGCAATACACATCATCCTTCAGGCTGCCTTGATTCAACTTGAAGGATTTTGTGTATATGATACGCAGGCTTTTCCCATGTCTTTAGAGAGGTGCAGGGTGAAAATTGCCATTTTGTCCCGGGATGGAACGCTCTATTCATGTAAACGTCTGCGAGAAGCAGCGTCAATGCGCGGCCATCAGGTTGAAATCCTCGATCCACTGTCCTGTTATATGAACATCGATCCGGCGGCGTCGTCCATTCACTATAAAGGCCGTCAGCTCCCGCTTTTCGATGCGGTGATCCCGCGCATTGGATCTCAGATTACCTATTACGGCACCGCCGCGCTTCGCCAGTTCGAAATGCTCGGCAGCTATCCGCTTAACGAATCCGTCGCGATTTCCCGCGCCCGCGATAAACTGCGTTCTCTGCAACTGTTGGCCCGTCAGGGCATCGATCTGCCCGTTACCGGGATAGCCCACTCGCCGGACGATACCAGCGACCTGATCGACATGGTGGGCGGCGCGCCGCTGGTGATCAAACTGGTGGAAGGTACGCAGGGTATTGGCGTGGTACTGGCCGAAACGCGGCAGGCGGCAGAAAGTGTGATTGATGCGTTTCGCGGCCTCAATGCGCATATCCTGGTGCAGGAATATATTGAAGAAGCCAAAGGTTGCGACATCCGCTGTCTGGTGGTGGGTGATGAAGTGGTTGCGGCCATTGAGCGCCAGGCGAAAAACGGCGATTTCCGTTCTAACCTGCACCGTGGTGGCGTGGCGCGGGTCGCCACCATCAGCGAGCGTGAGCGTGAAATTGCCGTTAAAGCCGCGCAGACGTTAGGTCTGGACGTGGCGGGTGTCGATATTCTGCGTGCATCCCGCGGCCCGCTGGTGATGGAAGTGAATGCCTCTCCCGGGCTTGAGGGTATTGAAAAAACCACCGGCATTGATATCGCCGGGAAAATGATCGCCTGGATCGAACGCCACGCGACCCCTGGGTATTGCCTGAAAACGGGCGGTTAAATGGATTAGCGCGCACTTTTTGCGTACTCTATGCGAAGTTATTTTTTAAGAGGCTGCACAGCTATGGATTTACAGGTCGTTCCTACACTGGATACGTTACGTCAATGGCTTGATGATGCGGGTATCACGTACTTTGAGTGCGATTCTTGCCAGGCGCTGCATCTGCCGCATATGCAAAATTTCGACGGCGTGTTCGATGCCAAAATCGATCTGATCAACGACGTGATCCTTTTCTCGGCCCTTGCTGAAGTTAAACCTTCTGCACTGCTGGCGCTGGCGTCAGATCTTTCGGCGATCAATGCCAGTTCTTTGACGGTGAAGGCATTTCTCGATATTCAGGATGATAATCTGCCAAAACTGGTCGTTTGCCAGTCTTTATTTGCCGGGGCAGGGGTCTCCTTCAAGCAATTTTCCTGGTTTATGCGCCTGAGCGAAGAGCAGATTTCAATGGTCATGCTGGAAGCCAGTGCACATCATCTGCTCTATAACAGTGAAGAGGAGTCAGAGAATAATGATGCATCTCCCAATTTTCTTCACTAGTGCTGTCTGACTTTTGCGCAGTCGCTGCCAGAGCGACTGCATAACGCCATTTTTTCTGCTGCTTTTAACCTTTCTTTAAAGAATTATTCACCTCCCCGAAGGCCATTTCGGCTTATCACGTAGACATAACCTGCATAAAAAATTGATAAAAGGCGTTTTTTCGTCTGGGCTATAGCCGGAGACACGGGCTACAGTTATTCTTGCGATGCTTAAAAAAGCGAGCGGAAGCTGCCGGGTAAAGAGGTTTCTTTTTATTTTGGGCAGAGCGACAAACTATGCATGATTATTGCATATCTTCAGATTGCACAGTTTTAGCTCGTTTGTTAACGAGCTTTCAGAAGGAATAAAGATATGATCGCCTTGAATAAAAAATGGTTATCGGGTCTGGTTGCGGGTGCTCTGATGGCCGTCTCTGCCGGCACGCTCGCTGCGGAACAAAAAACGCTGCACGTTTACAACTGGTCTGACTATATTGCGCCGGACACGGTCGCCAACTTTGAAAAAGAGACCGGCATTAAAGTGGTCTACGACGTGTTCGATTCCAACGAGGTGCTCGAAGGGAAACTGATGGCAGGGAGCACCGGTTTTGACCTGGTGGTACCTTCTGCAAGCTTCCTTGAGCGCCAGCTGACCGCAGGCGTCTTCCAGCCGCTGGATAAGAGCAAATTACCGAACTGGAAAAATCTCGATCCTGAAGTCCTGAAGCTGGTGGCCAAACACGACCCGGACAACAAATACGCGATGCCGTATCTGTGGGCGACCACCGGTATCGGTTTCAACGTTGATAAAGTCAAAGCGGCGCTGGGCCCGGACGTCAAGCTGGACAGCTGGGACGTGGTGCTGAAGCCGGAAAACCTTGAGAAGCTGAAAAGCTGCGGCGTTTCTTTCCTCGATGCGCCGGAAGAGATTTTCGCTACCGTCCTGAACTATCTGGGCAAAGATCCTAACAGCAGTAAGGCTGATGATTACACCGGCCCGGCGACTGACCTGCTGCTGAAACTGCGTCCAAATATTCGCTACTTCCACTCCTCTCAGTACATTAACGACCTGGCAAACGGCGACATCTGTGTCGCGATTGGCTGGGCAGGTGATGTATGGCAGGCGGCTAACCGCGCGAAAGAGGCGAAAAACGGTGTGAATGTGTCGTACTTCATTCCGAAAGAGGGGGCGCTGGCCTTCTTTGACGTCTTCGCGATGCCGGCCGATGCCAAAAACAAAGACGAAGCGTATCAGTTCCTCAATTACCTGATGCGTCCTGACGTGATTGCTCACATCAGCGACCACGTGTACTACGCGAACGGTAATAAGGCCTCCGTGCCGCTGGTGAGCGAAGAGATCCGCAATAACCCGGCTATCTATCCGCCAGCGGATGTGTTCGCCAAGCTCTTCACCCTGAAAGTTCAGGATCCAAAAATTGACCGCGTGCGTACCCGTGCGTGGACCAAGGTGAAAAGCGGTAAATAACACTCAGCGCGTCTGATGTAAGCCGGGCAAGAAAAGCACGCCCGGCAACCGGCGCACCGAAATGGTGCGCCTGCACCATGATTTGATTTATGCCGGAGAACACCCCGTGAATGACGCTACCCCCCGCCCGCAGGCGAAAGTCCGTAAAGCGCTGACCCCGCTTCTTGAAATCCGCAACCTCACCAAATCCTTTGACGGCCAACATGCCGTAGATGATGTCAGCCTGACTATCTATAAAGGCGAAATTTTTGCCCTGCTTGGTGCATCTGGCTGCGGTAAATCCACGCTGCTGCGAATGCTGGCGGGTTTTGAGCAACCCACTGCCGGGCAGATTGTGCTCGATGGTGTCGACCTCTCCAGCGTGCCGCCGTATCAGCGCCCGATCAACATGATGTTCCAGTCTTACGCCCTGTTCCCGCATATGACGGTAGAGCAGAACATCGCGTTCGGCCTGAAGCAGGACAAACTGCCAAAAGCCGAAATTACCGCGCGTGTGGCCGAAATGCTGAGCCTTGTTCACATGCAGGAGTTCGCGAAGCGTAAACCGCATCAGCTCTCTGGCGGGCAACGTCAGCGTGTGGCGCTGGCACGAAGCCTGGCGAAACGCCCGAAACTGCTGCTGCTCGACGAACCGATGGGCGCGCTGGATAAAAAACTGCGCGACCGGATGCAGCTCGAAGTGGTGGATATCCTCGAGCGCGTGGGCGTGACCTGCGTAATGGTGACCCACGACCAGGAAGAGGCGATGACCATGGCCGGACGTATCGCGATCATGAATCGCGGTAAATTCGTGCAGATTGGCGAGCCGGAAGAGATTTATGAACACCCGACCACCCGCTACAGCGCAGAGTTTATCGGTTCGGTCAACGTCTTCGAAGGGCTGCTGAAAGAGCGCCAGGAAGACGGGCTGGTGATTGAATCCCCGGGGCTGGTGCACCCGATTAAGGTCGACCCGGATAACTCCGTGGTGGATAACGTACCGGTGTATATCGCGTTGCGTCCTGAGAAAATTATGCTCTGTGAAGACCCGCCAGCCGATGGCTATAACTTTGCCGTAGGTGAAGTGGTGCACATTGCCTATCTGGGTGACCTCTCTATCTACCATGTCCGTCTGAAGAGTGGACAGATGCTCAGCGCCCAGTTGCAAAACGAACATCGCTACCGCAAAGGGTTGCCGACCTGGGGCGATGAAGTGCGTCTTTGCTGGGATGCGGATAGCTGCGTCGTACTGACGGTATAAGGAGCGGACAATGAGTACACTTGAACCTCCAGCCCGCGTACAAAAACCGGGTGGTTTTGCGCACGGACTGACGCGCTTTAAGATGGCGCACGGACGCAAGCTGGTGATCGCCATGCCTTATATCTGGCTGATCCTGCTGTTCCTGATGCCGTTTTTGATCGTTTTCAAAATCAGCCTGGCAGAGATGGCGCGGGCGATCCCGCCTTATACCAACCTGATGGATTGGGCCGACGGGCAGCTGACGCTGACGCTGAATCTTGGCAACTTCCTGCAACTTACCGACGATCCGCTCTACTTTGAAGCGTATTTGCAGTCATTGCAGGTGGCGGCGATCTCGACGATCTGTTGCCTGTTGTTGGGTTATCCGCTCGCATGGGCGGTGGCGCACAGTAAGCCATCGACACGTAATATTCTGCTGTTGCTGGTGATTTTACCGTCGTGGACCTCGTTCCTGATCCGCGTGTATGCGTGGATGGGGATCCTGAAAAATAACGGTGTGCTGAATAACGTCCTGATGTGGCTTGGGGTTATCGATCAGCCGCTGACCATCCTGCATACCAACCTCGCGGTCTATATCGGGATTGTCTACGCCTACCTGCCATTTATGGTGCTGCCAATTTATACGGCGCTGACACGTATTGATTACTCGCTGGTGGAAGCCTCTCTTGATTTGGGCGCTCGTCCGCTGAAAACCTTCTTTAGCGTGATTGTGCCGCTCACCAAAGGTGGGATTATTGCCGGTTCGATGCTGGTGTTTATTCCGGCGGTAGGGGAGTTTGTTATCCCTGAACTGCTCGGCGGCCCGGACAGCATCATGATTGGTCGCGTGCTGTGGCAGGAGTTCTTCAATAACCGCGACTGGCCGGTGGCGTCTGCGGTGGCGATTGTGATGTTGCTGCTGCTGATCGTGCCGATCATGTGGTTCCACAAGTACCAGCAAAAACAGATGGGGGATCACGGATGAACAACTTACCGGTAGTACGCTCCCCGTGGCGAATTCTGATCCTGGTGATCGGGTTTACCTTCCTGTATGCGCCGATGCTGATGCTGGTTATCTACTCCTTTAACAGCTCGAAGCTGGTGACGGTGTGGGCGGGCTGGTCGACGCGCTGGTACAGCGAGTTGTTCCACGATGATGCAATGATGAGCGCGGTGGGGCTGAGCCTGACCATTGCGGCATGCGCCGCCACAATGGCTTCGATCCTCGGTACCATTGCCGCAATGGTGATGGTACGTTTTGGCCGTTTCCGCGGGTCTAACGGCTTTGCGTTTATGATAACCGCGCCGCTGGTTATGCCAGATGTGATAACCGGCTTGTCGCTGTTACTGCTATTCGTTGCGCTGGCTCATGCGATCGGCTGGCCTGCGGACCGTGGGATGCTGACGATCTGGCTGGCTCACGTCACCTTCTGTACCGCCTATGTGGCTGTGGTTATCTCCTCGCGCCTGCGGGAACTGGATCGTTCTATTGAAGAGGCGGCCATGGATCTTGGCGCTACGCCGCTGAAGGTCTTTTTCATCATTACCTTGCCGATGATTATGCCTGCGGTGATCTCCGGCTGGCTGCTGGCGTTTACCCTGTCTCTGGACGATCTGGTGATTGCCAGCTTCGTGTCTGGCCCTGGGGCGACAACCCTGCCGATGCTGGTTTTCTCCAGCGTGCGCATGGGGGTTAACCCGGAGATTAACGCCCTGGCCTCTATCATCCTCGGTGTGGTTGGCGTTGTCGGTTTTATCGCCTGGTATCTGATGGCGCGTGCTGAAAAGCAACGCGTACGTGATATCCAGCGTGCAAGACGCGGCTGAAGCATTTAAAATTTCCAGTGAAGTGCCGCGCGTGTCGCGGCACTGTTTTTCAGGGAAGTAAAACATTGGGATTCTTTAAAAAATCACGTCAAACGCACGCCCGTCTGAACGTTCCTGCGCTGGTGCAGGTGGCGGCGCTCGCCATTATTATGATCCGCTGTCTTGATGTGCTGATGATTCTGAATACGCTGGGTGCGCGGGGTATTGGTGAGTTCATCCATCGCAGCGTGCAGACGTGGAATCTGACGCTGGTCTTTATGAGCAGCCTGGTGCTGGTGTTTGTTGAGATTTACTGTGCGTTTTCTCTGGTTAAAGGGCGTAACTGGGCGCGCTGGGTTTACCTGCTGACGCAGGTTGTGGCCACGGGTTACCTGTGGGCGGCCTCTCTGGGTTATGGCTACCCGGAACTGTTCAGTATTGCAGGGGAATCCAAAAGTGAGATTTTGCGCTCGTTGGTGATGCAAAAATTGCCGGATGCGCTGGTGCTGTTTCTGCTTTTTATCCCTGCTTCCAGCCGGAGATTCTTCCGCCTGCAATAATGTGTATACACGTCATCCTTCAAGCTGTCTCTGCGTTAGCTGCGTCTGCTCACCCCAGTCACTTACTTGAGTAAGCTCCTGGGGATTCTCAGACTTGCCGCCTTGATACAACTTGAATGATTTTGTGTATATAATCGCAGCCCTCGTTATTCTTAAGGTTTTCATATGCAGTGCGCACTCTATGACGCGGGTCGCTGTCGCTCCTGTCAGTGGATAGAACAGCCCGTCTCGCAACAACTCACCGCCAAAATGACCGATTTACAACAGCTGCTGGCTGAACACGCGGTGGGCGAGTGGTGCACACCTGTCAGCGGGCCTGAGCAGGGTTTTCGCAATAAAGCCAAAATGGTGGTCAGCGGCAGTGTCGAAAAACCGCTGCTGGGGATGTTGCACCGCGACGGCACGCCGGAAGATTTGACCGATTGCCCGCTCTATCCTGTTTCGTTTGAACCGGTTTTTGCTGCGCTGAAACCTTTTATCGCCCGCGCGGGATTAACGCCCTATAACGTGGCCCGCAAACGCGGCGAGCTGAAATACCTCTTACTCACCGAAAGCCAGCGCGATGGCGGCATGATGCTGCGTTTTGTGCTGCGCTCAGAAGCCAAGCTGGAACAGCTTCGCACGGCGCTGCCGTGGCTTCAGGCACAGTTACCGCAGCTTAAGGTGATTACGGCAAATATTCAGCCAGTGCATATGGCAATCATGGAAGGGGACAAAGAAATCTTCTTCACTGAACAGCACGCCCTGGCTGAGAACTTTAACGATGTGCCGCTGTGGATCCGTCCGCAGAGTTTCTTCCAGACTAACCCGGTCGTGGCGAGCGCCCTGTACGCCACCGCCCGCGACTGGGTGAGGGCGCTGAACATCAAGCATATGTGGGATCTGTTCTGCGGGGTGGGTGGGTTTGGTCTGCACTGCGCTACGCCAGAGATGACGCTGACCGGGATTGAGATCTCCGCTGAGGCTATCGCCTGCGCAACACAGTCGGCGGCCGAGCTTGGGCTAACGAATCTTCATTTCCAGGCGCTGGACTCCACGCAGTTTGCGACCGGCCAGGGCAACGTGCCGGAGCTGGTGCTGGTGAATCCTCCGCGTCGTGGCATTGGTAAAGCGCTGTGCGACTACCTGAGCCAGATGGCGCCGGATTACATTGTCTATTCCAGCTGCAACGCGCAAACCATGGCGAAAGACATTGCACATCTGCCGGGTTACCGCGTTGAACGCGTTCAACTTTTCGATATGTTCCCGCACACCGCGCATTATGAAGTGCTGACGTTGCTCGTTAAATCTTAAACAAAATGTGAACTCTTCCACCCCGCGAAATCAGGTAAGCTTAAGTCATCAGAATTAAAGAAAGGCTTACCGATGAAGCAGATCCTGCTGGTGGAAGATGACCACGATATCGCCGCGCTCCTGCGCCTGAATCTGGAAGACGAAGGTTACGCCATTACCCACGAGCCGGACGGTGGCAAGGCGTTGCTGCGCCTGGAGCAAACGCCGTGGGATGCCGTTATCCTCGACCTGATGCTCCCGACGGTCGACGGCCTCGAGATTTGCCGCCGCATTCGTCAGATGACCCGCTACCTGCCCATTATTATTATCAGCGCCCGCAGCAGTGAAACCGATCGTATTACCGGGCTTGAAACCGGGGCGGATGATTACCTTGCTAAACCGTTTTCGGTGCAGGAACTGATTGCGCGCATTAAAGCACTGTTTCGCCGCCAGCAGGCGATGGGCCAGGCGCAAACCACCGGAAATATTCAGGCGCACGGCCTGACGCTCGATCCGCTCAGCCGCAGTGTGCGTCTGCACGGGCAGGAGGTCGATCTCACACCACGCGAATTTGAGCTGCTGTACTTTTTTGCCCGCCACCCGGGGGAGGTTTTCTCGCGTCTGGCGTTGCTGGAGCAGGTCTGGGGTTATCAGCACGAAGGCTACGAGCATACCGTCAACACCCATATCAACCGCCTGCGGATCAAGATTGAAAAAGATGCCGCAGAGCCGGAGATCATCCGGACCGTCTGGGGCAAAGGCTATAAATTTGCGGAGCTGAATGATGATGCGACGTTTTAGCCTGGGCCAGCGCCTGACGCTGCTGTTTATTTTGCTCCTGCTGCTCTGCGCGGCGGTGGCTTGTCTGGTGCAAATGTACAGTAGCCAGCAATATGGCAACGCCATGGTACAGCGTCTTTCCAGCGGCCTGGCGCAACAGATTGTGCAGCGTGAACCGATTCTGGATGCGCAGGGCAGGGTTGACCGCCGGGCGCTGAAACCCCTGTTTGACCGGCTGATGACCTTTAACCCGAGCGTTGAGCTGTATGTGGTTTCACCTGAGGGCGAACTGCTGGCTGACGCCGCGCCTGCGGGACATATTCAGCGGCAAAAAATCGACATCGCCCCCGTGCAAACCTTCCTTAGCGGGGCCGTGATGCCGGTGTATGGCGATGATCCGCGCAGTACCGATAAACAGAAAGTCTTCAGTGCGGTGCCGCTACGTCAGGATGGGGAGTTACGCGGGTATCTGTACATTATCTTGCAGGGCGAAGAATCAAACATTCTGGCCGATATCGCCTGGCATAAGGCGTTGTGGAGTACTGCGCTGTGGTCGTTGCTGCTGGTGGCGCTGTTTGGCCTGCTGGCGGGATTACTGGTCTGGTATTGGGTCACGCGCCCGGTGAAGCGCCTGACGGCGGAAGTGGCCGGGCTTGAGCAAGACAGTATCAGCGCAATTAAACAGCTTGCTGCACAGCCGCTGGCGTCCGCCACGGGCGATGAAGTGGCGACACTGCGTAATACTTTTATCGAGCTGGCACGCAAAATCACTTCCCAGTGGGATCAACTGGCCGACAGCGACCGCCAGCGTCGGGAATTTATCGCCAATATTTCCCATGATTTACGTACGCCGCTGACCTCGCTCCTGGGCTACCTGGAAACGCTGTCGCTGAAATCCGCCACCCTGACTCCGCAGGAGCATCAGCAGTATTTGACGACCGCGTTGCGCCAGGGACAAAAGGTGCGCCATCTCTCTCAGCAGCTGTTTGAACTGGCGCGTCTGGAACATGGCGGCATCAAACCGCAGCGCGAGCGCTTTGCCATGGGAGAGCTGATTTCCGATGTCGCGCAAAAGTTTGAGCTGACTGCGCGTACCCGGGCGCTTCAGCTGCATATTGATGTGCCTGGCCCCTTGCCATTGGTGAACGCCGACGTGTCGATGATTGAGCGGGTGGTGACCAATCTGCTGGATAACGCTATCCGCCATACGCCAACAGGCGGAGAAATTCGTCTGGCGGTATGGCAAGAAGATGAGCAGTTGCAGGTTGAAGTGGCGGATAGCGGCATGGGTGTGGATGCAGCGTTGCGTGACGATCTGTTTGTGCGGCCTTCGGCGTTAAACACGCAGGCGTCGCGGGATAACCGTGGCGGTCTGGGGTTGTTGATTGTGAAGCGGATGCTGGAGCTGCACGGTGGTGGGATCCGGCTGATGGATTCGGTGAGTGGGGCGCGTTTCAGGTTCTTTGTGCCCTTATAGAGTTGCCGGATGGCGCTGCGCTTATCCGGCCTGGAATTCCCCCCACAGGCCGGGTAAGGCGAAGCCGTCACCCGGCAAAAACGATTACTGCGGGAACCACTGATCGCTGATTTTCTGGTAGGTGCCGTCAGCTTTAATCGCTTTCAGGGCGCCGTTCAGTTTTTCCAGCAACGCTTTGTTATCCGGGCGAACCGCGATACCCAGACCGGTGCCGAAGTACTGTGGATCGGTCACTTTCTCGGTTGCTGTACCCAGCTGCGGGTTGGTTTTCAGCCACTCGTTCACCACGGCGGTGTCACCGAACACGCCATCAATACGGCCATTTTTCAGGTCGATAATCGCATTCTGGTAACTGTCATAGGCCACGGTTTTCACTTCCGGATGTTTGTCCTGAAGGTATTTCTGGTGCGTGGTGCCGTTTTCCATACCAATGCGTTTGCCTTTCAGCTCGTCAAAGGATTTATAAGCGCCTTTCTTCGCAATCACCACAGCGGAGTTCGCGTAGTACGGGTCGGTGAAGGAAACCTGCTTGCTACGCTCTGGCGTGATATCCATACCGGAGATCACCGCGTCGTATTTTTTGAATTTCAGAGACGGGATCAGGCTGTCAAATGCGTGGTTGGTAAAAGTGCAGTCGGCCTGCATCTGTTTGCACAGCGCTTTTGCCAGGTCGATATCAAAACCGACGATCTGGTTGCTGGCATCCAGAGATTCAAAAGGTGGATAAGTGGCAGATACGCCGAAATTGATTTTATCTGCGGCTGCTGCTCCAGCGGCGAAAGTTGCCAGTAATGCGGCCAGAACTATCTTTTTCATTTTAATGCTCCCGTCTGTCAATCTGTCTTATGCGCCGTGTCTGCGGCATGGACGTACAATGCCAGTGATTGAATTTATATGCAATAAAAATGATTAAATATTATTTTATAAATAAAAAAAGACGGGCAGTGTTTAGACTTGCCCGTCTTCTTAATATGTGATTATGCAAAAACTGATTTAACTGCGACGTTCAAACGCCAGCGCTTTACGCTCGATTAAACGCATCATCAGCGTCAGCAGACCATTCACCACCAGATACACCAGACCCGCGGCGCCGAACACCATCACATCGTAGGTGCGTCCATACAGAAGCTGCCCGTGGCCCATCACTTCCATCAGCGTAATGGTGTAGGCCAGAGAAGTACTCTTGAACACCAGCACCACTTCGTTGGAATACGATGAGAGAGCACGTTTAAACGCATACGGCAGCAGGATTGCCAGCGTGTCTTTCTTGCTCATCCCCAGCGCGCCGCAGGACTGCCATTGTCCTTCCGGGATCGCGCGGATCGCACCGTAAAACAGCTGCGTAGTATAGGCCGCACTGTTCAGCGAGAGGGCAATCAGGGCGCACAGCCACGGCTCGGAGAGCAGGTGCCAGATAACCGGGTAGTTCTGCAATGACGGGAACTGCCCTGGCCCGTAGTATATCAGGAAGATCTGCACCAGCAGCGGTGTACCGGTAAACAGGGTGATATAGCCGCGCACGATCCACACCAGCACTGGCGTTTTCAGCGTCAGGATGATGGTAAAAACAAGTGCCAGGATCAGCGCCACGATGATGGACGCCACGGTCAGCGTCAGGCTGGTGTGCAGCCCTTTCATCAGCTCGGGTAAATACTCAAGCATCAGCCTGGTCTCCGTTCAAAACGCGTTGCACGCAGGTCAATACGCTTAAGGATGTACTGACTCAGCAACGTGATCACCAGGTAGATAGCCGCAGCCACAATGTACCAGGTAAATGGCTCCTGGGTGCGGGTCGCGATACTTTTGGTTTGCAGCATCAGGTCGTTCACGCTGATAAGGCTTACCAGCGCCGTATCTTTCAGCAGAACCAGCCACTGATTGCCCAGCCCCGGCAGGGCATGGCGCCACATCTGCGGCATGACCAGACGGAAGAAGATGGCGGCTTTCGACAACCCCAGCGCCTGGCCGGATTCCCACTGCCCCTGAGGCACCGCTTTCAGCGCGCCGCGCAGAGTCTGCGAAGCATAGGCGGAGTAGAGCAGGGAAAGCGCGATCACGCCGCACAGGAACGGGCTGACGTCAAAATTCTCAATCTGCATCTGAATCGGGATCTGTACCACACCAAGATTGATGGTGAAGCCGTCAGACAGCATCAGCAGCAGCTGCGAGGAGCCGAAATAGATGAACAGGACCACCAGAATCTCGGGTAGCCCACGCAGCACGGTTACCAGCGCTGAGCCCGTCCAGGCGACAGGGAGCCATTTAGCTGATTCCCACACCGCGAAGAACATCGCCAGCACCAGGCCGATAATGAGTGCACAAACGGCAAGGCCGACGGTCATCCCGGCGGCGCTTGCTAAAGGAAAAATTTCATTCATCAGGAATTACTTCTGGAACCATTTTTTGTAGATGGTTTCGTAAGTGCCGTCTTTTTTCACTTTCTCCAGAGCGGCGTTGAATTTCTGCTGCAATTCGGTGTTGCCCTGACGAACCGCGATACCCAGGCCGGTGCCGAAGTAATCTTTATCCGTCACTTTGTCGCCCACAGCGGCCAGCTTGTCGTTCGCCTTCAGCCACTCGGTCACCACTGCGGTATCACCAAATACGCCATCGATACGACCGTTTTGCAGATCCAGCTTCGCATTCTGATAGCTGTCGTAAGGAACGGTGGTGATTTCCGGATGTTTATCCATGATGAATTTCTGGTGAGTTGTGCCGTTCTGCACGCCCACTTTCTTGCCTTTCAGCTGATCAACAGAGGTGTACTTCCCTTTCTGACCAATGAACAGGGCAGAGTTGTCATAGTAAGGGGTTGAGAACAGAACCTGTTTTTCACGCTCAGGGGTGATGTCCATACCTGCCATTACGGCATCAATACGGCGGAACTTCAGGCTTGGGATCAGGCTGTCGAACGCCTGGTTGCTGAAGGTACAGGTTGCATCGATCTCTTTACACAGGGCGTTAGCCAGATCGACATCAAAGCCAACAATTTTGTTGTTCGCATCGATGGATTCAAACGGAGGATAAGACGCTTCGGTAGCGAAACGGATAGTCTGGGCTGCGGTAGCGGAAAGGCTGACGCTCGCAAGCAGTGCTGCAATCAATACTTTTTTCATTATCATTTTCCCTAACACATCAGTGAGATAAGTAATTTTTAAAGGCATCGGTTTGCGGATTTGTGAAGCAGCTTGCATCGCCTTGCTCGACGATAAATCCGTTTTCCATGTAGACCACGCGGCTGGCGGTTTTACGCGCCACTTCCACTTCATGGGTTACGATAACCTGCGTAATGTTGGTTTCCGCCAGCTCACGAATAATGCTCACGATCTGGGCGGTGATTTCCGGGTCGAGTGCCGCCGTCGGCTCATCAAACAGCAGCACGGCTGGTTCCATCATCAGGGCGCGGGCAATGGCCACACGCTGCTGCTGACCACCGGAAAGGTGCAGCGGATAACGATCGCTGTAAGGCTTAAGACGCAGACGTTCCAGCAATTTTTCGGCACGAGCCATCGCCTGATCTTTGCTTAAACCGAGCACGCGACAAGGCGCTTCAATCAGGTTTTGCAGTACGGTCAGGTGCGGCCAAAGATTATATTGCTGAAATACCATACCCACGTTCTGACGCAGTTCACGAATGGCTTTATCAGACGGCGTTTTCGCGAAATCAAAGTGGTTACCGGCAATTGCCAGCGTACCTGAACGAGGCATTTCAAGCAGATTGAGGACACGCAGAAGGGAGCTTTTGCCTGCGCCGCTTGGGCCGAGCAAAACCAGCGTTTCGCCCTCGGGGCAGTTCAGCGTGATGTCGAACAGCGCCTGGTGTGCGCCGTAGAAGCAGTTAATGCCGTTTAGTTTAATACTCATCGGGGCAGTCTTTACTCATCCAGGCAATCTATAGCAATTGAGGCCGCAGATAGTACCGTTGACAGAATAGTTATGCAATATTTATGCGTTAAAAGTTAAATATAACCCGTAATACCTTCTAAACATAGCACAAAATAGCGACGGGCAATGGCGGCGAGTATAAATGTCGGCATTCCGCATGAAATGCCGCACATTTTACGGGGTTAACAATTTTGTAACGGATGGTTTAGCGGTTCTCAATCGACTGGCGCAGCGTGCCTGCCGGGGCATGAACACTGCCTCCCACGTAGCGTACGTCGTCGATAGCCCAGCACTGTCCTTCGCGGATCATCAGCACTTCATCCTGCCAGGATTGGGTTCCCTGGGTCAGTTTCACGCGCAGAGGAATGTTTCGCGCATCGGTATTAGGAATGGTGGATGCGCTGGCAACTTCGGCGCTGTCAGGGAGCGTTGCGCGGCTGGAGAACGGATCGTCTTTCAGCAACGTATTATGCTGTGGATCGCGACTTGCATCATTCAGCAGTTTCGCCAGACCATCGCTCAGATACGGGCGCAGTGCGGTAATGTCGTTACTGCGGTGCTGAATACGATAATCATAGAACTGCTGCGCCACGGCATCCGGACCACCGTCTATGCAGGGGCCGCTGCGTGTTCCGATATCCTTAAAAGCCGGTGTAACCGTCGTGGTGCAGGCGCTGAGCACCAGCGCGCATGGCACTAAAAGCGTTAAAGCAGAGTAGCGCATGTTGATTTCCTTATTTATTAACTATCCTTTCAATCATAGCGTAACGAACCGATAATGCTGGCTGAGTAGCACGCTAAGGCATTGAACGCTAAAGAAGGAGAGAAACGATGCAGTTTTCAACAACGCCAACCCTGGAAGGGCAGCCGATTATCGAGTATTGCGGCGTGGTAACGGGCGAAGCCATCCTGGGCGCGAATATCTTCCGCGACTTTTTTGCCGGCATCCGCGACATCGTCGGCGGGCGCTCTGGCGCGTATGAAAAAGAGCTGCGTAAAGCGCGAGAAATCGCGTTCAAAGAGCTGGGCGAGCAGGCAAAAGCGTTGGGCGCTGATGCGGTTGTCGGGATTGATATCGACTACGAAACGGTGGGCAAAGATGCCAGTATGCTGATGGTGAGCGTCAGCGGCACGGCGGTGAAAACCCGTCGATGAAGCGTTTGCTCTCCACGCTCCTGCTGGCGCTGTTGCTGGCAGGGTGTGCCACTGAAAAAGGCATAGTCGATAAAGGCGCATACGAGCTGGATACCCGTCATCAGGCACAGGCGGCGTATCCGCGTATTAAGGTGCTGGTTATTCACTACACCGCCGATGATTTTGACAGCTCGCTGGCAACACTGACGGATAAAAACGTCAGCTCACATTATTTAATCCCCGCACGCCCCCCCGCACCTGACGGTAAACCGCGTATCTGGCAACTGGTGCCGGAGAGTGAGCTTGCCTGGCACGCGGGTATCAGTTTCTGGCGCGGCACGAACCGTATAAATGATACCTCTGTTGGGATTGAGCTGGAAAACCGCGGCTGGAAAAAAACGGGCGGAGATAAAACGTTCACCCCGTTTGAACCGGCACAAATTGCCGCGCTTATCCCGCTTGCCAAAGACATTATTGCCCGTTACCACATCAAACCGGAAAACGTGGTCGCGCACTCCGATATCGCCCCACAGCGAAAAGACGACCCAGGCCCGCTGTTCCCATGGCGTGAACTTGCGCAGCAGGGAATTGGCGCATGGCCCGATCCGGCGCGCGTGGCGTTCTATATCAATGGGCGGCCACCTTCTCAGCCAGTGGAAACTGCCGTGTTGCTAGATTTACTCGCGCGTTATGGTTATGACGTCCCGGAAAATATTACCCAGGCACAACAAAAGCGAGTGATTACCGTATTTCAGATGCATTTCCGCCCACAACGGTGGGATGGTGTTGCTGATATAGAAACAATGGCCATTGCCGAAGCACTTTTAGAGAAATACGGGCAGGGGTGATCCTTCGGTACCACCCGAATACTTAGGCTTTTCCATGTTTTGCTTGAGATTAATCTTAAGTTCAATCTCAATTAATTTATAGTTAATTGACTTAAAAGTACCCGCGTTTAATATAGACACATAGCTTGCTAAGTATCTTTTTATATTCAATAAATACTGAATGTTTATTTTCAGTATTTATTCTTAATGTTATTCAATTATGCGCTGTGTAATTATTTTTCTAACCGCGTATGTGTCAACTAATTTATAATTTCTCATCTTGAACGGGTATAACAATGTTAAGCATTTATGGTAAAAAACTGCGTCCGCACGACGAAATGGACACCATCATTTCAGCAACGTCAGGTTATGAAGAAAAAACGTTAAAGAAATGGCAAAAAATCTCAACGGCAGATTCTGAATATATTCATATTATCATCAACGGGGAAGTTGAGTTCCGTCGTGTATCTGACGAGTTGTGCATGTTCACATTACAAGGACATTGCATTTTTGGCCTGTCATCCATTTTTTATAATTCCACGCATATGTACGGTCTGGTACGTGCAAACACAGTGGTTCGCTCTATCAAAAAGGACGATTTTGCACGCCTGATGACAGAGAAAAATCTGTGGCCTGAACTCACCAAGATCCTCTCCTGGTATATCTGTTTGTTGAGTAAGCGCGATGACGTGCTGGTTGCCCGCAGTGCATATTCTGTTGTCCGTGAATTTTTACTTGAGATCAATGAGCTCATTGTTCACCATCAACGCGA
Source organism: Enterobacter sp. Tr-810 (assembly GCF_011752765.1). NCBI lineage: Bacteria > Pseudomonadati > Pseudomonadota > Gammaproteobacteria > Enterobacterales > Enterobacteriaceae > Enterobacter > Enterobacter sp. Tr-810. The sequence goes on along the minus strand of NZ_VWWW01000002.1, from coordinate 701,137 downwards.
TATCAACGTTTACGATTACATTCAGGAATACACCAATCTGGCACGCAGTACCATTATTAAAATCCTCTCCGACCTGAAAAAAGGTCAATATATTGTTATTGATAAAGGTCGTCTTATTAACATGACGGCGCTGCCGGAAAAATATTGATTACTCCAGCCGGTCTCCTTTTTCACTTAGAGGAGATCGCGCATTATCTTTACGGATCAAACTACTTTGTGAATTATCCTGCGTTTCGTCTACCGGCGGCGCGGGAGTTTTGCCTTGAGCATAATCTTGTGCTTGTTCTTTTAATGCCTGCTTAAATAATTCTGTTAACGATGTATCATCCCCACCTGTATTTGCTGGCGCGTCGTCATGTGCTTCTGTGCCTGGTAGCGTATCTCGCGAAGTATCATGCGGCGGCTCGCTGTCTGGTGCCTGTTGCCAGTCAGCATCATCGTTGTTAATCGGGAGATCCTGCATGGCAGGGATATCGGCCTGCACGGATGCTGGTTTCGGGTGCGGATGCGGGAACGGTTTGCTCACGTAAACGTAGTGCATATCCGAAAGCTGCGTTTCCGGTTTTGCGACGCTCACTTTTACAGGTTCGGGGGCTGGGTGTCGCAAATTCCAGTAAATATGCGCGTACAGCCCCGCCATCAGCATGGCGCAGAGTCCCAGCATCCACAACAAAGTGTTGTTAAACACTTTTTTCAGGCTGGGAATACGGTACGAAAACCAGACCGCCTCTCCGGAGGTGTAGCTGCGCTGGGCAGCAAGACAAATGGTAGACATTAGGAATGCTTCTCCTGATTTTTCGCGTCCGATGTTGAATGAGAGGCCTGGATCTGTACGCTCGGCGTGGATTTGGTGTCGAGCATCAATTGCATCAACGTATCCTCACCAGGGATACCGTCCACATGGAGATTCATTTTTTTCTGGAATTCACGGGTGCGTTTCATCATTTCCGCAGTCCAGGTTTGCGAATGGGTTTCAGGCTGGCCCAGTACCAGGCTTAGCTGCTGATCGAGCCAGGCCATGTCTTTACCGTCGCTGGCGGCACTGATGGCATCTTTACCTTCCGGTGTCAGACGGTGCAGCTGCGTGTAGTTGCCGGTCGCATGTTGATTAAACCAGTTGCGGCTCACCTGCCAGGTGCGGTTATTCATCAGCAGATCGAGAGAGTTCTCTCCGACACGAGCAACCACCGCATAGTTGAGATGATTGCCGGTTTTCAGTTCACTGATCCACGGATAACCTTCGCTGGCCAGCGTTTCCGGTGACGCGCTCCCTTGTTTACACATCAGGTTCACTTTCGCCGCGTTCTGACACAGAGTGTCATCCGCCGAGGCGTCATAACCCCACATCTGATAAAGCTGATGCATCGCATCCTGCTGATTAACCATTTCGTTGTCGATAACCGGCACCACAGGTGCCTGAACTTTCGGCATTGGGTGTTTCCAGCTAACGGGAACCGGTAGTTGAATCGGCAGTCTTGCATTCACCGAGGCAGTCAAATACCAGCCGCAGGCGGCGAATAGCACAGAGGCGAACAACCCCACCGTAGCCAGGCGCTTCCCGTGTTTTTTCGCGGGCAGGATCTCGCCAGCCGCCAGGCGTAAGTGACGTGGGCTAACCTGCGCTGCGCGTTCAGTCCAGGCGGCGAGCATCGACAGGTGCGCCAGCGCATTCAGCTCAGTGATATTTCCTTTGGTCAGGGCATGTAGTTTACGCACCCGTGCAGGGGTTAACGGTGACGTTTCGCACCCATGCTCTTCACACTGTGCCTGAACATAGCCGAGCGTTTCGCGGCAGGTCAGCGGGCGGATAATGTGATGCGTATGAATAGACTCGCGCAGTTCAGGCTGTTGCATCAGCGCCGTTTTCTGAGCAGCGGTGCCCATCAGTACAATGGACAAGCGAAAATCCAGCTCATGGGCGCGAGTGAGTAACATCCCCAGCACTTCCCGGCAGCTCTCTTTCATCGCTTCGGTGTGGGCAATGGTCAGAACTTTAGCTTTTGCTTTCCGCGATGACGGCTCCTCCAGCCACCGATGCAGCACGGCATCCACCGCCTGAATACGGCTTGTGCTCGCTTTCGTTTCCGGGCTGAGTTTGTACAGCAGGCTACTGGCACTCAGTTTTGGAAACGCATTGATGGCAAGCACGGTGTTGTTCACTGTTTTCAGCGCGTCGCTGAAGTGGCCCAGGAGATGTGCGTCGTCGCTAAAGAGCCCCGTAATTCCCTCCTTCTGGGTTTTCTCTTTCAGCAGGTTGAACACGTCCTGATGATAAGGTACGAGAAAATCCCCGGACAGTCGGGCGATTTTCCGGAAGGGCGGATTTTTAAAATTAAAGTGGCTCTGATACATAACGACTTACCGTCTCTGATTAGGAATAGCAACAGTACGGAAAAGTAAGGTAACGGATCAGAATGGTCAATTTGCAAACAGGGTAAAAATAACCTGATGGCAAGCTCTAACATCTGGATTTTATACGGTCAATATTTTTCTTAATGAAAGTTAACAGCTAAGTCAGTGGTTGTATTTATAGCGTGTCATTACTATTTGCTCACATATTGTCGTAGTACGACGCTGCTTATTTTCGCTTAGCTAAAGGCCAGATGAAAAATGAGGTTCTCATTTCTGTCACGGTGGATAATGCCCTGTATTATGTTTGCGCTGTTAATTTTCTGCGGCCAGCAAGGGTATCTGACGTTTAAAGATTATAAAAAAGTTACGAATAAGTTGGCGAATTCAGATGAACAGCCGCTGGAAAAAAAGCGCGAAGAAAAGACCTTCACACTTTTTACGGCGGCAGCACGTCAGAATAACTCTCAGGTGGCGGTGAAAACCCCGCTGGCGGCGGAGATCGAGGGGATCGTAAGCAGTGACGACGCCTGGTTGTCCTTTGCGGTCATCAAGACGCCGGAGGGGCAGAGAAGCTACCGTGAAGGTGAGCCTCTGGGCGGATTTAACGATGCATTTATTCAGGAAATAAATAAAGACAATGTGGTGGTTAATTATGAAGGTGCTACACAGGTACTGGCATTAAAAGATCCCGCTTACTTTAAGGGTGACGTTAATAGCACCCCGGTAACCAAATCGACAAAAGATGCAGGTGCAGACAGTTTGCATCTGAATGATTATCTGGTGTTGAAACCGGTATTCGAACAGGGCCAGCTGGAAGGCTACAACATCAACCCAAGGAATGCCTCTCCCTTCTATAGCCATTCAGGGCTACAGAAAGGTGATGTGGCGGTAAAAGTGAATTCTGTCGATATGACCAATGCCATTGATGCCAAAAATGTCATTGCTAACTGGTCGAAAATGAAAGAAGCGGAGGTCGTCGTCAGACGCCACGCTCACCTGGAAAATATTCGGGTTAATGTTCTAAACAATTAACAAGTGTACAGACATGAAGAAATTTCCCTGGGCGTGCGTGGCGCTGACCGCATTGTCGTTATATTCAAGTTCGCTGCTTGCAGCTAACTTTAGCGCGAGCTTCAAAAACACGGATATTCGCGAATTTATCGATACCGTAGGCCGTAACTTAAACAAAACCATTCTGGTCGATCCTTCCGTTCAGGGAACGGTATCGGTCAGAACCTATAACGTACTGACGGAAGATGAGTATTACCAGTTCTTCCTGAGCGTGCTGGATCTTTACGGCCTGTCGGTCATTCCGATGGATAACGGCATGGTCAAAGTCGTGCGCTCAAGCGTTGCCCGTACAGCCGGTGCACCGCTGGCCGACAGCAAAAACCCGGGCAAAGGTGATGAGATCATCACACGCGTTGTGCGCATGGAAAACGTGCCTGTACGCGAGCTGGCGCCGTTGCTGCGCCAGCTTAACGATGCGACGGGCATCGGTAACGTGGTGCATTTCGAGCCGTCTAACGTATTGCTGTTAACCGGTAAAGCCTCGGTGGTAAATCGCCTGGTAGACCTGGTTCAGCGCGTCGATAAAGACGGCATTCAGCGCCGCGAGATTGTCCCGCTGCGTTTCGCTTCTGCGAAAGAGCTTTCTGAAATGTTGAACAACCTCAACAACGAAGAGCAGAAAGGGCAGAACGCGCCGCAGCTGGCCACGAAAGTGGTCGCGGACGACGAGACGAATAGTCTGGTCATCAGCGGCCCGGAAGATGCCCGTGCGCGCACCCGGTCACTCATTGGTCAGCTGGATCGCGAACAGAATAACGAAGGGAACACCCGCGTGTTCTACCTTAAGTATGCCAGCGCGACAAAAGTTGTACCGGTACTGACCGGGATTGGCGAACAGCTGAAAGACAAAGCGGGTGCCGCAAAAGCGAAAACTGCCACCGCGTCTGGCGATTTAAACATTACCGCCGACGAGTCAACCAACTCACTGGTGATCACCGCGCAGCCTAACGTGATGAACTCTCTGGAGAAAGTGATCGACAAGCTGGATATTCGTCGTCCGCAGGTTTTGGTGGAAGCGATCATTGCTGAGGTTCAGGACGGTAACGGGATGGATCTTGGTGTGCAGTGGACTGGTAAACATGGCGGTGTGCAGTTTGGCGCAACGGGTCTGCCAATCAGTCAGGTGAAAAACGGCACCATGAAAGGGGCCTCGTTTACCGGACTGGCGACAGGCTTCTTTAACGGCGACTTTGGCGCGCTGATGACCGCGCTCTCAACCGGATCCAAAAACGACATTCTGTCTACGCCGAGCGTCGTCACGCTGGATAACAAAGAAGCGTCGTTTAACGTGGGTCAGGATGTGCCAGTGCTGTCCGGCTCGCAGACCACGAGCGGCGACAACGTGTTCAACTCCGTTGAGCGTAAGACGGTTGGTACTAAGCTGAAGATTGTGCCGCAGATTAACGACGGCGACATGATTCACCTGAAGATTGAGCAGGAAGTATCAAGCGTGGACGCAAGCGCCACGGAAGATGCGAGCCTCGGCCCAACCTTCAACACCCGTACCATTAATAACGAAGTGATGGTGCACAGTGGGCAGACGGTGGTGCTTGGCGGCCTGATGGAGAACGTGACGAAAGAGACCGTTTCCAAAGTGCCTCTGCTGGGCGATATTCCGCTGGTCGGTCAGTTATTCCGTTACACCTCTGAGGATACCTCTAAGCGTAATCTGATGGTCTTTATCCATACCACCGTCCTGCGCGATGATGACAACTACAGCGCCGCGTCGAAGGAAAAATATGACCAAATCCGCGCGCGTCAGCAGCAGCGTTTGGAAGAGACAAAGCTCGGCATCATGTCGAACGGCAATAACCCGGTGTTGCCAACCTATCCTGGTGCGACGTCAGTTAGCGCAGCGCCAGTGAAAACCAGCGCAACCACCACGCGCAACCCCTTTAAAGAGTAAGGCGGAGGTGCAACGTGGATGAACTGACTAAAGTCATGTGCAGCAGCGGCTACGCGAAGGACAACGGCGTGTTGTTTTACAACAATGACGTGTTTGTCCGGGAGGATGCGTCTGCGTTTGCCCTGCTGGAAATGCGCCGCAGGTTGGGCCGCTCTTTTACACCGGTCACACTGACGCCAGAAGCGTTTGACGAGATGCTGGCCAAAATCTGGCAGCAGAACAGCGGGGTTTCGCAGCAGCTGGTTGACGATATGGACGCCGATATCGATCTGATGGCGTTAACCGAGGAGATCCCGGATAACGAAGATCTGCTCGATAACGACGAGAACTCGCCGGTGATCCGCCTGATCAACGCCATTCTCGGCGAGGCGGTGAAAGACGGAGCATCGGATATTCATATCGAGACGTTCGAACGCACGCTGAGTATCCGTTTTCGTGTCGATGGCGTGTTGCGACCGGTGTTACAACCAGCCCGCAAACTCGCGCCGCTGCTGGTTTCGCGTATCAAGGTGATGTCGAAACTCGATATCGCTGAAAAACGCCTTCCGCAGGATGGCCGTATCTCCCTGCGTATTGGCCGTAAGGCGATCGACGTGCGTGTATCGACGATTCCGTCTCAGTACGGTGAACGCGTGGTTATGCGTTTGCTCGATAAAAGTAACCTGAAGCCTGATATCAACAAGCTGGGCCTGATTGATGAAGAGCTAGAGAAGCTAAAAGGGCTGATTGATCGCCCGCACGGGATTATCCTGGTCACCGGGCCAACGGGTTCCGGTAAAAGTACCACGCTGTACGCCATTCTCTCGGCGCTGAACGGCCATGAACGCAACATCCTGACCGTTGAAGACCCCATTGAATATGAGCTGGAAGGCGTGGGGCAGACGCAGGTTAACCCGCGCGTGGACATGACCTTCGCTCGCGGGCTGCGCGCTATTTTGCGTCAGGATCCGGACGTGGTGATGATCGGGGAAATTCGTGACGGCGAAACCGCGCAAATTGCGGTGCAGGCGTCGCTGACCGGTCACCTGGTGATGTCGACACTGCACACCAACAGCGCCGCAGGGGCGATTACCCGTCTGCGCGATATGGGGCTGGAGTCATTTTTAATCGGTTCATCGTTGCTCGGTGTTATTGCCCAGCGTCTGGTGCGTCGGCTGTGTAGCCACTGCCGCACCACCAGTTCGCTGGATGACAATGAACAAGCGTTGTTTAGCTTTATGGAAAAACCACCGAAAGCGATTTATCGCGCGGTGGGCTGCGAACACTGTCGCCAGAGCGGTTATCAGGGTCGCGCCGGTATTCATGAGTTTTTGGTGGTGGATAGCACCATGCGCCGCGCCATTCATGAAGATAAAGACGAAATGTCCATCGAAACGCAGCTCTTTAAGCAGGCTTACAGCCTGCGTGAAAACGGGCTGCTGAAGGTGATCAGTGGAGTCACCTCACTGGAAGAGGTGATGCGGGTCACCGCCGAACGTGGAGGCGATGACTGATGGCCTACTACGCATGGACGGCGACGGACGCGGCAGGTAAAACACGGCGTGGTACCCAGCAGGCCGAAGGGCAAAAGCAGGTTCGCCAGTGGCTTCGCGAGCAAAAGCTCATGCCCGTCAGTATCACCGAAACCCGCGAGGCGGCGGTGACCGCAAAAGCGAAAACCGGGGCAAAACTCTCCACGCCCGTGCTGTCGATGTTTACTCGCCAGCTCTCTACGCTGGTTAATGCCGCGCTGCCGCTGGAGAGTGCGCTGAAAGCTATCTCTAAACAGACGGAAGATAAAAAGCTGGCGGCGATGGTGGTGGAGATCCGCGAAAAAGTGGTGGAAGGGCACACGTTGTTCGACGCCTTCAGCCAGTTTCCGCGCACCTTTGATAAGCTTTACTGCACCCTGGTGATGGCCGGTGAAAAGACCGGCCATCTGGGAGACGTGCTGGAAAAGCTGGCGGAGTACAACGAACAGCGTCAAAAGATGAAAAGCAAGCTGACGCAGGCGATGGTTTACCCAATCACCCTGACGGTGGTGGCGATTGCGGTAATTAGCATTCTGCTGGTGGCAGTCGTACCACAGGTGATCGAACAGTTCACCCATATGAAGCAGCAGCTGCCGATCACCACCCGCACGCTGATTGCGGTGAGTGACTTCCTCCAGGCATACGGCATCTATATTGCGGGCGGCCTGGTGGGCGGGGTTGTCGGCTTCAGGGCGTGGGTGCGAAACGTAAAAAATCGCTTCCGCTGGAACAGCTGGCTGGTAAACGATTCGCCGATTAAAAAGCTGGTTTGCGCCATCAACAGCGCCCGTTACATCCGTACCCTGAGCATTCTGCAAGCGAGTAGCGTGCCGCTGCTGGAAGGCATGTATATCGCAATGGACGGTATCGAAAACCTTTATGCCCGACAGGTGCTGGAGCAGGCCGCTGATACGGTCCGTCAGGGGGCATCATTATATGCTGCACTGGAACAGGCGAAATTATTCCCGCCAACCATGCTGTATATGATTGCCTCCGGCGAAGAGAGCGGCGAATTAGGTAATTTAATGGACCGCGCGGCTGAAAACCAGGAATCGGCATTACAGCATCGCATTACGTTAACGCTGTCGGTATTTGAACCGGCGCTGGTGGTATCAATGGCGACGATTGTTTTATTCATCGTCCTGTCAATATTACAACCGCTTCTGCAACTTAATAATATGGTAGGTTAAATCATGGCTATGAAAAGAAAACACCTGGCTCGCCAGGCGGGCTTCACATTGCTCGAATTAATGGTGGTTATCGTTATTCTCGGCGTTCTGGCGAGTATGGTGGTGCCAAACTTAATGGGTAATAAAGAAAAGGCCGATGCCCAAAAAGCGACCAGCGATATTGTCGCCCTTGAAGGCTCACTGGATATGTACAAGCTGGATAACCACCGTTATCCAACCACCGAACAAGGCTTGCAGGCGCTGGTGACAAAGCCTGAAATTGCGCCAATCCCGAACGGCTACCGTGCTGACGGCTATATCCGTCGCCTGCCGCAAGACCCGTGGGGGAGTGATTATCTGCTGGTCAGCCCTGGCGAACACGGTGCTGTAGACGTATTTTCTGCGGGCCCAGACGGTGAAGCGAATACCGCAGATGACATCACAAACTGGTCACTCGACAAACAAGAAAAATAATGAAAAAGCAACGAGGCTTTACATTACTGGAAATTATTCTGGCGCTGGTGATATTTGCCAGTTGCGCCATGATGGTCGTCTCTACAATACCGTCGCGCAGCGGCGCAGATATATTTGGCCAGCAATTAAAAGCCCTCGTTGATTATGGTTCTGATCGTGCGGTGATGGATGGAAATATTGTCGGGTTGGTCATTACCACGGACAAATATCAGATGGTGACGCTTGAAGATAAAAACGGCGAACGTCACTGGGTACCGTTATCTGCGGGCCGTATTACAACCAAAGGTGATTTCCCGGAAGAGATGCACGTTTCGCTTTCCCCGCAGCGACTGGCCGCCACGACAGATGCCGAGCCGCAAATCGTCTTTCTGCCTGACGGGGAGATCGGGCGTTTTACGCTTGCATTGCAAAGCTACGATAAACAGCACCATTTCCGCGTAGTCTCGCAGGGCGCGGCGCCCGTATCGGTGGAAAACGATGACTAAACGCAGAACGACACAAAAAGGCATGACGCTGCTGGAGGTAATGGTCGCCCTGGTTATCTTTTCCACCGCTGCGCTGGCGCTGATGAATTCCGTCTCCCTTAACGTGCGTTTTACCCACGGCCTTGCCGAAACATTGCAGGCCAGCTGGGTGGCCGAAAACCAGCTGGCGGAGGCACAGCTCAGCAAACGCGACTTCCCGGATGCTGAAGAACAGGGCGCGGAACTGATGGGCGGGCGCAGCTGGAACTGGCACAAGCAGCGGGTAAAAACCGCCAGCAACGTCTGGGCCAACGAAATCCGCGTCTATGCCGAAGGTGATGAAAGTCAGCCGGTGATTGCGCTGCGCATTATTCCGCCAGGAGAGAGCAAGTGAAGAACACGCAACGCCAGCGCGGTTTTACCCTGCTGGAGATCATGATTGCGCTGACCATCTTTGCGGTAATCAGCACCCTGGCCTGGCAAATCCTGGACGGGGCGATGCGCACCAGTTCGGCAACGGATGCCAGCGCGGCAAAGCTTAACGAATTGCAGCGTGCCTGGAGCCTGATGGAGCGTGATTTTTTCCAGCTTCAGGCGCGTGCGCCGCGTAATGAACCGGATCTGTTTTTGCAGGAGGGGGATGCCGTCGAGCTGACCACCCTGAACGGCGTGAGCGGCACGGCCCAGCTGGAGCGCGTGCGCTGGCGGCTTGAAAAGGGACGCGTCTATCGCGATGTCTGGCCGGTGATTGACAGCCCGGCAGACGTAAAGCCCGAAGAGGTGCAGATTATCGGCGAGGTGAAATCGATGCAGTGGCGGTTTTATCGCAATGGCTGGCAGAAAAGCTGGGACGATTCCGCCCATCTTCCGGACGGCGTGGAACTCACGCTGACCATGGAAAACGGCGATACATGGCACTGGGTGTTTACGACACCGGGCGATATGCCAGACGCGGCTGCGGCGCCACAACCGGCCGCGCCGGCCGCAGAAAATGCACCTGCACCGGACGTTAAATCATGAGCCGGATACGTCAACAACGCGGCGTTGCCCTGTTGGTGGTACTGATCTTGCTGGTCATGATGTCGGCCCTGGCCGCCAAAATCAGCCAGCAGTTCTGTCGCAACCTGCAGAAAACCCACTATCAGGTGAGCCAGCAACAGCTGCGCTGGGCGATGCAGGCGCAGGAAAAGGTGGTGAAAGACCGCTTGCAAAATGACGCCAGCGGCGAAAGTAAACCTCTTGACCCGGATGGCGACTGGCATCAACAGCTGGAAACTCAGGGTGAAGACTACACGGTGGTGAGCCAGGTCGAAGACGCGCAAGATTGCTTTAACGTCAACAACCTGCTGGCTGCTGAAAAAATATCTCAGGATCCAAACGCGCCTGCCGTGCCAGCAAAACCGCTTAAGGCGCGCATCGTTGAGCAGATCCTGACGGACAGCGGCGTGAGCCAGACTGCGGCGGAAGACGTTTATCTGCAACTGGTGGATTATCTCGACGGTGATACCACGACGGTGAAAGAGGGCGCAGAGACGGATGCCTGGGCCGGTGTGGTTCCCGCCCGCCAGCCAGCGAATCAGATGATGCGCACTATTGCTGAGATCAAGCTGCTGCCGGCGTTCCCTGCGTCAGCCTATCCGAAAGTGAGCAAGCTGTTATGTGCCTTGCCGGACTCTGCCAGCAAGGTGGATGTGAATACCCTTAAGCCGGATCAGGCCCCCATACTGGCCGCGATGTTCCCGGGAAAAATGACGTCAGATGATGCCGTTCGCCTGATTGATTCACGGCCAGAAACCGGCTGGGAAAGTATGGAAACGTTCAGCAAAGCGTTGGAACAGGCTTTTCCGCAGTTGAAAGATGATTTACCTCAGGTGGCAGAACAGTTCGCCATCAACAGTCGCTATTTCCGTGTCAACTATACCGGCAATACCGATGAGTTAACGCTTCGCGTAATTAGCCAGCTTCAGGTGAATAACGAGGCCGGTGAAATTGTGACGTGGCAACGTCGTTACCGAATGATTGAATAACCAAAGTAGAACGTTATGAAACAGGTCCTTTTTGTTCGTCCCGACAGTTGTGAAGGCGGGAAAATAATGTGGTGTGAATCCGGCAGTCAGCAGGTTGAGATGCTGGAAAGCCTGGACGCGCTGGCGGAGCACCCGCTTGCCGCACGTGTCTGTTTACTGTTGCCTGCAAGCTACATGATCTTCCGCCATTTTACGCTGCCGAAGAAGGTGGCCTCTCAGGCGACGGCGTTCTCGTGGATGGCGGAAGAGACGCTGATCGGCGATGTGGATAACCTTCACTGGACGGTACTCAATAAAAAGGGCGCTGAGGTCGATGCCGTGGCTATTGATGCCGATGTGCTCCACGAGTGGTTACGCTGTTTTCAGCAGGCTGGATTAAAGGTTATTCAGGCGTTGCCGGATGCCTGGCTGTTGCCAGTGGAGGAGGGCGGAAGCACGCTTGTTGCTCTGAATGAAAGCTACTGGCTGCGTTTATCGCCCCATACCGCCGGGGAGATGGAGGCGAGTCTGTTGCCACTGCTGATGCAAAAGGCGGGAGAAGGCGAAGTGTGCTGTTACGGCGAGAAGCCAGAAGGCGTTGAGGTGGACGTCCTGCACCACTGGCAGCACCCGCTGGTGCTGATCCAGCCGCAGTGGCAAACCTGCCGCGTCAATCTTCTGCACGGTGAGTTCAGTGCCAAAGCCGGGAAGGGGAAATCAGCAAAAGGGATGAACGCCGCTATTGCCGCAATGGGTCTGTTATCACTCGGTTTGTTATTGGGCCCGCGTATCGCCATGGCGTGGATGCTGGTACAGCAGGAAAACCTCCTCCAGCAGGAAATTGCGCAGGTCTACCAGCATTACTTCCCCAGTATGCCGCAGCAGACCAACATCAAGTACCACTTTGGGCAAAATATTAAGAAACACAGTAAAGGGTTCTTCCTGCAACTTGACGACCTGGAGAAGGCGAAACAATCAGTGCCTGCGATGGAAATAAATCTGATGGAGTTTGACGGTGAGCATAACACCCTGACGCTAAGCGTCAGTGCTCAGGAACAACCGGCTTTACAGGATTTTGTGAATCAGGCCAGTGCCAGTTTTGATTTTTCCTTACAGCCGGTCTCAACCGTTGCACCTTATACCGCCATGATTACAGGGAAATATAAATGAAAGAGCGAGTCGCGCTGTTGAAATCGCGTTACCAGAATTACAGCACCCGGGAAAAGATGATTTTAAAATTAGGCGTTGTGGCCATGCTGGGCGCTATTGTTTATTACGCAGGAGTCACCCCGTTGGATAATATGAATCGAAATAGCCAGTTGACGCTTGTGAAACAACAAGAGACGCTTAACTGGATGCGAGCTGAAATAGATAAAAATCACCTTCAGGTTCAGCAGGTCAAAACAAACAATCCACGCATGGTGGTTGAGAACAGTGCACATGAAATTAATTTGCTACTAACCGACGTGCGTCAGGATGGGCAAACATTATCCTTCGTGGTGAATCGCGTTAATGTCTATGAATTAAAAAACTGGCTACGTGAAATTAACCTGGCCTCGGGGGTGCGGATCCAGAAAATGAACCTCACACCTGTTGATCATCTCAGCGATGTGAAAGCCGAAGTTCAGCTCACCTGGGCGCGCAACGCATGACGAGCTTCGCACTGATTCGGGAAGCCTATCCGCTAGGTTTCACGGTAATGAGTGGGATATTAGGTGCCATCGTGGGCAGTTTTTTGGGGGTGGTTGCCGAACGTGTTCCCGGCATGGTGATGGAGGAAGAGGGTAGCAGCAATCTTCTCTTTCCTGCGTCCCACTGCCCGGTTTGCAAGCACCCACTGGCTTTCTGGGAAAATATACCGCTGGTCAGTTGGTTGGTATTGCGCGGACGGTGCAGGCAGTGTCGTACCGCTATCCCGTTTCGGTTATTTTTCATCGAACTTTTTATCGCGTTGTTTTTTGGCGTTAGTGCCGGGTTTATGCCAGGCGGACAGGGGTTATTTTCGCTCTGGCTCATGGTTTCTTTTTTGCTGCCGCTGGCGTTGATCGACTGGCAGCATCAATTGCTTCCGGATTGCCTGACACAGCCTCTGCTTTGGGCGGGGCTTTTGATACATGCCTTTGACAACGCGTTACCGCTTCGTGACGCCCTGTTGGGGGCCGTGGTTGGGTATCTGTCCCTTTGGTTGCTTTACTGGGCTTTTCGCCTGGCGACCGGGCGGGAAGGGTTGGGTTACGGTGATTTTAAGCTGCTGGCGGCATTAGGTGCCTGGTGCGGCTGGCAGGCGCTGCCTGTGATTGTGTTAGTCGCAGCGCTCAGCGGTATTGTCGGTTATTTTTCATTTAATAATTTAAATAAAAATAACCTCTCTATTTCTTTCGGACCCTACCTGGCATTTGCTGGAATAGCTATATTAATCGCTCAGCAATTCGGGTTCATTATTTAAATATTCAGGTCAAGATTTTATTAGGGTTTTTTCGACGAAGAGAGGGAGGGAACACCTTTTTCTTTCAGTGTATTGTGAAAGACATAAGCTACATGGATTTTGGACTTGTATCTTTTTGTGGAGGAATACAGCACGTCATAAATATTATTGGTAATGGTTTTTTGTTTAAATAAAGAAAATGTAAGATCATCCCATGTTTTAAAGGAAGATATGGGCACGCACGTTTACGAATAAATTTATCAGGAAATGAAATGAAATTTATTAAGCCTAAATATCTGGCGCTATTCATTGCAGCGGCAACCAGTTCTGCATTTGCAGCTGCGCCAGGTGCACCTACTATCGGCTCCGGCAATGATAAATTTGCCCTGGTTGAAGTGGATCAGGCCGCGCAGGATTATAACAGCCTCGTCAAAGTCCATAGTGATGGCGTGGATGTCAAAGCGGAATGGAACGTCTGGAGTGGCGATGCGCCAACCTCCGCGAAAGTTCTGCTGGATGGCCAGACTGTGTGGTCTGGTGCGTCGGGTGCGTCTGGCTCTGCCACCTTTAAAGTGAAAAAAGGCGGACGTTATCAGGAGCAGGTTGAAGTTTGTAATGCGAGCGGTTGTACTAAAAGCGCCAGCAAACAAGTGATCGTTGCTGATACTGACGGTAGCCATCTGTTGCCGCTGAACGCCGCGATGCAGGAAAACAACAAAACCTTCGCGAAGCACACCGATAAAGTGGTTGCAGCCTATTTCCCTGAATGGGGCGTTTACGGCCGTAACTTCCCGGTCGATAAGATCCCGGCAGCAAACCTTAACCATATCCTCTATGGTTTTATTCCGATCTGCGGCGGTGACGGCATCAACGACGGTCTGAAAACCGTTGAAGGCGGTAACAGCTTCTCCGTGCTTCAGCGCGATTGTGCGGGCCGTCCTGACTTTACTGTGGCTATCCACGATCCATGGGCTGCTTTGCAGAAACCGCAGGCCGGCGTTTCTGACTGGGACGACCCGTATAAAGGTAACTTTGGCCAGCTGATGGCGCTGAAGAAAGCCCACCCTGATCTGAAAGTGCTGCCGTCCATCGGTGGCTGGACCCTGTCCGATCCGTTCTTCCACATGGGCGACCCAGCTATCCGCGCACGCTTTGTCTCCTCTGTTAAAGATTTCCTGCAGACCTGGAAATTCTTCGACGGTGTGGATATCGACTGGGAATTCCCAGGTGGCGGTGGTGTGAGTGAAGGTCTGGGCAACCCGCAGCAGGATAAAGCTACATATACTGCGCTGATGCACGATCTGCGTACCATGCTGAACGAGCTGTCTGCTCAGACCGGTCGTTCATATGAACTGACCAGTGCTATCGGTGCCGGTAAAGATAAGATTGAAGACGTGGACTACACCGCTGCTCAGCAGTACCTCGACCACATCTTCCTGATGAGCTACGACTTCTACGGCGGCTGGAGCAACACCGAACTGGGCCATCAGGCAGCACTGCGTGCGCCAGCATGGCGTCCGGATACCAACTACACCACCGAAAACGGCGTGAATGCGCTGCTGGCACAGGGTGTTCAGCCTGGTAAGATCGTTGTCGGCGCAGGCATGTATGGTCGCGGATGGACAGGTGTGCATGGTTACACCGGCGACAACCCATTCACCGGCACTGCAACCGGTATGGTGAAAGGCACCTGGGAGCCGGGCGTGGTTGACTATCGTCAGATCGTTAACGAATACAAAGGCAAGCCAGGCTGGGAATCCGGTTACGACGCAACGGCTGAAGCGCCATACGTCTTCAACAAATCAACGGGTGACCTGATCTCTTATGAAGATGCGCGTTCTACCACCGCAAAAGGTAAATACGTGCTGGCGAATAACCTGGGCGGTCTGTTTGCCTGGTCTATCGATTCCGATACCGGCGACATCCTGAACGCGATGAACGAAAGCCTGCTGGGGGGTTCTGCACCGGTTGATCCGGTGGTGACCAACCATGCACCAATTGCGACGGCGACCGATCAGACCGTGACCGGCCCGGCTACTGTGAATCTCGACGGTTCAGCATCCACTGACCCGGATGGCGATGCTATTACCTACAAATGGACCCAGATTTCTGGCCCAACGGTGACCATTACTAACAGCACCAAAGCGAAAGCCTCTTTCAATGTGGCTGCTGTGACCGCTAACCAGTCGCTGGCATTCCGTCTGACCGTGACTGATGCTAAAGGGCTGAGCAATTCTGTTGACGTGCAGGTTGTCAATAAGGCACCAAAAGCCAACCAGGCGCCAGTCGTGAACGCGATGGAAGCCGTCACTCTCCAGGCGGGTGAAACTTATGCTCTGCATGCGCAGGCAGCGGATCCTGATGGTGATGCACTGACCTATTCCTGGAGCGTACCAGCAGATATGCATGCGACCGGTACTGATACCGCTAACGTGAATATCACTGCACCGGAAGTGGCTTCTGAGTCCAGCTACACCCTTAGCGTTGTCGTCAGCGATGGTAAAACCAGCGTTCAGTCCAACGTCCAGGTAGTGGTTACACCAAAACCAGCAGACGTGACGCCTCCAGCAGATGATGTCACGCCACCGGCTGACGAGGTTACCCCGCCAGCAGACGACGTGACTCCACCTGCGGACGATGTTACCCCGCCTGCGACCGGTAGCTGTGATACACCGGTTGATGCTAACGCCAGCAAATATGCGGCATGGTCTTCCAGTAAGGTTTACAACACTGGCGATACCGTCAGCAGCGACAACCTGGTCTGGAAAGCGAAGTACTGGACTCAGGGCAATAAACCTGGATTTGACGCTGATGCATGGGAACTGGTTAGCCAGGTGAAAATGAACTGGCGCTCAGATGTCGTTTATAACGGCGGTGAAACCACCACTTATAAAGGTTCTGTATACCGTGCGAAATGGTGGACCCGTGGTGATAACCCTGCGAATAGCGATGTTTGGGTGAAAGAAGGCGCGTCAGCTGACTGCAAATAATCTTCTTAACCTGAAATTGCAGGATTGATATCACCCTGCAATGCGTTGACCACACCCCACTTCGGGTGTGGTCAACAACTTAAAATAAAATAGAGATGTGCGCAAAGAGAGGGACGTAATTCGATAAACAGGTAAAGAAATGAAACGCTTCATATTGTTATTACTTATCTTTAGCCAAAGTGTATTTGCAAATTGCTGGGACAGGGCCGCACATTATTATCATGTCGATCCTTATCTGTTATTTGCCATCGCCAACGTGGAATCAGGCATGAACCCGTATGCCGTGGGCTGGAACCATGATGGTTCAAGAGATGTCGGTTTAATGCAAATTAACAGTACGCATTTTAGTGAATTACAGCGGAAGGGGATTGACGAGTATCGACTTATTGCCGAGCCCTGTACGTCCATTATGGTCGGTGCATCTATTTTGTCGAGCATGATCAAAGTCTATGGCTATAACTGGGAAGCGGTAGGTGCCTATAACGCTGGGTTAAAAAAAGAGAATTATCAGCAGCGAATGATTTATGCCCATAAGGTTTGGACGAAGTACCAGGAAATAAAACCGAAAAGAACAAATGCATATTGATCTTTTATTTTTTGAAGGGTACCGGATGGTGTTCTTCAAAAAATGAAAAGAACCGCACTCTCAGGTTTATTTATTAATGGAATAATACATAAGCTGGGAATGCATAAACCATTGTTGCTTAAATACAGGATTATATTGAAATGACTAAAAGGACATTACTGAGTGTTCTCGTTGCAGGTGCATGTATTGCACCGTTTATGGCTCAGGCTGCAACGCTGCAGGCAACCAGCAGCGAACCGTACACCATGAAAGCCAGCGACCTGGCGAAAAAGGAAAAAGAGCTTACTGATTTCCCACTGATGACTTCGGTGAAAGACACCATTGCGACTCTGGACAACAGTCTTGTTGAGCAGATTGAGCCAGGCCGCGCGGCTAACCCGGACAACGTGAAACGCGTTGAAGGGATCGTTAAGGCAAGTGACTGGGAATATCTGTTCCCGATGCGCGCTCAGTCTTATACCTACAGTAATTTCCTGAAAGCAGTGGGAAAATTCCCAGCACTGTGTAAGACCTATAACGACGGTCGTGACAGTGATGCCATCTGCCGTAAAGAGCTGGCAACGATGTTTGCCCACTTTGCGCAGGAAACCGGTGGTCATGAAAGCTGGCGTCCGGAGGCTGAATGGCGTCAGGCGCTGGTTCACGTTCGTGAAATGGGCTGGACCGAGGGTCAGAAAGGCGGCTATAACGGCGAATGTAATCCTGACATCTGGCAGGGGCAGACCTGGCCATGCGGTAAAGACAAAGACGGCGATTTCGTGAGCTACTTTGGCCGCGGGGCTAAACAGTTGTCTTACAACTACAACTACGGTCCGTTCTCCGAAGCGATGTTCGGTACTGTCCGCACCCTGCTGGACAAACCTGAGCTGGTAGCGGATACCTGGCTGAACCTGGCTTCTGCTATCTTCTTCTTCGCCTACCCACAGCCACCAAAACCAAGCATGTTGCAGGTTATTGACGGCACCTGGCAGCCAAACGATCACGACAAAGCGAACGGTCTGGTACCGGGCTTCGGGGTGACCACGCAGATCATTAACGGCGGCGTAGAGTGCGGCGGCCCGACTGAAATTGCTCAGTCTGAAAACCGTATCAAGTACTACAAAGAGTTCGCGAACTACCTGAAAGTGCCTGTTCCGGCCAATGAAGTGCTGGGCTGTGCGAACATGAAGCAGTTCGATGAAGGCGGCTCCGGTGCGCTGAAGATCTACTGGGAACAGGACTGGGGATGGAGTGCAGATACGCCAGACGGTAAGACTTACTCTTGCCAGCTGGTGGGTTACCAGACGCCATTCAGCGCGTTCAAAGAAGGTGACTACACTAACTGCGTTAAGAAGTTCTATAACGTGAACATCATCAACGACGACGGCTCTGCCACCACGCCGGATGAAACCCCGGTCACGCCAACGCCGACGCCAGCAGAAGATGAAACGCCGGCTCCAACGCCAGTTCCGGATGAAACCCCGGCAGTGGTGAACCATGCGCCGGTGGCGCAGATCGCAGGCCCAATCGGGGCTGTGGAAGCGGGTGCGCAGGTTTCCCTGAGCGCTGAAGGTTCTACCGACGCTGATGGCAACAAACTGACCTACACCTGGCGTTCTCAGGATGGCCAGACTGTAACCGGTCAGGACAAAGCGGTTGTGACCTTCACGGCACCAGAATCTGCTACAGCGCAGCAGTATGAAATCAGCCTGACCGTCAGCGATGGCGAGCTGAGCAGTACCACGTCCTACCTGCTGAATGTGAAAGCGAAAGCGGCTACCCCATCTCAGGATGAAGGTACTTCCGGCTCTTACGCAGCGTGGAGCGCGAACAGCAAGTACAACGCAGGTGATATCGTGAACAACCACGGTAAACTGTTCCAGTGCAAACCGTTCCCGTACAGCGGCTGGTGTAACAATGCTCCGGCATACTACGAACCAGGTGCTGGCCTGGCGTGGGCTGATGCCTGGACGGCTCTGTAAAAGCAAACGGCAACCTTCGGGTTGCCGTTTTCGTATCTACGCCCTCTCCCTGCGGGAGAGGGTTCCCCAGTCATTTTTTCTTTATTTAGCGATGACATTAACCCATTGAAATAAAAGACTTACCGCAGTTTCCTGGTCCGGCTGAAAATCGCCGAAGCGTTTACGGAAGGCCGGGGCGACGCGCATGGATGCGCGGCGAGGGCGGCTTTACAGGGACGTTTCATCCGCCCGTCCCCGATTAGCCTGGAGCAAACGCTGAGGGTACCGCGAAGCGGCGATTTTCTTGCCGGGAGCCCGGGTTGCCAGGGTAGCGGCGGTGAGCTACCCTGGCACGTTCACCGGTATTGTGGTGACAAAGTAGCAAGGAACATAAAGTGAACGGAATGACCACCTGAGCTGTATGTTCCCCCTCACCCCAACCCTCTCCCCAAAAAGGAGAGGGGGCCGTACGTGCCCGTATTTTTTGCGGGGAACCCTCTCCCTGCGGGTGAGGGCATCAGGCCGCACCCTTTTAATTATCGATGCAACTTCCCATGATCCCGCAACCATGCCGCCGTGCGGGTAATCCCTTCATCCAGCGTCACAATCGGCTTATAACCCAGCTCAGCCTCCGCGCGCGAAATATCCAGCGTGAAATCAAAGTTCAGCTTCGACACGCCGTAATGCGTCAGTGCAGGCTCTTTGGCGGATTTATTCCCAAAACGTTCCATACTGCGGGCAATCATATCCAGCATCGGGTACGGCACAGAACGAATACGGCAGTTGATCTGCAACTCGTCAATCAGACGCTGCACAATGCTTCGTAGCGTGCAGGGCTCGCCGTTGGTGATGTTATACGCGCGACCAGACACCAGCTTATCGCTATCCGGCTGGCTTGCCAGCCACATAGCGTGAATGGCGTTTTCATAGTAGGTCATGTCCACCAGCGCATCGCCGCCGCGCGGTAACAACACGCTGCCGTAGTGGTGCATCATCTGCGCCAGGCGCGGAATAAACACTTTATCGTGCGGTCCGAACAGGCTTTGCGGGCGCAGTACGGTAAACCGTGTATGCGGGTTAGACTGCGCCAGCAGGTCGATCACCTCTTCACTGGCCGCCTTGCTGCGGGCAAACTCACAGGCAAAACGGGCCGGACGGAAATCTTCCTGAATATCGCGGTGATGGTGATAATCGAAATAGAGCGATGGCGAAGAGATGTGGATAAAGTTTCGCACGCCCCAGGCAACGGCCCATTCGCCCAGGCGACGCGTGGCGCGCACGTTGGCGAGATCAAAGGCTTCCTGAGTGCCCCACGGGGAGGTAAAACTGGAGCAGTGCCACAGCGTATCGATACCGGCGAGCATCACTTTCGCCTGCGAGGAAACCAGTTCCGTCAGATCGGCATGAACAAATTCTGCGCCCATTTTTTGCAGCAGCTTGCCCATCGCCTCATTGCGGCCGGTAGCTCTGACGCTAACGCCCTTGTTGCGCAGAAACTCGACCGCGTTTCGGCCTAAGCCGCTGGTTGCACCGGTAACCAGTACCTTCATATCGATCCACTGTGTTGAAAAAGAATTTCGTGCGCATTCTTCCGTGAATTACGCCTGTATGCAATGGGAAAGGTGAAAGAATAAGAGTTTTATTTAGATCTTTTCCTTCTTTTGTTCTGCAAGTTGCGCAATGCGTTTTGCCATTCCCCGGAAGATAAACAGGTGCGCCGGAATCATCAACAACCAGTAGAACAGACCCGGCATTCCGTGCGGATGCCACCATGCCCGAACGTCCAGTTCCCGGTGGCTGCCTTTATCTTTCAGGGTAAAACAGAGCCGCCCAAGCCCGGGGGCTTTCATGCCAAACAGCAGCGCCAGTTGCTTTTCGGGTTCAACGATAATCACCTTCCAGCTGTCCACGGTATCACCCACATTAAGGTACGGATGCGCAGGACGGCCTTTTGCGAGCTTATGCCCAATCAGCAGATCCATTGCGCCGCGGGTTTGCCAGAGGACATTGCCAAAGAAGTAGCGCTCTTTGCCGCCAATCTGGTTAATCACTTCCCAAAGGGCTTCCAGGCTGGCGGCGGTTTTTACCGTGCAGCCGGCCTGTTTCGGGTAGTAGCCATATTCCGGGCGCCAGCGGGCGAAAGCCTGGGCGTCGTAGCCCCAGTCGCTGGAGTTCACCAATTTCTCTTCTTCCTTGAGGGTGTTGCGTACCGCATCATCAAAACGGATCAACGTTTGCGGGATCAGCGCGCGAAGCTCGCGATCGTCGGCCAGCAGATCGTGTTTTAACCCCTGGATCAAGGCCTTTGCTGTGGTTGGCGGCACCGAGGTAATGACATTCAAAAACCACACCGAGATCCAACTTGTCGGGAAGGGGATGGGGACCAGCCAGCGATGGCGGCCGCTTACCCGCATGAAATGTTCGAATTGTTCCTGATAGCTCAACACCTCCGGGCCTGCGGCTTCCAGCACCCGATGCTGGTCAGTCGGGTGCGCCAGCAGCGCCACCAGATAATGCAGCAGGTTCTCCAGCGCAATGGGAGTGGTACGTGAACGCACCCAGCGTGGGGGGGTCAGCACCGGCAGGTTATAGACCATATCGCGCATCACTTCGAAGGCGGCTGAACCGGCCCCGACGATGATCCCGGCCCGCAGTTCGGTCACGGGGATCCCGGCGCTGCGCAATGTTTCTGCGGTCAGTTGACGCGCGCGCAGATGATCGGACTGCTCATGAGAAGGCGCCTGGAGCGAACTTAAAAAAATCACCTGTTTAACCGGCGTTTGTCGTAGAGCATCGCGGACATTCATCGCTACCTGGCGTTCATGGGCGATAAAATCACCGCCTTCACCCATGCTGTGCACCAGATAATAGAGTGTGTCGACACCTTCCAGCAGCGGAGACAAACCTTGCGGCCAGTTTAAATCTACGCTGTGGCAGGTGACGTTGGGCAGGTTTTGCTTTTGCAGCCGTTCAATACTGCGTGCCGCAGCCAGCACCTGATGGCCATGCTGGCTTAATACCGTCGTCAGGTGCTGGCCAATATAGCCACTGGCACCCAGCACCAGAATACGTTGCGGCACGTTACGCTCCTTTGTTAACGCTGTAAAAATGCCTGCCAGTGGCTCACCACCTCGGCAAGTTGCTCACGGCTGACATCAAGATGCATCACCAGGCGTACAACCGGGGAGGCATTCAGCAGAACGCCGCGCGCCTTCATAAATTCGCCCAGCGCGGCTGCGTTATCTTCGCCGACACGAACAAACAACATGTTGGTGTCATGACGCATCACGTCTGCGCCAATTTCACGCAGTTGCGATGCCATCCAGGCCGCATTGTCGTGGTCGTCTTTCAGACGCGCAACGTTGTTTTTCAGCGCATATAAGCCAGCCGCAGCCAGGATCCCGGCCTGACGCATTCCGCCGCCGGTCATTTTACGCCAGCGATTTGCACGCTTAATGTAATCCGCATCACCCACCAACAGTGAACCCACCGGCGTGCCCAGACCTTTGGTGAGGCAGATAGTGAACGAGTCGCAATACTGCACGACCTCTTTCAGTTCGCAGCCATACTCCACAATGGCGTTAAAAATACGCGCGCCATCAACGTGCAAGCCGAGTTTGCGCTCGCGGGTAAATTCCCACGCCGCTTTCAGGTATTCACGCGGCAGAACTTTGCCGTTATGGGTGTTTTCCAGGCTGAGCAGTTTTGTGCGTGCGAAGTGGATGTCGTCGGCTTTGATTTTTGCTGCGACTTTATCGAGCGGCAGAGAGCCGTCAGGCGCAGCGTCGATCGGCTGCGGCTGAATGCTGCCGAGCACCGCCGCACCGCCTGCTTCATACAGGTAGTTATGCGCGCCCTGGCCGACGATATACTCTTCGCCACGCTCGCAGTGACTCAGCAGCGCCACCAGGTTTGCCTGAGTGCCGGTTGGCAGAAACAGCGCGGCTTCTTTACCGCTTAACTCCGCCGCGTAGCGCTGAAGTTCGTTTACCGTCGGGTCATCGCCGTAAACATCGTCCCCGACCGGGGCGGCCATCATCTCTTCGAGCATGGCGCGCGTCGGGCGGGTAACGGTATCACTGCGTAAATCAATCATGGCAAGTCCTTATATTTAAACGGGCGATGCCAGATGTTTTACCTGAGCCAGTTGGTTTTTGCCAGTTCGATTACCTCGTCACCACGGCCATTAATGATGGCGCGCAGCATATAGAGACTAAATCCTTTGGCCTGCTCCAGCTTGATCTGCGGCGGAATAGCCAGCTCCTCTTTGGCGACCACCACATCCACCAGCACGGGGCCGTCGAGGGAAAAGGCCCGCTGCAGCGCTTCGTCCACGTCGGCGGCTTTTTCCACCCGAATACCGGTAATCCCGCAGGCTTCGGCGATACGGGCGAAATTGGTATCGTGCAGTTCGGTGCCATCCGTCAGATAGCCACCAGCTTTCATCTCCATTGCCACAAATCCCAGTACGCTGTTGTTAAAGACCACAATTTTGAGCGGCAGCTTCATCTGCACCACTGACAGGAAATCCCCCATTAACATGCTGAATCCACCGTCGCCGCACATCGCCACCACCTGACGCTCCGGTGCGGTGGCTTTGGCGCCCAGCGCCTGTGGCATGGCGTTGGCCATTGAGCCGTGGTTAAACGAGCCCAGCAGACGCCGCTTGCCGTTCATTTTCAGGTAGCGCGCTGCCCAGACGGTAGGCGTGCCCACGTCACAGGTAAAGATGGCATCGTCGCTGGCGAAATGACTGATCTGCTGCGCCAGGTACTGCGGATGAATGGCTTTGTCACTCGGTTTCGCCAGCTCGTCCAGCCCCTTACGCGCATCGCGATAATCACTCAGGGCTTTATCAAGGAACTTACGATCGGTTTTTTGTTCAAGGTGGGGCAGCAGCGCGGCAAGCGTCGATTTGATATCACCCACCAGCGCCATATCCACCTTGCTGTGTGCGCCAATACTTGCCGGGTTGATATCAATCTGAATAATTTTGGCATCAGCCGGATAGAACGGACGGTAAGGGAACTGGGTGCCAAGTAAAACCAGCGTGTCGGCGTTCATCATGGTGTGGAAACCGCTGGAAAAACCAATCAGCCCGGTCATGCCCACATCGTACGGGTTATCGTACTCCACGTGCTCTTTGCCGCGCAGGGCGTGGACAATCGGTGCGTTAAGTTTGCCCGCAAATTCCAGCAACTCTTTATGCGCGCCCGCGCAGCCGCTGCCGCACATCAGGGCGATATTGCTGGAGTAACGCAGCAATTGAGCCAGTTTTTTGAGTTCTTCTTCTGTGGGGGTAACGACGGGCTGTGGCGCATGATACCAGTGTGTACTGGCACTTTCAGGCGCGGCTTTCAGCGCAACATCACCCGGTAAAACTACCACCGATACCCCACGATTCAGTACCGCTTTGCGCATGGCAATTGCCAGCACCTGAGGGATCTGCTCCGGAGTGGAAACCAGTTCGCAGTAGTGGCTGCATTCACGGAACAGTTCCTGAGGGTGCGTCTCCTGAAAATAGCCGCTGCCTATCTCTGTTGATGGAATATGTGCGGCAATCGCCAGCACCGGAACATGGTTACGATGACAGTCAAACAGACCGTTAATCAGATGCAGGTTTCCAGGCCCGCAGGAGCCCGCGCAAACGGCAAGCTCGCCGGTCAGCTGTGCCTCCGCACCTGCGGCAAACGCCGCCACTTCTTCATGACGGGTTGGCATCCATTCGATGGTTTTCATCTTGTTGAGGCTATCGCTTAGCCCGTTCAGTGAATCCCCAGTGACACCCCAGATACGTTTTACGCCAGCCTGCTCAAGTGTTTTTGCAATGTATGCAGCCACGGTTTGTTTCATGGTGATCCTTCTCCTTTTTGTGATACCGCTTACAAGCTTAGATGAAACTCGCCGCAACGCTCGGTGGATCCCCCTTATTAAAGGGTGCTTTTCATTGGTGACTATTCGTCATAATCTGATGATGCCTCGGGTAAAAACAGGAATAATTACAAATGGTTAAAACAATGTTAATTGCTGTTAATAGAAAGCTAGCGTGCGACGATCTCGGCAAACTCTTGTTACGACTTGCCGTGGGAGGGCTGATGTTGTTTCACGGCCTGCATAAGCTGTTTGGTGGAGTAGGGTTCATTAGCGGAATGCTGGTGGAGAAAGGGTTACCAGGGTTTATCGCCTACGGTGTGTTAATTGGTGAAGTGGTGGCCCCGGTTCTGATTGTTCTCGGTCTTTTCACGCGTCCGGCGGCACTGGTACTGGCGTTTACGATGGTGATCGCGTGGCTGATGGTGGGGACGGGCAAAACCTTCGCACTGGATGCGGTTGGCGCATGGGCGATTGAAAGCCTGGTGTACTTCTTTATCGGCGCACTGGCCGTGGCATTTTTAGGGGCGGGGCGTTACGCGGTGGGGAAAGATCCGGCCTGGCAGTAATGTCGTTACAGGTTGGGTAAACGCAGTGCCACCCGACAAAAAAGCCCGGTGGCGCTGACGCTTACCGGGCCTACAAGTGAACGTTTAGCGTTTAGGCAAGAACCAGATCGCCCTGCGGATGGCAGGAACACGCCAGCACGTAGCCTTCGGCGATTTCTGCGTCCGTTAACGTCATGGTGCTGGTGACGGTATAGTTGCCATCCACCACTTTTGTTTTGCAGCAACCGCACACGCCAGCGCGACAGGCGGCAACAACGGGGACTTTGTTGCTTTCCAGTGCTTCCAGTAGCGTAGTGCCTGCGCGGCCGAAGAAGGTCTGAGCCGGTTGCAGCCTGGTGAACTTCACGCCACTGGTCGCGGCTTCTGCCACTGGGGTAAAGAACTGCTCTTTAAAGAAGCGGGTCACGCCCAGCGCTTTCACTTCCTCTTCCACGATATCCATGTACGGCGCAGGGCCGCAGGTCATCACGGTGCGGGACGCGATATCCGGCACGCTTTGCAGCAGCTCACGGCTCAGGCGACCGGCAACAAAACCCTGTGTCGCGTTATTTTCAGCCACCAGCGTTACCGGGTAGTTACGCCATTCGTCGGCAAAAATGACATCTTCCGGCGAACGCACGCTGAAGATCACCTGCACATCGGCCTGCGGACGATTTTTTGCCAGCCAGCGACGCATCGACATCACCGGCGTAACCCCACAACCCGCTGCCAGCAGCAGGAATTTATCTTCCGTCTTATCATCACAGGTGAAATCACCCTGTGCATCAGACAGCCAGATATAATCCCCGCGCTTCACATCGCGGGTCAGCCACTGTGAACCTGCACCGTCATCAATCCGACGGATGGTGAGCGTAATGTATTCGCTCACACCCGGCGTAGAGGAGATGGTGTAGGCGCGCAGGGTGTCTGCGGAATTGCGGACACTGACCAGCGCATACTGACCTGCACGGTACGGATAGTAGTCATGGCACAGCAGTGACAGCGTCCACACATCCGGCGTTTCCTGATGGATGTGATGAACCTGCATCCGCCACGGACATTGTGAGGTTGGCATCGTCATGAATGGCTCCTTATGCGCTCAGCAGCTGCTGCATATCTTCTTCAACGGTGGTAACCGAACGTAGACCGAATTTCTCGTTCAGCACGGCCAGCAGATCTGGCGTCAGGAAGCCTGGCGCAGTCGGGCCGGTCACGATGTTGGTCACACCCAGAGAGAGAAGGGTCAGCAGGATGACAATCGCTTTCTGTTCGAACCAGGAGAGCACCAGTGACAGCGGCAAATCGTTCACGCCACAGCCCAGTTTTTCCGCCAGGGTTACCGCCAGAATGATGGCAGAGTATGCATCGTTACACTGACCGGCATCGACCAGACGCGGCAGGCCTTCGATGTTGCCGAAGTCCAGCTTGTTGAAACGGTATTTACCGCACGCCAGAGTCAGGATCAGGCAGTCTTGCGGTACGCTGGTGGCGAAATCGGTGAAGTAGTTACGCTCACCGCGCGCACCGTCGCAGCCGCCAATCAGGAAGATGTGGCGCAGTTTTTCACGGCTGACCAGATCAATCAGGGAATCGGCTGCACCCAGCAGGGTTTCGCGACCAAAGCCGACGGTGATCAGGTGTTCGATTTCGCTGTACGGGAAGCCGGCCATCTGCTGCGCCTGGGCAATAACCGGCGCAAAATCGTCACCTTCGAGGTGGCTTACACCCGGCCAGCCGACGATGCTGCGGGTCCAGATACGGTCATCATACGCGCCAACGGTTGGGTCGATGATGCAGTTCGAGGTCATCACAATTGGGCCCGGGAAGCGGGCAAATTCAACCTGCTGATTCTGCCAGCCGCTGCCGTAGTTCCCGACCAGATGTTTGAATTTACGCAGTTCCGGGTAGCCGTGAGCAGGCAGCATTTCGCCGTGGGTGTAGACGTTCACGCCCGTGCCTTCGGTCTGTTTCAGCAGGTTGTACAGATCTTTCAGGTCATGGCCGGAGATCAGGATACATTTGCCTTCGGTGGCTTTGACGTTGACCTGAGTTGGGGTTGGGTGACCGTAGGTGCTGGTTTCACCGGCATCCAGAATGCTCATCACTTTGAAGTTCATCTGGCCGATTTCCATTGAGCACTCCAGCAGAGCGTTCATATCGGAAGGCCAGGTGCCGAGCCATGCCATAATTTTGTGGTACTGGGCATAGATATCGTTGTCGTACTGGCCGAGCACGTGTGCGTGTTCCATATAGGCCGCAGCACCTTTCAGGCCGTACAGGCACAGCAGACGCAGGCCGAGGATGTTCTCACCAATCGCCGCTTTGTCTTTGTTCGGGGTAAATTCTGCCGCCTGACGCTGCAAATCGCCGAGGTCGTCGCTCACCAGCTGAAGGCTGGCCATTGGGTTATCAACACGGGCATTCGCGTCTGCATTCAGGGATTGTGCTTTCAGCGCTTCGCGCAGGGCGATGGCTTCACGGGCATAACCCACAATGCGAGGAGAATCAAAGTTGACGTTTGTTAACGTGGAGAAAAATGCGCGAGGTGCAAAACTGTCTACGTAGTGGTCGATAATGCCGTATTCACGGGCTTTAAACGCCCATGCAGAGAGGCCTTGCAGGGCAGCAATCAGCAGGTCCTGGAGGTCTGACGTTTCTGCCGTTTTGCCGCACATACCCTGCGCGTAGGAGCAGCCATTGCCTGCCGGGGTACGGATGGTTTGTTCACATTGCACACAAAACATAATCACACCTGTTAAAGTTATATTTGATATACATGTTTAAGGTTATGCTTGTGCCAGAACGGTGAAAAGTTCTTTCTGCTACAAAATAGAGGGATATTGATTTAGCGCAATTTTGGCGGCAGACAGGCTACCGCCAAAGAAGTATCAGGCGGAGAAGACCGCCATCAGAACAGGTACCAGCAGGCTTAAAATAAAACCGTGTACGATGGCGGCAGGCACCATCTCCAGCCCCCCGGAGCGTTGTAACACCGGCAGGGTAAAGTCCATCGAGGTTGCACCGCACAAACCCAGCGCGGTGGAGCGACTGCGGCGCACAAGACCCGGGATTAGCATAATGGCAATCAGCTCGCGCGCCAGGTCATTAAAGAAGGCGGCGCTGCCAATGACCGGGCCGAAAGATTCAGTGAGCAGGATCCCCGACAGCGAATACCAGCCAAACCCGGAAGCCATCGCAAGGCCCGTTTTCAGCGGCAGGTCGAGAATAAAGGCATTAATGACACCTGCGACCATTGAGCTGGCAATGACCACTACTGCAACCATCATTCCACGGCGATTAAGGACAATCTGCTTCAGCGTCATGCCATTATTTCGCAACTGAATACCGATCAGGAACAGGAGGAATATCAGGGTATATTCGCTGGCTTCGGTGGCGTGTTGTAAAAATGCCCATCCGGTTAATCCCAGCAGGAAACCCAGTACCACCACGCCGCACAGTTTTAATGATTCCAGCGCCATTGCAATTCGCGAAGGTAACTTTTCCTGATGGTGATGATTTTTCCACGGAATAGTCCGTTCGAGCCAAAACAGTGCCGCAATGTTGCACAGTAAAATAACCACAACAGTCACGATGGAATAATGAAGGATGGCCAGCAGATTGACGGCCAGGTTATCCAGGAATGCCAGGCTAATTCCCATAAAGAATAGAATGACGTAGACAATCCAACTGAGGAAGCGATTGATGAGCCTTAATGCTGATTCACGATGAAGTGGAATAAGGTAGCCCACAATCAGGGGCAGCAGAATGATTAAGAGTCCTGAAAACATGAACAGCCGGGTCCTTATGGGTATCTGTTGAGCGCCAGAGACACTACCCAATAAAGGCTGCCCAGTAAAGCGGCAAAAGAAAGCCGGGTGGCGGCTACGCCTTACCCGGCCTACAAATGGCACTGTGACGTAGGTCGGGTAAGCGTTAGCGCCACCCGACACCACACTCAGTTAATCGCGTTTTTCCAGCAGGGTGCGGTAAAGCACACCGCCCAGAATACCCCCGATGATTGGCATCACCCAGAACAGCCACAGCTGCTCAAGCGCCCAGCCACCCTGGAAAATCGCTACAGCGGTACTGCGCGCCGGGTTGACCGAGGTGTTGGTGACCGGAATGGAGATCAGGTGGATAAGCGTCAGCGCCAGACCAATGGCAATGGGCGCGAAACCGGCTGGTGCATGTTTGTCTGTTGCGCCGTGAATAACCAGCAGGAAGCCTGCTGTCAGCACAATTTCAATCACGATGGCAGACGTCATGGAGTAACCGCCCGGAGAGTGCTCACCAAAGCCGTTAGACGCAAAGCCGCTGGCTGCTGCATCAAAGCCTGCTTTACCGCTGGCAATAACATACAGAACGCCCGCCGCAATAATGCCGCCAATAACCTGCGCAACAATATAGCCAA
Organism: Enterobacter sp. Tr-810; assembly: GCF_011752765.1. Lineage (NCBI taxonomy): Bacteria > Pseudomonadati > Pseudomonadota > Gammaproteobacteria > Enterobacterales > Enterobacteriaceae > Enterobacter > Enterobacter sp. Tr-810. The sequence goes on along the minus strand of NZ_VWWW01000002.1, from coordinate 671,413 downwards.
TAACTTCTTTTGCCGGGAAGCGACCGCCCGCCCACAGACCTAATGTCACCGCCGGGTTAAAATGACCGCCAGAAATATGTCCGACCGCAAACGCCATTGTTAATACGGTTAAGCCAAATGCCAGAGCCACACCAACAAAACCAATCCCTAATTCCGGGAATGCTGCTGCCAAAACCGCGCTACCGCAGCCACCAAACACCAGCCAGAATGTACCAAAACATTCTGCCGCTAATTTTCTGAACATAACCACCTCAAAAATAAATTTCCGCACACTTTCCCGCGTACGGGTTATATCGTCATAAAGGGATGACGACTCAAAGAGTCATTATTTTAGAAACCAACAACACCCCTTCGCCACTTAAATAAATTCGATAAATTTGATTTAAGGCAATGTGATGTCAATCCTTGTTCAAACTGGAGGTTAATACAGCATAGTCCAATTCTCGGGCGGTAGTATCTTGTCTGGTTATCCCTATTTCAAACAAAACGTAGAGGGGAAATTCTGATTTTTTCGTGCGGCTTCGGAATAACCGAGGTGTATTCCTGTGTTATGCAGGGCTTCCGCCCGCTATACTGCTGATAACTTGAAGGAAAAAGCGACCTTTTCGCGGGGGATTTATGCTTCTCGAACGTGTGGAGATTGTGGGATTTCGCGGTATTAACCGCCTGTCGCTGACGCTTGAGCAGAACAACGTTCTGATCGGGGAGAACGCCTGGGGTAAGTCCAGCCTGCTGGATGCGCTTACGTTGCTGCTGTCACCGGAAGATGATCTGTACCACTTTGTGCATGATGACTTCTGGTTTCCGCCGGGCGACGTGATGGGGCGTGAAAAACATCTGCATATTATTCTGACGTTCCGCGAGTCTGAACCGGGCCGGCACCGTGTGCGGCGCTTTCGCCCGATGTCACCGTGTTGGGTTCCCTGCGATGACGATTTCCACCGTATCTTCTACCGCCTGGAAGGCGAGCTGGGAGAAAACGACAGCGTGTTAACCCTGCGAGAATTCCTGGATGAGAAAGGCAACCCCATTCCTCTGGACAACATCGACGAACTGGCCCGCCACCTTATTCGCCTGACCCCGGTGCTGCGTTTGCGTGATGCGCGATTTATGCGCCGTATCCGTAACGGCACCGTACCGAATATGCCGGAAGCGGAAGTCACCGCACGCGAACTGGATTTTCTGGCGCGCGAACTGGTTTCCCGCCCGCAAAATTTAACCGACGGTCAGATCCGCCAGGGGCTCTCGGCGATGGTACAGCTGCTGGAACACTACTTTTCCGAGCAGGGGACATCGCAATCCCGCAACCGCCTGATGCGTCGCCGCTCTCATGATGAACAGCGAAGCTGGCGGTATCTCGACATCATCAACCGGATGATCGACAAACCCGGCGGGCGCAGCCACCGGGTGATCCTGCTGGGGCTGTTTTCCACACTGTTGCAGGCGAAGGGGACTGTCCGGCTGGACAGGGACGCCCGCCCGTTGCTACTGGTGGAGGATCCTGAAACCCGTCTGCATCCCATTATGCTTTCCGTTGCCTGGCATTTGCTGAATCTGCTGCCGTTGCAACGCATAACGACCACCAACTCCGGGGAACTGCTGTCGCTCACACCTGTTGAGTACGTCTGTCGTCTGGTGCGTGAGTCCTCACGCGTTTCTGCTTATCGGTTAGGGCCGGGTGGCTTAAATGCGGAAGATGGTCGCCGCATCGCATTCCATATCCGTTTTAATCGCGCTTCGTCGCTCTTCGCACGCTGCTGGCTGCTGGTGGAAGGGGAAACGGAGACCTGGGTCATTAACGAGCTGGCGCGCCAGTGTGGGCACCATTTCGATGCCGAAGGCATTAAGGTGATTGAGTTTGCCCAGTCGGGGCTAAAGCCACTCATCAAGTTTGCCCGTCGCATGGGAATTGAATGGTACGTTCTGGTGGACGGTGACGAAGCGGGGAAAAAATACGCCGCCACCGTTCGCAGCCTGCTGAATAACGAGCGGGAAGAAGAGCGTGACCATTTGACCATGCTTCCGGCCATGGACATGGAACACTTTATGTATCGTCAGGGATTTGATGACGTTTTCCACCGCGTCGCCATGGTGCCGGTTGATGTACCGATGAATTTGCGCCGGGTGATCGCCAAGGCGATTCATCGTTCGTCAAAACCGGATTTAGCCATTGAAGTGGCGGCAGAGGCGGGAAGAAGGGGCGTGGAGTCGGTGCCGACGTTACTGCGGAAAATGTTCTCCCGCGTGCTGTGGCTGGCACGCGGGAGAGCCGATTAACTGCGGGTTGCCTGGGTAACCTGAGCGATCAGGCTATCCAGCAGTTCATAACGGCGGCGATACTCAGAGCGCTTTTTGCTCGCAATCTCTTCCATCGGTTTGCGCGGCATGGTGAGCGGCAGAGCGAAGTTGCCGTTATCACGTTGCTCACCGCCAATGGAAAGCCAGAAGCTGTCGTAATCTGCCAGCAGTTTGCCCTCTTTTTTCTTGCGATAACGCCAGCTTCGATAGATGTGGGTGGCGTTACTCACCGCAACAATCTGCTCAACCGGGAAGGCGGCTCCCAGCGTCATTGCGGCTTCGACCAGCAGACGTTTTGGGAACAGGCCGTGGCAGGCTTTCGTCGCGCCCTGGATCAGCTCGTGAGGAACATGCGCTTTTGCACCCTGCAATCCGCCAATAAAGAGCGTGGATTTCCCTTCATACTGGCAAAGGGTAAAGGTCATCTCAGCCAGCACGGTGTTCTGATGGTCGCAAAATGCCAGCGTCGCTTCACCTTCTTTATCAAGGAAGGCATCGGCGCACAGACGCACAGTAAATTGCTGATCATCTTTGCCTGATAAGGTCAGCAGCGTCGTACCCGGTTTAGACAAATAGCCGTTCATCAGGGTTACCGGAAGATGGCGGCTCATTGCCTGGTAGTGCCAGTTGATAGACTCCAGCGCGTGCTGGCGGGTCAAATTGACCGTCAGCCACGGGCGATGCAGACGACACGGCAGACCAGGCTGCACCTGTAGCATTTGCATTAAGCGGGGTTGTTTTGCCAGGTTTGCCAGCAGGCGCGCGGTACTGAATGGCGTTGCCAGCGAACGTAACATGAATTTACGTCGATAAGAGGGATTTTGCCATGCAAGCCCAGGCGTGAGATTGCCAGACGCAAGGCTCTTGAACAGCTGCCAGCCGGATTTGGGTTGCGGCTGATGTGAAAAGGGTGTGTCGACGATGGAAGACATGATAGATCTCGCTTCTTTTGGCAGACCTTTATTTCAGCAGGAGGTATATCAACATCTCGTAAACAAATTGTGACGATTCCAGGAAACAGGGGTTTCGTTGAGGAGTGGTTTAGTTAGAATCAACAGTTATGATTGCCAGAACATTTATTTGGAATATTTATGAACCTCAAGGGAAAACGCAGAAAGCTGTTACTGCTGCTGGCGGTGGTCGTGTTAGTGGGCGGGTACTGGTTGTGGCAGGTGCTGAATGCGCCCGTGCCGCAATACCAGACGCTGATCGTACGTCCGGGTGAGCTGCAACAAAACGTCCTGGCGACAGGCAAACTGGATGCCCTGCGCAAGGTTGATGTCGGGGCTCAGGTCAGCGGTCAGTTGAAAACCCTGTCGGTTGAGATTGGCGACAAGGTGAAGAAAGGTCAGTTGCTGGGGGTTATTGATCCTGAGCAGGCTGAAAACCAGATCCGTGAAGTGGAAGCCACGCTAATGGAGCTGCGCGCCCAGCGTAGCCAGGCACAGGCGGAGCGTAATCTCGCCCAGGTGACGTTAACCCGTCAGCAGGCGCTGGCCAAAACACAGGCCATCTCAAAACAGGATCTGGACACCGCCGCGACCGAGCTTGCAGTCAAACAGGCGCAGATTGGCACCATTGACGCGCAAATCAAGCGCAATCAGGCCTCGCTGGATACGGCAAAAACCAACCTCGATTACACGAAAATCGTGGCACCAATGGCCGGGGAAGTGACGCAAATCACCACCCTCCAGGGACAAACGGTGATCGCCGCGCAACAGGCACCGAATATCCTGACGCTGGCGGATATGAGTACCATGCTGGTTAAAGCACAGGTATCTGAAGCGGATGTTATCCATCTTAAGCCGGGACAAAATGCCTGGTTTACGGTGCTGGGTGACCCGCAAACCCGCTATGAAGGCGTGCTGAAAGATATCCTGCCGACGCCGGAAAAAGTGAACGATGCCATCTTCTACTATGCCCGCTTTGAAGTGCCAAACCCGCAGGGTGTGTTGCGTCTGGACATGACCGCACAGGTACACATTCAACTGACCGGGGTGAAAAACGTGCTCACCATTCCGTTGTCTGCCCTGGGGGAATCGGCAGGCGACAGCCGTTATAAAATCAAAGTGCTGCGTGCCGGTGAAACCCGCGAACGTGAAGTCACGATTGGTGCACGCAATGACACCGATGTGGTGATTGCCAAAGGGCTGGAAGAGGGCGAAGAAGTGGTTATCAGCGAAAGCCATCCCGGAGCCGCTAAATGACGGCATTGCTGGAGCTGAACAACATTCACCGTAGCTATCCATCAGGTGACGGGCCGGTTGATGTGCTAAAGGGGATCTCCCTGCGCGTGGAAGCGGGTGAGATGGTGGCGATTGTCGGGGCGTCTGGCTCCGGTAAATCCACGCTTATGAACATCCTTGGCTGTCTGGATAAACCTACCCGCGGCACCTATCGCGTGGCGGGGACGGATGTCTCCACGCTGGATGGCGATGCGCTGGCGAAACTTCGCCGTGAACACTTTGGGTTTATCTTCCAGCGTTATCATCTGCTTTCTCACCTGAGTGCGGCGCAGAACGTTGAAGTGCCTGCGGTGTATGCCGGTGTTGAGCGGAAAAAACGGCTGGAACGCGCGCAGGCGTTGCTGACGCGTCTTGGGCTGGCGGAGCGTGTGGATTACCAGCCGTCACAGCTTTCAGGCGGCCAGCAACAGCGTGTGAGTATTGCACGCGCGCTGATGAACGGCGGGCAGGTGATTCTGGCGGATGAACCGACTGGTGCGCTCGACAGCCGTTCTGGCGAAGAGGTGATGGCGATCCTCCATCAGCTGCGTGACCAGGGGCATACGGTAATTATCGTCACCCACGATCCGCTGGTGGCGGCACAGGCGGAACGGATCATTGAGATCCACGATGGCGAGCTGGTCAGCAACCCGCCTCCAAACCCGTCAAAGGCGGCAGCACCGAAAGAGGTATTGCCTGCGTCAGGCGGCTGGGGGCAGTTTGCCAGCGGTTTTCGCGAAGCCCTGACGATGGCCTGGCTGGCGATGGCGGCCAACAAGATGCGCACATTGCTCACCATGCTCGGCATCATCATCGGGATCGCCTCGGTGGTGTCGATTGTGGTGGTGGGTGATGCGGCAAAACAGATGGTGCTGGCGGATATCCGGGCGATAGGCACCAATACCATTGATGTCTATCCCGGCAAAGATTTTGGCGATGACGAGCCTCAATATCAGCAGGCGCTGAAGTACGATGACTTAATGGCGATCCAAAAACAGCCGTGGGTTAACTCCGCCACGCCTGCGGTATCGCAAAATTTACGCCTGCGCTACGGCAATATCGACGTGGCGGCCAGTGCTAACGGCGTTAACGGTGACTATTTTAACGTGTACGGGATGACCTTCAGCGAAGGGGCAACCTTTAACGCGGAACAGCTGGCTGGCCGGGCGCAGGTGGTTGTGCTGGACGCCAACTCGCGCAGGCAGCTTTTCCCGGATAAGACGAATGTGGTGGGTGAGGTTATCCTGGTAGGAAACATGCCTGCCACGGTCATCGGGGTGGCGGAAGAGAAACAGTCGATGTTTGGCAGCAGCAAGATTTTGCGCGTCTGGCTGCCCTACACCACGATTTCCGGGCGGATCATGGGACAGTCCTGGCTGAACTCCATCACTGTTCGTGTGAAAGAGGGCTACGACAGTGCGCTCGCCGAACAGCAGCTTGAGCGTCTGCTGACGTTGCGCCACGGGAAGAAGGATTTCTTTACCTGGAACATGGACGGCCTGTTGAAAACGGCTGAAAAGACCACACATACTCTTCAGCTGTTCCTGACGCTGGTCGCGGTGATTTCGCTGGTTGTGGGTGGCATCGGAGTGATGAATATCATGCTGGTGTCGGTGACAGAGCGCACACGAGAGATTGGCATTCGCATGGCGGTTGGGGCCAGGGCAAGCGATGTACTGCAACAGTTTTTGATAGAAGCGGTGCTGGTGTGCCTGGTGGGCGGCGCGATGGGGATTGCCTTATCGATGATTATCGCCTTCACCTTAAAGCTCTTTTTACCCGGTTGGGAGATTGGCTTCTCGCCAGTGGCGATCCTCACCGCATTTTTGTGTTCGACTTTTACCGGCATCTTGTTTGGCTGGCTGCCGGCGCGAAACGCAGCGCGGTTAGATCCGGTGGATGCGCTGGCTCGGGAATAGCCCGAAAATAAAAATGCCAGCCGATCGGGCTGGCATTTTGCCTGCGGGATGTACACAATGAAACAGAGGGCTAAGCAACAACTTCTGCTTCGATGGGCACGATGACGCTGGCATGATTGCCCTTCGGACCCTGGTGTACATCGAACCGAACCGATTGTCCGGCTTTGAGCGTTCTGTAACCATCCATCTGAATGGTGGAATAGTGAGCGAAGATATCCTCGCCGCCGCCTTCGGGGCAGATAAACCCAAACCCTTTGGCGTTGTTGAACCACTTAACAGTACCCATTTCCATGCTTCGACATCCTTCGTAAATCTTATAAATTAAGATGGAATGAACCGGTGGTGGAGTGGGGGCTGTTCAAAACCTCGCCATCTCACGCCTGTACAATTTAGATAAACGAAACAAGGCGTCAAGAGTTTGGCGTTGGAGTTGGGACAATAATCAACCAAAATTTGAAGCAGTTAACGCTATTGCAACAGTTTGTGACAGACATCGCGGATGACAGTAATAGATGATTGTTATCTAACATCTGAGGTAGATTCATAGTGATTATGCAAAATGGGTAAGACGAACGACTGGCTGGATTTTGACCAGCTGGCGGAAGACAAAGTGCGTGACGCGCTAAAACCGCCATCCATGTATAAAGTAATGTTAATGAACGATGATTACACGCCGATGGAATTTGTTATTGACGTGCTACAAAAGTTCTTTTCTTATGATGTAGAACGTGCAACGCAACTGATGCTTACCGTTCATTATCGTGGCAAAGCTATCTGCGGCATCTTTACCGCCGAAGTGGCAGAAACCAAAGTGGCGATGGTGAACGACTATGCGAGGGAGAACGAGCATCCGTTGCTGTGTACGCTGGAAAAGGCCTGATAAGGCATAAAATTGGGGGAGGTGCCTATGCTCAATCAAGAACTGGAACTCAGTTTAAACATGGCTTTCGCCAGAGCGCGTGAGCACCGACATGAGTTTATGACCGTCGAGCATTTACTGCTCGCACTGCTTAGCAACCCATCCGCCCGCGAAGCGCTGGAAGCCTGCTCCGTGGATCTGGTGGCGCTACGTCAGGAACTCGAAGCCTTCATCGAACAAACTACGCCGGTGCTGCCTGCCAGTGAAGAAGAGCGCGACACGCAGCCGACGCTTAGCTTCCAGCGTGTATTGCAGCGTGCGGTCTTCCACGTCCAGTCTTCCGGGCGTAGCGAAGTGACTGGCGCTAATGTGCTGGTTGCCATCTTTAGCGAGCAGGAGTCACAGGCTGCCTATCTGCTGCGCAAACACGAAGTCAGCCGACTCGACGTGGTTAACTTTATCTCTCACGGAACGCGAAAAGACGAGCCTAACCAGGCATCGGATTCCAGCAATCAGGTCAATAACAATGAAGAGCAAGCAGGCGGGGAGGATCGTATGGAAAACTTCACCACCAACCTTAACCAGCTTGCTCGCGTGGGCGGTATCGACCCGCTGATTGGCCGCGATAAAGAGCTGGAGCGCGCGATCCAGGTGCTGTGCCGTCGCCGCAAGAACAACCCGCTGCTGGTGGGTGAGTCTGGCGTGGGTAAAACTGCGATTGCCGAAGGTCTGGCCTGGCGTATTGTGCAGGGCGATGTGCCGGAAGTGATTGCCGATTGCACTATCTATTCGCTGGATATCGGTTCGCTGCTGGCGGGCACCAAATACCGTGGCGATTTCGAAAAACGCTTCAAGGCGCTGTTAAAACAGCTTGAACAAGATACCAACAGCATTCTGTTTATCGATGAAATCCATACCATCATCGGTGCTGGTGCGGCCTCTGGTGGCCAGGTGGATGCTGCTAACCTGATCAAACCGCTGCTCTCCAGCGGCAAGATCCGCGTGATTGGCTCCACGACCTACCAGGAGTTCAGCAACATCTTTGAGAAAGACCGTGCGCTGGCGCGTCGCTTCCAGAAAATCGATGTGACTGAACCGTCCGTCGAGGAAACGGTGCAGATCATCAACGGCCTGAAGCCGAAGTACGAAGCGCACCACGACGTGCGTTACACCGCGAAAGCGGTACGTGCGGCGGTAGAGCTGGCGGTGAAATACATCAACGATCGTCATTTGCCTGATAAGGCGATTGATGTGATTGATGAGGCAGGTGCGCGTGCGCGCCTGATGCCAGCCAGCAAGCGTAAGAAAACCGTTAACGTGGCGGATATCGAGTCTGTAGTCGCTCGTATCGCGCGTATCCCTGAGAAGAGCGTTTCTCAGAGCGACCGCGACACGCTGCGTACGCTCGGCAATCGCCTGAAGATGCTGGTCTTTGGTCAGGATAAAGCCATTGAGGCCTTAACTGAGGCTATCAAGATGGCCCGTGCCGGACTGGGGCATGACCATAAACCTGTGGGTTCCTTCCTGTTCGCCGGCCCGACCGGTGTGGGGAAAACCGAGGTGACGGTTCAGCTCTCTAAAGCACTGGGCATTGAGCTGCTGCGTTTTGACATGTCTGAGTACATGGAGCGTCACACTGTCAGCCGTCTGATTGGTGCGCCTCCGGGATATGTTGGCTTCGACCAGGGCGGCCTGCTCACCGACGCGGTCATTAAGCATCCGCACGCGGTATTGCTGCTTGATGAAATCGAGAAAGCGCACCCGGACGTGTTCAACATCCTGTTACAGGTGATGGACAACGGTACGCTGACCGATAACAACGGGCGCAAGGCGGACTTCCGCAACGTGGTGCTGGTGATGACCACCAACGCCGGGGTACGTGAAACCGAGCGTAAATCCATTGGGCTCATCCACCAGGATAACAGCACCGATGCGATGGAAGAGATCAAGAAGATCTTTACGCCGGAATTCCGTAACCGTCTGGACAACATTATCTGGTTCGATCACCTGTCTACCGAGGTGATCCATCAGGTCGTGGATAAGTTCATCGTCGAGTTGCAGGTTCAGCTGGATCAGAAAGGCGTGTCGCTGGAAGTGAGCCAGGAGGCCCGCAACTGGCTGGCTGAGAAAGGCTACGACCGTGCGATGGGAGCGCGTCCAATGGCGCGTGTGATTCAGGACAACCTGAAGAAACCGCTGGCGAACGAGCTGCTGTTTGGCTCGCTGGTGGACGGCGGCCAGGTGACGGTGGCGCTGGATCAGGCGAAGAATGAGCTGACGTATGATTTTCAGAGTGCGCAGAAGCATAAGCCTGAAGCGGCTCACTAAATTAAACGTTGAACTTAAAAACCGGGCATTTGCCCGGTTTTTTTATGCCAGCAAGGTAAAAGCAAAACGGCAACGGCGTTGTCGTTTTTAGTGTTTGTTCCCTCTCCCTGTGGGAGAGGGCCAGGGTGAGGGCATCAGGCCAAGGTAAAAGTAAAACGACCACAGCGTTGTCGTTTTTAGTGTTTGTACCCTCTCCCTGTGGGAGAGGGCTAGGGTGAGGGCATCAGGCCGCAGAGGAACTTTGCGAGGCGCTTTCCAGTTTCTTTCGAAGTCTATTGCTGGATAAAACCACAGTATTAAAATGGCGACGCACCTGCAAAATCAGGTGTCAGGATTGGCGTCCTGAAAGTGTGTGCACTGACCATTTTCTGTGCATAAAGGGATTATTTATGATTAACGAATCTAGTTTTACCCAGCTCTACACCGAGCTCTCCCTCAACCCCGATCTCCCAACCCTTGCCGAGCGCTGCAAACTGCTCACAGAAATCCTTCTGGACTGCAAATCACATCCGCAGACTCAACCCGTTTGTCGTTGTCTGGGGGCGTACCTCGAGGAAGTCAAAACCGGACTCACAGAATCAATGCGTGATTTTCAGGTGGTGGAATTTGAGGCGGAAGAAGAACGGCCGGGCAAAAAGGAGTGGCTACTGGAAGATACGGAAACGAAGTGTGATTACTGCCGGGCTCTGAATCATGTGCTGCTGATTTCGCATTTTGACCACGATATGTTGCCGTATCTGACGGGGTTGCTGCATGACATGGCGCATTCAATGGCCGGGGATTTAATCATGCCATTGCAGCCCAGGATGACAATACGTCTTCCCGTGCATCAACACTAAGTTCATTAAATAAAAAAGGCCGGGATTACCCGACCTTTTAAATATTCATCTGCCATTACAGGCGAAAAAATTAGCGACTACGGAAGACAATGCGGCCTTTGCTCAGGTCGTACGGGGTCAGTTCAACAGTCACTTTGTCGCCCGTTAAAATGCGGATATAGTTTTTGCGCATTTTACCGGAGATGTGCGCAGTTACCACGTGACCGTTTTCCAGCTCTACGCGAAACATGGTATTAGGCAACGTATCAAGTACGGTACCCTGCATTTCAATATTGTCTTCTTTGGCCATCTAATCCTCTGGGGTATCACTACCAAGTTTTGAACCGGCAAGATAATGCCGAAATTCATCAATTAAGTAAAGAATTGCGCGTTTAAAACGCAGCAAAACAGTTTCGGCGCATTGCCCAAGCGTCACGGTACAACCGAACGAGAAACGCATTCGTAAAGGGGAGACAACAGGATAAACGTCAGGACGTTATCTGAAGCGAGGGTCCCAAACGGCGGCGGGGCAACAGGCAGAAGCTACTCTGCGGCGTAATTATAACACCCTCATAAAAAATATGCGGAAAACATTTAGACATTGGGCAGAAACAGCGTTCTTGGTACCCAGAAGTCGCGCGGGAGCGTCTCCTGACGGTAAATATCCAGATGCTCAATGTAGTCGCGACGGGGGATTTCAACGGCGCCAAGCGAGGCGGTATGCTCATTAAGCACCTGGCAATCCATTAACTGTCCACCGCGGTTGGCAAACTCCTGGCAGAAAACCAGCAGCGCGGTTTTCGAGGCATTCACCGCCCGGGAGAACATCGACTCGCCACAGAAGAGTGTTCCTTGCGCCACCCCGTACATACCGCCAACCAGTTCGCTTTTATCCCAGACTTCGATGGAATGCGCATAACCCAGCTCATGCAAACGGTGGTAAGCGGTAATGATATCGTGGGTGATCCATGTCCCTTCGTGACGATCGTTGGCGCATCCTTCAATAACCTGGCCAAAAGCATGGTTGAGGGTCACGCGATAAGGTGATTTGGCGTGAAATCGCTTCATGCTACGGCTGAGGTGAAAATGCGCAGGCCACAGCACGGCACGCGGATCGGGCGACCACCACAAAATGGGGTCGCCTGGGGAAAACCAGGGGAAGATCCCGCGCTGGTATGCCATCAATAGCCGAGCAGGGCTGAGATCGCCGCCTAATGCCAGCAATCCGTTGGGCTCACGTAGCGCGCCTTCCGGGGACGGGAACGCTATATTATGACGAGAAAGCTGGACCAGGCGCATGACAGCAGAACTCCAATACGCGAGTTAGGATCGGTTCAAATATAGTCTACAGACGCTGTTTAAACTGGTAGTAGCGACCCTGTTTCGCTAACAGTTCTGTGTGACTACCTTGCTCAATAATGTGACCGTTGTCCATCACAATTATCTGATCAAAACTCGCCAGTCCGCGCAGACGGTGTGTCACCATAATCACCGTTTTACCAACCATAGCATTCGCCAGTAAATCAAGGATTTGGCTCTCTGTCGTGGCATCCAGTCCTTCGGTTGGTTCATCCAGCAACATCAGTGGCGCATCGTGCAGTAATGCTCGTGCAATCGCCAGTCGGCGTAACTCCCCTCCAGAAAGCTGACGACCACCTTCACCCAGCCAGCTATTCAGACCGTCATCTTCGAGCAACTTGTGCAGCCCAACACGTTCAAGCATGGCACTGAGCACGTCGTCACTGGCTTCAGGTGCTGCCAGACGCAAGTTCTCACGTAACGTGGCACTGAACAGGTGCACCCTTTGCGGTACAACGCTGACGGTCTTACGCAGGGCGTGCTCGCTAAATTCGCGTAGCGGTACATCGTTAAACAAAATGTTCCCGTGCTGCGGATCCCATGCGCGGGTTAACAGCTGTAAAAGTGTTGATTTTCCACAGCCTGTTCGCCCGAGCAGTGCAATACGCGAACCCGCAGCGACAGACAAATTAATGCCTTCCAGCGCGTTTTGCGTTTGCCCTGCATAGGCGAAGGTAATGTCCCGGAGCTGAAGAGCAACCTGCGCCGGAACGGCAGTTTGCTGTGCATGGAACTGTACTTCTGGCTCTTGTTCAGTGATTTGGGTAATACGCACTGCGGAGGCGATAACCTGCCCCAGATGCTGGAAGGCGCCCGTGACCGGGGCCAGCGCTTCAAATGCTGCCAGTGCACAGAAGACAAACAGTGCGATGAGCGCACCAGGCTGTGTATTGCCACCCACACCGCCGGATGCCATCCACAGCATCGCCACGACGGCAAAACCACCAATGAGCATCATCAGCGCTTGTGAAAAGGCGGTCAGTTCAGATTGCCTGCGCTGGGCTTCATGCCAGTTCAGCTCTGTGCTTTCCATCCGGGCGCGGTAGCGCTGGCTGGCACCAAAGATGGTGAGTTCAGCTTGTCCCTGTAACCATGATGTCAGCTGCTGGCGGTATTCGCCGCGCAGACGCGTCAGATTTTCTCCGGTTGGCTTGCCTGCGCGGTAAAACAGCGGCGGCAGGAGGAACAGCGTCAGCAGCATAATGCCGCCCAGTGTCAGAGCGATAGTGACATCGAGCGTACAAAGCCCAAGGGTAACCACCACAATCACCACAAACGCCCCCACCAGCGGAGAAATCACGCGCAAGTAGAGGTGGTCCAGGGTATCGACATCTGCAACCACGCGGTTGAGCAATTCACCCTGGCGAAAACGCGCCAGCCCGGCAGGGGACAGGGGCAGTAATTTGCTGAAGGTGTAAATACGCAGATGCTGAAGCACACGGAATGTCGCATCGTGGCTGACCAGACGCTCAAAATAACGTCCGGCCGTACGGGTAATCGCCGCACCGCGAACGCCCGCAGCGGGCAGCATATAGTTAAAGCTGTACAGCCCGGCAACACCCACCACAGCAGAGGCCGACAGGAACCAGCCGGAAAGCGTGAGCAGCCCGATACTGGCAAGCAGAGTCACAATCGCCAGAACAATCCCGAGCGTCAGCATCCATTTGTGACGTTTATATAGGGCAAGATAAGGGAGCAGGGCGCGCATCAGATATCCTCCTGACGGTTAGCCAGCAGGGTGGCAAATGGCCCCTGCGCAGCAACGAGAGAGGCGTAATCGCCTTGCTCGACAATATGGCCATTCTCCATGACCCAAATCTGATCCCAGTCGGTGATACCTTCCAGCTGGTGCGTGACCATGAGTGTGGTTTGTTGCAATGACGCTGCGTTCAGGGCGTGCATCACCCGTTGTTCGCTGTGAGCATCAAGGCTGGCCGCGGGTTCATCCAGCAGCATTAACTGGCATGGATTCAGCAGGGCGCGGGCAAGGGCGACACGCTGCGCCTGACCGACGGATAAGCCTGCCGCCTGGTCGCCCACAACGGTATCAACACCTTGCGCAAGCAAAGGCAGAAACTCACTGACCCACGCACGGTCAAGAACCGATTGCAGCTCATCTTCACGCGCATCAGGGCGTGCAAGCAGCACGTTCTCACGCAGTGTGGCGGCAGGTAATTGTGGATTCTGCCCCACCCAACTGAGTTGTTTGCGCCATGCGTCAGGGTCAAGCTCGCGCAGTTCGGCATGATTAATTCGCAGCGAGCCGGTATACGCCATAAAACCTGATAACGCATTCAGCAGTGAGCTTTTACCTGAACCGCTGGTTCCAACCAGAACAACGCGTTGACCCGCCGAAAGCGTAAAGTTCAGCGGCCCGGCCAGCACCTTACCTTCAGGTGATAAAACAGAGAAATCGACTGCTTCAACGGTAACAGGCTCTTTGCTGTTCAGCGTAATTTCACCGCGCTCCGGGTGAGCAAGCGGCGTTTCAAGGAAAGTTTTCAGGCTGTCAGCGGCACCCACTGCCTGTGCTTTGGCGTGGTAAAAGGTACCAAGATCGCGAAGCGGTTGGAAAAACTCAGGCGCCAGGATCAGGGCAAGAAAACCGGCTGAAAGCGTAACGCCGGTGCCGTAGTGGCCAAAATCGAGTTCGCCAAGATAAGAGAAACCAAAGTACACCGCCACCACCGCAATCGACAGGGAGGTGAAGAATTCCAGTACGCCAGACGACAGAAACGCCAGACGCAACACTTCCATTGTCCGTTGACGGAAATCTTGCGACGCCACGCGGATATTTTCGGTTTCGGCTTCACCGCGGCCAAAAATACGCAAGGTTTCCATCCCGCGCAGGCGATCCAGGAAATGGCCGCTTAAGCGGCCAAGCGCCAGGAAGTTACGGCGGTTAGCATCTGCCGCACCCATCCCTACCATCGCCATAAACAGCGGAATAAGCGGAGCGGTGCAGAGCAGAATAAGGGCGGCAACCCAGTTAGACGGGAAAATGGTGGCCACAATCAGCAACGGCACGCATACGGCCAGCGCCATCTGCGGAATATAGCGCGCGTAATAGTCGTGCATATCGTCAATCTGCTCAAGGATAAGCGTCGCCCAGCTTCCGGCAGGCTTGCCCTGTATCCAGGCGGGACCCGCTTGCTGGAGCCTGTCGATCACCTGGCGGCGAATTTCGAAGCGTATATGCTGTCCGGCGTGGAACCCGACACGTTCACGCAGCCAGACCACCCAGGCGCGCAGAACAAAGATCAGGACTAATACGATAAAGGGCATCAGAAGCGCTTCGCGCGGGATGTTCTCCATGATCATATGATTGAGAATGCGGGCCAGCAGCCATGCCTGGGCAACAATCAACAGACCGCTGATAAGTCCCAGCAAACGGGAAATATTCAGCCAGCGGCGGGAAATAACGCTTTGCTTTTTAAGCCAGCGAGTTAACTCTTGTTGACGGGTTTTTTCCATTGCGTACTTTGCAGGTGACGTTATTAGAAATTGGGCACGGCAATGTTACAACGGAGAGACAATAAAGGCGACTTATCGCCGCCTTTATTTACGTTTGTTACTGACTTGTAAAGATTATTTACCTGTTTCAGCCAGCCCATCAAGGTAACGTTCAGCGTCCAGCGCGGCCATACAGCCGGTACCGGCAGAGGTGATCGCCTGACGGTAAATATGGTCCATCACGTCGCCCGCAGCGAAGACGCCCGGGATGCTGGTCTGGGTCGCGTTGCCGTGGATACCAGACTGCACTTTAATGTAGCCGTTTTCCAGTTCAAGCTGACCGTCAAAGATAGCGGTATTCGGGCTATGGCCGATAGCCACAAACAGACCCGCCACTTCCAGTGATTCTACGTTGTCGGTGTTCTGCGTATCGCGGATGCGCAGGCCAGCAACGCCCATCTGATCGCCCGTAACTTCTTCCAGAGTGCGGTTGGTGTGCAGCACGATATTGCCGCTCGCCACTTTATCCATCAGACGTTTGATCAGGATCTTCTCTGCGCGGAAGGTGTCGCGGCGATGGATCAGGTGCACTTCAGAGGCGATGTTCGCCAGATACAGCGCTTCTTCTACTGCGGTGTTACCGCCACCGATAACCGCGACTTTCTGGTTACGGTAGAAGAAACCGTCGCAGGTTGCACAGGCAGAAACGCCACGGCCTTTGAACGCTTCTTCAGACGGCAGTCCGAGGTAACGCGCAGAAGCACCTGTCGCGATAATCAGCGCATCACAGGTGTACTCACCGCTGTCGCCTGTCAGGCGGAACGGACGATTTTGCAGGTCAACCTTGTTGATGTGATCGAACAGAATTTCGGTGTCGAATTTGGTCGCATGTTCGTGCATGCGCTCCATCAGCAGCGGCCCGGTCAGGTCGTTCGGGTCGCCTGGCCAGTTTTCTACTTCAGTCGTGGTGGTCAACTGACCGCCTTTTTCCATACCGGTAATCAAAACCGGTTGCAGGTTAGCGCGCGCAGCATAGACGGCCGCGGTATATCCCGCAGGTCCAGAACCAAGAATTAGCAGCTTACTGTGTTTGGCCGTGCCCATGAGATCCCCATTGTTGTTGGCAGACATTTGGCAGGATTGTAGGGAATTTGTTGCCGTAAAAAAAGAGCGCAGAAATTTTGATATCGATATGTGCAATAGACGCTGGCGATGGATTGAGCGCTATAACATAACGCTTTCTACTGAAAACCGGTCGATTATAAGGCAATAAAATGAGGATTAATGGCCAGTCGTTATGAATATCCGGCATGTTGTACTAAAAATCGATGTTTTGCTTTGACAATCCCCTGCGCTTTTGCGAAAACATTGAAGGAAGAAAAAAACCGCGTTAACAGTGTGTCGCATAGACATGCACGTAAATGCCATTTTTACCGGGTCAGTGAAATCTACGCATGGTGTGGACAGACGCCATACGTGATGTCGGTGGCAGCCATTTCAGGCACCGGTCTTCTTACCGTAGAACCCGAATCCGCATCGCGCATATTACATAATCAGGCGATGTGATGAATAACGGGTACAGGCTCTGAACAGTGATGTGCACAGGGTCCAGGCAGGAGTAGGGAAGGAATACAGAGAGACAATAATAATGGTAGATAGCAAGAAGCGCCCTGGCAAAGATCTCGACCGTATCGATCGTAACATTCTTAATGAATTGCAAAAGGATGGGCGTATTTCCAACGTCGAGCTTTCAAAACGTGTGGGACTTTCCCCGACGCCGTGCCTTGAGCGTGTGCGCCGACTGGAAAGACAGGGTTTTATTCAGGGCTATACGGCTCTGCTGAACCCGCATTATCTGGATGCCTCACTTCTGGTATTTGTTGAGATTACTCTGAATCGTGGTGCCCCGGATGTGTTTGAGCAATTTAACGCCGCTGTACAAAAACTTGAAGAAATTCAAGAGTGTCATCTGGTTTCCGGTGATTTCGACTACCTGTTGAAAACCCGTGTGCCTGATATGTCCGCCTACCGTAAGCTGCTGGGTGAAACCCTGCTGCGTCTGCCAGGCGTGAACGACACCCGTACTTATGTGGTGATGGAAGAGGTCAAACAGAGCAATCGTCTGGTTATTAAGACGCGCTAACACGGAACAGGTGCAAAATCAGCGTAGTTTGATTACACTCCTGTTAATCCATACAGCAACAGTGCCGGGGATACCCGGCGCTGTTGTCCGTTTTAGCAAACAGGCAGGACATGCCTGATACCTGGAGAGCCTTTCTTGAGCCAGGAATATACTGAAGACAAAGAAGTCACACTATCGAAGCTAAGCAGCGGACGTCGACTCCTTGAGGCGTTGCTGATTGTTATTGCCCTTTTTGCCGTCTGGCTGATGGCAGCCTTACTCAGTTTCAACCCCTCAGATCCGAGCTGGTCGCAAACCGCATGGCATGAACCTATCCATAATTTAGGTGGCACGCCCGGCGCCTGGCTTGCGGACACCCTGTTTTTCATCTTCGGTGTCATGGCCTATACCATCCCGGTGATCATCATCGGTGGCTGCTGGTTTGCCTGGCGTCATCGTCAGAACGATGAATACATCGATTATTTCGCGGTTTCGCTGCGTCTGATTGGCGCCCTGGCGCTGATCCTGACCTCCTGCGGGTTGGCGGCGATTAACGCCGACGATATCTGGTATTTCGCTTCCGGTGGGGTGATTGGCAGCTTGCTGAGTACTGCACTGCAACCAATGCTGCACAGCAGCGGCGGCACCATCACGCTGCTCTGTATCTGGGCGGCGGGGTTAACACTGTTTACTGGCTGGTCCTGGGTGAGCATTGCCGAAAAACTCGGCAGTCTGATCCTTAATATTCTGACGTTTGCCAGCAACCGTACCCGTCGTGATGATACCTGGGTAGATGAAGACGAATACGAAGATGAGGACGAAGAGGATACACCTCCAACTCAGCATCGAGAATCTCGCCGTACGCGTATAATGCGTGGCGCGCTGGCGCGCCGCAAACGCGTGGCCGAAAAATTTGCTAATCCGTTAGGGCGTAAAACCGATGCCGCGCTCTTCTCCGGCAAACGCATGGATGACGATGAGCAGGTTGAATACCGTGCCGCGGGTACTCCTGTTGACCCTGATGATGTGCTCTTCTCTGGCAGTCGTGCCATGCCGGGTGATTACGACGAATATGACCCGTTGTTAAATGGTCATTCAGTTACCGAACCTGTCGCGGCAGCAGCAGCGGCAACGACAGCCGCTCAGGCCTATGCTGCGCCTGTTGAGGCAGTCATGCCTTCCGCGCCGGTGTATGAGCCAGAGCCTGTTGTCCAGCAACCTGCGGTTGAGTGGCAAGAAGCGCCTGTCATTCCTGCGCATCAGCCTGTCATTGCCCCTGAGCCGCAGAGCTATGCGCCAGCACAGCCGCAGGAACAGTGGCAGCAGCCGTACCAGCCAGAACCGGAATACGCGCCACAGCCATACGCAGAGTATGACGCGCCGGTGTCTCAGCCTTATCAGGAATATGCGCCAGTTGAGCCTGCTCAGCCGTATGTTGAGCCACAAGCTGAACCACAGGTTGAAGTGGAAGAGGTCAAACCGACTCGCCCACCAATGTACTATTTTGAAGAAGTTGAAGAACGCCGCGCGCGTGAGCGCGAACAACTGGCCGCCTGGTATCAGCCCGTACCGGAACCGGTACAAGAACCCGTCACCAGGGCTCCTTCCGTTTCGGTACCGCCAGTCGATCCGACACCGGTTGTTACACCGGTGGCGGAAAGCGTGAAGCACGCTACCGCGGCGGCGGCAGTGGCTGCGCCTGTCTTTAGCCTGGCATCCGGTGGCGCACCGCGTCCACAGGTGAAAGAGGGTATTGGCCCGCAGCTTCCTCGTCCTAATCGCGTGCGTGTTCCTACCCGCCGCGAGCTGGCGTCCTATGGCATCAAATTACCTTCTCAGCGTATGGCTGAGGAGAAAGCGCGTGAATCTGAGTATGAAGATGATGCCGATGAGATGCAGCAGGATGAACTGGCCCGTCAGTTTGCTGCACAACAGCAGCAGCGTTATGGTGAAGAATATCAACACGAAGCCCGGCCGACTCATGTTCATGAAGAAGATGAAGACGACGCAGCCGAAGCAGAGTTAGCGCGCCAGTTTGCTGCCACTCAGCAGCAACGCTATTCCGGTGAGCAGCCTGCGGGAGCAAATCCGTTCTCGTTATCTGACTTCGAATTCTCGCCAATGAAAGATTTGGTTGATGATGGCCCGAGTGAGCCGTTATTCACCCCAGGCGTGATGCCTGAAACGCAAACTGCGTACCAGCAGCCTGCACCGCACGTGCAGCAGCCAGCGCCACAGGCTTATGCGCAGCCGCAACAGCCTCAGCACGCGCCGCAGTTCCAGCAGCCACCAGCACAGCCGAAGGAAAGTCTGATTCACCCGCTGCTGATGCGCAACGGTGATAGCCGTCCGCTGCAACGCCCAAGCACGCCGCTGCCGTCGCTGGATCTGTTAACGCCGCCTCCGTCAGAAGTTGAACCGGTAGATACCTTTGCGCTGGAACAGATGGCGCGTCTTGTGGAAGCGCGTCTGGCTGATTTCCGCATTAAGGCGGACGTAGTGAACTATTCCCCAGGTCCGGTTATCACCCGTTTCGAACTGAATCTGGCGCCTGGCGTTAAAGCCGCGCGAATTTCTAACCTGTCTCGTGACCTGGCGCGCTCGCTGTCGACCGTTGCGGTGCGTGTGGTAGAAGTTATCCCGGGCAAACCTTATGTCGGCCTGGAGCTGCCAAATAAGAAACGCCAGACTGTCTATCTGCGTGAAGTGCTGGATAACGCCAAATTCCGCGAGAATCCATCACCGTTGAGCGTGGTGCTGGGTAAAGATATTGCAGGCGATCCAGTGGTGGCTGACCTCGCGAAAATGCCGCATCTGCTGGTGGCGGGTACGACGGGCTCAGGTAAGTCGGTCGGTGTGAACGCCATGATCCTGAGTATGCTCTACAAAGCGCAGCCGGAAGATGTGCGTTTCATCATGATCGACCCGAAAATGCTGGAACTCTCTGTTTATGAAGGTATCCCGCATCTGCTGACGGAAGTGGTCACCGACATGAAAGACGCTGCTAACGCCCTGCGCTGGAGCGTTAATGAGATGGAGCGTCGCTATAAGTTAATGTCGGCGCTTGGCGTACGTAACCTGGCGGGATATAACGAGAAGATCGCTGAAGCAGTACGTATGGGGCGCCCGATTCCGGATCCTTACTGGAAGCCGGGTGACAGTATGGATGCTCAGCATCCGGTGCTGGAAAAACTGCCTTATATCGTCGTGCTGGTAGACGAATTCGCTGACCTGATGATGACCGTCGGTAAGAAGGTTGAAGAGCTGATTGCCCGTCTGGCGCAGAAAGCGCGTGCAGCCGGTATTCACCTTGTACTGGCGACGCAGCGTCCATCCGTGGACGTCATCACTGGTCTGATTAAAGCGAACATCCCAACGCGTATCGCGTTTACCGTATCGAGTAAAATTGACTCGCGTACCATCCTGGATCAGGGTGGCGCAGAGTCGCTGTTGGGTATGGGTGATATGCTTTACTCCGGCCCGAACTCCACCTCGCCAGTGCGTGTCCACGGTGCATTCGTCCGCGATGAGGAAGTTCACGCGGTTGTGCAGGACTGGAAAGCGCGTGGTCGTCCGCAGTACGTGGATGGCATTACCTCTGACACTGAAAGTGAAGGCGGTGGCGGTGGCTTTGACGGTGGTGAAGAGCTGGATCCGTTATTCGATCAGGCGGTTAACTTCGTGACTGAGAAACGTAAAGCGTCCATTTCCGGGGTACAGCGTCAGTTCCGTATCGGTTACAACCGTGCGGCCCGCATCATCGAGCAGATGGAAGCGCAGGGTATCGTGAGCGAGCAGGGGCATAACGGTAACCGTGAGGTGCTGGCTCCGCCGCCGTTTGATTGACCCTTCACCGATTGCAAAGAAGGGTAAATCAGCAAAAATTAAGCATTTTCTTCTGTCGCCTGCCTGCGGGCAGGTTCACAATAGACGGCAGAACCCCATATCGGGATGACGTATTTTAAGGAATAACAATGAAAAAATTCGCAATCGCCTGTGCATTACTGACCAGTTTTGTTGCCAGCAGCGTCTGGGCTGATGCAGCCAGCGACCTTAAAAGCCGACTGGATAAAGTGAGCAGTTTCCACGCCAGCTTCACCCAAAAAGTGACTGACGGCAGCGGTAATGCGGTGCAGGAAGGTCAGGGGGATCTGTGGGTAAAACGCCCTAATCTGTTTAACTGGCATATGACACAGCCGGATGAAAGCATTCTGGTGTCAGACGGTAAAACCTTGTGGTTCTTCAACCCGTTTGTTGAGCAGGCAACCGCCACCTGGCTGAAAGATGCCACCAGCAATACCCCGTTTATGCTGATTGCCCGTAACCAGTCCAGCGACTGGCAGCAGTACAATATCAAACAGAATGGTGATGAGTTTGTTCTGACGCCGAAAGGCAGCAACGGAAACCTGAAACAGTTCACCATTAACGTGAGCACCAACGGAACCATCAATCAGTTTGGTGCGGTTGAGCAGGACGATCAGCGTAGCAGCTACCAGCTCAAATCCCAGCAAAACGGCGCTGTCGATGCATCGAAATTCACCTTTACCCCGCCGCAGGGCGTAACGGTGGACGACCAACGCAATAAGTAAGAGGCGTGAGTGAGCAACCTGTCGCTCGATTTTTCAGATAATGCGTTTCAACCTCTGGCCGCTCGTATGCGGCCAGAAAATTTAGCGCAGTACATCGGTCAGCAGCATCTGCTGGCTGCGGGTAAACCGTTGCCCCGTGCTATCGAAGCCGGGCATCTGCACTCCATGATTTTGTGGGGCCCACCGGGTACGGGAAAAACGACGCTCGCAGAAGTGATCGCCCGCTATGCAAACGCCGATGTTGAACGCATTTCCGCAGTGACCTCCGGCGTGAAGGAGATCCGCGAAGCTATCGAGCGCGCAAGACAGAACCGTAATGCCGGACGCCGTACTATCCTCTTTGTTGATGAAGTCCATCGTTTCAATAAGAGCCAGCAGGATGCGTTCCTGCCGCACATTGAAGATGGCACCATTTTCTTCATTGGCGCGACGACCGAAAACCCCTCCTTTGAACTGAACTCGGCACTGCTTTCCCGTGCGCGTGTTTATCTGCTCAAATCGCTGACAACCGACGATATCGAAAAGGTTCTCACTCAGGCGATGGAGGACAAGGCGCGGGGTTATGGCGGGCAGGATATCATCCTGCCGGACGAAACACGGCTTGCGATTGCGGAGCTGGTCAATGGGGATGCGCGCCGTGCGTTAAACACGCTGGAAATGATGGCTGATATGGCCGAAGTGGATGATTCCGGTAAGCGTGTGCTGAAACCTGAACTGCTCACCGAAATTGCCGGTGAACGCAGCGCGCGTTTCGACAATAAAGGCGATCGTTTTTACGATCTGATCTCTGCCCTGCACAAGTCGGTGCGAGGCAGTGCACCGGATGCAGCACTGTACTGGTATGCGCGGATCATTAGCGCCGGTGGTGATCCCCTGTACGTGGCGCGCCGCTGTCTGGCCATTGCGTCGGAAGATGTCGGTAATGCCGACCCGCGCGCGATGCAGGTTGCGATTTCAGCCTGGGATTGCTTCACCCGCGTAGGGCCAGCGGAAGGGGAGCGTGCAATCGCACAGGCGATTGTTTACCTGGCCTGTGCGCCAAAAAGTAATGCTGTCTACACCGCGTTTAAAGCGGCTTTGGCAGATGCACGTGAACGTCCTGACTATGACGTACCGGTTCATCTGCGTAATGCGCCAACCAAACTGATGAAAGAGATGGGTTACGGGCAAGAATACCGATACGCCCACGACGAACCCAATGCCTACGCCGCCGGAGAGGAGTATTTTCCGCAGGAGATGGCACAAACCCGCTATTATCACCCCACAAACAGAGGTCTTGAAGGCAAGATTGGCGAAAAGCTCGCCTGGCTCGCCGGACAGGATCAAAATAGCCCTATAAAACGCTACCGTTAGTTCAATCGTTGCGGTAATGTTGGCATAGTATCCTTGTGACCGCAGGCTGTGGTCACATTTTCCTATTTTAATTCGATAAGCACAGGATAAGCATGCTCGATCCCAATCTGCTGCGTAATGAGCCAGACGCAGTCGCTGAAAAACTGGCACGCCGGGGCTTTAAGCTGGATGTAGATAAGCTGCGCGCTCTTGAAGAGCGTCGTAAAGTTCTGCAGGTACAAACTGAAAATCTGCAGGCAGAGCGTAACTCTCGATCGAAATCCATCGGCCAGGCGAAAGCACGCGGGGAAGACATTGAGCCATTACGCCTGGAAGTGAACAAACTGGGTGAAGAGCTGGATCAGGCGAAAGCCGAGCTGGACGCTCTTCAGACCGAAATCCGTGATATCGCACTGGCTATCCCGAACATTCCTGACGACAGCGTTCCTGTCGGCAAAGACGAAAACGACAACGTTGAAGTGAAACGTTGGGGTACGCCTCGCGAGTTCGACTTCGAGGTTCGCGATCACGTAACGCTGGGTGAAATGCATGCTGGCCTGGACTTTGCAGCCGCAGTTAAGCTGACCGGTTCTCGCTTTGTGGTGATGAAAGGGCAGATTGCTCACCTGCACCGTGCGCTGGCTCAGTTCATGCTCGATCTGCACACTGAGCAGCACGGCTACAGCGAAACCTACGTACCGTATCTGGTCAACCACGATACGCTGTACGGGACTGGCCAACTGCCGAAATTTGCCGGCGATCTGTTCCACACGCGTCCTCTGGACGAAGAAGCAGACAGCAGCAACTACGCGCTGATCCCAACCGCTGAAGTGCCGCTGACCAACCTCGTGCGTGATGAGATCATCGACGAAGACGACCTGCCAATTAAACTGACTGCACACTCTCCGTGCTTCCGTTCTGAAGCAGGTTCTTACGGTCGTGACACCCGTGGTCTGATCCGTATGCACCAGTTCGACAAAGTTGAGATGGTACAGATCGTCCGTCCTGAAGAGTCCATGGACGCGCTGGAAGAGATGACCGGCCACGCTGAGAAAGTGCTGGAACTGCTGGGTCTGCCGTACCGTCGTATGGCGCTGTGTACGGGTGATATGGGCTTTGGTGCCTGCAAAACCTTCGACCTGGAAGTCTGGGTTCCTGCACAGAACACTTACCGTGAGATCTCTTCGTGCTCTAACGTCTGGGATTTCCAGGCTCGCCGTATGCAGGCTCGCTGCCGCAGTAAATCAGACAAGAAAACCCGTCTGGTTCATACCCTGAACGGATCTGGTCTGGCTGTGGGTCGTACGCTGGTTGCGGTGCTGGAAAACTACCAGCAGGCTGATGGTCGTATTGAGATCCCGGAAGTGCTGCGTCCGTACATGAAAGGCCAGCAGTACATCGGTTAATTTGTCTTAAATTAAAAAAGCGCCTACGGGCGCTTTTTTTATGCCCCTGCTTTGACACGAAACAATAACGCCTCCCTCCAAAGTAGTAATACTCCTCCGAATGAAAGCCAGCATAAAAAACTAATAACGGAGAAATTCGTTATATATAAAACTATATAGCGGTTTCTACCGTATCTCTTTTATTTGTGAGCAACCAAAGTGAGTCTTTATGAAAATCAAAGCGCCTGATGCTTTACTGGCTGCCGAGGTCACTCGCCGTGGGTTGATGAAAACCACGGCAATAGGCGGTCTGGCTGTTGCCAGCAGTGCGTTAACTCTGCCTTTTTCTCGTATGGTGTCGGCGGCGGATGCGCTGTCCCCGGCTTCAGCCCCGGAAAAAATGGTGTGGAGCGCCTGTACCGTTAACTGTGGTAGCCGTTGTCCGCTGCGGATGCATGTGGTGGATGGCGAAATCAAATATGTCGAAACGGATAACACCGGCGACGATAACTACGACGGGTTACACCAGGTTCGTGCCTGTTTACGTGGCCGCTCAATGCGCCGTCGCGTCTATAACCCGGATCGTCTCAAGTACCCGATGAAACGCGTTGGAAAACGCGGGGAAGGAAAGTTCGAGCGCATTAGCTGGGACGAAGCCTACGACATCATCGCGACCAACATGCAGCGTTTGATCAAAGAGTTCGGCAACGAATCCATCTATCTGAACTACGGTACAGGTACGCTTGGCGGCACCATGACCCGCTCCTGGCCACCAGGAAAAACGCTGGTTGCGCGCCTGATGAACTGCTGCGGCGGCTATCTCAATCACTATGGCGACTACTCTTCCGCGCAGATCGCCGCAGGGCTGAATTACACTTACGGTGGCTGGGCAGATGGCAACAGTCCATCTGATATCGAGAACAGTAAACTGGTGGTGCTGTTCGGTAACAACCCGGGTGAAACCCGCATGAGCGGCGGCGGGGTGACGTACTATCTCGAACAGGCTCGTGCTAAATCTAATGCCCGCATGATCATCGTCGATCCGCGTTACACTGATACTGGTGCCGGGCGTGAAGATGAGTGGATCCCTATCCGTCCGGGTACCGATGCCGCGCTGGTCAGTGCGCTGGCGTGGGTGATGATCACTGAAAACCTCGTTGATCAGCCTTTCCTTGATAAATACTGCGTTGGCTACGACGAGAAAACTCTGCCAGCCAGTGCGCCTGCTAACGGGCATTACAAAGCGTACATCCTTGGCCAGGGCAGTGACGGCGTGGCAAAAACGCCTCAGTGGGCATCCACGATCACCGGTATTCCGGTAGAACGTATTGTTCAGCTGGCTCGTGAAATTGGTTCGGCGAAACCGGCCTATATCAGCCAGGGCTGGGGGCCGCAGCGTCATGCGAACGGTGAAATCGCCACCCGTGCCATTTCAATGCTCTCTATTCTGACGGGCAACGTGGGTATCAATGGGGGCAATACGGGCGCGCGCGAAGGCTCTTATGAAGTGCCATTTGAACGTATGCCAACCCTGGATAACCCGGTCCAGACCAGTATTTCCATGTTTATGTGGACCGACGCGATCGAACGCGGCCCGGAAATGACGGCATTGCGCGATGGTGTGCGCGGTAAAGATAAACTGGATGTGCCGATTAAGATGATCTGGAACTATGCCGGTAACTGCCTGATTAACCAGCATTCCGAGATCAACCGCACTCATGAGATCCTTCAGGATGATAAGAAGTGCGAGATGATTGTGGTCATCGACTGTCACATGACCTCGTCGGCGAAATATGCCGATATCATTCTGCCGGATTGCACCGCATCAGAGCAGATGGACTTCGCGCTGGATGCCTCCTGCGGCAACATGTCTTATGTGATCTTCACCGATCAGGCGATTAAACCGCGATTCGAATGCAAAACCATCTATCAGATGACCTCCGAACTGGCGAAGCGTCTCGGCGTTGAGCAGCAGTTCACTGAAGGACGTTCTCAGGAAGGATGGATGCGTCATCTGCATGAACTTTCCCGCAAAGCGATCCCTGACCTGCCTGACTTCGATACCTTCCGCCAGCAGGGCATGTACAAGCAACGCGACCCGGAAGGGCATCATGTTGCTTATAAGGCATTCCGCGACGATCCTCATGCCAATCCGCTGACCACCCCGTCAGGGAAAATCGAAATCTACTCTGAAGAACTGGCAAAAATTGCGTCCAGCTGGGAGCTACCGGAAGGGGATGTGATTGATCCGCTGCCAATTTATACGCCAGGTTTCGAAAACTACAACGATCCGCTGACTGCGAAATTCCCGTTGCAGCTGACGGGCTTCCACTACAAAGCGCGGGTTCACTCGACTTACGGCAACGTTGATGTACTGAAAGCGTCCTGCCGTCAGGAAATGTGGATCAACCCGATGGATGCGAAAGCGCGCGGTATTTCAAATGGCGATCGCGTACGTATCTTTAATGGTCGTGGCGAGGTGCATATCGAAGCCAAAGTTACACCGCGTATGATGCCTGGCGTTGTCGCGTTGGGGGAGGGGGCCTGGTACAACCCGGATGCAAATCGCATCGACCAGGCTGGCAGTATTAACGTACTGACCACGCAGCGCCCATCGCCGCTGGCGAAGGGTAATCCGTCCCACACAAACCTTGTTCAGGTTGAAAAGGTGTAAGGAGTAACCGATGACAACCCAGTATGGATTTTTTATTGATTCCAGCCGCTGCACCGGTTGCAAGACCTGCGAACTGGCCTGTAAGGATTACAAAGATTTAACTCCGGATGTCAGCTTCCGCCGTATTTACGAATACGCCGGCGGCGACTGGCAGGAAGATAACGGTGTCTGGCATCAGAACGTGTTTGCCTACTACCTGTCGATTGCCTGTAACCACTGCGAAGATCCGGCCTGCACCAAAGTGTGTCCGAGCGGCGCGATGCACAAGCGTGACGACGGTTTTGTAGTGGTGGATGAAGATGTCTGCATCGGCTGCCGTTACTGCCACATGGCCTGTCCGTATGGCGCGCCGCAGTACAACGCCGCCAAAGGCCATATGACCAAGTGCGACGGTTGCCACAGCCGCGTGGCAGACGGCAAAAAGCCAATCTGCGTGGAGTCCTGCCCGCTGCGTGCGCTGGACTTTGGCCCAATTGAAGAGCTGCGCCAAAAGCACGGCCAGCTTGCGGCAGTGGCGCCCCTGCCGTCTGCGCACTTCACAAAGCCAAGCATTGTGATTAAACCTAATGCCAACAGCCGTCCGACGGGTGATACCACCGGCTACCTGGCAAATCCGAAGGAGGTGTGAGATGGGAAGTGGATGGCATGAATGGCCGCTGATGATCTTCACGGTCTTCGGGCAGTGCGTTGCGGGTGGTTTTATCGTCCTCGCTCTGGCGCTGCTTAAGGGAAATCTCAATGCGGAACAGCAACAACGCCTGGTGCTGAGTATGTTTGGCCTGTGGGTGTTGATGGGCATTGGCTTTATCGCCTCAACCCTGCACCTCGGTTCACCGATGCGGGCGTTTAATTCCCTGAACCGCGTGGGTGCATCATCACTCAGTAACGAAATTGCCAGTGGCGCTATTTTCTTTGCGGTGGGGGGGCTAGGCTGGCTGCTGGCTGCACTGAAAAAGTTGCCAACAGGGCTGCGTAGCCTGTGGCTAATCGTCACTATGGTTCTGGGTGTGGTGTTCGTGTGGATGATGGTGCGGGTTTATAACACTATCGACACCGTGCCAACCTGGTACAGCGTCTGGACGCCAATGAGCTTCTTCCTGACGATGTTCATCGGCGGGCCGTTGTTGGGCTTCCTGTTGCTGCGTGTGGCGGGCGTAGACGGCTGGGCGATGCGTTTGCTGCCGGCTGTTTCACTCCTGGCACTGGTGGTGAGTGCCATCGTAGCCCTGATGCAGGGGGCAGAGCTGGCAACGATCCACAGCTCTATTCAGCAGGCGTCTGCGCTGGTGCCTGATTACGGTTCGCTGATGGCCTGGCGCGTGGTGTTGTTGGTAGCGGCGCTGGTGTGCTGGATTGTGCCTCAGCTTAAGGGTTATCAGCCTACGGTACCGCTGTTGTCCCTGGCCTTTGTGTTGGTGCTGGTGGGTGAGTTGATTGGCCGCGGTGTATTCTATGGCCTGCATATGACGGTTGGTATGGCCATCGCCAGTTAACGTTGTTTTTTGTTATATAAAGCCGGGACATAGCGCCCGGCTTTTTTGTTTTCAATCATGAAATTTTTCGACTGTCGTTTGGTTTTAATTCTGAATATTGGTAAATAAAAACAATCAGATAGTTTATATCGATAGCAAGCGTTGCATTAGCAGGATTAGTTTTTTAAATCGACAGGGAGCATATTGTGCGTGCGCCCTGAATCGGTGGATTGACTTTGTTTTTGCCAGTGGCATGATGCGCACGAAATCTGAACTTCCTCACGGTTTTTAATCCATGTCCACCTATACCCGCCCAGTGCTCCTGTTGCTCTGTGGCCTGCTTTTGCTGACGCTGGCGATAGCGGTGTTAAACACCCTCGTCCCGCTTTGGCTCGCCCATGAAAACTTACCGACCTGGCAGGTGGGTATGGTTAGCTCGTCCTTTTTTACAGGTAACCTCCTGGGAACGCTGGTCACGGGGAGCCTGATTAAGCGTGTGGGTTTTAACCGTAGCTATTATCTGGCATCGCTGATTTTTGCCGCCGGATGCGCTGGGTTAGGCCTGATGGTGGGATTCTGGAGCTGGATGGTCTGGCGTTTTATCGCGGGTGTGGGCTGTGCGATGATCTGGGTGGTGGTTGAAAGCGCCCTGATGTGTAGCGGTACGTCGCGCAATCGTGGTCGCCTGCTGGCGGCATATATGATGGTTTACTACGTTGGAACCGTGCTTGGGCAACTGATGGTCAGTAAATTGCCGACCGACCTGATGAGCGTTCTGCCGTGGGTGACGGGCATGATCCTGGCCGCTATTCTGCCGTTGCTCTTTACCCGCATTGTTAACCAGCAGAGCGAACACCAGGAAGTGACCCATGTCTGGCCGATGCTGAGGCTGCGTCAGGCGCGCCTGGGGGTTAATGGCTGTATCATTTCCGGGATAGTGCTGGGTTCGCTTTATGGCCTGATGCCGCTGTATTTGAACCATCAGGGGGTTAGTGATTCCGGGATCGGTTTCTGGATGGCGGTGATGGTCAGTGCGGGGATTGTCGGGCAATGGCCGATTGGGCGTCTTGCCGATCGCTTTGGCCGCCTCCTGGTGCTGCGCGTTCAGGTCTTCGTGGTGATCATGGGGTGCCTCGCGATGCTCAGCAGTGCTGCAATGGCACCTGCGCTGTTTATTCTGGGGGCGGCGGGATTTACTCTCTATCCGGTAGCGATGGCCTGGGCCTGTGAGAAAGTCGAACATCATCAGTTGGTGGCAATGAACCAGGCACTGCTCCTGAGTTATACCATCGGCAGTTTACTGGGGCCGACGCTGACGGCCATGCTGATGCAGAACTATTCTGACAACCTGCTGTTTATCATGATTGCCAGCGTATCGTTTATTTATCTCCTGATGCTGCTGCGTAAAGCAGGCGAACATCCAACGCCAGTGGCACATGCCTGATAAAAAAATCCCGGCTTACTCGCCGGGATTTTTTTAATACATCACTTTGTGACCGTACTGCTCAAGAATGCCTTTCACGCGTTCCATGGTTTCTTTCTTCGGTGGTTTAACGCCATCGAGCTTATATTCTTCACCCATCGCCACCCATTTATGTTTACCCAGTTCGTGATAGGGCAGTAGCTCAATTTTTTCTACGTTGCCCATGTCGCGGGTAAATTCGCCCAGTCGATGTGCAGAGTCATCATCATCTGACCAGCCAGGCACAACCACATAGCGGATCCAGGTGTTGATACCCTTACCGGAGATGTATTTGGCGAACTCCAGGGTTCGGTGGTTGGAAACGCCAACCAGATTCTGGTGGATCTCATCGTTCATCTGTTTGAGATCGAGCATGACCAGGTCGGTCACTTCAAGCAGTTCATCGATGACCGGATCGTAACGACGCACAAAGCCGTTCGTATCGAGGCAGGTATGAATACCTTCTTTACGGCAGGCACGGAACCAGTCGCGCACGAATTCAGCCTGAAGAATGGCTTCACCGCCGGATGCCGTTACACCGCCACCTGATGCATTCATAAAATGGCGATAGGTCACGACCTCTTTCATTAAATCATCAACGGTGACTTCTTTGCCGCCGTGCGTATCCCATGTATCACGGTTATGACAGTACAGGCAGCGCATCAGGCAGCCCTGGAAGAAGGTGATAAAGCGGATCCCCGGGCCATCAACGGTGCCACAGGATTCAAAGGAGTGAATACGACCAATAGTTGACATTGCGGTGATATCTCCAGATTCGGCCCGTCCAGGACCTGTTGTATGCACAGCTCAAACCGGCTGTTAAGTCTGTTTTGGCTGTTATCCATAAAGTATAGATTGCAGGCAAAAGAGACTATGGAGAGGAAGGTGTTAAAAAGGCCCCACTTGCGTGGAGCCTTTATTGTACGCTTTTTAACGCGTGATTTCAGTCAATTCCAGTTAGATGGACTGAGTGAAAGTACGGGTGATAACGTCCTGCTGCTGTTCTTTAGTCAGGGAGTTAAAACGTACTGCGTAGCCAGATACACGGATGGTCAGCTGAGGATATTTCTCAGGGTGTTCCATCGCATCGAGCAGCATTTCACGGTTCATCACGTTCACGTTCAGGTGCTGACCACCTTCGATGGACGCTTCGTGGTGGAAGTAACCATCCATCAGACCCGCGAGGTTAGTTTTACGCACTTCGTCGTCTTTACCCAGTGCATTTGGAACGATAGAGAAGGTGTAAGAGATACCATCTTTAGCGTATGCAAACGGCAGTTTAGCAACGGAGGTCAGAGAGGCAACCGCACCTTTCTGGTCGCGACCGTGCATTGGGTTAGCACCTGGGCCGAATGGCGCACCAGCACGACGACCGTCTGGGGTGTTACCGGTTTTCTTACCATACACAACGTTAGAGGTGATGGTCAGAACAGACTGAGTCGGGATAGCGTTACGGTAAGTAGTCAGTTTCTGAATTTTCTTCATGAAACGTTCTACCAGGTCAACCGCCATGTCATCAACGCGAGAATCGTTGTTACCAAACTGCGGGTATTCGCCTTCGATTTCGAAGTCAACAGCCAGGCCGTCTTCGTCACGAATTGGTTTAACTTTCGCATATTTGATTGCAGACAGGGAGTCAGCAGCAACGGACAGACCAGCGATACCACACGCCATGGTGCGGACAACGTCACGGTCGTGCAGCGCCATCAGAGAGGCTTCGTAGCTGTACTTGTCGTGCATGTAGTGGATAACGTTCAGTGCAGTGACGTACTGTTTAGCCAGCCAATCCATGAAGTGATCCATGCGGTCCATCACTTCGTCGAATTTCAGCACGTCGCCTTTGATTGGTTCAGACTTAGGACCAACCTGCATTTTCAGTTTTTCATCAACGCCGCCGTTGATTGCGTACAGCATGGTTTTCGCCAGGTTTGCACGCGCACCGAAGAACTGCATTTGTTTACCAACGACCATTGGGCTTACGCAGCAAGCGATAGCGTAGTCATCGTTGTTGAAGTCCGGACGCATCAGGTCATCGTTCTCGTATTGCAGAGAAGAGGTGTCGATGGACACTTTAGCGGCGAATTTCTTGAAGTTCAGAGGCAGTTTTTCAGACCACAGAACAGTGATGTTCGGCTCCGGAGACGGCCCCATGGTGTACAGGGTGTTCAGGAAGCGGAAGCTGTTTTTGGTAACCAGAGTACGGCCATCAACGCCCATACCACCGATAGACTCAGTTGCCCAGATTGGGTCACCAGAGAACAGTTCATCATATTCAGGAGTACGCAGGAAACGAACCATACGCAGTTTCATGACCAGGTGGTCAATCATTTCCTGAGCGTCTTGTTCAGTGATTTTGCCTGCTTTGATATCACGTTCGATGTACGCATCCAGGAAGGTGGATACGCGGCCGAAGGACATTGCTGCACCGTTCTGAGACTTAACAGCGGCCAGGTAGCCGAAGTAGGTCCACTGGATAGCTTCCTGAGCATTGGTCGCAGGACCAGAGATATCGCAACCGTATTTAGCAGCCATCTCTTTGATCTGGCCCAGCGCACGGTGCTGTTCAGCGATTTCTTCACGCAGACGGATTGTCGCTTCCAGGTTAACGCCATTTTCCAGGTCAGACTGGAGAGAAACAAACTGTGCGTATTTGTCTTTCAGCAGGAAGTCGATACCGTACAGTGCAACACGACGGTAGTCACCGATGATACGGCCACGGCCATATGCATCTGGCAGACCAGTCAGAACGCCAGATTTACGGCAGTTCAGAATGTCTTTGGTGTAAACATCGAATACGCCCTGGTTGTGGGTTTTGCGGTATTCGGTGAAGATTTTTTTCAGCATTGGGTCCAGCTCGCGGTTGTACGCTTTGCAGGAACCTTCAACCATTTTGATACCACCGAACGGAATGATTGCACGTTTCAGTGGAGCTTCAGTTTGCAGACCAACGATTTTCTCAAGGGCTTTGTTGATGTAGCCAGCATCGTGAGAAGTAATGGTGGAAGCTACGGAGGTGTCAAAATCAACTGGCGCGTGAGTGCGGTTTTCCAGTTTAACGCCTTCCATTACGTTGTCCCACAGCTTGGTGGTCGCGTCAGTTGCGCCAGCCAGGAAGGATTCGTCACCTTCATACGGGGTGTAGTTTTTCTGAATGAAGTCACGGACGTTTACTTCATTCTGCCAGTCACCTTTAGTAAAACCTTCCCAGGCTGTGGCTAACTTCTCATTAAGTTCGGACATGTAACACCTACCTTCTTAAGTGGATTTTTTATTTACTGCCTGAGAAAACCATCAATGATGGTCGCCGCCACGCAGGTAAATGACCCAGTATGTCAACCCAACTAACAGACCCCCACCGATAATGTTCCCGATAGTGACAGGGATCAGGTTATCAGTAATGAAGTTCATAATAGTCAGGTGAGAGAAACTTTCCGGGGTTGAACCAACTGCAGTCCAGAACTCCGGGCTCGCAAAGTTGCGGATTACAATCCCCATAGGGATCATAAACATGTTTGCGATACTGTGCTCAAAGCCGCTGGCAACAAACATCGCAACCGGCAGAACCATAATCATGGCTTTGTCCATTAGGCTACGACCAGAGTAGCTCATCCAGACAGCCAGGCAGACCATCAGGTTTGCGAGAATGCCAAGAGCGACAGCTTCGATAAATGTATGGTGCATTTTGTGGTCTGCGGTTTGCAGGACGTTAAGCCCCCAGCCGCCGTTGGCGGTCATGTATTCGCCAGACAACCACATCAACAAAACAAAGAGCAGACACCCAATCAGGTTACCAACATAGACGTTTAACCAGTTACGTGCCAGTTGGCCCCAGGTAATTCTTCCGCTGGCTTTTGCGACGACAATCAGCACCGTTGAGGTGAAGAGGTCAGCGCCGCAGATGACGCAGAGGATAAGTCCCAGTGAGAAACAGATACCGCCAATCAGTTTCGCCATACCAAAAGGCATTGTGGCAGTACCGGTCGTGGCAGTGATGTAAAAGACAAAAGCAATGGAGATGAACACACCCGCGGTGATCGCCAGATAAAAGGTCTTCATCGGGTGTTTCGTTGCTTTATAGACACCCGCTTCTTCGGCAACTTTGGCCATCGCAGCTGGGAGTAAAAGATCAAAAGGGTTGTCAGCTTTCACACTAACTCTCTCTTTATTAAGTCGGCGACGAGATACTAACAAAGCATTATAGAAGAGAAATTGATATAGATCATATCTCGCCTGGCTTATAGGCCCGCAATGCGTATGGTTTTACAGCGAAAGCGGAGTAAGTGTTTGATTATCCGTATAAAAATAAATTTTAAAAGTTATGAAAAGAGTTGAATTTTTTCGTTCGCGCTCCCTTAAAACAGTTAATTAAAATGGAGTATTTACCATAAAAAGTAACAGTTAATCTCGGGTAAGTATTATTATATTTACCCGTATTTAACTTTATTATTACAATCAAAAATCATTGCGAAAGAAATAAAAAAACGGGGCAATGAAATTGCCCCGTAATATAGCCCAGACGATTGAATCCGCCTACAGTTGGTAATGTTATATGCGCTTATTTTGACCAGTAAGCGGCTTTTGCCTTCTGTAACTTCTCATACGCTTTCAGCAGTGACTGATGTGCCGGGAAGGCTTTCAGATCGTTATCTACCGTTTGCAGGCCGTAGAACGGCTCTTCACCGCTCAGGGCCGCGCTGGCTGCTTCTACAGCGTCGGCGCCATACATACGCACGAAGGCATTCAGATATTGCAGTGGCTGACGTTCTTCTTCCTGCGCGAGCAGCAGCAGGGTTTGCAGGCAACGGTAGTAGTTAGCGCGCTCTGCGGAGAAGACGGACTGGTTGAACTCCATCGTCCATTCTGTCCATGCCAGCGCCTGATCCAGGTCACCACCCGCCAGGGCCAGCATCGCTTTCAGCTCGCCAATGCGCAGGGTGTACCAGCCATTGTCTTTACCGGTTGCCAGACCAAGCAGCTCACGCACGCGGGTAAAGTCATCGTGACCTTCGTCGTCCAGCTGCGCGATCAGGTTCAGATAGTCTTCTTTTTCCCACTCACTACCTGGCAGTGACAGCAGCGTTTCACGAAGATGCGCACCCATGCTGTTATTTGCCAGCCACAGATCTTCTGCCGGATAAATGTCAGACATGCCAGGCACCAGAATACGGCAAGCGTATACGCTCAGGTGTTCGTAGTCGGCAATGTAGACTTCTTTATCTTCAGCTTTGAAGATAGCCATCAGGGTGGCGAACTCTTCTTCGGTGGTGCCTGCAAAGCTCCAGTCAACGAACGGGTAGTCTGCATCCTGTTTAAACATATCCCAGGAGATCAAACCGCTTGAATCGATGAAGTGGGTTTCGAGGTTCGCGTGTTCAGCCACTTCTTCGTCGTCGAAGGTTGGTGGGGTAAACACGTCGAGATCTTTCAGGCTACGGCCCTGAAGCAGCTCGGTGACCGTACGTTCCAGCGCGACGCCGAAATCAGGATGCGCACCAAAGGAAGCAAAGCAGGTCCCGTTCGCCGGGTTGAACAGCACGACGCAGATAACCGGGTATTTACCCCCCAGAGAGCCGTCATAGGCAAAGATTGGGAACCCTTCGGCTTCCAGCTTCGCGATAGACTCCACAACGCCCGGATAACGTGCCAGAACGTCGGCCGGAATTTCAGGCAGGCTGATGGATTCTGCGATAATGCGGTTTTTGATGTGGCGTTCGAACACTTCAGACAGACCCTGAACACGCGCTTCGTTGCGGGTGTTGCCGGCTGACATACCGTTCGACACATACAGGTTACCGACGATGTTCATCGGGATGTATACGGTCTGCTCGTCAGACTGACGGGTAAACGGCAGGGCGCAGATACCGCGATCTTCATTACCGGACTGCAAATCGATAAGCATACTGGCGGTCAGTTCGTTATCGGCGTCGTAAAACGCGCGCAGTCGGGCATCCAGAATGCCTTCCGGCAGTTCGTCATCTTCGGTCAGCGGGAACCATTTTTCATTCGGGTAGTGAACGAATGGGCCGTTAGCGATG
Source organism: Enterobacter sp. Tr-810 (assembly GCF_011752765.1). Classification (NCBI taxonomy): domain Bacteria; kingdom Pseudomonadati; phylum Pseudomonadota; class Gammaproteobacteria; order Enterobacterales; family Enterobacteriaceae; genus Enterobacter; species Enterobacter sp. Tr-810. The sequence continues at coordinate 635,083 of NZ_VWWW01000002.1, read as the reverse complement.
GTGTCACCCAGCCAGAAGTCGGCGAAGAAATAGTTGGTGGACAGACGCTCAAAATACTCACCCAGCGCAGAGGCCAGTGCGGCTTTTTTGGTGGCGCCTTTACCGTTGGTAAAGCACAGCGCGCAGTCTTTGTCGCGAATATGCACGGACCAGACGTGAGGAACCGGATTCAGCCAGGAGGCTTCTTCAATATTAAAGCCCAGGTCGGTCAGTTTCTGCTGGAAGCGAGCGATGGAATCTTCCAGAGCGGCGTCTTTGCCGGGGATAAACGTTTGAGTCATGGCGTTCACTTTTATCGTACGTAAAGCGCGCAATGATACGGGTTTTGCGTGACGGGTGCTATCTTCGGCGAAAATAAATGACTGGGCTATGCTTAGTGACAGTAACCCACTGTTAAGGCATAGAAAAATGAAAGCATTCGATCTTCATCGGATGGCATTTGACAAAGTTCCACCCGATTTTTTATGGGAGGTGGCGCTGCGTAGTCTTTATACCTTCGTCCTGGTCTTTCTTTTCCTCAAAATTACCGGGCGTCGCGGCGTTCGTCAGATGTCGCTTTTTGAAGTGCTGATCATCCTGACGCTGGGATCCGCGGCCGGGGATGTTGCTTTTTATGACGATGTGCCGATGGTGCCGGTCTTCGTGGTTTTTGTCTCGCTGGCCTTGCTGTACCGGCTGGTGATGTGGCTGATGTCAAAAAGCGAAAAGCTGGAAGACCTGCTCGAAGGGAAGCCGGTGGTCATCGTCGAAGAGGGGCAACTGGCCTGGGAGAAAGTCCGCGGGGCCAATATGACGGAATTTGAATTCTTTATGGAGCTGCGCCTCAACAGCGTAGAACAGCTCGGGCAGGTGCGTCTGGCCATTATGGAAACGAACGGACAAATCAGCATTTATTACTATCACGATGATGATGTGAAGCCTGGACTGTGTATTCTTCCTGAAAGCTTTGTGGCGCGGTTTAAGACGATACCGGAAACGGGCGAGTATGCTTGTATAAGATGCAGCCATGTCGAAGCGATGCAGGCAGGAGAGCATCAATTATGTCCCCGCTGCGCGAATCCAGAATGGTCGAAGGTTAGCCGGGCCAAACGCATCACCTGACAGCCATTTTGTCGGTTTTGTTACAGTGGGGTGGCAGATTGTATTGTGTGACGACGGGCACATTTCGCCGGTCATAAGTTTTAGACATTGCGGCGCGTGTCACTGAATGATAAAACCGATATCCACAGTAATAACTTATTGCTTTTAGCGTGGTGAGGGAAATGGCTCAAGTCTTTAATTTCAGTTCAGGTCCGGCAATGTTACCGGCGGATGTGCTCAAACAGGCTCAACAGGAACTTTGTGACTGGCAGGGTCTGGGCACGTCGGTGATGGAAATCAGTCACCGTGGCAAAGAATTTATTCAGGTGGCTGAAGAAGCAGAAAAGGATTTTCGTGATCTGCTAAATATTCCCTCGAACTACAAAGTATTGTTCTGCCACGGCGGCGGTCGCGGTCAGTTTGCTGGCGTACCGCTGAACATCCTGGGCGACAAAACCACTGCTGACTACGTTGATGCGGGCTACTGGGCGGCAAGCGCCGTTAAAGAAGCCAAAAAATACTGCTCACCGAATGTGATCGACGGCAAAATCACCGTTGATGGCCTGCGCGCTGTTAAGCCGATGAGCGAGTGGCAGCTTTCTGACAACGCTGCATACCTGCACTATTGCCCGAACGAAACCATCGACGGTATTGCCATCGATGAGACCCCGAATTTCGGCAAAGATGTGGTGGTGGCTGCCGACTACTCCTCAACAATCCTCTCCGCGCCAATTGATGTCAGCCGTTTCGGTGTCATCTACGCGGGCGCGCAGAAAAATATCGGCCCGGCTGGGCTGACGCTGGTCATCGTGCGTGAAGATCTGCTGGGCAAAGCCCATACGTCATGCCCGTCCATCCTTGATTACACCGTGCTGAACGACAACGACTCTATGTTCAACACCCCGCCAACATTTGCCTGGTATCTGGCAGGCCTGGTCTTCAAATGGCTGAAGCAGAATGGCGGCGTGGCGCAGATGGACAAGATCAATCAGCAAAAAGCCGATCTTCTGTACGGTGTGATTGATAAGAGTGATTTTTACCGTAACGACGTGGCGCAATCTAACCGCTCCCGCATGAACGTACCGTTCCAGCTCGCCGACAGCAGCCTGGATAAACTCTTCCTTGAAGAGTCCTTCGCGGCGGGTCTGCACGCGCTGAAAGGCCACCGCGTAGTGGGTGGGATGCGTGCTTCTATTTATAACGCCATGCCGCTGGAAGGCGTAAAAGCGTTAACCGATTTCATGGTCGACTTCGAACGTCGCCGCGGTTAATCACGCTGTTTTTCACCCCCGCAGTTATGCTGCGGGGTTTTTATTATGTTGAGTTGAGAGTTAAGTTTCATGGAATCCCTGACGTTACAACCTATCGCGCGGGTAGATGGCACCATTAATCTGCCTGGTTCAAAAAGTGTCTCGAACCGCGCTCTGCTGCTGGCAGCTCTGGCAAACGGCACCACCGTCCTTACAAACCTGTTGGACAGCGATGATGTTCGCCATATGCTCAATGCGCTGAAAGCGTTGGGAGTTCAATACACGCTGTCTGACGACCGTACACGTTGCGAAGTGACCGGCAACGGCGGTGCACTGCACGCTGGCGAAGAGCTGGAACTGTTTCTCGGGAACGCTGGTACCGCGATGCGCCCGCTGGCGGCAGCCCTGTGTCTGGGCAGCAACAACATTGTGCTGACCGGCGAGCCGCGCATGAAAGAGCGTCCGATCGGTCATCTGGTGGATGCCCTTCGTCAGGGCGGCGCGCAGATTGATTATCTGGAGCAGGAAAATTATCCGCCACTGCGTCTGCGCGGTGGTTTTACCGGTGGTTCCGTTGAGGTTGACGGTAGTGTATCAAGTCAGTTCCTGACCGCGTTGCTGATGACCGCGCCACTGGCACCGCAGGATACGGTTATCACCATTAAAGGTGACCTGGTTTCTAAACCTTACATCGATATCACGCTGCACCTGATGAAAACCTTCGGTGTTGACGTTGAAAACGAGGCGTACCAGCGCTTTGTCGTGCGTGGCGCACAGCAGTACCAGTCCCCGGGCAACTACCTGGTTGAAGGCGATGCGTCCTCGGCGTCTTACTTCCTGGCGGCCGGTGCGATTAAAGGCGGCACTGTGAAAGTCACCGGTATCGGCCGTAACAGCGTGCAGGGCGATATCCGTTTTGCTGACGTACTGGAAAAAATGGGTGCTGTTGTGACCTGGGGTGATGATTTCATCTCCTGTACGCATGGCGAGCTGAACGCCATTGATATGGACATGAACCATATCCCGGATGCCGCGATGACTATTGCGACAGCCGCGCTGTTTGCGAAAGGCACCACCACGCTGCGTAATATCTATAACTGGCGTGTGAAAGAAACTGACCGCCTGTTTGCGATGGCGACCGAACTGCGTAAAGTGGGCGCAGAGGTAGAAGAGGGCGAAGACTACATTCGCGTGACGCCTCCGGCCAAATTGCAGGTTGCGGAAATTGGCACCTACAACGATCACCGTATGGCGATGTGTTTCTCGCTGGTGGCGCTGTCCGACACGCCTGTCACTATTCTCGACCCGAAATGTACGGCGAAAACCTTCCCGGACTACTTCGAACAGCTGGCGCGTATTAGCACGCTGGCCTGATGACATTATGCCGCATCCTGCGATGCGGCATTTCCTTACGCTTCCTGACGTTCATTCCTGCCCATTTCTTCTACACTCTGCTTCATTAAATCCGTAATTTGCACGCAAAGGTAACAGTTGCGCACGTTGGCGCGTATAATGCGCGGCGTTTATGTTAACGGTATGCCTTTATTAAGGAGAAAAAGATGACGGCAGTTGCCCCGGTAATCACCATTGATGGGCCTAGTGGCGCAGGGAAAGGTACTCTGTGCAAGGCGATGGCGGAAGCATTGCAATGGCATCTTTTAGATTCGGGAGCAATCTATCGCGTGCTGGCCCTGGCTGCGCTGCATCACCATGTGGATGTCGCATCTGAAGAAGCGCTGGTACCGCTGGCTGCGCACCTGGATGTGCGTTTTGTGTCGACCGACGGCAACCTTGAAGTGATCCTGGAAGGGGAAGATGTGAGCGGTGAAATCCGCACTCAGGAAGTGGCTAATGCCGCCTCTCAGGTTGCTGCGTTCCCGCGAGTTCGTGAGGCGCTGTTGCGTCGTCAGCGCGGCTTCCGTGAAGCACCAGGCCTGATAGCCGATGGGCGTGACATGGGAACCGTGGTGTTCCCTGATGCACCTGTTAAAATTTTCCTTGATGCCTCCTCTGAAGAACGTGCGCATCGCCGTATGCTTCAGTTGCAGGAGAAGGGCTTTAGTGTTAACTTTGATCGCCTTTTATCCGAGATAAAAGAGCGCGACGACCGCGATCGTAACCGCGCCGTCGCTCCACTTGTTCCTGCAGAAGATGCATTAGTGCTGGATTCAACCAGTTTAACTATTGAGCAAGTGATTGAAAAAGCGCTACAATATGCGCGCCAAAAACTGGCACTCGCGTAATCGCGACAGAATTTGTAGTACCCCCGCTGCAATGGATTGTGAGCGGGTATGTGAAACAACCCCATCCGGCATGAAGCCAGGTGGACGTTAAATCTAACTCTGAAGATTAAACATGACTGAATCTTTTGCTCAACTATTTGAAGAATCTTTAAAAACAATCGAAACCCGTCCGGGTTCCATCGTTCGTGGCGTTGTTGTTGCTATCGACAAAGACGTAGTCCTGGTTGATGCGGGTCTGAAATCTGAATCTGCAATTCCTGCAGAGCAGTTCAAAAACGCAGCCGGCGAACTGGAAATTCAGGTCGGTGACGAAGTTGACGTTGCGCTGGACGCAGTAGAAGACGGCTTCGGCGAAACCCTGCTGTCCCGTGAAAAAGCTAAGCGTCACGAAGCTTGGATCACGCTGGAAAAAGCTTACGAAGAAGCTGAAACTGTGGTCGGTGTTATCAACGGCAAAGTTAAAGGTGGCTTCACTGTTGAGCTGAACGGTATTCGTGCGTTCCTGCCAGGTTCACTGGTAGACGTTCGTCCAGTTCGTGACACCCTGCACCTGGAAGGCAAAGAGCTTGAGTTCAAAGTTATCAAGCTGGACCAGAAGCGTAACAACGTTGTTGTATCCCGTCGTGCCGTTATCGAATCCGAAAACAGCGCAGAACGCGATCAGCTGCTGGAAAACCTGCAGGAAGGCATGGAAGTCAAAGGTATCGTTAAGAACCTCACTGACTACGGCGCATTCGTTGACCTGGGCGGCGTTGATGGCCTGCTGCACATCACCGACATGGCGTGGAAACGCGTTAAGCACCCAAGCGAAATCGTGAACGTTGGCGACGAAATCACTGTTAAAGTGCTGAAGTTCGACCGCGAACGTACTCGTGTATCCCTCGGCCTGAAACAGCTGGGCGAAGATCCATGGGTTGCTATCGCTAAACGTTACCCAGAAGGTACTAAACTGACTGGTCGCGTTACCAACCTGACTGACTACGGCTGCTTCGTTGAAATCGAAGAAGGCGTTGAAGGTCTGGTGCACGTTTCCGAAATGGACTGGACCAACAAAAACATCCACCCATCCAAAGTTGTTAACGTTGGTGATGTAGTGGAAGTTATGGTTCTGGATATCGACGAAGAACGTCGTCGTATCTCCCTGGGCCTGAAACAGTGCAAAAACAACCCATGGCAGCAGTTCGCGGAAACCCACAACAAGGGCGACCGTGTTGAAGGTAAAATCAAGTCTATCACTGACTTCGGTATCTTCATCGGCCTGGACGGCGGCATCGATGGCCTGGTTCACCTGTCTGACATCTCCTGGAACGTTGCAGGCGAAGAAGCAGTTCGTGAATACAAAAAAGGCGACGAAATCGCAGCAGTTGTTCTGCAAGTTGACGCAGAGCGTGAGCGTATCTCCCTGGGCGTTAAACAGCTCGCAGAAGATCCGTTCAACAACTGGGTTGCACTGAACAAGAAAGGCGCAATCGTAAACGGTAAAGTGACTGCAGTTGACGCTAAAGGCGCAACCGTAGAACTGGCTGACGGCGTTGAAGGTTACCTGCGCGCTTCCGAAGCTTCACGTGACCGCGTTGAAGATGCAACTCTGGTTCTGAGCGTTGGCGACGACGTTGAAGCTAAGTTCACCGGTGTTGACCGTAAGAACCGTGCTATCAGCCTGTCCGTACGTGCTAAAGACGAAGCTGACGAGAAAGATGCAATCGCAACTGTTAACAAACAGGAAGATGCAAACTTCTCTAACAACGCAATGGCTGAAGCTTTCAAAGCAGCTAAAGGCGAGTAATATCAAGTTCTCTGCATCATTTGAGCTGTAACGCAATTACAGTGAGAAGGATGAGGAGCAGACTTGACAGATTGCAGGATTCGTCCTGTAATCAATAACAAAGGGCGGCTACGGCCGCCCTTGTTTAATGAGCTGTTCAGCTAATTGGTTTGAAGGAACCGGAGGAATCATGACCAAGTCAGAATTGATTGAGAGACTTGCCAGTCAGCAACCGCATGTCCCGGCGAAGGCTGTGGAAGATGCTGTTAAAGAGATGCTGGAGCATATGGCCACCACTCTTGCCCAGGGCGAGCGCATTGAAATCCGCGGTTTCGGAAGTTTTTCTCTGCACTACCGTGCTCCACGTACCGGGCGTAACCCGAAGACTGGCGATAAAGTAGAGCTGGAAGGTAAATACGTTCCACACTTTAAGCCGGGTAAAGAACTGCGCGATCGCGCCAATATTTATGGCAACTGAGTTTAGCCGTCAGGGTTAAACTGGGTTAAAAAGAAAGCACCTTAGGGTGCTTTTTTTGTTTGTATTTTTTCTCTTCTGAAGACGTCCCGCAATTCTGTTGTTGTTTTTCCGCAAACTGAAAAAATCATTACAGCGCCCGCTGTAGTTCTCTCTTTCTCCACCTGACTCTCACCCTTATCAGCCACATACTCCTGCAAAACAGGGAGGTTGTGATGGGGATACCGACGATCGGTGCGTGTGTCATTCTGGCAATAATACCGTTGCTCTGGTTGCCCGTGTTGCCGGGTATACATGGGGTGTGGGTGATGATCGCAGCAGGGATTGTGTTCTCATTACAACGCTTAACGGTATTGCGCTTTACTGGCCTGTGGATGCTCTTTTTTTCCTGGGCAGTATTGTCGGCAATGGAGCACGTCTGGCCGATGCAGCATTTAACCCGTGGAGCACAACAGGCTGAGGTGGTGATTACTGAAACGGATGGCGAAACGACCCATAAAGGAACGATTGTTTCCCTGAATGGAAAGCGCTGGTGGCCCGCAACGGGCGTGGTGTTATACGGCAATGACTTGCCGCAGGTAGCCTGTGCAGGGCAACGCTGGGCAATGACGCTGCGCCTCAGAGCCGTACATGGTGAGTTAAATGATGGCGGCTTTGATTCGCAGCGAAACGCATTTGCCCGACATCAAACGCTGACCGGCAGATTTACAGCGGCAGAAATTGTCGAGGGTTCCTGTAGTTTACGTTCACGCTATCTAGCTTCTTTGCGAAATACGCTTTCGCCTTATCGCTGGGGGCCGGTGATCCTGGGCCTGGGAATGGGAGAGCGTCTGGCAGTGTCCCGGGAAATCAATAACCTGATGCGCGAGACAGGCACAATTCATCTGATGGCCATATCCGGGCTACACATTGCGCTTGCCGCATCGGTTATTTGGCTACTGGCCCGGGGGGGACAGTTTTTTTTACCCAGCCACGTCATTAACTGGCGGATGCCTTTACTGGCGGGGCTGTTTTTTGCCGCCTTCTATGCGTGGCTGACAGGCCTACAACCGCCGGCATTACGAACTGTTATCTCGCTTGCGACCTTTGCTGTATTACGACTCAGCGGGCGACGATGGTCAGCCTGGCAGGTCTGGCTGTGCTGTGTGGCCACTATTCTGGTTGTTGACCCGATGGCTGTGCTTTCGCAGAGCCTCGTATTGTCCGCTTTTGCGGTAGCGGCACTGATATTCTGGTATCAATGGTTACCGCTGCCGTCCTGGCGACTGAACCGCTGGCTAAAGCCATTTGTGGAGCTGCTGTATCTACAGGTGGGCATGTTGCTGCTGCTGTTGCCATTGCAGGTACTGATTTTCCATGGCATGAGTCTCTCTTCGTTAGTGGCTAATCTGTTTGCCGTCCCTCTCGTGACGTTCATCTCCGTTCCGCTGATCCTGCTTGGCATGTTGCTGCATTTGCTGCCGTTAGCTGTACTGGAAACGGCTATCTGGATTATGGCGGATAAATCCCTGGCGCTGCTGTTCTGGTTATTGATGCATTTACCCGATGGCTGGCAGGACATCGATGAACGCTGGCAATATTTAACACTGCTTCCCTGGTTCGCCGTTATTGGCTGGCGCTTGCAACTCTGGAAAACAGCGCCGGCGGTGTGCCTTGCTGGCACTGTTTTACTGACATTCCCGCTCTGGAGAACGGTGAAAAATGATAGCTGGACGCTGCATATGCTCGATGTGGGGCAGGGGCTGGCTATGGTTGTTGAGCGTGACGGGAGGGCGATTCTGTACGATACCGGGATTGCCTGGCCGGGTGGCGACAGTGCCCAGCAGGTTATTATTCCCTGGCTACGCTGGCATCACCTGGTCCCCGAGGGGGTTATCCTGAGTCATGAGCATCTTGATCATGTCGGAGGACTACCCTCATTACAGAAAGCCTGGCCGGCCATAAGGATAAGAAGCCCGCTGCGCTGGGCAGGCCATCTTCCCTGTTTTCGTGGGCAACAATGGCGATGGCGAGGGTTAACCTTCACCGTTCACTGGCCGCCTGAAGCGTTGTCTGAAGCGGGGAATAATCGCTCATGCGTGGTAAAAATCGATGATGGCGAGCAGAGCATTCTGTTGACGGGGGATATTGAGGCTAAGGCTGAGCAGGCGATGGTAAGCCATCACTGGCGTTATCTTACGTCTACACTCATTCAGGTGCCTCATCATGGAAGTAACACCTCTTCTTCACTGCCACTGGTGCAGCGCACGGAAGGGAAGGTCGCACTGGCCTCCGCAGCACGCTATAACGCATGGCGATTTCCGTCGACCAAAGTGGTCCGACGTTACAGGAAAGAGGGCTATTTTTGGCTGGATACACCTCAATCTGGACAAATCTCTGTGACTTTTTCGCAACATGGCTGGCAAATCCGCCGCTTACGTGATCAATATTTACAGCGTTGGTATCATCAGTGGTTTGGCGAGCCAGTAGATAACGGGTAGAATATGCGGCTATTTCAACAAGTGCTGGTTTTTTGAATGCATAACGACAAAGATCTCTCCACGTGGCAAACGTTCCGCCGACTCTGGCCGATGATTGCACCTTTTAAAACAGGCTTGATCGTGGCGGGTGTAGCGTTAATCCTCAACGCAGCCAGCGATACTTTTATGCTATCGCTTCTCAAACCGTTACTGGATGACGGTTTTGGTAAAACGGATCGCTCAGTGCTGCTATGGATGCCTCTGGTGGTTATCGGACTGATGATCTTACGCGGTATCACCAGCTATATTTCCAGCTACTGCATTTCATGGGTGTCGGGAAAAGTGGTTATGACCATGCGTCGTCGACTGTTCAGTCATATGATGGGGATGCCTGTCTCTTTCTTTGACAAGCAGTCTACCGGGACGTTGTTGTCACGTATCACTTACGACTCAGAGCAAGTTGCGTCGTCCTCCTCCAGCGCACTGATTACCGTTGTGCGTGAAGGTGCGTCGATCATCGGCCTGTTTATCATGATGTTCTATTACAGCTGGCAGCTGTCGATCATCCTCATTGTTCTGGCACCGATTGTCTCTATTGCGATCCGCATGGTTTCTAAGCGTTTCCGTAATATCAGTAAGAACATGCAGAACACCATGGGGCAGGTGACGACCAGCGCGGAGCAGATGCTGAAAGGGCATAAAGAAGTGTTAATTTTCGGCGGTCAGGAAGTCGAAACAAAACGCTTTGATAAGGTCAGCAACAAGATGCGTCTCCAGGGGATGAAAATGGTGTCGGCCTCCTCAATTTCCGACCCGGTCATTCAGCTGATTGCGTCTCTGGCGCTGGCGTTTGTCCTGTATGCTGCAAGCTTCCCAAGCGTGATGGAAACCCTGACTGCCGGTACCATCACCGTGGTCTTCTCCTCGATGATTGCGCTGATGCGTCCGCTGAAATCTCTGACCAACGTGAACGCGCAGTTCCAGCGCGGTATGGCGGCTTGTCAGACACTGTTCAGCATCCTGGATTCCGAACAGGAAAAAGACGAAGGCAAACGCGTTATTGAGCGCGCCCAGGGTGACGTTGAATTCCGTAACGTCACCTTCACCTACCCGGGCCGCGAAACCCCTGCGCTGCGCAACATCAGCCTGAATATTCCGGCGGGTAAAACCGTTGCGCTGGTGGGACGTTCTGGTTCAGGTAAGTCTACTATTGCCAGCCTGATCACGCGTTTCTACGACATTAACGAAGGTGAGATCCTGTTAGACGGCCACGACCTCAGGGAATACACACTGCAATCGCTGCGTAATCAGGTTGCGCTGGTGTCCCAGAACGTCCATCTGTTTAACGATACGGTTGCCAACAACATCGCTTATGCACGTACTGAGGAGTACAGCCGCGAGCAGATTGAAAACGCTGCACGCATGGCCTACGCGATGGACTTTATCAACAAGATGGATAACGGGCTTGATACGGTCATCGGTGAGAACGGTGTCCTGCTCTCGGGTGGCCAGCGTCAGCGTATCGCCATTGCGCGTGCGCTGCTGCGCGATAGCCCAATCCTGATCCTCGATGAAGCGACCTCAGCACTGGATACGGAATCTGAGCGAGCCATTCAGTCTGCGCTGGATGAACTGCAAAAGAACCGCACGTCACTGGTGATTGCGCACCGTCTGTCGACTATCGAGCAGGCGGATGAAATCGTTGTTGTTGAAGATGGCCTGATTGTCGAACGTGGCAGCCATGCCGATCTGCTGGCACATCGTGGCGTTTACGCCCAGCTTCACAAGATGCAGTTTGGCGAATGATCGCACGCATCTGGTCAGGTGAATCCCCACTGTGGCTGTTGCTTCTGCCGCTCTCCTGGCTTTACGGTCTGGTGAGCGGTGTCATCAGCCTGCTTTATCGTCTGGGGATAAAACGTGCCTGGCGTGCGCCGGTTCCTGTTGTGGTGGTCGGTAATCTGACTGCCGGTGGAAATGGCAAAACGCCGGTCGTTATCTGGCTGGTGGAACAGCTTAAAGCGCGCGGTATTCGCGTTGGGGTAGTATCGCGCGGTTACGGTGGTAAAGCGGCTAAGTATCCGTTGTTGCTGACATCCGACACGCTGACGAGTGAAGCAGGTGATGAGCCTGTTTTAATCTACCAGCGAACAGGTGCGCCTGTTGCGGTGTCGCCTGTACGTAGCGAAGCGGTTCAGGCTCTCCTCGCTGAACATGACGTACAAATCATCATCACTGACGACGGTCTGCAACATTACGCGCTGGCGCGTGACAAAGAGATTGTGGTCATTGATGGCGTTCGTCGATTTGGCAATGGCTGGTGGTTACCCGCCGGGCCGATGCGCGAACGTGCTTCCCGACTCAAGTCAGTTGATGCGGTCATTGTGAATGGTGGCGTGGCGCAGCAGGGTGAAATTCCTATGCATCTCCATCCTGGTCTGGCCGTGAATTTGCTGACCGGGGAACGCAAGGCTGTTGCGCAACTTCCTGCTCTGGTCGCGATGGCGGGGATTGGGCATCCACCTCGTTTCTTCGCTACTCTGGAGCAATGCGGGGCAAGGATTGAGAAGCGTGTTCCACTGGCCGACCATCAGGCATTGGTGCCGGAACAGGTTGCAGCATTTGCCGTTCCCGGGCAGACGCTTATCATGACAGAAAAAGACGCAGTGAAATGCCGCGCCTTTGCAAAAGAGAACTGGTGGTATCTGCCGGTTGACGCTGAACTCAGCGGTGAGCAACCGGAACAATTGCTAAAGGACCTGATTGCGTTGATGCATTAATCGCAAACGCGGTTCTGGTGGCGCTTTGACTGACAGGAAAACGCATGTCTTTACCGCAACTCTCACTCTCAGCCGCACGTAATCTACACCTTGCCGCGCAGGGGCTGCTGAAAAAGCCCCGTCGCCGCGCACAACCTTCCGATATCCTTTCCACCGTGCAGCGCATGTCGCTGCTGCAAATTGACACCATTAACATCGTGGCCCGTAGCCCCTATCTGGTGCTGTTTAGCCGTCTGGGAGCGTATCAGCCTCAGTGGCTGGACAACGCGCTCAGCCAGGGCGAGTTAATGGAATACTGGGCGCATGAAGCCTGTTTCCTGCCACGCAGCGATTTTTCGCTGGTACGTCACCGGATGCTCTCCCCGGATAAAATGGGCTGGAAATACCGTCAGGAGTGGATGCGGGAGCACGCTGCGGAAATCGAACAACTGATTGCCCATATTCAGGAAAACGGCCCGGTTCGTTCGGTTGATTTTGAGCATCCACGAAAAGGCGCGAGCGGCTGGTGGGAGTGGAAACCGCACAAGCGCCATCTTGAAGGGCTGTTTACCTCAGGAAAGGTGATGGTGATAGAACGTCGCAATTTTCAGCGAGTGTATGACCTCACGCACCGCGTAATGCCGCACTGGGATGACCAGCGAGACCTGCTCTCGCAGGGGGATGCCGAAGCCATCATGCTGGCAAACAGCGCCCGCAGTCTGGGGATCTTTCGCCCGCAGTGGCTGGCGGATTACTACCGGCTTCGCCAGCCAGCGCTAAAACCGCTGCTGGACATGTGGCAACAGGCGCAGCGTGTTATTCCAGTTGAAGTCGAAACGCTCGGTGAGATGTGGCTGGACGCCGATTTGCTGCCCCTGTTGCCGCAGGCGCAGAAGGGTAAGCTCCAGGCGACGCACAGCGCGGTGCTTTCACCTTTTGATCCGGTGGTCTGGGACAGAAAACGTGCCGAGCAGCTGTTTAACTTCAGCTACCGGCTGGAGTGCTACACCCCGGCGCCAAAACGTCAGTACGGCTATTTCGTTTTACCGCTGCTGCATAAAGGGCAACTGGTCGGGCGTATGGATGCCAAGATGCACCGCAAAACGGGCGTACTCGAGGTTATCGCTCTCTATCTTGAAGAGGGGATAAAAGTGACCGCGACGCTGGATAAAGGGTTAGCCACCGCAATGACGGATTTTGCCGTCTGGCAGGGCGCCCGGGAAGTGACGCTGGGGCGTTTACCTGACGGACTGTTTACCGCCTGTCGAAGTGGCTGGGAAACAGGCACTCCCTGAAAAGGGATTGTGATAAGCTTTAGGGATTACCCATACGGAGGAACTATGGATCACCGTTTACTTGAAATTATTGCCTGCCCGGTGTGCAACGGCAAACTGTACTACAGCCAGGATAAACAAGAACTGATTTGCAAACTGGACAGCCTGGCTTTCCCTCTGCGTGACGGTATTCCGGTTCTGCTGGAAAACGAATCCCGTTCACTGGTGGCAGAAGAGAGCAAACCATGAGTTTTGTTGTCATTATTCCTGCGCGCTATGCTTCAACACGCCTGCCAGGTAAACCGCTGGTGGATATCAACGGTAAGCCAATGATTGTGCATGTCCTCGATCGCGCCCGCGAATCGGGTGCCGATCGCGTTATCGTGGCAACCGATCACCCTGATGTCGCCCGTGCGGTAGAAGCAGCGGGTGGCGAAGTGTGCATGACCCGTGTCGATCACCAGTCTGGTACCGAGCGTCTGGCTGAAGTGGTCGAAAAATGCGGTTTCAGTGACGATACCGTCATTGTGAACGTGCAGGGCGATGAGCCGATGATCCCGGCGGTGATTATCCGCCAGGTTGCGGAAAACCTGGCCCAGCGTAAGGTAGGAATGGCCACGCTTGCAGTGCCGATTCACCATGCGGAAGAAGCGTTCAACCCGAATGCGGTGAAAGTGGTGATGGACGCAGAAGGCTACGCGCTTTATTTCTCCCGTGCGACGATCCCGTGGGATCGCGATCGTTTTGCCGCGTCGAAAGAGGCGATTGGCGATACCTTCCTGCGCCACCTGGGGATTTACGGCTACCGCGCAGGCTTTATCCGCCGCTATGTCACCTGGGCGCCAAGTCCGCTGGAACATATCGAAATGCTCGAACAGCTTCGCGTGCTGTGGTACGGCGAGAAGATCCACGTTGCCGTCGCTCAGGAAGTCCCTGGCACAGGGGTTGATACGCCAGAAGATCTCGAACGCGTTCGCGCAGAGCTGCGTTAATCTCTCAGCATCCCCTCGCCAGGGGGGATGTTTCACCGCCTGGGCTTTTCTCCTTTTTCTTTCCCATAATTGATCTCATTCGGGTGACAACCGTCGCCAGCACGCTCATTATAAAAGCAGTAGTCTTAATGGGGGTAATCTCATATGGAACAGCTGCGTGCCGAACTTAGCCATCTGCTTGGCGAGAAATTAAGCCGGGTTGAGTGCGTGAATGAGAAGGCAGACACCGCACTATGGTCATTGTATGACAGTCAGGGAAACCCAATGCCGCTGATGGCCAGAAGTTTTACCTCGCCGGGTGTCGCCAGACAGCTGGCCTGGAAAATGTCGATGCTGGCAAGGGAAGGAACGGTGCGGATGCCAACGGTTTACGGCGTAATGACGCACGAAGAACACCCCGGCCCGGATGTGCTTTTGATTGAACGGTTACGTGGAGTGTCCGTTGAAGCCCCGGCGCGTACGCCGGAACGCTGGGAGCAACTAAAAGATCAGATTGTTGAAGCGCTGCTCGCATGGCATCGACAGGATAGCCGCGGTCTGGTGGGGGCTGTCGATAGCACACAGGAAAATTTGTGGCCTCTCTGGTATCGCCAGCGGGTTGAAGTGTTATGGGGAACGCTAAACCAGTTCAGCAATACCGGCCTGACCATGCAGGATAAACGTATTCTGTTTCGCACCCGCGAATGCTTACCGGCCTTGTTTGAAGGGTTTAACGACAACTGCGTGCTGATCCATGGCAATTTTACCTTGCGCAGTATGTTAAAAGATTCCCGCAGCGATCAGCTGCTGGCGATGGTAGGGCCCGGAGTCATGCTCTGGGCACCCCGTGAGTTCGAGCTGTTCAGGCTAAACGACAGCGCTTTCGCAGAAGGGTTGCTGTGGCATTACCTGCAACGCGCGCCAGTTGCTGAGGCGTTTATCTGGCGACGCTGGCTCTATCTGTTATGGGATGAAGTGGCGCAACTGGTTAATACCGGGCGATTTAATCGCGCCAACTTCGATCTCGCGACAAAATCACTCCTGCCCTGGCTCGCCTGACGAGCCTTTTAGCCACTGCCAGATGCGCCCGAGCGTTTCGTAGCCCACGCGATCGCTGTGCATCAACCATACCGGGGACGGGATCGCCCGTTCCCACGGGTTAAGAGGCGCAGAGATAGCCATCTGGTTGGCGGGGGCCGGCAGCGGGTGTAAACCCTGTTTCTCGAAGAAAATCATCGCTCTGGGTAAGTGCGACGCCGATGTCACCAGTAAGAATGGCGCATCGCCAATGGCTTGTTCCACCGCAGCCGCTTCTTCTTCCGTGTCTTTTGGGCTGTCCAGCGTGATGATCGATGTACGCGGTACGCCCAGCGATTCAGCTACTCTTGCGCCAGCTTCTGCCGTGCTGACCGGATTCGTTTTTGCCGCCGCCCCCGTAAAAATCATCTTTGCTCCCGGATTTGCCAGCCACAGGCGGATGCCTTCGTTTAGCCGGGGAAGACTGTTATTGATCAGGTTCGAGCTTGGCGCCCACTGTGGATCCCAGGTGTAACCGCCACCCAGCACCACGATATATCCGATTTTCTGATTTCCCTGCCAGGTCGGGTACTTATTTTCAATCGGGCGCAATAAGCTATCCGCGACGGGTTGCAGGCTTAACAGCAGCAACGCCAGCCAGCCGAGCGTAATGATCGATTTGCCACTTTTCTGAAAGCGGCTAAACCACACCAGCGCCAGGCCCAGGGCGATAAGCATCAGCAGCAACGGAAGGGGAAGCATCATGCCTCCAATGGTTTTTTTCAGGGTAAAAAGCATCCTTTTTGGTTCCTTTTTTGACCATACAGCAGGCGATTACCTGTGATCTTACACCAGAGAGGTTCATTCTCCGCCCGGGTATGACAAAATAGCGGTTTTGCTGTTAGCGAGTGGAACTCTCCCAATGCGGGATCGCAATTTTGATGACATCGCGGAAAAGTTTTCGCGCAACATTTATGGCACCACCAAAGGTCAGCTACGGCAGACGATCCTCTGGCAGGATCTGGACAAGCTGCTTGCTGATTTCGGTGACCGCAAGTTGCGCGTGCTGGATGCCGGTGGCGGGGAAGGTCAGACTGCCATTCTGATGGCACAGCGGGGTCATCACGTCACGCTTTGCGATTTGTCCGCTGAGATGGTTGCGCGCGCGCAACGTGCGGCAGAAGAGAAAGGTGTGAGCGACAACATGCATTTTATACATTGCGCCGCTCAGGACATCCCGCAGCATTTGGAAACTCAGGTTGATCTGATATTGTTTCATGCTGTGCTCGAATGGGTGGCCGAACCGCAAGCGGTCTTAAAAACGTTGTGGTCGATGTTGTGCCCCGGCGGTGCGTTATCGCTGATGTTCTACAATGCAAATGGCCTGCTGATGCGTAACGTCCTGGTGGGCAATTTTGGCTACGTGCAGCAGGGTATGTATAAAAAGAAACGACGCACGCTTTCACCGGATTTCCCGCGCGAACCGCAGCAGGTTTACGGCTGGCTGGAGGAGATCGGCTGGGAGATCACCGGTAAAACAGGCGTGAGGGTGTTTCATGATTATCTGCGTGATAAACAAAAACAGCATGACTGTTTAGACGCCTTAACAGAAATAGAAACGCGGTATTGCCGCCAGGAGCCTTACCTGAGCCTTGGCCGCTACATTCACGTCACCGCGCGTAAGCCGCAGAGCAAGGATAATCTATGAGTGAATTTTCCCAGACAGTCCCCGAACTGGTTGCCTGGGCCAGGAAAAATGATTTCTCCATCACGCTGCCGGTAGACCGTCTCTCTTTCCTGCTGGCGGTTGCTACGCTGAACGGCGAGCGTCTGGATGGAGAAATGAGCGAGGGTGAACTGGTGGATGCGTTCCGCCATGTCAGTGATGCGTTTGAGCAAACCAGCGAAACCATTAGCGTGCGTGCCAACAACGCGATCAACGATATGGTGCGTCAACGTCTGCTGAACCGCTTTACCAGCGAGCAGGCGGAAGGAAACGCCATTTATCGTCTGACGCCACTGGGCATCGGTATCACCGATTACTACATCCGCCAGCGCGAATTCTCGACGCTGCGCCTTTCTATGCAGCTGTCCATCGTGGCAGGCGAGCTTAAGCGCGCGGCAGATGCGGCGGATGAAAACGGTGATGAGTTCCACTGGCACCGCAATGTTTATGCGCCGCTGAAATATTCGGTGGCGGAAATTTTCGACAGTATCGACCTGACCCAGCGTCTGATGGACGAACAGCAGCAGCAGGTTAAAGACGATATTGCCCAGTTGCTGAATAAAGACTGGCGAGCGGCGATTTCCAGCTGTGAACTTTTGCTGTCAGAAACGTCCGGTACGCTGCGTGAATTGCAGGATACGCTGGAAGCAGCAGGCGATAAGCTTCAGGCCAACCTGCTGCGCATTCAGGATGCGACGCTGGCACATGACGATCTGCATTTTGTCGATCGTCTGGTCTTTGATCTGCAAAGTAAGCTCGACCGTATTATCAGCTGGGGTCAGCAATCTATCGACTTGTGGATTGGCTACGATCGTCACGTGCATAAATTTATCCGTACCGCGATCGATATGGACAAAAACCGCGTCTTTGCCCAGCGTCTGCGCCAGTCGGTGCAAACCTATTTTGATGCGCCATGGGCATTGACCTACGCCAACGCTGACCGTCTGCTCGATATGCGTGACGAAGAGATGGCGCTGCGCGATGAAGAGGTGACAGGGGAACTGCCACCGGATCTCGAATACGAAGAATTCAACGAAATTCGTGAACAACTTGCAGCGATGATCGAAGAACAGCTCGCGGTCTACAAAACCAGACAAGTGCCGCTGGATCTCGGGCTCGTGGTGCGCGACTATCTGGCGCAATATCCACGGGCACGCCATTTCGATATTGCACGTATTGTTGTCGATCAGGCGGTTCGCCTGGGTGTAGCACAAGCAGATTTCACCGGCCTGCCGCCGAAATGGCAGCCGATTAACGATTACGGAGCCAAGGTACAGGCGCATGTCATTGACAAATATTGAACAAGTGATGCCAGTTAAGCTGGCACAGGCGCTGGCGAATCCGTTGTTTCCGGCGCTGGACAGCCAGCTGCGTGCCGGTCGTCACATTGGCCTTGACGAGCTGGATAATCACGCCTTTTTGATGGATTTCCAGGAGTACCTGGAAGAATTTTACGCGCGTTATAACGTTGAGCTTATCCGTGCGCCGGAAGGTTTTTTCTACCTGCGCCCGCGTTCCACTACGCTTATCCCTCGCTCAGTGCTTTCAGAGCTGGATATGATGGTTGGTAAAATTCTTTGCTATCTCTATCTCAGCCCGGAACGTCTGGCAAATGAAGGGATCTTCACCCAGCAGGAGCTTTACGACGAGCTACTGTCGTTGGCAGATGAAAGCAAACTGCTCAAGCTGGTGAATAACCGCTCTACGGGTTCGGATCTCGATCGTCAGAAATTACAGGAAAAAGTGCGTTCTTCCCTGAACCGTCTGCGTCGTCTGGGTATGGTCTGGTTTATGGGCCATGACAGCAGCAAGTTCCGCATCACCGAATCCGTCTTCCGCTTTGGCGCTGATGTGCGTGCGGGCGACGATGCCCGTGAAGCGCAGCTGCGCATGATCCGTGATGGTGAAGCGATGCCGGTGGAAAACCAATTGCAGCTCAATGAAGAGCATGAAGAGAACCAGGCGGATAGCGGGGAGGAAGAGTAATGATTGAACGCGGTAAATTTCGCTCACTAACGCTGATTAACTGGAACGGCTTCTTTGCCCGAACCTTCGATCTGGATGAGCTGGTTACGACGCTCTCCGGCGGTAACGGTGCGGGTAAATCCACGACCATGGCGGCGTTTGTCACAGCGCTTATCCCGGATTTAACGCTGCTGCACTTCCGTAATACCACCGAAGCAGGGGCAACCAGCGGCTCTCGTGATAAAGGCCTGCACGGTAAGCTGAAAGCCGGTGTCTGTTATTCCGTGCTGGACGTGATCAACTCCCGACACCAGCGTGTTGTCGTGGGTGTGCGTTTACAGCAGGTTGCCGGGCGCGACCGTAAAGTGGATATCAAACCTTTTGCGATTCAGGGGTTGCCAACGTCTGTGCAGCCGACTGCGCTGCTGACGGAAACACTGAACGAGCGCCAGGCGCGCGTGCTGACGCTGCAAGAGCTAAAAGATAAGCTCGAAACTATCGAAGGCGTGCAGTTCAAGCAGTTCAACTCGATTACCGATTACCACTCGCTGATGTTCGACCTGGGCGTGGTGGCTCGTCGTCTGCGCACTGCGTCTGACCGTAGCAAATACTACCGTCTGATTGAAGCCTCGCTGTACGGCGGTATTTCCAGTGCCATTACCCGCTCGCTGCGCGACTATCTGTTGCCGGAAAACAGCGGCGTGCGTAAAGCTTTCCAGGATATGGAAGCGGCGCTGCGTGAAAACCGCATGACGCTGGAAGCCATTCGCGTGACTCAGTCCGATCGCGACCTGTTTAAACATTTGATCAGCGAAGCCACTAACTACGTGGCCGCTGATTACATGCGTCATGCCAACGAGCGCCGGGTGCATCTCGACCAGGCGCTTGAGTATCGTCGTGAACTGTTCACCTCCCGCAAACAGCTGGTGGCTGAACAGTACAAACACGTTGAAATGGCGCGTGAACTGGGCGAGCACAATGGTGCTGAAGGGGACCTGGAGGCCGATTATCAGGCCGCCAGCGATCACCTGAACCTGGTGCAAACTGCGCTACGTCAGCAGGAAAAAATCGAGCGCTACGAAGCGGATCTTGATGAGCTGCAAATTCGTCTCGAAGAGCAAAATGAAGTGGTGGCTGAAGCCGCCGACATGCAGGAAGAGAACGAAGCCCGCGCCGAAGCCGCCGAGCTGGAAGTGGATGAGCTGAAAAGCCAGCTTGCTGATTACCAGCAGGCGCTGGACGTTCAGCAGACGCGTGCCATTCAGTACAACCAGGCATTGCAGGCATTACAACGTGCGAAAGAGCTGTGCCATCTGCCGGACTTAACGCCGGAAAGCGCTGACGAATGGCTGGACACCTTCCAGGCGAAAGAGCAGGAAGCGACCGAAAAACTGCTGTCGCTCGATCAGAAAATGAGCGTGGCGCAAACGGCGCACAGCCAGTTTGAGCAAGCGTATCAACTGGTTGTGGCCATTAACGGCCCACTGGCGCGTAACGAAGCGTGGGACGTTGCCCGTGAATTGCTGCGCGATGGCGTAAACCAGCGCCATCTGGCCGAGCAGGTTCAGCCACTGCGGATGCGCCTGAACGAACTGGAACAGCGTCTGCGCGAACAGCAGGAAGCCGAGCGTCTGCTGGCCGATTTCTGCAAGCGTCAGGGCAAACATTACGATATCGACTCTCTCGAGACACTGCATCAGGAGCTGGAAGCACGTATTGCCGCGCTTTCCGACACCGTATCCAGCGCCAGCGAACAGCGTATGACGCTGCGCCAGGAGATGGAACAACTTCAGTCCCATTCTCAGACGCTGTTGCAGCGTGCGCCAGTCTGGCTTGCCGCGCAAAGCAGCCTGAGCCAGCTCAGCGAGCAGTGCGGTGAAGAGTTTGAGTCCAGTCAGCAAGTCACCGAATATCTGCAACAACTGCTGGAGCGCGAGCGCGAGGCAATTGTTGAGCGTGATGAAGTCGGCGCACGTAAGCGTGATGTTGATGACGAAATTGAACGTTTAAGTCAGCCGGGTGGTGCGGAAGACGCACGCCTGAATACCCTGGCAGAACGTTTTGGCGGCGTGCTGCTGTCCGAGATTTACGATGACGTGGGTCTGGATGATGCGCCGTACTTCTCTGCGCTGTATGGCCCGTCCCGCAACGCGATTGTCGTCCCGGATCTGTCGCTGATTGCCGATCAGCTTGCCGGTCTGGAAGATTGCCCGGAAGACCTCTATCTGATCGAAGGGGATCCACAGTCGTTCGATGACAGCGTGTTCAGCGTGGATGAGCTGGAAAAAGCGGTAGTGGTGAAAATCGCTGACCGTCAGTGGCGTTATTCCCGCTTCCCTGAACTGCCATTGTTTGGCCGCGCAGCGCGTGAAAACCGCATCGAAAGTCTGCACGCCGAGCGTGAAACGCTCTCTGAGCGTTTTGCGACCCTGTCGTTTGACGTACAGAAAACCCAGCGTCTGCACCAGGCGTTCAGCCGCTTTATCGGTAGCCATCTGGCCGTTGCTTTTGAAGCGGATCCGGAAGCCGAAATTCGCAAGCTCAGCACGCGTCGTGGTGAGCTGGAGCGTGCCATTGCCAATCATGAAAGTGATAACCAGCAGAGCCGTGCGCAATTTGAGCAGGCGAAAGAGGGCGTTGCCGCGCTAAACCGCATTCTGCCGCGCCTGAACCTGCTGGCAGACGACACCCTTGCTGACCGTGTGGATGAAATTCAGGAACGCCTGGACGAAGCACAGGAAGCTGCACGCTTTGTGCAGCAGCATGGCAACCAGCTGGCGAAACTGGAGCCGATCGTTTCGGTATTGCAGAGCGATCCTGAACAGTTTGAACAGTTAAAAGAAGATTACGCCTGGTCTCAGCAGGTACAGCGCGAAGCACGTCAGCAGGCATTTGCGCTGACCGAAGTCGTTCAGCGTCGTGCTCACTTTGGCTACTCTGATTCAGCAGAAATGCTGAGCGGCAACAGCGATCTTAACGAGAAGCTGCGCCAGCGTCTTGAGCACGCCGAAGCAGAACGTACCCGTGCCCGTGAAGCGATGCGTAGCCACGCCGCGCAGCTTAGCCAGTACAGTCAGGTCATGGCCTCGCTGAAAAGCTCGTTCGACACCAAGAAAGAGCTGTTAAACGACCTGCATAAAGAGCTCCAGGATATTGGCGTGCGTGCCGACAGCGGCGCCGAAGAGCGTGCGCGTATTCGTCGTGACGAGCTGCATAGCCAGCTCAGCAACAACCGCGCGCGCCGTAATCAACTGGAAAAAGCACTGACCTTCTGCGAAGCGGAGATGGATAACCTGACCCGTCGTCTGCGCAAGCTGGAGCGCGATTACTTTGAGATGC
The DNA here is from genome assembly GCF_011752765.1 of Enterobacter sp. Tr-810. NCBI lineage: Bacteria > Pseudomonadati > Pseudomonadota > Gammaproteobacteria > Enterobacterales > Enterobacteriaceae > Enterobacter > Enterobacter sp. Tr-810. The sequence goes on along the minus strand of NZ_VWWW01000002.1, from coordinate 612,760 downwards.
GTGAGCAGGTAGTAACCGCGAAGGCGGGCTGGTGCGCGGTGATGCGCATGGTGAAAGACAATAACGTTGAACGTCGTCTGCACCGTCGTGAGCTGGCCTACCTGTCTGCGGACGAACTGCGCTCTATGTCGGATAAGGCATTGGGTGCCCTGCGTCTGGCGGTAGCGGATAACGAACACCTGCGCGATGTGCTGCGTATGTCGGAAGATCCAAAACGTCCTGAGCGTAAAATTCAGTTCTTCGTGGCCGTTTACCAGCACCTGCGCGAGCGTATTCGTCAGGATATCATCCGTACCGACGATCCGGTCGAAGCCATCGAACAGATGGAAATCGAACTGGGCCGTCTGACGGAAGAGTTGACCTCACGTGAGCAGAAACTGGCGATCAGCTCCCGCAGCGTGGCAAACATTATTCGTAAGACTATCCAGCGCGAGCAGAACCGTATTCGTCAGCTGAACCAGGGGCTGCAAAGCGTATCCTTTGGCCAGGTGAACAGCGTGCGCCTGAACGTGAACGTGCGTGAAGCCCACGCCACGCTGCTGGATGTGTTGTCTGAACAGCATGAGCAGCATCAGGACCTGTTCAACAGCAACCGCCTGACCTTCTCGGAAGCGCTGGCGAAGCTGTATCAGCGCCTGAATCCGCAGATCGATATGGGCCAACGTACGCCGCAAACCATTGGTGAAGAGTTGCTGGATTACCGTAACTACCTGGAAATGGAAGTTGAGGTTAACCGTGGTTCAGACGGCTGGCTGCGTGCGGAATCTGGCGCACTCTCTACCGGTGAAGCTATCGGTACGGGTATGTCGATTCTGGTGATGGTTGTTCAGAGCTGGGAAGATGAAGCGCGTCGTCTGCGCGGCAAAGATATCTCTCCATGCCGTCTGCTGTTCCTTGATGAAGCGGCACGTCTTGATGCCCGCTCCATTGCCACGCTGTTTGAGCTCTGCGATCGTCTTGATATGCAGCTCATCATCGCAGCGCCTGAGAACATCAGCCCGGAAAAAGGCACAACCTATAAGCTGGTGCGTAAAGTGTTCCAGAATAGCGAACACGTACACGTGGTCGGGTTGCGCGGTTTCGCACCGCAGCCGCCGGAGTCGATGCCAGGAACGGCAGACGCGTCTTAACGCGTTTTGTTACAAAGGGCGGCGCAGAAGCGCCGCTTTTTTTATTCACTTAACTTGTGCTTACGGCTGCGTTATCTTTAAACTTCTTTACATAAGGTAAGGCAACACTATTTATGCCTTCCTATACTGAAGAAAAGCCCCAATGTGATGGGCATGTCGTAAGAAAACAGGGGGCAAGGGATGTTGCTAAAGAAAAGTCGTGGTCGTCAACTGTCTGCACTGAGTTTGTGCCTGGCAGTGATGTTTGCTCCACTGTTAACTGCACAGGCTGATGAGCCTGAAATTGTGCCGACTGACAGCTCTGCAACGACAGGCGCGCAGCCAACATCGTTGTCTCAGCCGCTGGAGCAATCTCCGGCGACGGCTATCATGGCCGGTATTAAGCCGCTGCCGGAAGGCATAAACATTGAATCACTCCAGCAACAGCTTCTGACGGGGCTGCCTTCGGGTTACAAACCTGCGTATCTTAATCAACTAACGCTGCTCTACGCTGCGCGCGATATGAAGCCTATGTGGGATAATCGCGATGCGGTCCGTGCTTTCCAGCAACAGCTGGCAGAGGTGGCTATCGCCGGTTTTCAGCCGCAATTTACCGCCTGGGTTGAACTGCTGACTGACCCGTCCGTGACCGGCCAGGCGCGTGATATCGTGCTGTCAGATGCCATGATGGGCTACCTTCAGTTTGTCGCCGGAATTCCGGTCAATGGGAATCGCTGGCTCTACAGCGACAAGCCTTACAAGCTGGCAACCCCCGCGTTATCGGTGATTAACCAGTGGCAATTGTCGCTGGATAACGGCAATTTGCCGGGCTTTATTGCGAGCCTTGCACCTGCGCACCTGCAGTATGCCCCTATGCATCAGTCGTTACTCACGCTGGTGTCTGACACCCGTCCGTGGCCGCAGCTACGTGGCGCGGGCTCATTGCGTCCGGGGCAGTGGAGCAGTGATGTGCCAGCCTTGCGCGAAATTCTCCGGCGCTCAGGTATCCTGGACGGCGGGCCAAAAATTGCCTTACCTGGGGACGACCCGCAAAGCGCAGTGGTAAGCCCGTCAGCACCTGCGAAAGAGAAAAAAGTGCAGCCTGTCAGTGATAAGCCAGCGGCTTACGATCGCGAGCTGGTGGCTGCCGTGAAGCAATTCCAGACTGCACAAGGGCTGGGTTCCGACGGTGTCATTGGTCAATCAACGCGCGACTGGTTGAACGTCACTCCAGCGCAGCGAGCAGGTGTACTGGCGCTGAATATCCAGCGTCTGCGCCTGCTGCCAGGCACGCTATCGACCGGCATTATGGTGAATATTCCGGCGTACTCGCTGGTGTATTACCAGAACGGCAGTGAGGTTCTGGCCTCCCGCGTGATTGTGGGTCGCCCGGACCGCAAAACGCCGATGATGAGCAGCGCCCTGAATAACGTCGTGGTTAATCCGCCGTGGAATGTACCGCCAACGCTTGCCCGCAAGGATATTCTGCCGAAAGTGTGGAATGATCCGGGCTATCTGGAACGTCATGGCTATACCGTAATGCGCGGCTGGAACAGCAAAGAGGCGATTGACCCTTACATGGTTGACTGGTCAACCATTACGGCGTCAAACCTGCCGTTCCGTTTCCAGCAGGCACCTGGCGCACATAATTCGCTTGGGCGTTACAAATTCAACATGCCGAGTTCGGAAGCGATTTATCTGCACGACACGCCAAACCACAACCTGTTCCAGAAAGATACCCGTGCGCTGAGCTCTGGTTGTGTTCGCGTCAATAAAGCTTCCGAGCTTGCGAATATGCTGTTGCAGGATGCGGGCTGGAACGATACGCGGATATCTGATGCGCTGAAACAAGGGGATACGCGCTACGTTAATATCCGACACAATATTCCGGTTAATCTTTACTATCTGACCGCGTTTGTTGGCGAAGATGGGCGTACCCAGTATCGTACAGATATTTACAATTACGATCTCACTGCGCGATCGGGCGCACAAATTTTGCCAAAAGCTGAACAATTAATCAGGTAAATGAAGTAGTTCGGGAAAATCGATTGTCGTAAGTTATGGTGGATGCGTGGCAATATGGCTGTAGGCCGCGTGTTTACTGGGGTTGGGCGCCTTGACGTAGGTTGTTTTGCCAGTTAAGGTGCCCTTCGTGCGCTAAGCATATATACGATAAACATTGACCTGTAGACCTGATTATCATGGACAAATTTGACGCTAATCGCCGCAAACTGCTGGCGTTAGGTGGTGTTGCGCTTGGCGCAGCGGCCATCTTGCCTACGCCAGCATTTGCCACCCTCTCGACACCTCGTCCGCGTATTTTAACGCTCAACAATCTGCATACTGGTGAGTCGCTTAAAGCGGAATTTTTCGATGGCAGAGGCTATATTCAGGATGAATTAGCAAAACTAAACCATTTTTTCCGTGATTTCCGCGCGAATAAAATAAAAGCCATCGATCCTGGATTATTTGATCAGCTTTTCCGCCTCCAGGGCCTGCTCGGAACCAGCAAGCCAGTGCAACTCGTTTCCGGTTATCGTTCTCTTGATACCAATAATGAACTGCGCGCCCATAGCCGTGGGGTAGCTAAAAAAAGCTATCACACTAAAGGACAGGCGATGGATTTTCATATTGAAGGCGTTTCGTTAGCCAATATTCGCAAAGCTGCGTTATCTATGCGTGCAGGTGGTGTAGGATATTACCCCAGCAGCAACTTTGTGCATATTGATACCGGGCCCGTTCGGCACTGGTAATAACGAAATACAGGAGCAGTATGAACTATCGTATTATTCCGGTTACCGCGTTCTCCCAGAACTGTTCATTAATCTGGTGCGAACAAACCAAACTGGCCGCGCTTGTCGATCCCGGTGGTGACGCCGAGAAAATCAAGCAAGAAGTCGCAGCGTCGGGTGTGACGCTGATGCAGATTTTGCTGACCCATGGTCATCTTGATCATGTGGGGGCTGCGGCGGAGCTGGCGCAACACTACGGTGTGCCGGTGATTGGCCCGGAAAAAGAAGATGAGTTCTGGCTGCAAGGGTTACCTGCCCAAAGCCGCATGTTTGGCCTTGATGAGTGTCAACCTCTGACACCCGATCGTTGGCTGAACGAAGGAGAGAGCGTTACCGTAGGGAATGTGACTTTACAGGTGTTGCATTGTCCTGGGCATACGCCAGGCCATATCGTCTTCTTTGATGATAAATCGCGTTTGCTGATTTCCGGTGATGTGATTTTCAAAGGTGGCGTAGGACGCAGCGACTTCCCGCGCGGCGACCACGGTCAGCTGATTCAGGCGATTAAACAGAAATTATTGCCGCTGGGTGATGATGTGACGTTTATCCCTGGACATGGCCCGATGTCGACACTGGGTTATGAGCGTATACACAACCCGTTCCTCCAGGATGAAATGCCTGTCTGGTAAACCAGATTAAATAAAAAAAGCCTGCATGATGCAGGCTTTTTTTATTTGTCGGGTGAGTGAAAACACCCGACAGGATTTTTACAGCACAGCGACAATCGCTTCGCACAGCGGCGCCATGTTGTCTGGCGTCATGCCGGCAACGTTAACACGGCCTGAAGCCACCGCGTAAACGCCAAACTCTTCACGCAGACGCAGAACCTGCTCTTTGGTCAGGCCACTGAAAGAGAACATGCCGTTCTGTTTGATAATAAAGCTGAAGTCGCGGTCCGCGCCTTTCTCAGCCAGGGTATTCACAAACAGCAGACGCATGCGCTGGATGCGCTGACGCATATCGTTCAGCTCTTGTTCCCAGATTGCACGCAGGGCATCGTTGCTCAGGATGGTGGCAACCACAGATGCGCCGTGTGCTGGTGGGTTAGAGTAGTTCGCGCGGATCACAGACTTCATCTGGCTGAATGCGCGATCAACAGTTTGCTCATCAGCAGCCACCAGCGTACATGCACCGACACGCTCGTTGTACAGGCCGAAGTTCTTGGAGTAGGAGCTTGCAACAATCAGTTCCTGATGCACAGCAGCGAAGGCGCGCAGGCCTTCAGCATCTTCTTCCAGACCACGAGCAAAGCCCTGGTAGGCGAAGTCGAACAGCGGCAACCAGCCTTTTTCAACGGACAGTTTAGCCAGTTGTTCCCACTGTTCCAGCGTAGGATCAATACCCGTTGGGTTATGGCAGCAGCCGTGGAACAGTACCACGTCGCCAGCCTGCGCTTCGCTCAGGCTGGCCAGCAGGCCGTCGAAGTCGAGAGAGTGGTTTGCCGCGTCGTAGTAGGCGTATTCACGCACTTCCAGACCCGCAGAGTTAAACACGCTTTTGTGGTTCGGCCAGCTTGGATTGCTGACCCACACGCGTTTAACGGAGGTATTTTTTGCAAGGAAATCCGCCGCAACACGCAGCGCGCCAGTACCGCCAGGGGTCTGTGCAGTGCGGGCACGCTTATCGGTCACGATAGCGTTGCCTTTTCCGAACAGCAGTTCCTGAGTGCAACGACCAAATTCAGGGATACCATCAATACCGAGGTAGTTTTTGGTGGTTTCGTTTTCCAGCAGATACTGCTCAGCTTTTTTAACGCTGGTCAGTACCGGAGTCTTGCCGGTTTCATCTTTATATACACCAATACCCAGGTTGATTTTGCCAGGGCGGTCGTCGGCACGAAACAGATCGGCCAGGCCCAGAATTGGGTCGGCAGGAGCGGCGGTAATGTTCTCAAACATGACGAAGTTCCATTGTGATTACAGAAGTGAAATCCGCTATCAGGTTAACGGTAGATTTACAAAATGCCAACCGTTTGCGACGAAAAGCGTGCGGCTTTTCAAAAGTCGCCATTTTTTACTATCAGACATAAAAAAACAGGGCCGAAGCCCTGTTCATTAAGCATATAACAAAGTGGTGTATTGATTAGAACTGGTAGGTCACAGCCATTGCAACCTGGTCGTCTTTACCGTTCACGATACCAACGTTACGAGAGTAAGAGGTGTCGTCGATCAGGTTCAGCTGGTAGTCAACATAGATGTTGAAGTTTTTGTTGAAGTAGTAAGTTGCACCCAGTTCAACAAATTTCTGCAGGTCAGCATCGCCGCCATTGAAGGTGCCACGCTGAGCCAGGTTTTTACCTTTGGACTGAACGTAAGACACGGAAGGACGCAGACCGAAATCGAACTGGTACTGAGCGATCACTTCGAAGTTCTGAGTTTTGTTCGCGAATGTACCGTCAGCTTCACGGGTCATGTTGCGGGTTTCAGCATAGGTGGTTGCCAGGTAGATGTTGTTCGCATCGTATTTAGCACCAACAGCCCATGCTTCAGCGTTCTCGCCTTTGCCATCAGCAGCCTGAGCGTTAGTACGGTCAGAGTTGCTGTATGCACCGATCAGGCCGAAACCTTCGCCGAATTCGTAACCAACAGAGGTACCGAAGCCGTCACCGTTAGAGGTTTTAACGTCGTCACGCTCGTTTTTACCCTGATACTGCAGGCCCAGGCTCAGACCATCAACCAGACCGAAGAAGTCGGTGTTGCGGTAGGTCAGAACGCCAGTAGTACGGCCAGTCATGAAGTTATCAGAGTAGTTAGCCCAGGTCATACCGGAGAAAGAAGGTGCCATATCGGTCAGACCTTCTACATCGTATACGATACCGTAGTTACGGCCGTAGTCGATGGAACCAGCATCACCGGCTTTCAGACCAGCGAACGCCAGACGGGTACGCTGAGTCTGGTTGCTTTCTGCCTGGCTTGCCAGGGCACGGTATTCCCACTGACCGTAACCAGTCAGTTGGTCATTGATCTGAGTTTCGCCTTTGAAACCGATCTGAGCATAGGTAGCGTCGCTGCTGTCGGTGTTGTCACCGGAGGTAACGAAGTCGTGCTCACCAACAACTTTCCCGTACAGATCCAGTTTGTTGCCGTTTTTGTTATAGATTTCTGCAGCGTTAGCTGCACCGGCTACCAGCAGAGCAGGGATAACCACTGCCAGAATATTGCGCTTCATCATTATTTATTACCCTCATTGGTTTTTTTATGACACTCGCCACTGCCGTCAATAAATTCTGTCAATAAATATTTCCGGAACTATTGATGAGAGTTTGGTGTCTTTATGTATCTGACAGGCATCTTTCCATTCATAGAACCGTTTCGCTAGCCTGAAAATGCTACAATTCTCAAGATTGAGTAACAAAAAGAAATAATGTGTAAGATTTTGTGTATTTTAAGGAACTTTGTGAACCACCTCATATTTCAGAACTGATTGGCTAATTAAAAGTCTGATTCATTCCTATGTATATGAATTGCTTATGCTTAATTTGGATAAAGGCAATTCATATAAACAGAAGTTAAACGACTCGTTTTTTCTTATGACTGTTACCAGACTTCTGGATGGCTGTGGATGTGGTTGAAATTTGTGCTAATACGTAAGATGTGTATTAATCGCAATAAGAGTGCGGCTTATTTTTTGTTCACAGATATTTCGTGGAAACAAAACGTAACAGGTAGAGGTTATGACGGGGTTGTAGTTTAAAGATGCTGACTTTCAACTGACGAAAACTGACAAAGCAGAATAAAATAATGGCCAGCAATTGCTGGCCATTTTAATTAACGCGGAATTAGAAGCTTGCGTTACGCGGGGTACGTGGGAATGGAATCACATCACGCACGTTCTGGACGCCGGTCACGTAAGCGATCAGACGCTCGAAGCCCAGTCCGAAACCGGAGTGAGGCACGGTGCCGTAACGACGCAGGTCGCGATACCAGCTGTAATCAGCCGGATTCAGACCCATTTCTTCCATACGGGCATCCAGCACATCCAGACGCTCTTCACGCTGAGAGCCACCGATGATTTCACCAATGCCCGGGGCCAGCACGTCCATCGCAGCAACGGTTTTACCGTCTTCGTTAAGGCGCATGTAGAAGGCCTTAATGTCTTTCGGATAGTTTTTCACGACCACTGGCGCTTTGAAGTGTTTCTCTGCCAGGTAACGCTCATGCTCGGAAGAGAGATCGACGCCCCAGTAAACCGGGTTCTCGAACTTCTCACCGCATTTTTCGAGGATGGCAACGGCGTCGGTATAATCCACCTGCGCGAAGTCAGCCGAAACGAAGCGCTCCAGACGAGCAATCGCGTCATTATCTACACGCTCAGCGAAGAATTTCATGTCGTCAGCACGTTCTTCCAGAACCGCTTTGAACACGTACTTAAGCATCGCTTCTGCAAGACCCGCAACATCATTCAGATCGGCAAACGCCACTTCTGGCTCCAGCATCCAGAATTCCGCCAGGTGGCGGCTGGTGTTGGAGTTTTCAGCACGGAAAGTTGGGCCGAAGGTGTAAATCTTAGACAGCGCACAGGCGTAAGTTTCGCCGTTGAGCTGGCCGGACACCGTCAGGAAGGCCTCTTTACCGAAGAAGTCTTTGTCGTAATCGATTTTGCCTTCCGGCGTACGCGGCAGGTTTTCCATATCCAGCGTGGAAACGCGGAACATCTCACCTGCGCCTTCGGTATCGGAGGCAGTAATCAGCGGGGTAGAAACCCAGAAGTAACCCTGCTCGTCAAAGAAACGGTGCAGCGCTTGCGCCAGCGTATGACGGACACGAGCAACCGCACCAATCAGGTTGGTGCGCGGACGCAGGTGCGCCACTTCACGCAGGTACTCGATGCTGTGGCGTTTTGCCGCCATCGGATAAGTATCAGGATCTTCAACCCAGCCGGTCACTTCAATGGCAGACGCCTGGATTTCGAAGCTCTGACCCTGGCCCGGAGAGGCAACCACGACGCCGGTCACGATAACGGAACAACCCGTGGTCAGGTGCAGGACGTCATCATTGTAATTGGGCAGAGAATTATTAATGACGGCCTGTACAGGATCAAAGCAGGAACCGTCATAGACGGCAAGGAAGGAGATGCCAGCTTTAGAATCTCGGCGAGTACGCACCCATCCGCGCACGGTGACTTCTTGGTCAACGGCGACACGGCCCTGGAGTACGTCGGCTACAGGCACAACGCTCATAATATTCTCTCTGTTAATAGTCGGAAAAAATAGACACTTGTCCACCCCTTATGGGGGGATATCTATGTTACCTGGCATCTGCCATCAGACAAGCAGATTTCGCAGTCAAAAGAGAAGAAATCGGAAATAAATGCCTCGCGGACCTGTCGCTTTCCTTTCTCCACGGTCTTTCACGCACCTTACTCGATGACTACCGTCATTTCCTGCTTGGCATTTTGCATCGATACGATGGTGCGAAAGGATTTGATGTTCCCCGATGCGAAAAAAAGCTCGCGAGTCAGAGCCTCATATTCCGCCATATCGCGGACGTTCATCACCAACAGGAAATCGAAATCGCCGGTAACGTAGTAGACCTGCTGTATCTGAGCACAGCTAACAAACCGTTGCTTATCTTCTTCCAGCAGATCGAGACGTTCATTCTCAATGGTGACCTGAACCATGATGGTGATCGGGCGGCCTACCTTACTGGCGTCGACCACACTGACCGTGTGCTTAATAATGCCAGCCTCTTCCAGCGCCGCAATTCGCCGATTGACCGCTGAAGGCGACAGGCTGACACGATCGGCGATTTCCCGTTGCGAAAGGCGATGATTACGTTGTACCAGCGTGAGGATTTTTTTATCCCAGGTGTCCAGTTTCATTGTATTTGCGGCCCTGAAAGCATGTGATCGACCTCACTAATGCAATTTTGTTGCATAAAAATGGCAAATGAGGGTGAAAGTTGCGTATTGCCGGACAATTTTGCGCCATTTAATCGTCGGGCGCAGTGTACCATCTCAGGCAGTGGGAAAGCGTTAAATCGCTCCAGGAAGCCACCCCCACCATTATCTGAACACGTTTATTCGACCATTTCTTAACTGGCCGCGCGGATCTCTGCGCCTGAAATTGGGTGGAGTGGGGCGTGGATTTATTCATCGTCTCAGGACGATAGGGATATAAAGGTGCATTTATGACGGACACGATTAAATATCAACTCAATGCCAGGCGTCAGCCCTACGGACAGGGCGCAGACCTGTCCTTGCTCAACGAGCGCACTGGCGATGAGGTGCTGGCATTCCATCAAAAATTCCCTGACTACCGGGTGACACCGCTGCGTAAGTTGCGCTTTTTAAGCCAGCGGCTGGGGCTGGGATCGCTGCATATTAAGGATGAAGCACAGCGATTTGGCCTGAATGCTTTCAAGGGACTGGGCGGCTCTTATGCCATGGGGAAATATCTCGCCAGCCAGCTTGGGCGAGATATTAATACATTGAGCTTTGCCGACCTGAATTCACCGGAAATGAACGCGCGCATCAAAGATATCGTGTTTGTGACGGCCACTGATGGCAATCACGGGCGTGGTGTTGCCTGGGCGGCGGAGCAGCTTGGACTGCGGGCAGTGGTCTATATGCCAAAGGGGTCATCACTGGTGCGGGCACAGAATATTCGTCAACACGGCGCTGAGTGCACCATAACCGAACTCAACTACGACGATACCGTACGGCTGGCCGATAAAATGGCCAAAGAGCAGGGCTGGGTATTGCTCCAGGATACCGCCTGGCAGGGCTACGAACAGATCCCAACCTGGATTATGCAAGGCTATATGACCCTCGCCGTTGAAGCCTGGGAACAGCTTGCGCAGAGCGGAGCCTCGCGACCGACACATCTCTTCTTGCAGGCGGGTGTTGGCTCTTTCGCAGGCAGCATCATGGGCTATTTTGTCGAAAAGATGCAGCATCTGGCACCGACCATCGTCATTGTCGAACCGCATAAAGCGAACTGCCTGTACCGCTCGGCAACCATCAACGACGGGCAACCCCACAGCGTCGGCGGTGACATGTCGACCCTGATGGCCGGGCTTGCCTGCGGTGAACCCAATATCACCAGCTGGCCGATGCTGCGTGACCACGCCAGCTGTTTTATCTCCGCCGATGACCATCTTGCAGCCAATGGTATGCGCCTGCTGGCCGCGCCACGCCCGGGAACAGACGAACCCTTTATCTCTGGTGAGTCCGGGGCCATTGGCACGGGCGTGCTGTATGCGCTCATGACCCGGCCTGAGTATCGTGAGCTGGCTGAATCACTGCGCCTGAATGCTGATGCCCATGTCCTGCTCATCAGCACCGAAGGGGACACTTCCCCGGATGTCTATGAAGACATCGTCTGGTTTGGTCGTAATGGCTAACCACTAACGACAGTAGCAAGAGGGCAATCTTACCTACCCTACAGGCCCTCGGTATGACACGCGTTCTGACAAAAAAACATACGCGATAACGCGTAATGCAAAGAGAGAACATGACCGATGAATACTGACAATGCTGTTACAGAGAGAGAATATTGCGATCCCGCAAAATGGCATAACGAAGATACTGTATGGGTGCTGGGCCTGTTCGGTACGGCAATTGGTGCCGGCGTGCTGTTTCTGCCAATTAACGCTGGGATTGGCGGTTTTTGGCCGCTGCTTATCGTTTTTGCCCTGGCTTTCCCGATTACCTGGCTTGCTCACCGTGGACTGGCGCGATTCATTTATGCGTCAAACACGCCCGAAAGCAGCATTACCGATGTTATTGGTGAGCAATTTGGTGTGCTGGCAGGCAAGGTATTTACCGTTATCTATTTCTTCGCCGTGTATACCATTTTGATTATGTATGCGGTGGCACTGACCAATACGGCGCTGAGCTTTATGACTCACCAGCTCGGGATGGCCGAACCCCCGCGGGCGCTTGTGTCGATTGTGCTGATCCTCGGGCTGATGTTTATTGTTCGAATGGGGCAGCGGCTGATCATGCGGGTGATGAGCACCCTGGTTTATCCTTTTATTATCTCGCTTATATTTATGGCGTTGTTTCTGATCCCGCACTGGAACGGCGCAATCCTGGACACCGTTAGCGTAAGCGCGATGGGAGATGGGCATGGCATTTTGCTGACGCTGTGGATGACCTTCCCGGTGCTGGTGATGTCATTCAATCATTACCCGATTATTTCACCAATGGTTGTGCGCCAGAAACAGCGCTACGGCCTGGCGCTTGCGGAGCAGAAATGCGGCCAGATCCAGCGCTACGGTGTGCTGTTGATGACGGTCGTCGTGCTGTTTTTCGTTCTGAGCTGCGTGCTGAGCCTGTCGCCTCAGCAGCTGGCGGAAGCGAAGGCGCAGAATCTCTCCATTCTTTCATATCTTGCCAATCAGTTTGATACGCCCGTCATTGCCTGGCTGTCGCCGATTATTGCTTTTGTCGCCATTACCAAATCCTTCCTGGGACACTACATCGGTGCGTATGAATCGCTGCGTGATGTGATCGTTGAGGCGGCGGCCACGAAGGGTAAAAAACCAGATATTCGCTCGGTGAACACCGTTGTCCTGATTTTTATGATCCTGACATGCTGGTTCGCCGCCTATAAAAATCCAAGCATCCTCGGAATTATTGAATGTATTAGCGGCCCCACGGGGGCGGCGATCCTGCTGCTGTTACCGATGTACGCAATCCATAAATTACCGGTGCTGGCACCGTATCGCGGGAAAGCCAGCAACATCTTTGTCACCCTGATCGGGCTGATAACCGTATCTGCCATTTTTTACGGCATGTTCCAGTAACCACGATGAATAGCGAGATGTTTTATGAGTCATTATCTGCACATTAACGGCCAGCGGCTTATCGATTCTCTGTTCGCGCTCGGCGAATACGGCGCGCTGGAAGGCGGTGGCGTCTGCCGTCTTGCGGCAACGGCAGAAGATAAAGCCGGAAGGGACTTTGTGGTAGCCAGAATGAAAGCCCTGGGCCTGGCGGTGAGTATCGATGCTATCGGTAACGTCACGGGTATTTATGCCGGGGAAGAGGAATTACCGATGGTGATGATGGGGTCGCACATTGATACCGTCGGCACTGGCGGATTGTATGACGGAAACTATGGCGTGATGGCCGGACTGGAAGTGATTGCCACGCTTCAGGACGCGGGGATCCGCCCCCGACGTCCGCTGGCCGTCACCTTCTTTACCAATGAGGAAGGGGTGCGCTTCCAGCCCGATATGATGGGCAGCGTTGTCTTTGCAGGTGAGTACCCTCTTGAGCAGGCCCTGGCGGCCAAAGACCGCGATGGTGTGACCCTTGACGAGGCATTGCGCGAAATTGGCTATAAAGGTGCACGTCAGCCTGGCGACCTGTCGGTAGATAGCTACGTGGAACTGCATATCGAGCAGGGACCGATCCTTGATAAAGAAGGTATCGATATTGGTGTGGTCACCGGCGTGCAGGGAATATCGTGGCAGGAATTGACGCTGACTGGTGTGTCTAATCACGCGGGCACCACGCCGATGTCCATGCGTCGTGATGCCGGGCTTGCGGCAGCGAAAATTGCCGTTTATGCCCGTGAGCTGGCGCTGAGCCTGGGTGGCGACCAGGTTTCAACCGTAGGGCATATCAGTGTCAAACCCAATCTGATTAACGTCATTCCCAACCACGTGGTGATGACGGTGGATTTACGCAATACGGATAACGACATCTTAGCGCTGGCGGAAAAACGGCTGGCAGAGTTTGTCGCGAAAATGGCGCAAGAAGAGGGCGTTGAGATAACCCGTCGTTCGCTGGTTCGGTTTAATCCGGTCATTTTTGCCGATGAAATTGTGAATGCCGTGGAAGGCGAAGCCAGGCGCCAGGCACTGAGCTGGCGCCGGCTGCCGAGCGGTGCAGGGCATGATGCACAGTTTATGGCTTCCGTTTGTCCCGCAGGGATGATTTTCGTCCCCTGTGTAGACGGCATTAGTCATAACGTAAAAGAACACAGTGAAGCTAAAGACCTGATCGCTGGCGCGAATGTGCTGCTGCAGGTGGTATTACAACGCGCACAGCGCACGGCTTAACGTTTTACAGGAGCGAAGTATGGATCAGGAACAGCTAAAACAGCAGCTAATCGCATGGCGTCATCATCTCCATGCCAACCCGGAAAGCGCCTTTGAAGAGGTAAAAACGGCGCAGTTCATTGCCGAAAAACTCGAGGCTATGGGGATTGAGGTGCATCGTAATATTGGCCAGACCGGGCTGGTGGGTGTGCTCAGATGTGGCGATGGTCAGGGCGTTATCGCTATTCGGGCTGACATCGACGCCATTCAACTGACGGAGCAGAGCGAGCTGTCTTATCGTTCCGGCACCACTGAAAGGATGCATGGTTGCGGGCATGACGGGCATACCTGCATTGCGTTGGGCGCGGCGCAATTGCTGCTACAGCGGCAGAATTTTAACGGTACTGTCTGCTTTGTTTTCCAGCCAGCCGAAGAGCCGGGCTACGGTGCCAGGGCGATGATGGATGATGGTCTCATTGAGCGTTTTGCCATTGAGGAGATTTACGGCCTCCATAATATGCCGGGTATGAAAGCCGGGACCATCGCTACCCGGGTGGGGGGCATTATGGCCAGCGAAGACAACTTTATTATTCGCATTAAAGGGCAAGGGGCACATGCCGCCCGGCCGCATATGGCGAAAGATCCGCTGGTGATTGCCGCGGAGATCATTCTGGCGTTGCAAACCATTGTTTCGCGTAATGTCGACCCGAACGTCCCGGCCGTTATCTCGTGCACGGAGCTGCATACCGACGGTATTCGGAATGCGATCCCCACCCATGTTGAAATTAAGGGCGATACTCGCAGCTATTCAGCGGACGTTCAGATTCTGCTGGAAGAGCGGATGCGTACCATCAGTGAAGCCATATGTGCGATGCATGGCGCGCAGTGCGAGTTTAGCTACACCCATGAATTTGCGCCGACGGTGAACTGGCAACAATGCGTGGATGTGGCTGTTAATGCGGCGGTAAACGTTGTGGGCGCGGAGCGTGTCGAGGGTAGCGTTGCGCAGATGATGATCTCAGAAGATTTTGGCGCTTTCCTGCAAAAAATCCCCGGCTGCTTTGTCTTTCTAGGAAATGGCGATGCATCGGATCCACAGGGAAATATGCCACTTCACAATGCCTGCTATGACTTCAACGATGAGATTTTACTGACCGGTGCGGAATATTTTGCCGAAATCGTCAGAACTCGGTTGCCGCAGTAAGTAAAAGAGGGATAAAAAAAGCGCCTGTGGATGGGCGCTTTTTTTTGAGGAATCAACTGGCTTTTTTGATCTGAGGCAGATCGAAGGCCTCACGCAATGCACGCACAAATGCCTTGTCGTGACAGATAGTTTTGCCCGGGCTGTCGGAGAGTTTCGCTACCGGCTTGCCGTTACATTCCACCAGTTTAATGACAATGTTCAGAGGTTTCACCTGAGGAATATCACAGGTTAAACGGGTGCCAATACCGAAGCTCAGGTTAACCCTGGCGGAAAAATGACGATAAAGATCGACCGCTTTGGCTAAATCCAGGTTATCGGAAAAGACCAATACCTTGCTCATCGGGTCGATACCCAGTTTTTCGTAATGGGCAATGGCCTTTTCACCCCATTCCACCGGATCCCCTGAATCATGGCGTAAGCCCTGGTAGCGCGTGGCAAATTCTGGCCCAAAATCGCGCAGGAAGGCATCCATCGTAATGCAGTCGGTCAACGCGATCCCTAACTGGTCTGGATACTCTTCCAGCCATGCTGCCAGTGCAGCACGCTGGCTGGTGGCCAGATCCGGGCTAATTTGTTGATGTGCCTGGAACCATTCGTGAGCCTGCGTACCCATCGGGGTCAGATTCAGGCGGCGTGCCAGATCGTAATTACTGGTGCCAACGAACCAGGACTCCTGTTGCAGACGCTTAACGATGGCCTGCTGCACTTCGCGGGAGAAACGACGACGCGTACCAAAATCCATCAGGCGGAAGCGGGACATATCCAGCCCTTCGGTCAATTGGGAGAACTCAACAAGTTTGTTTTCCAGCGACGCAACGGCTTGTTCAACGCCCGTTTCGGGCGAGCGATAGCGGTGAGCGAGCTCACTGATCACTGCCAGCAGCGGCACTTCCCACATAATCACTTCGCGCCACGGGCCTTCCAGGCGGATGTTCAGCTTGCCGTTATCGTTGGTCACGGTCACTTGCGCCGGGTTATAGCGGAAATCACGCAGCCAGTTCAGATAGTCGGCTTTAAAGAAAGGAAGGCCAGCAAGCCACTGGTATTCATCGTCCCGCAGAGCCAGATGCTGCATAGCATCGACCTGTTCACGAATGGAATCTGCGTAGATACCCAGCAAGTCGTCGCCCCGGCAGCGAAATTCGGCCGCAACATGGACGTCATAATAATGGTGGAAAACGGCTTGCTGCATATGCAGTTTATACGCATCGGTATCCAGCAACGTATGCAGAACAGGAGAAGCGAATTGAGTCATAGGTGCGCAGTAGCATCCTCTCACAGGAGCGTTTAGTACAATAAACAACTACAGAAACCGCTGGAGTATACCTTGTTTAGCGATTTATTGAACCCCGATCACAACATAAGCTGTAGTTATGGTCGAGGGCATTTCGTGCCCCGTGTTATAAAAATGTAGCAAAAAGGGGCTTTGCACCTGAAAAGATGAACATTCTGCATAGCGCGTTTTACACAACAGGAATATATTGAATCGTTACTCGACAAACGATGCATAAGGTTTTCTATGACACAACAGCCACAAGCCAAATACCGCCACGACTACCGTGCGCCGGATTACCTGATTAGCGATATCGATCTGACTTTTGACCTGGATGCCAATAAAACCGTTGTCACGGCGGTCAGCCAGGTGACGCGCCAAAGCGCGACCGCAGTACCGCTGCGTCTTGATGGTGAAGACCTGACGCTGGTATCCCTGCATATTAATGACGAAGCCTGGACTGACTATAAAGAAGAAGGCAACCAGCTGGTCATTA
The DNA here is from genome assembly GCF_011752765.1 of Enterobacter sp. Tr-810. Classification (NCBI taxonomy): domain Bacteria; kingdom Pseudomonadati; phylum Pseudomonadota; class Gammaproteobacteria; order Enterobacterales; family Enterobacteriaceae; genus Enterobacter; species Enterobacter sp. Tr-810. The sequence goes on along the minus strand of NZ_VWWW01000002.1, from coordinate 595,894 downwards.
ACAACCTGCCGGAGCGCTTTACGCTGCGCATCGTGAATGAAATCAGCCCGGCTGCCAATACCGCGCTGGAAGGACTTTACCAGTCGGGCGTGGCGCTGTGTACGCAGTGCGAAGCGGAAGGTTTCCGTCACATTACCTGGTATCTGGACCGCCCGGACGTGCTGGCGCGCTTCACGACCAAAATTATTGCCGATAAAACCCTTTATCCTTTCCTGCTCTCGAACGGTAACCGTGTGGGCGAAGGCGAGCTGGAAAATGGCCGTCACTGGGTACAGTGGCAGGATCCGTTCCCAAAACCATGCTACCTGTTTGCGCTGGTAGCGGGGGATTTCGACGTCCTGCGCGATACCTTTAAAACCCGTTCCGGCCGCGATGTGGCGCTGGAACTGTTTGTTGACCGCGGTAATCTCGACCGTGCGCCGTGGGCGATGACGTCGCTTATCAATTCGATGAAGTGGGACGAAGAGCGCTTTGGCCTCGAATACGATCTCGACATCTATATGATTGTTGCCGTCGACTTCTTTAATATGGGCGCGATGGAGAATAAAGGTCTGAACATCTTTAACTCCAAATACGTGCTGGCGCGTACCGATACCGCAACCGATAAAGATTATCTCGATATTGAACGCGTGATTGGTCACGAGTACTTCCACAACTGGACCGGTAACCGTGTCACCTGCCGCGACTGGTTCCAGTTGAGCCTGAAAGAGGGCTTAACCGTCTTCCGCGATCAGGAGTTCAGCTCTGACCTGGGGTCACGCGCGGTTAATCGCATCAACAACGTGCGCACCATGCGCGGCCTGCAATTTGCAGAAGATGCCAGCCCAATGGCGCACCCGATTCGTCCGGATAAAGTGATTGAAATGAACAACTTCTACACCCTGACGGTGTATGAGAAAGGTTCTGAAATTATCCGTATGATCCACACCCTGCTGGGTGAAGAGAACTTCCAGAAAGGGATGCAGCTCTACTTCGAACGCCACGACGGCAGCGCCGCCACGTGCGACGATTTTGTCCAGGCGATGGAAGATGCTTCTAACGTCGATCTGTCCCATTTCCGCCGCTGGTACAGCCAGGCCGGTACGCCGATTGTGACCGTTAAAGATGATTACAACCCGGAAACCGAGCAGTACACGCTGACCATCAGCCAGCGCACGCCGCCGACGGCTGAGCAGGAAGAGAAGCATCCGCTGCATATTCCATTCAGCATTGAACTGTATGACAACGAAGGCAAAGTGATCCCATTGCAGAAGGGCGGTCACCCGGTGCATTCCGTACTGAATGTGACGCAGCCTGAGCAGACCTTTATCTTCGATAACGTCTACTTCCAGCCTGTTCCGGCGCTGCTGTGTGAATTCTCCGCACCGGTGAAGCTGGAATATAAATGGAGCGATCAGCAGCTGACGTTCCTGATGCGTCATGCGCGCAACGACTTCTCCCGCTGGGATGCGGCGCAAAGCTTGCTGGCAACTTACATCAAGCTGAACGTGAATCGCCATCAGCAGGGCCAGCCGTTATCGCTGCCGGTGCATGTGGCCGATGCCTTCCGCGCGGTTCTGCTGGACGAGAAGATTGACCCGGCGCTTGCAGCGGAAATTCTGACGTTACCGTCGGCAGGGGAAATTGCTGAGCTGTTCGAGATTATCGATCCGATTGCGATCGTGGCCGTTCGTGAGGCGTTGACCCGCACGCTGGCCGCAGAACTGGCTGACGAATTCCTGGCGGTTTACAACGCGAATAAACTGGCGGAGTACCGTGTGGAACATGCCGACATTGGCAAGCGTTCGCTGCGTAATACCTGCCTGCGCTACCTGGCCTTTGGTGAAGTCGAACTGGCGAACACGCTGGTGAGTAAACAGTACCATGACGCCGACAACATGACTGATGCACTGGCTGCCCTGGCGGCAAGCGTTGCTGCAGAACTGCCGTGCCGTGATGCGCTGATGCAGGAATACGACGATAAGTGGCATCAGGATGGCCTGGTGATGGACAAATGGTTCATTCTTCAGTCCACGAGCCCGGCGTCAGATGCACTGAACACCGTACGCAGCCTGCTGAAACACCGCTCATTCACCATGAGCAACCCGAACCGCGTCCGTTCTCTGATTGGTGCGTTCGCCAGCAGCAACCCGGCAGCCTTCCACGCTGAAGACGGCAGCGGTTATCAGTTTATGGTTGAGATGCTGACCGAGCTGAACAGCCGTAACCCGCAGGTGGCGTCACGTCTGATTGAGCCGCTGATCCGCCTGAAACGCTACGATGCGAAGCGTCAGGCGAAGATGCGTGCCGCGCTGGAGCAGCTGAAAGGGCTGGAAAACCTGTCTGGCGATCTTTACGAGAAGATTGCTAAAGCCTTAGCGTGATAAAAAATTGCCCGGTGGGCAGGTAAAAGCAAAACGGCAACCTCGGTTGCCGTTTTTAGTGTTTTCTCCCTCTCCCCGTGGGAGAGGGCCGGGGTGAGGGCATCAGGCATTAGCCTTAATCAATACCCGCTCACTCACCCCACGCTTCATCACCCGCTCCAGCACTTCCGCTTCCAGCTCTGCCAGTTTTGCCGATCCCACGCGACGTGGGCGCGGAATATCCACCGTCAGATCCAGCCCAATTTTTCCCTCTTCTATCAGCAGCACACGGTCAGCCATCGCCACGGCTTCGCTGACGTCATGCGTTACCAGCAATACCGTAAATCCGTGCTCCTGCCATAAAGAGACAATCAAATCCTGCATTTCGATACGCGTCAGGGCATCCAGTGCGCCGAGCGGTTCATCCAGCAGCAACAGGCCGGGGCGGTGAATCAGTGCCCGTGCAAGCGCCACGCGCTGTTTCTGCCCGCCGGACAATGCCGCCGGCCACTCCCCCGCGCGATTTTCCAGCCCAACGGCGGCCAGCGCCTGTCTGGCCTCGTCCCGCCAGTTGCCTTTCAGACCCAGCCCGACGTTGTCGATAACCGTTTTCCACGGCAGCAGACGCGCGTCCTGGAACATCATCCGGGTATCATCCTGAATGTCGGCAAGTGGGGTATTTCCGGCCAACAGCTCTCCGCCGTTTGGCGTTTCCAGCCCGGCTAACAGCCGTAGCAACGTACTTTTCCCGCCGCCGCTGCGCCCCACAACCGCCACAAATTGCCCAGCGGGAATATGCAGATCCAGTGCGTTAAGAATAGTGTTCTCACCGTAGCGTTTCGTCACACCGTTGAGCAACAGCGGCGTTCCCTGGTTCAGTCTGGCGGTATTCATGCGTTTGCCTCCTGAGATGTATAAGCCGGATTCCAGCGCAGCCAGCTACGTTCAAGCCACTGGGCGCTGACGTCGGCAAGTTTGCCGAGCAGGGCATAAAGGATGATGGCAACGACCACCACGTCGGTTTGAAGAAATTCACGGGCGTTCATCGCCAGGTAGCCGATACCGGAGTTGGCCGAGATGGTTTCCGCCACAATCAGCGTCAGCCACATCAGGCCGAGCGCAAAGCGCACGCCCACCATAATGGAGGGCAGGGCGCCTGGCAGGATTACATGGATAAACAGGGCAAAGCCGGATAATCCGTAGCTGCGCGCCATCTCCACCAGCCCGCGATCAATATTGCGGATCCCGTGCCAGGTATTAATGTAAATCGGGAACAGCGTCCCCAGCGCCACAAGGAAAATCTTGGCACTTTCATCAATGCCAAACCACAAAATAACCAGCGGGATCAACGCCAGATGCGGCACGTTACGCAGCATTTGGATTGAGGTGTCCAGCAAACGCTCACCCCAGCGAGACAGCCCGCTGATAAGCCCAAGCGTCAGGCCAATGCTCCCGCCAATCGAAAAGCCAATCACCGCACGCCAGGAGCTGATAGCCAGGTGTTGCCATAGCTCGCCACTCACGCTGAGTGACCAGAACGCTTCCACGACGCCCTCCGGGGAGGGCAAAATGCGGCTCGACAGCCAGCCGGTTGACGAGGCCAGTTGCCAGATAGCGACAATGCCAATGGGCAAAAACCAGGGGGCGGCACGCAGCAGCCATTTTTGTGCGGTGACAGACATTGGCGCTCCTTAGCTTTGCGCGGCTTTTCGCGGAATAAACTCATTGGCGACCGCTTCGCCCTGAAGCTGGAGCGGACGAGGCTGTGGAATTTCCGGGATGGCGACATCCAGATGCGGGAATAACAGTTCGCCCACTTTGTACGCCTCTTCCAGATGCGGATAACCAGAGAGAATAAAGCTGTCGATACCCAGCTCAGCATATTCGTTGATGCGTGCCGCGACGGTCGGGCCATCGCCCACCAGCGCAGTACCAGCGCCACCGCGAACCAGACCCACACCCGCCCACAGATTGGGGCTAATCTCCAGATTCTCGCGCTTGCCGTTATGCAATGACGCCATCCGCTGCTGGCCCACGGAATCCGTTCTGGCAAAGGCTGCCTGCGCTCTGGCGATGGTGTCCTCATCCAGATGCGAGATCAGATGGTCGGCCGCCTGCCAGGCTTCGGCATTCGTTTCGCGCACAATCACGTGCAGGCGAATACCAAAACGCACTTTGCGACCATGCGCCGCCGCTTTGGCGCGCACCTGGGCTATTTTTTCTTTTACCAGTTCAGGTGGTTCGCCCCAGGTCAAATAGAGATCAACCTGTTCGGCGGCCAGATCCTGCGCCACGTCGGATGAACCGCCAAAATAGAGCGGCGGGCGCGGCTGTTGCACCGGCGGGAAGTAGAGTTTCGCATCCCGAACGTGAACATGTTTGCCTTCATAGGTGACGGTATCCCCTTCCAGCAGGCGTCGCCACACGTGGGTAAATTCTGCCGAGGCTTCATAACGTTCAGTGTGATCCAGAAAAACGCCATCACCTGCCAGTTCCTGCGGATCGCTTCCGGTCACAAGGTTAAACAGGGCGCGTCCGTTGGAAAGTCTGTCCAGCGTGGCGGCCTGACGTGCTGCCACGGTAGGAGAGACCACGCTCGGACGCAGCGCGACCAGGAATTTTAAACGCTGGGTCACCGGGATCATCGACGCGGCCACCAGCCAGGCATCTTCACAGGAGCGCCCTGTAGGGATCAGTACGCCGGTAAAACCGATGCGGTCTGCCGCCTGGGCTATCTGCTGTAAATAACCGTGATCGACCGGGCGGGAACCCTCTTCTGTGCCAAGATAGTGTCCATCACCGTGGGTGGGTAAAAACCAGAAAAGATTCAGACTCATGATTTCGTTCCTTGTGCTGTAGGTTGCCAGATGCGTTCGCGGATATTCACCTGTTTTGGAACAAGGCGGTTTTGATAAAAGAGATCGGCGGTTTGTTGCTGGAGTGCCGCCACGTGTGCGTCGACAGGCGTAATGGTGGTGGGCGGACGGTGATCCAGGTAGCTGGCAATAACCGGTTCAGGTAATCCCATGGTTTTGGCCAGCAACGTGATACTTTCCTGGCGCTGGCTTTGGGTCAGTGCATCCGCCTGAGTAAAGGTGTCGAGAACACCCTGAATAAAGGCACCGTTCTTTTCCGCATACGGACGCGCGGCAAGATAGAACGATCCGGTCTGTTTCAGCGTGCTGCCGTCTTTCAGCACCCGTACGCCGCCCTGAAGTAACGCCGCTGAATAGTACGGATCCCAGATAGCCCATGCATCAACGTTGCCCTGCTGGAAGGCCGCGCGGGCATCGGCAGGAGTCAGATAAACCGGTTGAATATCGGTGAATTTAAGCCCGGCCTCCTGCAATGCGCGCAGCAGCAGGTTGTGCGAGCTGGAACCTTTCTGGAACGCCACTTTATGGCCTTTAAGTTCAGCAACGTTCTTAATGGCGCTATTTTCTGGCACCAGGATCACTTCCGCTTTTGGCTTGGGCGGCTCTACACCGACATACACCAGGTCTGCACCGGCAGCCTGCGCGAAAATAGGCGGAATATCGCCGGTACTGCCCAGATCGATACTGCCCACGTTAAGGGCTTCCAGCATCTGTGGCCCGGCCGGGAATTCCACCCAGGAGAAGGTTGTGTTCGGGAAGCGTTTTTCCAGCAGCTGGTGGCTTTTCGCTAAAACCATACTGACGCTGCCTTTCTGATAACCAATGCGCAGGCTCTCTGGCGCGGTTTCTGCCGCGTGAGCCAGCGCAGAAAGGGTCAGTAATCCGGCCAACCCAATGCGGGTGAGATGTTTAAACATGAGCAACTCCTTGCGGCTGGTTAAACGCAGGTACCTGAACGTCGCGGCGGTGCAGGGCCTGCCAGAAAGTTTCCAGCGCGCTGTCCAGGCGGGTTTGCAGATTCGGCGTGAAGTGCGGTTTATGCTGATAGTCGATAACCTGCGAATCATCAGCAAAGACGCCGTGCAGGATCTCCTGTGCTTTTAACGCACTCAGTACCGGTTTCAGGGCGTAATCCACCGCCAGCAAATGTGCAACCGTACCGCCCGTCGCCAGGGGCAGCACCACTTTGCCGTCCAGCGCGCGTTCAGGCAGCAGGTCGAGTAACGTTTTCAGGGCGCCAGAAAAAGAGGCTTTATAAACAGGGGTTGCCACAATTAAGCCGTCTGCGCCTTTGAGCTGCTCGGTCAGGGTTTTGAGCGCCGGGCTGTCAAAGCGGGCGTAAAGCAGGTCTTCCGGGGCGAAGTTGTGCAGATTCCAGTGGCAGACTTCGATATCCAGGCTATTCAGCTTTTCGCGGGCATATTCCAGTAACGCGCTGGAACGAGAAGGGAAACGTGGACTTCCTGCCAGGGTAATGACGCGCATGTTTGCTCCTTATAACTAATTGTTTGCTTTTATCTAACATTCATAACAATTTTCAGGAGTGTGACACCGAGGGGTTATTCCACTAAATGATTTATCCGCAATTTAAAAGCCATAAACTGCATAAGAAGTGTGCTGCGAGGGAAACGATTGCGTTTTGCGCGATTTTTTTGCCGCAGGTCAATTCCCTTTCCGGGCAGGATCGCACATAATCCCCTCCCGGTTTGCACACCGGGAATCCAGGAGAGTTCATGTACTACCCCTTCGTTCGTAAAGCCCTTTTCCAGCTCGATCCTGAGCGCGCTCATGAATTTACATTCCAGCAATTACGCCGTATTACCGGTACACCACTGGAAGCACTGGTGCGTCAGAACGTGCCGGAAAAACCTGTGCAGTGCATGGGACTGACCTTCAAGAATCCACTGGGCCTGGCGGCCGGGCTGGACAAAAATGGCGAGTGTATCGATGCCCTCGGTGCGATGGGATTTGGTTCCATCGAAATCGGGACGGTGACGCCGCGCCCGCAGCCGGGTAATGATAAGCCGCGCCTGTTCCGCCTGGTCGATGCCGAGGGGCTGATCAACCGTATGGGCTTTAACAACCTGGGTGTTGATCATCTGGTTGAGAACGTCAAAAAATCGCATTTCGACGGTGTATTAGGTATCAATATTGGCAAAAATAAAGATACGCCAGTTGAACAAGGTAAAGATGACTATCTGATTTGTATGGAAAAAGTCTATGCCTACGCCGGTTATATCGCGGTGAACATTTCTTCACCAAATACCCCGGGGCTGCGTTCTTTACAATATGGCGAGGCGCTTGATGATCTGCTCAGCGCCATTAAAAATAAGCAAAATGCGTTGCAGGCGATCCACCATAAATATGTTCCGGTCGCGGTTAAGATCGCTCCGGATCTTTCTGCCGAAGAATTGATCCAGGTTGCTGACAGTTTAGTTCGCCATAATATTGATGGTGTTATTGCAACCAATACCACGCTCGATCGTTCTCTGGTTCAGGGAATGAAAAACTGTGACGAAGCAGGTGGTTTAAGTGGCCGTCCAGTACAATTAAAAAGCACTGAAATTATTCGTGCCTTGTCTGCCGAATTAAATGGGCGTCTACCGATTATTGGTGTGGGCGGTATCGACTCTGTCATCGCCGCACGCGAGAAGATAGCGGCGGGCGCGACCATCGTGCAAATTTATTCTGGCTTTATTTTTAAAGGCCCGCCGTTGATTAAAGAAATCGTTACTCACATCTAATCTTTTCTCCCTTATCAGACAACCAGGGCTTTATTTCCAGCCCTGGTTGTTTTATATTCCGTCATTGTTGCTTATTTAAACATTATGGTCTTTTATTATTGATGTTATAAACGAAGCCACAATCAGGACATTTTTAGAACAGGGTGTTTGGGGACGGGAGAGAAAAATGCGAATTAAACCTGACGATAACTGGCGCTGGTATTTTTGCGATGAGCATGACCGCATGATGCTCGATTTAGCCAATGGTATGTTGTTTCGTTCGCGTTTTGCCCGCCGAATGCTGACCCCTGATGCTTTCGCGCCGTCAGGCTTTTGCGTTGACGATGCCGCACTTTATTTCTCGTTTGAAGAGAAATGCCGCGACCTGGAACTCTCTAAAGAGCAGCGTGCTGAGCTGGTATTAAACGCGCTGGTCGCAATCCGTTTTCTGAAGCCACAGATGCCAAAAAGCTGGCATTTTCAGGCACATGGCATGAACTGGGAGCCGGTCACCGGGGACGCCGCCAGCGTCAATCTGAGTGATACCGCCGAAGAGGTGAGTTTGCTGGTGGTCGAGCCTGGCGAAAATGCCGCGCTCTGTTTACTGGCACAACCCGGCGTGACAATCGCCGGGCGGGTGATGCAGTTGGGTGACGCAATTAAAGTGATGAACGACAGGCTGAAACCGCAACTGCGTGTTGATACCTTCAGCCTCGAGCAGGCTGTTTAAGCTTTCAGCTGTATTGATGTTTTCGGAATACAGCTGCAACACAAGATAGTGCCATCATCCCCAATAGCCGTTTTCTTCAGTGCACTCACTTCACCTTCTACCAGCCTGATGCGACAACATCCGCAAATCCCGGCGCGGCACGAGTAGGGAACACGTATTCCTGCTTGTTCTAGCTGTTCAAGTAATACCTGCTGGTTGTTGCCCCGGATGACTTGCCCTTGCCACTGGATCTCCACCACTGAAGTGGGTTCCATCTCGATATCAACAAACTCTTCTTCCTGGCCCGAGCCATATACTTTGCCCGGCCCGCGCGCGAGAACTTCTACCTCATCGCCCACGCGGATCACACCGCTGGAGCGCGGGATTAAGTTCTGCCCGAAATCAACATCGCCATTATCCTGCGCGGTGCGGAACGACTGAAGAGTTTTCAGCGGCTCGCCGGACGGGTGTTTTTGTCCTTTTTCCGGGCTAACGGTGGTAAAGATGCAGCGGCTACAGGGTTTCACCACATCAAAAATCACGCTTCCGATACGGATCACTTTCCAGGTGTCTTCTTCCCAGGCCTCTGTACCAGTAACAACCAGATTTGGGCGGAACTGCTCCATCTGGACGCTGGCTTTGCAGCGGCTCTGCAAATCCCGAAGCGATGCTTCGTTGGTCAGCAAAAACGGGAAACCATCGGCGAAGGAGAGCGGGACGGCGTCGTGGCGTTTGACCCGGCGCGTCAGCTCAGGCCCGACCCAGCGCAGCTGCACATCACGCGAGAAGAAAGCACTGAGCCAGCGGTTTATTTCATCCGGGGCGATACGCGCGGTAAAATGATTCCCCCACACTTCCGTTGGGGCATCAACAGGCGCAAAATCACTGAACCGGATGACGACGCTTGAGCCGTCTGGTGCGGTCAGGTGTAAACCGTCATGCAGAGGTGAAGGGGTAAAACGAACCATTTGTGGGAACTGGCGTGCAGTAATAAATGTACCGTCAGGCTCGGTGACCATAAAAATACGATCGAAGGCAAATCCGCTCATGTCGGCCAGCGCGTGAGAAACGCCAATGCCGCGCATCGATTTCACCGGATGGATAAAAAGCCTGGATAAGGTCGCCACTGCACACTCCCTGAAATGAAAATAAGCCTTCAACTTTATGACATACACGCCATATTAGCTATAATGCGCGACAATTTTCTATGAGTAAAAGTGACGATATGAATTCTCTGTTTGCCAGTACGGCCCGCGGGCTGGAAGAGCTGTTAAAAACTGAACTGGAAGCCCTCGGCGCACAGGAGTGCCAGGTAGTTCAGGGTGGTGTCCATTTTGAGGGCGACACACGGCTTATTTACCAGAGCCTGATGTGGAGCCGTCTGGCGTCGCGCATCATGCTGCCGATGAAAGAGTGCAAGGTCTACAGCGACCTTGACCTCTATACCGGTGTACAGATGATCGACTGGACAGAGATCTTCACCCCTGATGCGACCTTTGCGGTGCACTTCAACGGCGTGAACGATGAGATCCGCAACAGCCAGTACGGCGCGCTGCGCGTGAAAGACGCCATCGTGGACTGCTTCACGCGTAAAAATAAGGAACGCCCGAACGTCGATCGTGAAAATCCCGATCTGCGTATCAACGTGTGGCTCAATGGTGATACCGCCAGCATTTCTCTCGATCTGAGCGGGGCGGGTCTGCACCTTCGCGGCTATCGCGATCGCACCGGTATGGCACCGATCAAAGAAACGTTGGCCGCCGCTATTGTGATGCGCTCCGGCTGGCAGCCAGGCACACCGCTGCTCGACCCGATGTGTGGTTCCGGTACGCTGCTGATTGAAGCCGCGATGCTGGCAACCGACCGTGCGCCGGGGCTGCACCGCGGCCATTGGGGATTCAAAGGTTGGGCGCAGCACGATGAAGAAATCTGGAAAGAGGTGAAGGCCGAAGCCCAGACGCGTGCGCGTAAAGGCCTGGCTGACTACACTTCCCATTTCTACGGCTCGGACAGCGACGCCCGCGTCATTGAGCGTGCGCGCAGCAACGCCCGTCGCGCGGGTATCGGTGACCTGGTGACCTTTGAAGTGAAAGACGTTGCTAACCTGACCAATCCGCTGCCGAAAGGCCCGTACGGTACGGTTATCAGCAACCCGCCATACGGTGAGCGTCTTGACAGCGAACCTGCACTGATTGCGCTGCACAGCCTGCTGGGCCGCAATATGAAAGACTATTTCGGCGGCTGGAACCTGTCGCTGTTTAGCGCCTCGCCAGAACTGCTGAGCTGCCTGCAATTGCGTGCCGATCGCCAGTTTAAAGCGAAAAACGGCCCGCTGGATTGCGTGCAGAAAAACTACCATCTGGCCGAGAAAGCCGCAGACAGCAAGCCTTCTGGTGTGGCGGAAGATTACGCCAACCGTCTGCGCAAGAATCTGAAAAAATTTGAAAAATGGGCGAAGCAGGAAGGTATTGAGTGTTACCGCCTGTATGATGCCGATTTGCCAGAATACAACGTCGCAGTCGACCGTTACGGCGACTGGGTGGTGGTGCAGGAATATGCGCCACCGAAGACCATCGATGCGCAAAAAGCCCGCCAGCGTATGCTGGACGTGATTGCCGCCACCATCGGGGTGCTGGGGATTGCGCCAAACAAACTGGTACTGAAAACCCGCGAGCGTCAGAAAGGTAAAAACCAGTATCAGAAGATGGGTGAGAAGGGCGACTTCATCGAAGTGGGCGAATATAACGCGCGCCTGTGGGTTAACCTGACTGACTATCTTGATACCGGCCTGTTCCTTGACCACCGTATTGCCCGTCGTATGTTAGGGCAGATGAGCAAAGGCAAAGACTTCCTGAACCTGTTCTCCTACACCGGCAGCGCCAGCGTGCACGCAGGGCTTGGCGGTGCGCGTAGCACCACCACGGTAGATATGTCCCGTACCTATCTGGAGTGGGCGGAACGTAACCTGCGCCTGAACGGGCTAACCGGTCGCCAGCATCGTCTGATGCAGGCCGATGTGCTGGGCTGGCTGCGTGATACGGATGAACAGTTCGACCTGATCTTTATCGATCCACCGACCTTCTCCAACTCCAAGCGCATGGAGGATAGCTTTGATGTTCAACGCGATCACCTGCGCCTGATGACCGACCTGAAACGTCTGCTGCGTAAAGGCGGCACCATTATGTTCTCGAACAACAAACGCGGATTCCGCATGGATCACGACGGCCTGACCGCTCTGGGACTGAAAGCACAAGAAATCAGCCAAAAAACGCTGTCTCAGGACTTTGCCCGTAACCGTCAAATTCATAACTGCTGGCTGATCTCCGCGGTCTAAAGGAAAAATAAATGTCACTTATTAGCATGCACGGCGCCTGGCTGTCCTTCAGCGATGCGCCACTTCTCGATGATACAGAGCTGCACATCGAAGATAACGAGCGCGTTTGTCTGGTCGGCCGTAATGGCGCGGGTAAATCGACGCTGATGAAGATCCTCAACCGTGAACAGGGCCTGGATGACGGGCGTATTGTTTACGAACAGGATCTGATTGTTTCCCGTTTGCAGCAGGATCCACCGCGTAACGTGGCAGGTACTGTTTACGATTTCGTTGCGGAAGGGATTTCTGAGCAGGCTGAATATCTGAAGGGCTATCACGAAATTTCACATCTGGTGATGACCGATCCCAGTGAAAAAAATCTCAATGAGATGGCTCGCCTGCAAGAGCTGCTGGATCATCACGGCCTGTGGCAGCTTGAAAGCCGTATCACTGAAGTGCTGGATCAATTAGGTCTGGATGCTGATATGGAGCTGGCGTCACTTTCCGGTGGCTGGCTGCGTAAAGCGGCACTGGGCCGTGCGCTGGTCAGTGGCCCAAAAGTGCTGCTGCTGGACGAACCGACCAACCACCTGGATATCGAAGCAATCGACTGGCTGGAAGGGTTCCTGAAAACCTTTAACGGCACCATTATCTTCATCTCGCACGACCGTTCGTTTATCCGCAATATGGCAACCCGTATTGTCGATCTCGATCGCGGCAAGCTGGTGACTTACCCAGGCGATTACGATACCTATCTGCTGGAAAAAGAAGAAAACCTGCGCGTCGAAGAGCTGCAAAATGCCGAGTTCGATCGCAAGCTTGCGCAGGAAGAGGTCTGGATCCGTCAGGGCATCAAGGCGCGTCGTACCCGTAACGAAGGCCGCGTGCGTGCCCTGAAAGCGATGCGTAACGAGCGCAGCGCCCGTCGTGAAGTGATGGGCAGTGCGAAGATGCAGGTCGAAGAGGCCGCCCGCTCGGGTAAAATCGTCTTTGAAATGGAAGATGTTAATTACCAGGTTGACGGCAAAGTGCTGGTGAAAGACTTTTCTGCCCAGGTACAACGCGGCGACAAAATTGCCCTTATCGGCCCGAACGGTTGTGGTAAAACCACGCTGCTTAAGCTGATGCTGGGTCAGTTGCAGGCCGACAGCGGTCGCGTTCACTGCGGAACCAAGCTCGAAGTGGCTTACTTCGACCAGCACCGTGCGGAGCTGGATCCGGACAGAACGGTGATGGATAACCTGGCAGAAGGCAAGCAAGAGGTGATGGTTAACGGCAAACCACGCCACGTCCTGGGGTATTTGCAGGACTTCCTGTTCCATCCTAAACGTGCGATGACGCCAGTGCGCGCGCTGTCCGGCGGTGAGCGAAATCGCCTGCTGTTGGCGCGTTTGTTCCTGAAGCCAAGTAACCTGTTGATTCTCGATGAACCGACGAACGATCTGGATGTCGAAACGCTGGAATTACTGGAAGAGCTGATTGATGGATATCAGGGCACGGTGATGCTTGTGAGCCACGATCGTCAGTTCGTCGATAACACCGTGACCGAGTGCTGGATCTTCGAAGGTGAAGGCCGTATTGGTCAGTATGTGGGTGGTTATCACGACGCACGTGGGCAGCAAACGCAATCGCTGGCGCAAAAACAAGCAAAGTCCAAAAATGGCCCGGAACCTACTGTAACAAAAGCAGAAACAGCTAAGAAAGCATCGGCTAAACTAAGCTATAACCTGCAACGCGAGCTGGAAGGCCTGCCTAAGCGTCTTGAGGAGCTGGAAGCTGCACTTGAAGCACTGCAAATTCAGGTTGCTGATGCTTCATTCTTTACGCAGTCTCACGACTATACTCAGAAAATATTGGCTGACCTTTCCAGTGCCGAGCAGGAACTGGAAGAAGCATTTGAGCGCTGGGAGTACCTTGAGTCTCTGAAAAACGGCGCATAAACAGGGATAAAATATGTGTGACCAGCACCATGCCGACAGGCATATATTATGCTCACAATGCGATATGCTCGTTGCGCTGCCTGTGCTGGGTCACGGACATAAGGCAACTTGCCCGCGTTGCGGTGCAACGTTAACGACAGAGTGGGACGCGCCCAGGCAGCGTCCTACTGCCTATGCCCTGGCCGCGCTGTTTATGCTTGTGCTGTCTAATCTCTTCCCCTTCATTTATATGAAGGTGGGAGGGATAACCAGCCAGGTTGACCTTCTTGAAATCCCAGGTGTGATGTTCTCGGAAGATTACGCCAGCCTCGGGACCTTTTTTCTTCTGTTTGTGCAGATTGTCCCGGCCTCTTGTCTGGTCGTGATCCTGCTGCTGGTCAACCGTGTCCGGATGCCCACGCCCCTTAAAATCAAACTTGCCCGTATCCTTTTTCAACTAAAAAGCTGGGGGATGGCCGAGATTTTCCTGGCCGGTATTCTGGTGAGTTTCGTGAAGCTGATGGCCTATGGTGATGTAGGTATCGGGAGCAGCTTTATTCCCTGGTGCCTTTACTGTGTGCTGCAATTACGTGCGTTTCAGTGCGTAGACCGGCGCTGGGCGTGGGATGACATTGCCCCTGCACCTACGCTTGCGCAGACGGTAAAAGTGGGTGTGCCGGGTATTCGTCAGGGACTGCGCTCCTGCTCATGCTGTACCGCGGTGCTGCCTGCCGATCTCGACACGTGCCCGCGTTGCGAAACAAAAGGATATGCACGGCGTAAAAACAGCCTTCAGTGGACGATGGCGCTGCTGGTTACGTCGATCATGCTTTATCTGCCTGCCAATATTTTGCCCATCATGATCACCGATTTGCTCGGCGATAAAATGCCTTCCACCATTATGGCGGGGGTCGTATTGCTGTGGGGTGAGGGGTCTTATCCGGTGGCGCTGGTTATTTTTATCGCCAGTATCATGGTGCCGACGTTAAAAATGATTGCGATAGCCTGGCTCTGTTGGGATGCAAAAGGGCACGGCAGGCGTGACAGTGAGCGAATGCACTTGATTTATGAAGTTGTCGAGTTTGTCGGACGCTGGTCAATGATTGATGTGTTTGTCATCGCCGTTCTTTCCGCGTTAGTGCGGATGGGGGGGCTGATGAATATTTATCCCGCTATGGGAGCGCTGATGTTTGCGTTGGTCGTTATTATGACAATGTTTGCGGCCATGACCTTCGACCCTCGTTTATCGTGGGATCGTGAGCCCGAGTCAAGCCATGAGGAAGAGTAAGAGCATGGAAAATAAGAGTGGAGAGGCTAAAGTGCAGAAGGTCAAAAACTGGTCGCCGGTGTGGATTTTCCCCATTGTGACTGCGCTGATCGGTGCATGGATACTGTTTTACCATTACAGCCATCAGGGACCGGAAGTGACGCTCATCACCACCAATGCAGAGGGTATTGAAGGGGGAAAAACCACCATCAAGAGCCGTAGTGTTGATGTGGGTGTCGTTGAAAGTGCGACCCTGACCGATGACCTGACGCATGTAGAGATTAAAGCGCGTCTGAATTCTGGCATGGAAAAGCTGATGCACAGTGATTCCGTCTTCTGGGTCGTTAAGCCGCAGGTTGGACGTGAAGGGATCAGCGGTTTAGGCACACTCTTATCTGGTGCCTATATTGAGTTGCAGCCAGGGACAAAAGGGAACCCACCAGGAAAGTATCAATTGCTGGATTCACCTCCACTCGCGCCACCTGATGCAAAAGGGATCCGCGTCATACTCGACAGCAAAAAAGCGGGCCAGCTCACAGCCGGCGATCCGGTGCTGTTCCGTGGCTATCGCGTTGGTTCCGTTGAAACGAGTACCTTTGATCCGCAAAAAAGGACTATCAGCTATCAGTTGTTTATCAATGCGCCTAACGATCGCTTAGTCACCAGCAACGTCCGGTTCTGGAAAGACAGTGGGATCGCCGTTGATCTTACCTCAGCGGGGATGCGTGTTGAAATGGGTTCGCTGACCACCTTGTTTGGTGGGGGCGTCAGTTTTGATGTGCCGGAAGGGCTGGATCTTGGTCAGCCGGTTGCGGAGAAAACAGCTTTCCGCCTCTTTGACGACCAGAAAAGCATTCAGGATGCGCTCTATACCGACCATATCGACTTCCTGATGTTCTTTAAAGATTCGGTGCGTGGCCTCCAGCCAGGCGCGCCTGTTGAGTTCCGTGGCATTCGTATGGGAACCGTAGGTCAGGTGCCATTCTTTGTCCCAGGGCTGCGTCAGGTTCTGGATGACGATTACCGCATCCCGGTGCTGATCCGTATTGAACCTGAACGTCTGCTCAATCAGATAGGTGAGGATCAGGATATTGCGGCGCACATTAACGCGTTGATGGAGCGCGGTCTGCGTGGCTCGCTGAAAACCGGTAACCTGGTGACGGGTGCGCTGTATGTGGATATGGACTTCTATCCGAAAGCGCCTGCGATAACGGGTATCCGTGAATTTGGTGGTTACAAGATCATTCCAACCGTCAGTAGCGGCCTGGCTCAGATCCAGCAGCGCCTGATGGAAACACTGGATAAGATTAATAATCTGCCACTGAATCCAATGCTCGAAGCTGCAACAAACTCGCTCAGCGAAAGCCAGGCGACGATGCGCCGACTGCAAACCACGCTGGATAACATCAATAAGATCACCGCAAGCCAGTCCATGCAGCAGCTGCCGCAGGATATGCAGAAAACACTGCGCGAACTTAATCGCAGTATGCAGGGCTTCCAGCCGGGTTCTGCGGCTTACAACAAGATGGTGGCAGATATGCAACGTCTTGATCAGGTATTGCGTGAACTTCAGCCGGTTCTGAAAACGCTCAACGAGAAGAGCAACGCGCTGGTGTTTGAAGCAAAAGATAAAAAGGATCCTGAGCCGAAGAGGGCAAAAGAATGAATAAGTGGCTATTGATGGTTGGCGCTCTGCTTTTAACGGCGTGCAGTTCCGGTGTAGAGAACAAGAGTTACTATCAGCTGCCTGTTGCGACTCAGGCCGGCGGACAAAGCACCGCCAGCCAGGGAAACCGCCTGTTGTGGGTTGAGCAGGTTAACGTGCCTGATTATCTTGCCGGTAACGGCGTGGTCTACCAGACGAGCGATGTTAAGTATGTCATCGCGACAAACAATCTGTGGGCCAGCCCGCTGGATCAGCAGCTGAGAAACACGCTGGTGGCCAACCTCGGAAGCCAGCTTCCGGGGTGGGTTGTTGCCTCGCAACCTCTCGGTACTGACCAGGATACCCTTAACGTCACTGTGACGGGCTTCCACGGCCGTTACGACGGTACGGTAGTGATCAGCGGTGAATGGCTGCTGAACCATCAGGGCCAGCTGATTAAGCGTCCTTTCCATCTTGAAATGAAGCAGCAAAAAGATGGATACGATGAAATGGTGAAAGTCCTGGGCCAGGGTTGGGCGCAAGAGTCGGCCAGCATCGCCAGAGAGATTTCCCGGCTTCCATAAGTAAAATTCATAGTAAAAAGCCGCCATCAGTCTGGTTCTGATTGCGGCTTTTTTTTCGTTTTGACATCAGGTTGTTACTTGTGCCGGGTCACACTTTTTGTACAAATGATCTTCCGCGTAGCTCACAAATATGACACCCGTATGAATTTCGAACATTGACGCTGAGGCTTATTCGGGGTATTCGTTATCTGTGCTTGCACACTTTGCAATCACTGTTTTCTTTCCACCAGACAAAAGAATGAGGGAAACGAGGCATGAAGAGACAGAAACGAGATCGCCTGGAACGGGCTCATCAACGTGGTTATCAGGCTGGAATCGCCGGACGCTCTAAAGAAATGTGTCCTTATCAGACGATAAATCAAAGGTCACAATGGCTGGGAGGCTGGCGAGAAGCCATCGGCGACAGGGTACTTATCGCTTGATACCGTCTCTTTAAATAAAGAAACCTCCGCATTGCGGAGGTTTCGCCTTTCTGGGGTTGCTTAAATCAGCAATCAGAACGCTGAAGTGTCCTGGAACAGGCCCACTTTCAGATCGTTTGCGGTATAGATCAGACGACCATCTACCAGCACTTCGCCATCCGCCAGGCCCATAATCAGACGACGGTTAACAATGCGCTTGAAGTGAATGCGATAGGTCACTTTCTTCGCAGAAGGCAGAACCTGACCAGTGAATTTCACTTCGCCAACGCCCAGCGCGCGGCCTTTGCCTTCGCCGCCGAGCCAGCCCAGGTAGAACCCAACCAGCTGCCACATAGCATCAAGGCCCAGGCAGCCAGGCATTACCGGATCGCCAATAAAGTGGCAACCGAAGAACCACAGATCTGGGTTGATATCGAGTTCTGCTTCTACGTAACCCTTATCGAAGTTGCCGCCGGTTTCGGTCATTTTCACGACACGGTCCATCATCAGCATGTTCGGGGCCGGTAACTGTGGGCCTTTAGCGCCAAACAGTTCACCGCGACCAGAGGCAAGAAGGTCTTCTTTTGTATAGGATTCGCGTTTATCTACCATGTTCTCAGTAAGCCTTATTTTAGTGAAGCACGCAGGATAGCTAACACGTGTACGCTGAACAAGTCCGATCAGTTCGGACTAAACCAACTCAACCAGCGTAACGGCCACGGATAACGGTGACGAGCATCCTGCTGTGTCGCCTGAGCAATACGTTCCTGGATAGTTTGCATCAGGGTTGTTTGACCTTCGCCATCCCATACCAGATTTGTCAGTAAGGGTAGCGCATCCTCAATTCCTTCGATGGCCCAGAGCGTAAATTGTTCCTGTTCCACCGCGTCCAGAAGCGCCTGGCTCAGGCTCAGATGGCGTGCGTTAGGCGCCGGGATAATAACACCCTGTTTGCCATTCAAACCGCGTTGCTGGCAAATAGAGAAGAAGCCTTCGATTTTCTCATTCAGCCCGCCTACTGGCTGAGCGCGCCCAAACTGATCAACGGAACCGGTAATGGCGATGTTCTGATTAATCGGAACTTCTGCCAGGGCGCTGATTAAGGCACACAGCTCTGCCATCGAGGCGCTATCACCATCGACTTCGCTGTAGGATTGCTCAAACGTGAGTGAGGCGGAGAAGGGGATTTGCTGCTCCAGCTGCAACTCAGACATCAAAAATGCCTGCATGATCATCATGCCTTTAGCATGGATATTGCCGCCGAGCTCAGCTTTACGCTCAATGTCAGTAAATTCACCGTCGCCAATGTGCACGACGCAGCTGATACGAGAAGGTTCGCCAAATGCACGTGGATGCCCCGGGAACTCGATAACGGACAAGGCGTTGATTTGCCCAATACGCTCGCCCTCGGTTTCCACCAGGATCTGCTCCAGCAGAATTTCATCCTGCATCCGGTCAGCGAGATAACCTTCACGCCATTCACGCTGCGCAAGCATCTGGGCGAGCTGTTCACCGGAAAACGCGCCGTCACCGCTTATCACACCCACTTCACGTAGCTGTTTGCTGATCCAGAGTGGACAGAGCGGTAAGGTTTCCTGATCGCCGGTATAGCGTACTGCTTCGCGGATCAGACCAGGCCAGGCGTCAGCCGCCGGGACAGGCAATTCATAGCGCTCAGCAACCGCCATTACCCACTGACACCACTGTGCCATATCATCGGCATCGGCAATCTGGATATTGTCTTCGTACTCACTATAAACGGCCAGGCTTGCCAGCTCTGGCTCCATCTCCTGGAAGTCTGCCAGCGATTCACGGTCGCCGGTCAGCACCACGGTCAATGACAATGGCATTGACGGCACTGCGACAGGGAGAGGACGGGATTCGTCGTAGCTCACCCAGTCAAAGCGTTGCTGGTTCACAATTGTTTTCAGGCGCATCCACAGCAGCGGCTGGGAGAGCAGGGTTCTCAGGGCGATGATCAGGACACCGCCATTAGCGCGATGGACAAGCCCCGGTTGAAGCGACAGCTCACCATTAAACTGACGAAGGCAGCCAAAAAGCTGTTCCGCTTCGACCCAGTTGGCGGTGATCACTTCGCCTTTTGCGGCAAAACGATCGTCAGCCTGCTGTGCCGGTTCAAAAGTAATGTTATGACCCGCGATACGATACTGGCCGCCAAAAACAGCATCTGTTTCTGGCTGCAACTGGCGCATGGCATCACCCAGAAGCGTCAAATACTCGGCTTCTTCCGGGGCTTTGAGCAGCATGAAAGGAGATGTTGCCCACGGGCTTAACACCTGCTCCAGCGCATAATGCAAACGCGGTTGTGTATCGCTAAGTATAAATTCGTGTTCTTTTGCGAGTTCTGGCTGTGCAAAGAGCTCCTGATAGCTTTCTGTATCGGGAACAAGGTCACGCCATGCAAGTTTCGTAATGGTCAAAGTTGATGTTTTTTAGTCAGATGTAAAACCGTGGAGTATACCGTAAGCAGAAGGCTCTGCCCAAGCAGGATTGGGGATTTCCGCGGGGGAATCTCCTGTAATGATGCACAGGATATGATTTCTTTTCAGCAGATTGCCAAAAAACTGATATTCTGAACAGAGTTACGTGGTAACACTGAGATCGCAATGAAATATCAACAACTGGAAAATCTCGAAAGCGGCTGGAAATGGAAGTACCTGGTCAAAAAACATCGTGAAGGCGAGTTGATCACCTGCTACCTCGAAGCCAGCGCGGCGCAAGAAGCCGTAGATATGTTGCTGACCCTCGAAAACGAACCGGTACAGGTTAATAACTGGATAGCGAAACACATCAATCCAGCGCTGTTAAACCGGATGAAGCAAACTATTCGTGCGCGTCGCAAGCGGCATTTTAATGCCGAGCATCAGCATACCCGCAAGAAATCTATCGATCTGGAATTTATCGTCTGGCAGCGCCTGGCAGGCCTTGCACAACGGCGTGGAAAGACGTTATCGGAAACGGTAGTGCAGCTGATTGAAGATGCTGAGCACAAAGAGAAGTACGCGAACCAGATGTCGACGCTGAAAAACGATCTACAGGCGCTTCTGGGTAAAAAATAAGATTCTGTATTTCTTCAGACAATAAAAAACCCCGCATTGCGGGGTTTTTTCTTAAGACGATAACTTATGCCGCTGGCTGAGTTACGACGTCTTTGATGCCTTTAACTTCGATCTCAACGCGACGATCTGGTGCCAGGCAGTCGATCAGTGCAGCGCGAGCTTTCACGTTGTCACAGGTAGAACCGGTAACTGGGTTAGATTCGCCCATACCACGTGGAGAGATCTTGTTAGCTGGGATACCTTTAGATACCAGGTAATCAACAACAGACTGAGCACGTTTTTCAGACAGCTGCTGGTTGTAAGCGTCAGAACCGATACGGTCGGTGAAGCCCAGAACCACTACTGAACCGTCTTTAGGATCCAGGTTGCTCAGCTGGGTGTACAGCTGATCCAGTGCCTGCTGACCTTCTGGTTTCAGGGTCGCTTTGTTGAAGTTGAACAGAACGTCAGACTTCAGAGTGAAGTGTTTGGTCTGTACTTCTGGAGCTGGAGCCGGAGCTGGAGCTACGATTGGCGCAGCTTCTTCCTGCTGACCGAAACGGTAGGAAACACCTACGCTCAGCATGCCGTTGTCTGGACGAACACCAACGGTGTTGCCGTCGCCGATGTTGTTAACCCACTGGTATTCCAGACGGGTAGCGATGTCACGGGTCATAGCCCACTCAACACCACCTGCGAATACTGGAGAAACGCCAGTGTCGTGATCGCTGCCAACCTGGTTGTTGCTGGAATCAGCACGCCATACCATGCCGCCCAGACGGGTGTACACGTCCAGATCGTCAGTTACTGGGTAACCCAGTTTAGCAGTCAGCTGTACGCCCTGAGCTTTGAAAGCGCCATTTACGGTGTCGCCTTTGTATGGCATACGACCTAACCAGTCGTAACCCATTTCAAAACCAACATACGGGTTAACCTGATAGCCACCGAACGCACCTGCACCAAGCTGGCTCTCATGAGTAGGGCCATCGTTGTTCAGTTTGCTGTTGTACCAGCCGGTGTCATGGAACTGAGACCAGCCCAGTTTACCACCTGCATACCAGGTATTATCTTTCGGAGCGGCCTGCGCTACGGTAGCGAAGCCAGCCAGTGCCACTGCAATCGCGATAGCTGTCTTTTTCATTTTTTGCGCCTCGTTATCATCCAAAATTTGCCATGAAGATCTCCGACGAGAAATCACGGTTAAATCCTTCACCGGGGGGCGTGGTCAAATATAAATCTACCGATATCTTCGGCTTAGGCCGAGCACCCCTGGCGATGTAAAGTCTACAACGTAGCTAGAAACTTACAAGTGTGAACTCCGTCAGGCATATGAAAAAAAAAGTTCCGTATACCTATTATTTAACATTTTTTGTACGGAATTTATGCAGTAAAATTAACGGGAACCGCACCAGACAAGCCTTGCCGCAGATTTAGACCGTGGAACTATTTCCGCATCTTGTGGTCAAAAAAAATTCCAGGAAAAGTCTTAAATTTACTCAGTGATACAAATTTGAGTGAATTTTTAGCCCAGAAAGTTGTCCTCTGCGGTAAGAATCTGGACGAACCGGACGCATAATGAAACCTATAGCGTTACCTTCCTCGGCTGCTTCAGTCAGTCGGAAATGTTCTTCTTCTGTCAGTTCGTCTGGCAACCATCCGATCACTACGCTGTAATTTCCGGTACGTAATGCACGGATCATCGACTCGACCGTATCGCAAGGCGAGAGCTGGTTAATCTGCATAACCTTGGTCAGCGGCAATCCTGCGGACTGAACCCATTCACGGCTCAGTTTTTGTTGCGGCGTCAGCCAGAGCTGCCAGCGTGACTGCTGGCCAAGCTGCTGTAATAAAGGCAGTAATAAGAGTTGCGTCAACAGGGGCTGGTCTTCACGATAAACCACTTCACTGATAAGACCTGTCGATACGCTCCCGACGGATTTCTGCGCGACATTGCCTGCGGTAGAAGAGAGAGATGTTGAGCGATTTGCGTAGCCTGAAGTGTACATATTCATTCCAGCCCTGTAGTTACTGTATGAATATACAGTAACCCCTGTATGCATAAAGATCAACCTCATTTTCGGAAAGCGACTCGCAAATTTTGCTCATGATCGGCCCCTAAAGAAAATTCATCTTGCTCACTGGCAATAAGTTGCCTATTTTCCTGCTAACGGATCCGTTAGTAAGAAATAGCCTCTTTACAGTATGATTTTTAAGGGAAATATCATGAAAAAGATATCTTATGAACGGATTTATCAATCTCAAGAATACCTTTCGGAACTGGGTGATATTCATCACCGCGCGCTATTTGGTGGTTATACCCTGGCGGTGGATAACGCCGTTTTTGCCATGGTGTCTGATGGGGAGCTTTATCTGCGTGCCTGTGAGCAAAGCGCGACCTACTATGTGAAACACGCCTCCTCTTTCTTGACCCTTCTGAAGCGGGGTCGGCCTGTGCTGCTTAACTACTTCCGGGTTGATGACGGACTGTGGCAGGACAGGGGGACATTACTCCAGCTTTCTTCTTTTGCGCTTGAGGCCGCCAGGCGGGAGCGATATCAGCGGTATCAGCGCAACCGGCTTAAAGACCTGCCCAATCTCACCTTCCAGATTGAGGTTCTGCTTTTTGAAGTCGGGATCACTAACGAAGAAATGTTACGGGAGCTGGGGGCAAAAGTGAGCTGGCTGAAAATCAGGGCGCAAAACAAACAACTCGGGATTAAAGTGCTCTTTGCGCTTGAGGGGGCAATAGAAGGGTTGCATGAAGCGGCGCTCCCGGCGGAAATTCGCCAGGAGCTTACGGAATGGTTTAACGCGTTGCCAGAGTCTGCGGAGAATCGTTCCGCCATGTAGCAATCAGTTGTTGCAGGCGACAAATTTCCGGCAGCAGGGCGATAAGCAGGCCAACTTGCTGAAGAACCAGCGGTGCTTTGCTGTCGGTACCAGGATCAAGATGGGCAATACGCTGGGCGAGTTCATCCAGAGCCTGGCGAACACGGGGTTCATCGGCTGGTCGGTGGTGAAGTGCATCGTCGACATAGCAAACGGCATCATCCAGCAACGCCAGAATACCCGGGTTGGTTAACTTTTCGCGGTGAGCGCCCAACGTAGATATATAGCTGGTGAACGTATGGTTCAGGCACAGCAGACGAAAGGCGGTTTCGCGGATTTCCGCCGTGGCACCCGGTTCCGTTGACATGTTCGATACCACCGACGCCAGCTCCGCATCGCTGTTATGCGCATCACGGCGGGCGATGCGATAAGCCAGACGGTTATCACGACCCTGGTGATATTGCTCAAGAATGGCATCCAGGTATCGGCAGTTGGCATTCATTGCCCTGTCCAGCACGCGCGGCAGATTGCGAAAACGCCAGTCCGGCCAGATAAAACTGACCGCAGCCCAGGCAATGGCACAGCCGATAAGCGTATCAATAACGCGGGGGAGGGCGACCTCAAATCCTTCACCAAGCAGGTTAAAGCACAGCAAGACCAGTAAGGTGATAAACATCGTGGCGTGCGCATACTGCACATTACGAAATGCAAAGAACAACACGCCGGTAATCACGATAAGGACAAGCTGCCCTTCGATAGACGGGACAAAGTAAAGTACCGGAAGACCGATGGCGACACCCACCAGCGTGCCGATAATACGCAGCGCGAGCCGGTGGCGAGTGGCGTTATAGTTCGGCTGGCAAACAAACAGGCTGGTCAGCAAGATCCAGTAGCCATGATGTAACCCGGTTATCTGGATAAACGCGTAACCGACGCACAACACCAGCGACATCCGCACGGCGTGGCGGAACAGAGCCGATTCAGGCGTAAAGTTCCGGCTCAGCCGTAACCACATATCGCTAAAGCCGTGGACACTGTCATCAGCAAGCTGGTTATCTGCGTCATTATTCGGCATCGCCATGGCTTGTTCAGACTCAATGGTGGCCAGCTGAGCGTCTATCGCTCGCAGGTTATTGAGTAAGAAACCCAGGGCTTTTATCTGATCCGGAGATGTACCGCTGGCCTGCACGCGATCAAGGGCGGCATCGAGATGGCTGAACACGCGTTCAAAGCGTGGGTCATGCTGATACGGTGTGCGCAGCAAAATGGAGCGAGCCAGTTGCTGACATGCCTGGGATTGCATTGAGAGCAGCCGCTGAAAACGGAACATCACATCGCTGTAGCGGAATTTTTCCCTCAGGGCAGCATATTGCACGTGTGACGAACTGGCGCGCTCGTGAATGTCCTGGGCGGCAAAATAGTAGTGTAAGGTTCGACGCGTTCCGCGCTGACCACGATCGCCGCGTAAGCGTGTGAGAAGGCTGGCTTTTGTCTGGTTTAAGGTTGCGACCAGCTGACCGTTTGCCAGCGCCAGATCGTAAAGCGGTGCCTGGCTTTCTTCTTCTATATCCGGGTCAAATAAGCGGGATTTCAGTTCCAGATAATGCGCCAGCTGTTCATAGCTGCGGGCGAGGTTATCCTGCAAGGCACGAACCGGGAAAATGAGATGTCCGGTAAGCGTCAGCAGGTTATACCAGATAGCGCCAAGCAACAGCAGGACGGGTTGCTGATACCATTGGTCGTAGAGCGATACGCCCAGCATGGTATAGATAGCAATCAGCAACGCGCCAAACGCAATAGTGGCATAGCGCTGGCCAAGCCCGCCCAGAAGAATAAATCCGCTGGTTGAAAGCGTCAGGCCTAACGCAAATAGCCATGGCCACGGGAACAGCAGCTCAACGGATGCGGAGGCAATGAAAAAACAAATAAGGGTGATAACCAGATTACGCAGCCGCCCGGCCAGGCGATCGTCGAGGTCTGCCAGTGCTCCTGCGACCACGCCCAGGGTCAGCGGGATAGTGAGCTTAACGTCGTTTAACCACCATGGCAGCGCGACCGTCCCGCAAAGTGCGATAAAAATCCTGACGTTATACAGCCAGGTACTGTTCCATGTGTAGCGGCGAATCAATGGGCTTAGCATGAGCGCGGCCAGTCCTTAATTACTGAAAACGACGACGGGCATTGGCTTCACGCGCGGCTTGCGCCACTTCAACTGGAACAACCCTGCGCCCAACTGGCCACAGCGCGATGGCAGCGATTTTGAAATTCGCGATCCCGACAGGAATGCCAATAATCGTGATGCACTGCGCAATACCGGCGAAGATGTGCATCAGACACAGCCACCAGCCAAAGAAAATCAGCCACAGGATGTTCAGCACCGTCCCGCCGGTGTTCATCAGCACGTTTTTACTTTCCGGGTTGAGCTCGTCGACGTGTACAGCCTCGTTACCATAAGGAAAAAGCGACAGCCGGGTGATTTCCCAGCAGGAGCGCGTCAGCGGAAGGGTAAAGATGAGCACGATGCTCACCAGTGTGGCAACAAGCCAGGAAAGAGTGGTGGCAAAACCGCCAAGGACAAAATTAAGAATATTCAGAACGGTACGCATAAACCCTCAGTTCCTTTCGATATGATTAACGCTAAGTGATTGTAACGTTTTTTTAGGCTGGAGCACCTTAAAACTGGCAGTTAAACTGTCAGGTAAATTATCTCTTCGTGGATCAGGCAGGACATGGAACTGAAAGCAACTTCACTGGGCAAGCGCCTGGCTCAACATCCTTACGACAAGGTTGTCCTTCTGAATGCAGGGGTAAAAGTCTCTGGCGAACGCCACGAATATCTTATTCCGTTTAATCAGCTTTTAGCGATTCACTGCAAACGCGGGCTGGTCTGGGGCGAGCTGGAGTTTGTGTTGCCTGCCGAAAAGGTGGTACGCCTTCACGGCACGGAATGGGCGGAAACGCAACGCTTCCACCATCATCTGAATAGCCTGTGGCGCCAGTGGAGCGATGAGATGAGCACCGTTGCAGCGCAGGTGTTGCAGCAGGTTCTTGATGATATTGCGCAAAGCAATGCGCAACAAAAATGGCTTACGCGCCAGCAAACCGCCGGTTTGCAGCAAAAAATCAAAGTCGCACTTACAGCACTGCCGTTGCCGGTTTCCCGTCTGGATGAGTTTGAGAATTGCCGCGATGCCTGGCGGCAGTGTCAGGCATGGCTTACCGATATCGATAAAAGTCGCCTTGCCCATAACCAGGCATGGACGGATACCATGCTCGCGCAGTACGCCGATTTCTTCAGCAATATAGAATCCTCGCCGCTAAACCCGGCCCAGGCGCGCGCGGTAGTCAATGGCGAACACTCTCTGCTGGTGCTTGCCGGAGCAGGGAGCGGTAAAACGTCAGTGCTGGTGGCGCGAGCGGGCTGGCTCATGACCACAGGCGAAGCGGTGGCCGACCAGATTTTGCTGCTGGCGTTTGGTCGCAAAGCTGCGCAGGAGATGGATGAGCGCATCCAGGAGCGTCTGCACACACAGGATATTACCGCCAGAACCTTCCATGCCCTCGCGTTACACATTATCCAGCAGGGGAGCAAAAAAGTTCCTTCAATCAGCAAACTTGAGAACGACACCCAGGCCCGCCAGTCGCTGTTTATTAAGACCTGGCAGCAGCAGTGCAGCGAGAAAAAAGCGCAGGCAAAAGGCTGGCGTCAGTGGCTGGAAGAAGAACTTAACTGGGACGTACCGGAAGGCAGTTTCTGGCAGGATGAAAAACTGGCGCGTCGCCTGGGTTCGCGCCTCGACCGCTGGGTGAGCCTTTTACGGATGCACGGCGGCTCTCAGGCGGAAATGATTGAAAGCGCCCCGGAAGAGATCCGCGCGATCTTCACCAAACGGGTCAAGCTGATGGCTCCGCTGCTGAAAGCCTGGAAAACGGCGCTGAAAGACGAAAATGCGGTCGATTTTTCAGGGCTTATCCATCAGGCCATTATCATTCTGGAAAAAGGCCGCTTTGTGAGTCCGTGGAAACATATCCTCGTCGATGAATTCCAGGACATCTCACCCCAGCGTGCCGCGCTTCTTTCAGCGCTTCGGGCGCAAAATAAACATACATCACTGTTTGCCGTTGGCGATGACTGGCAGGCGATCTATCGTTTCAGTGGGGCACAGTTGTCACTGACGACCGCGTTCCATCACTATTTCGGTGAGGGCGATCGCAGCGACCTGGACACCACCTATCGTTTCAACTCACGCATCGGTGAAATCGCCAATCGATTCATCCAGCAAAACCCGCATCAGCTGGCCAAACCGCTTAACAGCCTGACGCCGGGGGATAAAAAAGCCGTCACCTTGCTGGCGGACGATCAGCTGGAGCCTTTGCTGGATAAACTGAGCGGCTATGCGAAACCCGAAGAGCGCATTCTGGTGCTGGCGCGCTATCACCACCTCAAACCGGCCGCGCTGGAAAAAGCCGCTACTCGCTGGCCTAAGCTCCAACTCGATTTTATGACCATCCATGCCAGTAAAGGGCAGCAGGCCGATTACGTGATTGTGGTGGGGTTAAAAGAGGGCAACGATGGTTTCCCGGCTCCGGCGCGCGAATCGGTGATGGAGCAGGCCCTGTTGCCAGTACCGGAAGATTTCCCGGATGCTGAAGAGCGTCGTCTGCTGTATGTTGCGTTAACCCGCGCCCGCCACCGCGTATGGCTGCTGTTCAATAAAGATGAACCTTCAACGTTTGTCGATATTCTGAAGAGTATTGATGTACCGGTGGCGAGGAAGCCGTAACAAGGGCAGGGTTTTGCAGGCCGGGTAAGGCGCAGTCGCCACCCGGCATAATACTTACTTCAGTCTTTCGGCAAGATAACGTTGATAATCCGGGATCAGAATATCAACAGGGGCGCTAAACTGCGGTGACTCAATAATAAAGTCTGCGGTAGACAGGTTAGTCGCAACGGGAATATTCCAGACCGTCGCAAGACGCAGCAGCGCTTTAACATCCGGGTCGTGCGGAACGGCATTCAGCGGATCCCAGAAGAAAATCAGCACATCAATTTTACCTTCCGAAATTTGCGCTCCAACCTGCTGGTCGCCGCCCATTGGGCCGCTCAGCATGGCATGAACCTCTAACCCGGTTTCACGGTGGATAAGGTTGCCGGTCGTACCCGTTGCTGAGAGGGTATGGTTTTCTAGCATCGGCTGATGGCGGCGTACCCAGTTCAGCAGCATTTGTTTGCAGTGATCGTGCGCCACCAGAGCAATGTGTTTGCGGGCAGGAAGCGTGCGTGTTGTCAGTTCCATAATCTTTTCCGTCAGGGTTAACTGGCTACAAGATGACGGGAAGCGCCTGATGCTGCAAGAGAAAGGGCAAAAAAATGTGGGTTACGACGAAGGTTGTTGTTTCGCCCATTGCAGAAAACGGGCTCGCGTATCGGGATCGGCCTGCTGGAACCAGAATTTCAGGCGTTGTTCAGTGAGCGTCTGAGACTGAGGCGGGATCACATCCAGTTCGGATACGCCCGACAAAAGCGTGCTGTCGTCCGCCATCATGGTGGCAAACTGAGGCAGTGAAGCACGTTTACCCGCTTTGTTATAGACCTCTGTATCCGCCTCATAATCAATACCTTTCGGCGTTTTGGTGAGCGCGAGAATGTCCAGTTTCACGGGGATAGGCATGGCATCGCCATCCAGCAACTCAAGACGCGGCCCAGACTCAAAAGCCTGGGCCTCTTTTTCTGTCTCCAGGCGGGGTAAGTTAAAGTTAACCTGGCTAATCCGCTGGGTGTTAAAACTGACGATCAGCGGCGGAGAGATATACATCCGCTGTTCATGATTCGCCACGCGGATCGTTTTTTCTACCCGAAACACCACCTGGTGTTGCCCGTTATCCAGTTCAATACTGTCCGCACCGCGAAGCAGCGAGCTGGAGACTTTTTTGCCGTCCAGCACCAGCAGGTCAATGTCGGTGGAGAGCCGTAGCGTTGTTGCAAAGACGCAAACCGGCATAACTAATGCAATCACAGCGGAGGCAATGCCGGTTTTCATAGGGTGCTCCTGTGGAAAATGCTATTTCTTAATAATGTATCTAAATTTTTCGAGAATCATGTTTACTAACATATAGACATATTCCGCGGTTTTGCCCTCATACATCTGTATGGGATAGATGGTTGCGATGTCCGCTTTGACGTACACTTTGAAAAAAGCCAGGAGGAAGACCATGAAAGAGAACGATATTGCTGACATTCTGACATCGACTCGAACCATTGCGCTGGTGGGGGCGAGTGATAAACCCGACCGCCCAAGCTATCGGGTGATGAAGTATCTCCTGGACCAGGGCTACCACGTTATTCCGGTATCGCCAAAAGTCGCGGGAAAATCACTGCTGGGGCAGCAGGGGTACGCCACCCTGGCCGACGTGCCGGAAAAAGTGGATATGGTGGATGTGTTCCGCAACTCAGAAGCGGCATGGGGCGTTGCTCAGGAAGCCATTGCTATCGGCGCGAAAACGCTGTGGATGCAGCTTGGCGTCATTAATGAACAGGCGGCGGTGCTGGCGCGTGAAGCTGGTCTGGCGGTGGTCATGGACAGATGTCCGGCAATCGAAATTCCCCGACTGGGGCTGGCGAAGTAATAAAAAAGCCCGATATCGGGCTTTTTTTCACGCTTAGTTGCGCAGGCGAGGGGCCTGTAACTGTTTACGAATGGTCCGGGCAAGCTCATCCATTGTGGGTTGCTCGGGATGTTCATCCTGAAGTTCGCCGCTAAGCTGCGCTTCGGCAAGATAGGTATGGACGGGTTGCCCATCATCATCTTCCATCACCACATGATACCAGGGTGCGGCGCGAAGCTCTGCGTCGACCGCCAGCTCATCTGCTGACGGCTCATCAAGGGAATACTCCGGGTCGATATCCACGACCACACCCAAATAGCCCAGTAAGGTGTGGCGGACCTGCTGGCCGATACCGAATTTGCTGGCAATCATAGTCACCTCCCGGGAAACATTACATACACTTAAGGTGTGGGCAATATTTCTCTTTTCAAGTTACATGACGCGACAGGCAAACCCTTTCAGATACAGCCCTTCCGGGTAGGTAGCGATCACCGGATGATCGGCCGCCTGACGGAACTGCTCTATAAATTGTACATCACGGCCAGCATCTATAGCGGCATCGGCGATGATTTTCTGAAATAAATCTGTCGTCATCAGGCCTGAACAGGAGAATGTCAGCAGAACGCCACCCGGGTTCAACAGCTGGATAGCCAGCATGTTGATGTCTTTATAGCCGCGGCAGGCGCCCATCAGTTGGCTTTTGTTCTCAACGAATTTCGGTGGGTCCATCACGATAACGTCAAACTTCTCACCCTGATCGCGATATTTACGCAGCAGTTTGAACACGTCATCGCGCACGAACTCCGCTTTGCTCAGATCCAGCTTATTCAGCTCGACGTTTTGTTTTGCCACATCCAGCGCTTCCTGCGAGGTATCCACGCTCACTACCTGAGCACAGCCGCCCATCAGCGCAGAAACCGCGAAACCACCGGTGTAGGAGAAACAGTTCAGCACGCGTTTATTCTCAACGTACTGGCGTGTGGCCAGGCGGCTATCGCGCTGGTCGAGGTAATACCCGGTTTTGTGTCCGCCCTGGATATCAACCAGCAGCTTCATACCGTGCTCTTCAATAGGCAGCAGGGCAGGTGGCAATTCACCCGTCACCGGGCCTTGCGTCAGCTCCAGACCCTCTTTCTTACGCACGGCAACATCGCTGCGGTCGTAAATTGCGCATTCAGGGAACAGGTTTTGCAGTGCGCTAATCAAGGCTGCACGCTGATATTCAGCGCCTGCGCTCAGCAATTGCAGCACCAGGAAATCACCAAAACGGTCGATAGTGATGCCCGGCAGCCCGTCAGATTCGCCGGCAATCAGACGATAGCTGTCCAGCCCATCGCGTTTTGCCAGCCACTCGCGCCATTGCTGCGCCTGTTGCAGGCGGCGGGTGAAGAACGCAATGTCGATGGTTTCGTCTTTATCAAAGGTCCAGACGCGCGCGCGGATCTGTGATGCAGGCGAGTATGCGCCACGCGCTAACCATTTCCCCTGATGATCAACGATATCGATGGTTTCACCGAGGCTGGCTTTGCCTTCCAGGCGGGTAACTGCGCCAGAAAAGACCCAGGGATGGCGGCGCAGTAATGACTTCTCGCGCCCTTTGGCTAACACTAAACGTACACTCATAATTTGCTATTCTGTCGATTCCAATGAAATGGCCGCCATTTTCCCGAGTTCAGTGAGGAAATGCAACGCGCCAGACGGATAAGGGGAAGGAAGATGTCAAAAGTCTGCACTATTGCCTGGGTTCACGGCATCGTTCAGGGCGTTGGCTTCCGCTACAGCACCCAGCGGGAGGCAGTCCAGTTAGGGCTTACCGGATATGCACGCAATATGGATGACGGCAGCGTCGAGGTGGTGGCCTGCGGCGAGGCGGAACAGGTAGAGCGACTGGTGGCGTGGTTAAAAGCAGGCGGACCGCGCAGTGCACGGGTTGATAAGGTGTTGTCGGAGCCGCATCAACCCGGCCGGGAATACGTTAATTTTGGTATTCGCTATTAAATACATTTCACGGGTTTGGGCAGACCGGCGATTTTTGTCGCCTGTTTTGCCGGGCCTTTCGGGAAGAGACGATACAGGTAACGGCTGTTGCCTTTCTCTTCGCCGAATTTGTTGGCCATCGCCTTAACCAGCATCCGGATAGCCGGAGAGGTGTTGAATTCAAGGTAGAATTCGCGCACAAAACGCACCACTTCCCAGTGTTCTGGCGACAGAGTGATGGCTTCTTTCTCCGCAATCACTTCTGCCAGCGCTTCACTCCACTGGCTGCTCTCTTTCAGATAACCGTCGGCGTCGGTTTCTATCTCTTTACCTTCAAAGCTCAACATAGTCATTCACACGTCAGTCAAAAACCTGTGCAGTGTACCAAAAAAACAAAGCCCCGCATAAGCGGGGCTCGGTTCAACGCACTGTGGGTTAATCGCGGCTGGCGAAGCCCAGGATGCTCAACAGGCTGACGAAGATGTTGTACAGCGACACATACAGGCTCACGGTGGCGCGGATGTAGTTCGTCTCACCGCCGCGAATGATGTTGCTGGTTTCCATCAGGATCGCGCCAGAGGAAATCAGGATAAACACCGCGCTGATAGCCAGGTGCAGGGCAGGCAGTTGCAGGAAGATGTTAGCTACCATACCCACCAGTACTACCACGATACCCGCCATCAGCATCCCGCCGAGGAAGGACATGTCTTTGCGCGTGGTCAGAACGTAAGCCGAGCAGCAGAAGAACACCAGCGCAGTACCGCCCAGCGCCAGACCGATAAGGTCACCCATGCCCGCAGACAGATAAGCATTCAGCATTGGCCCCAGGATGTAGCCCAGGAAACCGGTGAAGGCGAACGCAGACAGAATACCTACTGGTTTATCCGCGGTTTTGTAGGTCAGGAACATCAGACCATACATCCCGACCAGCGTCAGGATCAGGCCCGGAGACGGCAGCATCAGAACCGTGCTGGCCGTAGCGGTGATAGCAGAAAACGCCAGCGTCAGGCTGAGCATGAAATAGGTATTGCGCAGCACCTTGTGGGTGCTGAGTAGCGATGTGCGGTCGCGTGAAGAACTAATAATACGATCCATGAGTCACTCTCTTATGACAGATGTAATTAACGGCAAGAATAGGAAACAGGACGCCAGTTACAAAGTGGTTTTACCCATCTTTACTCAACGCGTTAGCGTCAGTGCCGGTTGTTTATACCGCAAAAATTCGTTTCTTCAGCATGAAGAACGGTATGGCGAATTTATTCAGATCAACCTCTTATAGGTTACTGAAAAATATTGCGTTATTACAGCCTGAGCGCTAAGAGTTATTCCCGGATCGTCATAAAACAGACAATAAGGCGAAGGACATGAAATCACAACCACGCACTAACTTTACACTTTCTTTGTTAACCGCAGGCATCCTGTGCGCAAGTGCAGCGAGCCAGGCGGCTAACGTGCCGGCAGGAACTCAACTGGCAGAGAAACAGGAACTGGTCAGGAATAATGGTAACGAACCGGCATCACTCGATCCGCACAAAGTCGAAAGCGATGTCGAATTCAATATTCTCAGCGATTTATTCGAAGGGCTGGTGAATGTCTCCCCGACGGGTGAAATCCAGCCACGGCTGGCAGAAAAGTGGGAAAACAAAGACAACACCGTCTGGACATTCCACTTGCGCCCGGGCATTACGTGGAGCGATGGCACCGCCATTACCGCGCAGGATGTGGTATGGAGCTGGCAGCGTCTGGTTGATCCCAAGACCGCCTCACCCTATGCCAGCTACCCGGGCAACATGCATATCGTAAATGGTGCCGCCATCGCCCAGGGCAAACAAGCACCCAACACGCTTGGGGTGAAAGCCCTTAACGATACCACTCTGGAAGTGACGCTCACCCAGCCGAACGCCGCCTTCCTGGCGATGCTGGCGCACCCGTCGATGGTACCGGTCGATAAGGTTCTGATTAATCGCTTTGGCGAGAAGTGGACCAAGCCAGAGCACCTCGTGACCAGTGGGGCCTACAAGCTGTCTCAGTGGGTGGTCAATGAGCGGATTGTGGCCGAGCGTAACCCGCGCTACTGGGATAACGCGCATACCGTTATCAATAAGGTCACCTACCTGCCAATCACCTCTGAAGCCGCCGATGTGAACCGCTATAAAGCCGGTGAGATCGACATCGTGTATACGGTGCCAATCAACCAGTTTGCCCAGTTGAAAAAGACCATGGGTACGCAGCTGGATGTCTCTCCGCAGCTGGCAACCTATTACTACGAATTCAACACCACCCGGCCGCCGTTTAACGATGTGCGCGTGCGTAAAGCGCTGAACATGGCGCTGGATAAAGACATCATTGCTGACAAAGTGTTAGGGCAGGGGCAACGCCCGGCGTGGTTGATCAGCCAGCCAGATATCGGCGGCGTCACGCTGAAAACCCCGGATTACGCCAGCTGGCCAATGGACAAACGTATTGCCGAAGCGAAAAAACTGCTGGAAGAGGCCGGGTTCAATGCCAGCCACCCGCTGAGTTTTAACCTGCTCTATAACACCTCTGAATCGCACCAGCGTATTGCGATTGCTGCCAGCTCCATGTGGAAGAAAAACCTCGGCGTGGAAGCGAAGCTGCAAAACCAGGAGTGGAAAACCATGCTGGATACCATGCACACCCACAACTTTGATGCGGTGCGCTACGCGTGGATTGCCGATTACGACGATGCCGCAACCTTCCTGAACAACTTCCGCACCGGCGACAGCGAAAACACCAGCCAGTACAGCAACCCGGATTACGATCAGGCGCTGGTGAACGCGGCGAAAGCGAAAACTACGCAAGAGCGCGGACAGTTCTATCAGCAGGCGGAAGATCTGTTAGGCCGTGATGTACCGGCGATCCCGGTTTATCACTATGTGCGCACGCACCTGGTCAAGCCGTGGGTGGGTGGATTTACGCCAGACAAGCTGGGCTATTACTACACCAAAGATATGTACATTAAAAAGCACTAAGCGTGAGCGGGTACGTTGTGCTGATAAAATGGTCAATGCGTTGTCAATTCAACCGATTAAACACGTTTTGGCTATTTTTGAAGCGAACGGAAGCAATCACACTTTACAGAGTGCAGTGAGGTGTTTATAGTTCGCCTCACTTAGGAAGCGTGGCCGAGCGGTTGAAGGCACCGGTCTTGAAAACCGGCGACCCGAAAGGGTTCTAGAGTTCGAATCTCTACGCTTCCGCCAAATTCGAAAACCCTGCGATAGCAATATCGCAGGGTTTTTTCGTTTCTGAAGCAAAACCCTGCCCGCAGTGGGCAAGGTTGACTAATCCGCCGAACCGAGCGTTTTCCGCTTCACCAGACGCGCAGTAAACAATCGGCTGGTGGGTTGACTGTCCTCCGGGGCCTGCAACATTTCACAGACCGCCTGCGCCATTTCTGCCAGCGGCTGCGAGAATGTCGTCAACTGGTAGCCAAGCCACCTGGCCTGCTCGATATCATCAAAACCTATGACACTGATATCTTCTGGTACGCGCAGGCCAAACTCGTGGCGCGCGGCATCAATAAAACCGCAGGCGATAAGATCCGTCACGCAGAACACCCCATCCGGGCGCGTCGCCTGGCTAAGCAATTCACGTGCAGCAAGGACTCCCGTATGGTAGCAGGTGCTGCCTGGGCGGGTGATCGCCACGTCGGTTCCGGTTTCAGCCGCCGCCTCCAGAAAACGCGTTTCACGGGTCACCATGCTCGGGGAGCGGGATGAGGACGAAACAATCGCCATACGCTGACATTTTGCGGCAATCAGGTGGTCAAATGCCTCTTTCATCGTCGAACTGTAATCAATGTCTATATTGTCTGCGCTGGGGAACTGGCCCATGCGGTTAATCAAAATCACCTGTTGCCCGCTTTGCAGGCACAGTTCAATCAGCGAACCTGGCGGCTTGCCAGACAACACAATGGTGGCCGTTGAACGGTAATTCAGCGTTTGCTGCACGGCTTCTCTGGCGCTCGCCTCGTCGTCGTCGGTGTTAATCACCATCACCGCACGTCCGGCTTGATGCAGGCGGCGGGTCAGATGTTCCAGCAGGCTGGACTGCCAGGGAAACGCAAGATTACCGCCAAGAATACAGACCGGGCGGCTCTCCTCCCGGGAAAGCCCCCGCGCCAGATGGTTGACGTGATAATTCAGCGCCCCGGCGGCGGCCAGCACCTTACGCCGGGTATCGTCAGACACGCTGCGGCCGGGTGTAAAAGTACGTGACACCGCAGAGCGGGACACGCCGGCAAGGCGCGCCACCTCAGTGGCGCTGGCAAAACCGGGATTTTTTTTCTGGCTGTTACTGCTCATGACAAGTTTCCACTGCGGCAATTGCCCGTTCACGGATAATGGCATGTTCAGCCAGGCGGATCAGCGACGGCTTCGGCGTTTCAAACCACTCATCCGGGTGAAGCTCACGCCGGTCGCGGATCAGGGCGATCGCGTCATCCAGAGTAGGGAAGCGTTCAGGGCATTCCAGATGCATAAACAACGCCACCAGCGCCACAGAGCGGCTGCGCCCGCCGCGGCAGTTGACGAGGATGTTGCCGCGCTTGCGGTTGCGGTAAGAGACTTTATCCGGGATCTGCTGTAACAGTGCCGAGCGCATCAGCTGATACCCGGCGTGCAGCATCTCCGGGGCGTTCCCTTCGCCGTCGATCAGCCCCAGCTTGTAATAGCGCACCGGGCCTGCGCCATGAGATAACAGATGTGGCGCGGCGCCCGTTTCAGGCGTGGATACCCAGTCGATATCCAGGTTGACCGCACAATTGATGACCACGCCGATATCATGTTCCGCCAGCAGGGTAACGTCGCTCACCCCGCCTGAACCGCCAATGTAAATATCCATCCCCCAGCCGGGGAAATCTTCCACAATCAGGCTCATCGGCGGGCGCGGGTAGCGCACGGTTCCTGGTATCACTGGCAGTGACCCTGCCAGCGGAATACCTGCGGCGTGGGCAAGCTCATCCGCAATACCGGGCGCAACGGCCAGCACCGGCAGGCCATTGAAGATCCCTTCGGCACTGTCAGGAATACTTCCCGTCTGGCCGCCCGCCTCACGCACCAGCAACAGTCCTGCCAGGCAGTCCCAGGCATTCATATGGATTTCGATGTACCCGTCGGTACGGCCTTCCGCCACCCAGGCCAGCGCGAGGGCGCCGGAGCCACCCCGACGCACGCTGGCGCCCAGACCGAGCAAGGACGCCATGACCTGAAGATAGTGGTGCTGGCTGTGACGTGAAGACCAGCCCAGCTCCACGGCCGCCCGCCGGGTGTCGGTAATGGCGGTACAGCGCAGGGGTTGACCGTTTTTCAGCGCATAATGGCCGCGGCGTGCCAGATAAAGTTCCTGGCTGACCGGGTTATAAATCGCCCCCAGTTCGGTGACGCCGTGGCAAACCCAGGCCATGCACACACAAAAATGAGGAATACCGCGGGCGAAGTTGGCGGTGCCATCAATCGGATCCACCACCCACAGGCTCTGCGCGCTGGCGGGCTGACTGGCGGTTTCCTCACCGAGGATCAGATCGTCTGGGAAGGCGGCTGAAATAGCCTCTGACACCAGCTTCTCAACGAAGGTATCGGCCTCGGTCAGGATATCCTGATGCCCCTTGAGTTCATATTCGCCTGCTTTACGCGAGCGGAAGAAGCGCAGGGCGGTATCGCCCGCATCGACGATAATGCGCCTGAGCGCCGTTTCACGTTGTTCAATATCGTGAGTCATCAAAGTGTGCTGCCTGTTCAGATTAAACCATTTTCGCTGAAGACTACTTTTTGTAGTTCAGGCTCCAGATATCCTGCCAGTCCTGGCGGCTTGCCCAGTCGCCTTGTACGGTGGCGGTCAGGTATTCCATCAGTTCGCTGCGATGCTGCTCAATACCGGAGGCTTCATCAGCGGGCAGTTTCACCGTCTGGTTGGTGGACATTTTGCCGTCAACACCCTGCGGTGCGATGCCTTCGGCGCTCAGCAGATAGTGAATAAACAGCTTCGCGGTGTTAGGGCTTTTGCTCCCCGTAGCCACGACGCCCAGGCTCGGGTAATTCCAGCCAATAAACGGCTTCAGGCCGCTGCACAGGCCCAGCTTCATACCCTGTTTGTTGTCGCGGAATTTTGCGGTAGACACCAGACCCACAAAGTCAGTTTTGCTGTCGGGCGCGCCGATGGCAGACGCGGCATCATTATCGGAATGGGTCAGCAGCACGCCATTGCCCGCCAGCGCCTTCACAAAGGCTGCGGTGGCGGATTTCTCGTCGGTTTGCAGCGGTTTACCAAATTCCTGCTGATAGGCATCCCGCACCTGCTGGTCGTAATGTGTTTCCATCTGGCTGAACCAGTCGGTATAGGCCGGTTTGCTGGTGGGATCCTGCATCGCAACGCGGCCACGCCATTTTGGCTCGGTCAGTTGCCAGAGATTCGTCACCGGGCAGGTGGTGTGGTGATCGGTATTGTAGGCAAACACGTTTGGCGCCAGCACGACGGTTAACGGGGTCTGATAGCGGGCGGCAATATTACCTTTCAGGTCGTCCGGAACCCAGCTCTGCACATAACCTTTATCCAGCAGCTGCGTCATCCCGGCAGGGGCATCCTCAACAATCGCCACATCGGCACGCACATTTTTGGCCTGAGCTTCACGGCTCATGATTTCAATAATCTGCGGTGCATCGGCCTTCACGCCCACCGCCTGCAAGCCGTACTGCTCGCTGAAGGCTTTCGCCTGCTGCACGATTTTCCCGGTAGAGGCGTAAACGGTGATCGGCTGCTCCTGCTTTGCAGCTGCAATCAATTTTTGCAGGTCGAACGTCTCAGCCTGCGCGACGGTGCTGCTCAGCAGAGCACTGGCGATAAGTACGGCGGACAAATTGCGCTTCATTGTGGTTCCTTAAGAGTCAATGGGAGTTAATTCGCGGTAACGTCGTGACGCAGTCCGTTGCTGTTGAAAAAGTGCAGGGAGGATGTCGGAAGCTGACAATGCACCTGCTGGCGCGCCTGCCAGCGCGGCCTTAACTGTGTGGAATGGAACAGCCTGTCTTCACCGGCAACCAGTTCAATCACCCAGCTTCCGCCGGTGGGCATAATGTTATCGATGGTCATCGGGATGGCGTTGAGACTCGATTCGTCACTCAGCACGATCTCCTCCGGGCGGATGCCGCAGAGCTGGGTCTGGTCGTGCAGGGTGAAGCGTTGTTGCAGATGTTGTGCAAGGCTGCTCAAAGGTTGATGCAGCGTGATCATGTTCAGGCGCGGTGTGCCAATAAATTCCGCCACAAAGCGATTGGCCGGGGTCGCGTAAATTTCATCCGGCGTGCCCACCTGCTGCATATGCCCGGCGCTCATTACGGCAATGGTGGTGGCTAAGGTCATGGCTTCCCACTGATCGTGGCTGACGAAAACAATCGTGGTGCCAAAGGTTTCATGCAGGCGGCGCAGTTCGGCACGCATTTCCAGACGCAGCGTGGCGTCGAGGTTAGAGAGCGGCTCGTCCAGCAGCAGTACGCCGGGATTCACCGCCAGCATTCGCGCCAGGGCCACGCGCTGCTGCTGACCACCGGAAAGCTGCGCCGGAAAACGTTTGGCGTAATCAGCAATACGCAATTTTTCCATCACGTCCTGACAGCGGGCGATACGCTCTTTTGCAGGCACTTTCTGTAAACGCAGACCAAAATCCACGTTCTGTTCCACGGTCATGTGCGGCCACAGCGCGTAGCTCTGGAACACCAGGCCAATCCCGCGTTTTTCCGGTGGAACGTACGTACCCCGGGCCACGGAATCGACCATCTTGTCGCCGATACGGATCTCGCCACCGCTGGCGTGTTCGATGCCGGCAATCATCCGCAGGATCGTGGTTTTCCCGCAGCCGGACGGCCCCAGCAGGCACATAAACTCACCGTCTTTCACCGTCAGGTTGATACTGTTTACCGCCGGGGTATTGCTGCCGGGGTAGGTTTTGGTGAGGTTCGTTAATTGGATATCAGGCATCTTATTTCTCCAGGCCATCAGCCAGACCGGTGCCGGTGATTTTCTGAATAATCACCGTGCCAGCCCATGAAATCAGGGCAATCATCAGCACCACGGCGTTGGCCGCTTGCTGGTAGTTGTAGTCAATCAGTCGCAGGGACCAGGTGGTCATCACATCCGTTGCCGGGGTGGCAAGGATCACAAACAGGCTGACCCCTTTAATTCCTGAGATAAACGGCAGCAGGATCCCGGTGGCCAGCGGCGCCGCCTGAATCGGGATAACGATGCGGCGGATACGGGCTAACCAGCCAGCTCCGGCGATCCGCGCCGCCTCTTCGGCCTCTTTCCCGAGTTGGGTCATCGCCGCGATCCCCGAGCGGCTGGCGTAAGGCATTTTTTCGGCAATCAGCGCCAGAATCAGGATAAGCGGTGTTCCGTACAGCGCCGGAACCGGCCCTCGGGCCACGGCAAACAGCGAAAGAAAGGCGGTGGCAAAGGCAATGCCGGGTACCAGATACGGCAGGAAGGTCAGCTGACGCAGGAAGGCGGCAACCCAGCGGAAGTGACAGCGCATCACCGCGTAACCCACCAGCAGGCCCAGCACACCGCAGGCGATGGAGGCCGAGCCGACAATCACCAGCGTGTTCCACACCGTGTGCCAGAACTCCGGCGTCAGCAGAATGCCGTTGTGCAGAGCCACGGTATCGAGGTTGTGGCCAATCCAGTAATCGAAGGTAAAGTTTTCGGCAGTAAAGCGGCCGGGCAGGATCATCACTGTCGACAGGAACAGGGTCAGCAGGGGGATTGCCACACCCAGCAGCACGAACAGCAGTGGCAGTGCGGCAGCGGCGGTACGCCAGCGACCCAGAGTGCGGCGGCGTTCCATCACGCCTTTACCGCCCAGGGTCACAAAGCGTTTCGCTTCGCGCAGCATTTTCATGTCCAGCATCAGGGTCAACATCCCCATCAGCATAATGACCGTTGCAATTACCGCTGCCACGCCAGACTGACGCGTACTTATCGCCCGGTACAGCCCGGTGGAGAGGGTATCGAAATGCACCGGCAGGCCAAGAATGTAGGGCAGGGCGAATTCGCCGATACAGTCCGCGAAAATCAGCAGCGCGCTTGAAAGCAGCGCCGGGCGTACCAGCGGGATAATAATTTTAAAGGCGATAACCCCGCGAGAGGCGCCAAGTACCCGGGCGCTCTCTTCCATCTGGCTGTCCATGCGCTTCAGGGCGTTTCCGACAATCAGGATCACCAGTGGCGCGTAGTGCAGCACCATAATGGTGACAATCGGGAAGTAACCGTAGGCCATCCAGTTCGGAGTCTGGATGCCCATGGCCTCCAGCCAGCCCGGCTGGCCGCCGATGGCGTGGTTTTTGAAAATGGTGCTCCACGCCAGCGCAAAGGTCCACGAAGGCAGCATAAACGGCACGATAAGCAGGGTGGCAAACCATTTTCGGCCCGCGATATCGGTACGATTAATCAGCCACGCCAGCGCGACCCCGACGATTAACGCCATGGCGACAGTGCTCAGCGCCACCGCCAGGGTATTGAGAAGCGGCGTCCAGAGCAGCAGCTCTGACATGCGTGATGTTAACGTACGCAGCAGATACCAGGCGGTAAATGATCCTTCTGTTGCCCCGGTGCGGCCTTCATCACCGCTCTGCACCAGAACGGCATTCAGCAACACCGACATCACCGGTGCGAGGATTATCCAGCTGAACAGCATCAGCAGCAGCGCACCCAGAAGATTGGCGGGCTCATGGCTGACAATTGACAGCGTATGGCGGACCTTGCGCCACGTGCTATGGCGTGGGTTGATATCGGATTGGTAAGACACGCGTTTACCCCTGACTGTGAAAGACAGTCGGGAATATATCGAGGCAATGTTACAGTTTTGCTAATTTTTTGCACATATGTGCAAAAATGTCCGGGACAGGAAAAACAGGAACACTTTCAAAATCTTCAATTCCCGCTTTACATAGTGCGCAGAGATGTTTATAGTGCGCCTCACTTTGGAAGCGTGGCCGAGCGGTTGAAGGCACCGGTCTTGAAAACCGGCGACCCGAAAGGGTTCTAGAGTTCGAATCTCTACGCTTCCGCCAAATTCGAAAACCC
This sequence comes from Enterobacter sp. Tr-810, assembly GCF_011752765.1. Lineage (NCBI taxonomy): Bacteria > Pseudomonadati > Pseudomonadota > Gammaproteobacteria > Enterobacterales > Enterobacteriaceae > Enterobacter > Enterobacter sp. Tr-810. The sequence continues at coordinate 553,546 of NZ_VWWW01000002.1, read as the reverse complement.
TGCGATAGCAATATCGCAGGGTTTTTTCGTTTCTGTTGCTTAAACGATATGCTGACCTGGTCTGCGCCTTGTAGCAAAGCGATAACAAGGTGGTGAATTGATGCTTCTATGCACAGAGTCATCTTTATAATAATAGCACTCGCATCCGCTAAATAGATGCGTAAGACCTCTGAAATGTATATGCTCTTATAAGGGATAAGTGTTCATTTAAAAGAGAAGAGGAAGAATAATGTTAAGGTCTATACGGAAGGCTTTTTTCTCTGGTTGGAAAACAGAAAAGCTTTCCCGTTTTAGTGCTCTTTGTTATCAGTTTCTGATTGTTTTATTTCAGTTGGCCTTTACGGTTTTAACGATGAAAATAACTAGTACCTCTGTTACAGAGGTAATACCAGCCTGGTTGGTATTAAGTATGCTTCTGTTACTGGCTGTATTGCTTCTGATATCGGTATACTGTTGCATGTTGATTATGACGAAAAGAATGAGAGATCTGGGGATAAAATACCCGATATGTCTGACAATCCTCACTTATATTGCTAACATTGGTGCATTCAGGATGATGAGCATCGTGCCAGAACCGTTCAAACAAAGTAATCAGCTTAATACTCTGCTATATATTGCAGTTTCAGTTATCGCTCTATGGAATTTGTATATAATTTCAGGTAAGTCTAGATAAAATACCTTAATTACTCTTGAGTTAGCGTCTCATACACTGACTCAGTTTAACTTAGTGCCAGTGAGGTGTAGCTAACTGATTACACCTGCATTACATCTCATATCCATTTAGAAAATCATCATGACTATACTGTCATTGTTCTGATTAGCCTTGAGACTAATGAGTTTCAGGCTCTGTTGACTCCCCGAAATATGACCAGGGAAAGTAATGTAGGTAGACATTGAGTCGTCCGCCTACAAAGATAAGTAGTTGTAAAAACACTTGAATTGATCTCTCTTTGCTCTAAGCCAAATATGTTGTGAAAAAATCATAAGTTTACATATTTTTACAAGTATTCACTTTTCACACACTTTTTGTGCGTGCAATAGTCATCTCGCACGAAATGTAAAACAAGATAATAAAGGGATTTTATGTCAAGCATAAGAGAATTAAGTTTTGATGAAATAGCTCAGGTCAGTGGTGGTGGCAATGCTGGAGATCACGAGCGTAATTCTGGCCGTGCTGCCAGCACCAACTATGGCGGATAAGCTAATGGCTTCCAACCGAACATAGCAGCCGGTATGGCTGGTGCCAACTTGGTCAATGACGTAACTAGTAATTGTGGGCTTGCACTACTTGGTGGTACAGCTGGACTTGCTGGCGCTGTAGCCAGCAGAAGCATAACTGGCACAATCTCATCTATCACAGGTATGATTGCTGGCTGTCGTCCATCTTCAGATTCTGACTCAAAAAGTGGCCCTCCATTTCGCTAATGGTATATATATGTCTATAGAGAAATGTATTAGCACAACTCTAAGTGTTATTATCGTTATTTTTATCACTTACTATGCTGTTATAATGTTAAATCAGATTGATGTAACTACTTCAATTCAAAAGATACTGAAGGTATTTATTATTTTCAGTATTATATATACATGCGGGAAGGTAATTCCTTACTCATTGCTGAGAGTGTTTTCTGTGGTGAAAGTATTTATTGGTCTGATATTGAAAGGCCAATCAAATACAAAGCCATTTAATTAAAAATATTGTGCATTTTAACCGGGATGCAATATTTACTTAGGGGGGCATTTTTTCTTTTATTTATATACGCATTGTTGTTATGTTGGTGTATTATTTCAATATGGGTTGTGAAATACAAGTGACTCAATCATTGATTGTATTTTTATCAAAGAGAATGGAAGTCTGAAATTAATGCTTCTCGAAGATTAAAGGTGAAAAATGTCATCCTTGATGCCAGCGAAAGAACGTAAGCGAAACATAAAGCTATTTATAATTCTTGAGGCGATAGCAGTTTTACTTTGTATACCGCTAGCTTTTCTCATAGAAAGGTTCAGTAGCCTGGAAGAGTACTCTACAGAAATCATTTTATTATATGTAGGGATGTCTATAGTAGCTGTGGATTTTATCTCGAAGGAAAAGAAAAAATGAATAATATTATAGAGTTAAGCGCTGATGATATTTTAATGGTAAGTGGTGGTGGTAATTCGGGTGACCATGACCACTGCTGGAATTCTGTTAAGAACGATGCAATGCATGGTGCCATAGCTTCTGGTTACGCCGGTTTGATAGCTGGGGGTATCTCAGGGATAGCTGGGGGAGTTCCAGGTATTGTCGGAGGAGCCACAACTGTTTTTGTACGTGGGGCAATAAGAGGTGCGGCTGTCGATGGTATCAAGTCTTACATGCAAAACTGTATGAAACCTGGAGGTAGTGAACGAGGTGGTGGCTGGCATGATACTGATCCTGGTGGTATGGCAGGGGAGTGTCGTTGGTGATTATCCAATGTAAACAAAGCATTTCCTCCACATTTTAAATAAACAATCATCTAGCAGATGATTGTTTATCAAATTTCGGCGATACAACTCGCGATGACCTGCTCCCCGTTGATTAGCCTTGGGACTATTGAGTTTAGGCTCTGTTGACTCTCCGAAATATGACCAGGAAAAGTAATGTAGGTATACATTGAGTTGTCCGCCTACAAAGATAAGTAGTTGTAAAAACACTTGAATTGACCTCTCTACACCTTAAGCCAAATATGTTGTGAAAAAATTATAAGTTTACATATTTTTACAAGTATTCACTTTTCACACACTTTTTGTGCGTGCAATAGTCATCTCGCACGAAATGTAAAACAAGATAAAAGAGGGATTTTATGTCAGGCATAAGAGAATTAAGTTTTGATGAAATATCTCAGGTCAGTGGTGGTGGTAATGCAGGTGATCACGACTGCTCTAACTCAGGAAGATCCTCCAGTGGTTCCTCTAAGGGGTCTAGTGGAATAGGGCACGACATTGGTTCTGCTATCGGAGGGGCTCTAGGTGCTGCTATTGGGACCGAAGTTGGAGGACCTATGTGTGCGGCTATTGGTTCAGGCATTGGCGCAAATATTGGCGGAAATATCGCAGATCGTGTTCATGATGCACCAAGTGTATCTCACACCCCTGTCGGTATCGGAACTTGCAATCGCTGGTAATAATAGTTGTAGTTATTGATTTTTTCCTTATATAACATCATCAATAATAATTGATGATATAAAGTTAATGAGAAAATGATGAGTAAAGCCAATTTTACTGATGTAGTCAGAATTATTATGGCACCAATCGTATTTTGTTTTTTATTGTTTATAATTTTATTCTCATCTAGATTGATATTAAATTCTTTAAATATTAGTGATATTTATCTGTACTCACTCCAGGCAATTATAGTTGCTTTGGTTTCTGGCGTTTATTTCTGGCTTAGGAAAAGATAGTTACTCATTTGGGACGCTACAGACTCTCTGCCTGGTTTCGTCCATATTAAGATAACTCGCTCCTCTTTGGGGAGCGAGGCTAAGAGAGGAGAGTTCTTCAAATGATGGACTGGTGGGAGTTACAGCGATAAAAACATATCTGGCATTAAGGGTGCATGTATGGTTTTATCTGTATAGTGTATAAGAAATACTTACTACTTCCCTAGGTTATTACTTTGCTGATATTTTTTATAATGCATGCGCAATATTTTTTATATAAGGTAGTTCTATTCGCTATTTTATTATTTACAGCAGAACTAAAAAGGTTTTGTCTTTCACTATCCTCCAGTATTCAGAAATGAGGATGTTTATTTTTTAATGCGCAGGTTATTACAAATATGGTTGTGTTCAGAAAGGAATCTTTAGAATGTCAGAATGAAACCTCACACGGCGATATAATCATTCCATCATCTTCAGGTACGTCCTTCATAGCAGTTGCAACATTTTTTTTATCCTTGAGTGTTGCATCGTTTGTTTATTATGGGAGCTATAGCCGCAAGGCACATCTCTCTGGCATTGTAATGCCCTCATCCGGATTAATAAAAATAATCCCGCAGTATGCCGGGTACGTCACAAGGCTGGCGGCATGTGAAGGCCAGCATGTCGCCGCCGGGGAATCTCTCTACCACATTAGCGGCGAGCATTACAACGGACAGGGGGACGGTACACTGGCGGCTATGAGCCAATCCCTGAAGACACAATATACTATGCTGGCCTCTCAGCAGACCCTGGAATCACGGGATAACCGTCAGCAGCAGGAAGCAGTGCGACAGCGAATTGCCTCCCTGCAACCACAGATTAAAAGTGCTGAGCAACGGCTGATGCTGGCTGAACGTCAGGTCCAGCTAGCCACCTCCGTCATGGAGCGCTATAAAATACTGGCCGGCACACATTACGTTTCGGATATAGAGTTCCAGCAGAAACAAATTGATGTCTCTGCGACACAGCAAAACGTTGAGGACCAGCGTCAGGGACTTCTTCAGTTGAGCACCACAAGAACAGCCGCTGAAGACGATCTTAATCACCTCATCGTCCAGGGGGAAAGCCGTAGAGCCGAACTGGACAGACAGCTTCAGGGGATCAGACAACAGCAGGACGAACTGGCAGGACAGGAGAATTTCACCCTGACGTCGCCCGTATCCGGTACCGTTGCAGCAGTGTTGGTCAGACAGGGGCAGTCTGTCAGAGCCTCGGAGCCTGTAATGACGGTAGTGCCTGACAACGCACGTCTACAGATTGAACTCTATGCCACCAGTCAACATGCCGGGTTCATTCAGCCGGGGCAGCGTGTGGCTCTGCGGTTCGCTGCCTTTCCTTATCAGAAGTTTGGCGTTCAATACGGCACTATACGTGAAATCAGCCGTACAACGCTGACCCCATCGGACTTACTCTCTCTATCCCCTGTTACATGGAAGGAGAATGAAGGGCATTACCGCGTCATAGTCGTGCCGGATAAGTCCTTTATCCTGGCTTATGGAAAAAAAGAAACCCTGCGCCCCGGTATGACGCTTGAGGGTGATGTCAGTCTGGATACACGTCATTTATGGGAGTGGCTGACAGAACCGCTCTGGAGCCTGAAAGGAAAACTGTAATGGAATCATTAAACTGGACAGGGAAAAAACGGTTTCACCTGATTCGTCAGACAGAGTCAGCGGAGTGTGGTCTGGCGTGTCTGGCGATGATGGCCTGCTGGCATGGCCTGCAGACGGATTTACCTACACTCCGTGAACGCTTCAGCATCAGTACTCATGGGATGACCCTTCAAAGGTTGATTGAGTGTGCAGCCGGTATCCGAATGTCCTCCCGTGCGGTCAGGTTAGAACCGGAAGATCTGAAGTCCTTATCACTGCCGTGTATTCTCCACTGGAATATGAATCATTTTGTCGTGCTTCATAAGGTTCGCGGGAGCCAGTTGATTATATATGATCCCGACAAAGGGAAAGTTACCCTCTCTATTCAGGAGGCTGGTAAGCACTTCACCGGCGTTGCGCTGGAGTTGATGCCAGCCAGCGATTTCACCGCCAGGGATGAAAGAAAAAAAATACGTCTCCGCCAGTTGATAGGTAAGACGACCGGTCTGCTCCCTGCAATGTCGCGAATTATCATTTTTGCCCTGGCACTGGAGCTCCTGACACTGGGAAGTCCTCTTCTCAACCAACTGGTAATCGATGAGGTCCTTGTGGCCGCCGATCGAAGCCTGTTAACCGTCATTATCATTGCCCTGGTACTGTTGTCGCTGACTCAGATGCTGCTGTCACTGGCCCGTCAGTGGGCAAGTATCACCCTCTCCGTGAATTTTAATATGCAGTGGACGGCCAGGGTGTTTCATCATCTGGTGCGCCTCCCTCTGTCCTGGTTCGATGCGCGTAGCAAAGGAAGTATTAATGCCCGGTTTGATGCGGTAAATACTATCCAGCAGGCGCTGACCTCGCAGGTACTGGAAGGTATTCTTGATGTACTGCTTGTCGCGACAGCCCTCTGCATGATGTTGCTATACAGCCCTGAAATGACGCTGATCGCGGTACTGGCAGCCATCATTTACGGTGTACTCAGAGCGCTTTGGTATCCTTCCCTGCGGCAGTCGGCGGAAGATGCCTGGGATGCCGGTGCAAGAGAGTCCGGGCATTTTCTTGAAACACTCAACGGGATACTGAGTCTGAGGATAAACGGTGTGACCGCCCACCGCGAAGCCGCCTGGCTGAATTTAAACGTAACCCGCAGGAATACACAGTTACGCCAGAGTCGATTACTGATGTGTTATGACATTGCGCATACCTTGACCGGCAGTATGGTATCGGCTGCTATTTTATGGAAAGGTGCTGACGAAGTACTGAACGGTACCTTTACCGTTGGGATGCTGGTGGCTTATTTGTCTTACCAGATGCGTTTTTCTTCGAGTATCAGCAGCCTGACGGATAAGTTTTTTGCCTGGCGTATGCTTGATGTTTATAACGAGCGTCTGGCTGACATTGTGCTCACCCCGACAGAAGGCCATCAGCAGCAACCTGTTCAGGAGGATGGCAGGGTATCTACCTTACCCTTTGTATTCCGGGGAATAGAGTCCGTAAATACCGATGTTTCGTTATCGCTGGCAGAGATAATTTTCAGCCATAAGGGTAGCAATAAGCCAATTCTCCACGGCGTATCGCTGACGTTGAAGCCAGGCGAAGTGGTCGCTATTACGGGTAAATCCGGATGTGGTAAATCGACGCTGGTTAAACTCATTCTGGGGATTCATATCCCTGATGAAGGAACAATCACAACATTTGGTATCCCGCATACCCACCCTGATTATTTCCGGGTACGCCGACGCATTGGTACTGTTTTGCAGGATGACCATCTGTTCCGGGGTTCGATAGCAGATAACATCATCTTTTTCAGTGATGACCGCGATCCTGAACGTATGAATCAGTGTGCCCGTCTTGCACTAATTGACAGAGATATACTGGCAATGCCGATGGGATATCAGACATTAATCGGGGAAACCGGTGGAGGACTTTCCGGAGGACAAAAGCAACGTATTCTGCTGGCGAGAGCACTGTATAAGACACCGGGGTTCTTGTTGCTCGATGAAGCAACCAGCCACCTTGATGTTGAGAGTGAAATTCAAATAAGTCAGACGCTACGAAAGCTGGGACTACCTGTCCTGCTCATTGCCCATCGCCCGGAAACTATTGCATCTGCGGACCGGGTTTTGTATCTGGAAGAAGGTTATTGCACGGAGCTAAAAAGACCGAAGAGAACTTGCGGCGGCGAATCTGTCAGTGGTCATAATGATAAGGCAATAACCCAAATATGACCCAATCTAAAATTCGACCTCTGGATCAAACTGCTACTATGAGTGCCAAAGCTAAGTTTAGACATCCGGGGTGGGCAAAACTCAAATGTCAGCTTTGAGCGAGGAGCGGATGCGACCCATCGGTATGTTTTAGTCGTCGCAAGCAAATCATAACGGTTAATTGTTGAGTAGATTTTTCATGTCAATTTATATTATTGTAGATAAGTCTGATAAAAATTTCAGTCACATCCTCTTGGATAATAAGGAAGTTATATGAAAGCTCGTTTAATACCACCTTACGAAAACTACACTGGCAATGTTTTATGGCGAAAAGAGGATTTTATTAATAAAGTCGACGATATCTCAACATCTCTAAAAAAGTTAAGAGGTATGGGATATTGGGCCAGTGCCTATCCTGAAGGAGATGGCATTACATTTAAATACACTAAGGATAGTTATCAAAAAAGCAGTATCGAAATTCTAGAAGACTTCTCAATATGCTTTGAGTGGGTAGAAATAGAGTTAGCTAAATCAAGAAGCTCTAACCTAGAATTAGCTGAATTAGAGGGTAAAAACAAAAATATGGAGTGCATAGTTATTGTGCCGATTGAGAAGATTTTCATTCAGGAAACCATCGAGATCGGAAAGTATATTTTTTATTGCGGAAGACAATTTGATGAAGAGTCACATAAGCGATTATCAGAGCAAGATGGTTCGTATATACAGTTTAACTGTGACCTACCATATATTGATTTATTAAAACTTAATTCAAGCATTGATCATAACAGCCATGTTATAAACATGTGTTTGTCTATAGCTGAATATGCGCTTGATTTAGTCAGATTTTCTCACAGCTCATTTACACGTATGGAATATACCCCTAATCCTGCAGGTCAACGCTCTGACGGATTTTATGATGTAGAAATCATTCCTCGTGAGATGACTCATCTTAAACCAATTAAGATAAGTGGAATATCAAGACCCCTTGCCGTGAGTAATAATTGGCTAGGCCCACAGGTTGACAGCTTGTATTACCCTGGGTTGCAATATTTATCTTCTATCTACGATGGAATAGTTGAAAATGAACTTTCAAAATTAGTTAGCTCCGTAGTTAGGGCATGTAGGCAATCTTTTTATTCAATTGGCGCGGAATCACAATTTCTAAACCTAGTCTTTGCACTTGATGGTCTTGCTAATATTGACCCAAATTGGAAAGGATGGAAGCAAAGGACCTACATTGCAGCACTTACATGTAATAACTCACTAATCAAATTTAAGAAAAACCTAGAAGTTTATGACGAGTTATATACTGACGTAAGAAACAAGCTTGTTCATGATGGTAAAGATTTTTACGAACTTAACGTCAACGCGAACGAATCCTCTGAACAAATCTTTAAGTATATTAAGATAATTATAATGCTCATCGAAAGTAACGGCTTTTCCACTTTTCAAGAATTAAGAGATTATGCAGTTCACCTACTTCAGCAGGAGGGTTATAGAACTGCTTCTGTTGAGATAATTGACAAAGTATCTCTTTTAAGAGGAAAAAACCCTAATTATCCTTCATGGTGATTAAATCAACGTGCTAATTAATTTTTAATATAACTTCTGCTCCTCGCTCTCAGCGGACCTTCAGCTCAGTTATATCGTCCGCTCAGTGCCAGACGCGGACTATGTTAAAGAAAAGAGCTTGAGGTGGCTGAAGTCAGTATAGGTGCAACAAATGTGGTAAATGAGGGTTGAACCAATGGGAAGCAAAAGCTATTTTCGTCTATGTAGGATATATCTCCAAATTAGCTTAAAATTCCCAGATGGAAGCATGGTAGTATGGTTTTGATAATTAGAATAGCGAGTACATCAGGTACTCTATTCAAATGATTTATAAGGGAAAAATGACAATGCTTAAAACCTGGAATGATTTAGAAAGTTATACCCAATATGTCTACTCGACCTTGCTTAACCCACGAGATAATGGAGTGGAAGTTAGTCGTAACGTTATCCTTAAGGGATTAAAAGGTGAATATCAAATTGATGTATATTACCAATTTGAAAATGCAGGTTTTATACATCGTGTAGCGATAGAGTGTAAATATCACAGTCGCCCGCTTGACCGCGATACTATTATGCCATTTTGCAACAAAATCACAGATATTGGGAATATTATCGGGGTAATAGTCAGTAAGTCTGGTTACCAAAGTGGCGCACAAGAATACGCAGAAAAACATGGTATTACTTTACTGACAACTGATGATTTGCCAAAATTTAACATATTGGTTGCCGATTACTTGATAAATTCAACTTTACCTACAAAAGACTGGATCGGCGAGCCTTTTTGGATTTTGATGGAAAGAGAGGAAGATAATGTTTCAGGTTCATACTACAAGTTTGCACAAAAACATAACGGAAGAGATGTAATACCCTTATTCTTTTCAAAGCGTGAAGCAATTGACTTTCTAAATGAATCTGAGCAGTCACTGCATTTTGCAATAAGAGGTGTTCCACAACATTATTTGAAACGTTTGATAGCAATAACAGAGCGGTTAAAACCTTTATTCTTCTTAATGCTTCCTGCTTTGAATGAAGAACAAGCCAAAGGTTTATTAATTGAACCAACTGAATTAATGAAAAGATATCTACTATCAGAAATATCACCTGAAGAATATCAAGAGTTTTACGTTAAAAGGAAGTCGCGTTACAAGAATGAGCTTACTCTTTTAAAAATATTAAAAGCAATGAAAGGTAAAATTGGTGCAGAATTGGCTGAAAAAATTTTAAAAAATAAAAAAACGTAATTGCGGAGCCGTGATCACGGGAACCGTTCAACCTGATGTGCTGGCGTTAAAGGTGAAGTGAAGGGCCATTTGCTGAAAAAAAGATTAAGATTTCGATGCAAAGCAAACGGTCTGCTGTGTACCAAGAGCAGAATCTGGAGCGCCAGAGGTCCTCTAAAAATTGATGGTTCGTTTTGCAGGGATACTTACACTTACAGTAGGGCATCTAGCTTTTCAACAGGAATGATGTGTCCTAAGATTGATGAAATTTTTAACTCGAGCAAACATTATGGCAAAAAAACTAGAGCAATGGAAAAATACACTTGCCGTTGAGAAAATTGTAGAAGGCATGAATGCTGCATCATCTAACGCACGAAGGCTTCTGAACGATGCCTCTGCTTTGTTTGATTTAGAACGCTATCCCTCAGCTACCTCTCTGGCAATCTTAGCTATAGAAGAAGCAGGAAAGGTGTCAATACTTCGAGAGATGTCGCTGTTGAAAGATGGCAAAGATATCAAACAGATTTGGCACAGGTATCGCTCACATACTGAAAAAAATATGATGTGGGTGTTTCTTGATGCAGTTAAAAAAGGCGCTAGGAATCTTAACGATTTTGCACCAATTTTCAGCGATGAATCAGAACATCCCTTTATATTGGATCAATTAAAGCAAATATCATTTTATACGGATTGTCTTGGTAAGGCACATTGGTCGATACCAGACAATGTAATCAATAGAGATACAGCTATAAGCATCATAGAAACCGCTAAACCTTTAGTGTCGTCAAAATTACACACAGTCGAGGAGGTTGAACTCTGGGTGAAGTACTTGGGACCTGTGTGGAACACTAATGATGCTCTTAAGCGTGAGGCATTAAAAAGTTACTTCGATGCCATGTCCGCAAAAGGACTACTTTCAAATAAAACAGCCGTCTCAGCATTCTTAAGCATCTGAGTCAATATTTCTTAAGGGATATTGCTGTTGGCGCTGCGAGAGACCTGAGATGGTTGATCTGCTGCCCGTTGATTAACACGCCGCAATGCTAGTAATGTGACTGTTTGGCAACGAGATCAACTGCGAACTTCCGCATATCGCTCACAGCGGACCTCCAGCTCAGTCTGCTCATCCCCTCCGTTTTAGTAGCGGAAGTTGGAGCGTAAGAGACTCTCTAAATAATAGATGGTTCATTTTGCAGCGATGCTTACACAAAAATATTGAGATCAAACGTTGGAAGTTAATATCCATTAATAATCCAGAAAAAGAACAAGCTGCTGTCTGCAATCAGTGGGTATTTTGTATAGTTTGCGGGCATTCTCTTCCATTAGGAATCACAATTTTTTCGCGATGTTCCGCACGTTCATAAACGCAAAGCGTACCCTCATCCGTATGGACTTCTTCTTTTAGAGGCAGGCTCGCCTCTTGGGCTAAAACGGTGTTGGAAACAACGAAGAGCAGTGTAAGGATACCTAACGGTCGGAGTGCATTCATGATATTACTCCCATAAAGCATAGAGTTAACTCACTTCCATCACCGACTGGCGGGGAGTGAGCTTACCAATGATCGGTGGTAGTTCCGTTTCGCGAAGTGGACGGCCTTCAACCAGACTCTTAATGCGCTGTACACATTGGTTCAGCAGGGGCTCCATCGGCCAGGAAATACATGTCAGTTGTGGGTATAACTGTGTGGCCAGCGGAGAGTCTTCTAGGCTGAGCAGTGACACTTCCTGCGGCACGGATATATTGAATTCACGGAACAGTCGCATTGCTTCTGCTGCGTAAGCATCGCGTTTTACTACGATTGCGGTGAACTTACTCAGACTGTTTATCAGCGTCAGCAGTGCGCGTTCAACGTCCTCATTGGCTGTTAACACCAGTTGGCGATTAAACGGAAATGAGTAATTTTGCAGTACGTTTCGATAACCTTCCACCATCCGCTTGCTGGTGTCGTCCGTATCATTATCGATAACCAGTGCGATATTGCGGTGGCCTTTACCGATCATATAGCGGCAGGCGCTCTCAGCAGCAAAAGCGAAATCGTAGCCCTGACTTTTCGCGTCTACGACTGGCCGATCAAATGAGATAACGTTATCGGCACTTCCCGGCGGAATAGGGCCAAACACCACAACGGCAGCGCATTGTCGCTGTAGTTCATCCACCGAAGAAGCATGTTCGATGGCGTTATCGACATACTGGACGATCAGTGTTTTGTTGAGCAATTTCATGGCGCGTGCCAGTGCGGGAAGTAAACGTGCACCACTGTTCTCATCACGTGAGGAAAGCACCACGCCGATATAGCTTGATGACTGACTCGCCAGGTTTTGCGCGGCGAAGCTTGGACGGTAATTCAGCTCTTCTACCGCCCGTAAAACCGCTTCACGGCTTTCTTCGCGTACGCCTCGCGTGCCTGTTAGCACGCGGGAAACCGTTGCTCTGGAAACATTGGCTAATCGTGATACATCATCCATCGTTGGCATAGTGTTTTCTGCGTGGTGAGTTTTCATCATCTTAACATAACCCTCCCGAAGAATCGCCACATCACCTGTCGTCAACGTCATGTTTCCCGCGCATTAAGACCAGGAAGCCAGGCCGCGCCGCGTACGCCACTGGCATCGCCAAATCGGGCCGGAACAACGCGCGTGTGGCAGGAATTGGAAAAGATATACGGTACTATTGCGTCCGGAAGCTCATGATAAATTCTGCTGATGTTTGATAGTCCGCCTCCCAGCACAATTACTTGAGGATCCAGAATATTGATGACTGACGCGAGGCTCCGGGCGAACGCGTCAATGAAATGCTGCCAGTGTGCACGAGCCTGCGGGTTTCCTTGTTCGGCGGCTTCGATAATCTCCTGTGATGTCAATTTAGCCGGGAAACGACGTGCAAACCCAGTGCCGGAAATAAAGGTTTCAATACAGTTAATATTACCGCAATAACAAGGCTGCTCAGGACCGTCATTCGCTGGTGTATATCCTGGAAGTGGGTTGTGCCCCCATTCACCGGCAATGGCATTCGGGCCTTGTAATAAGCGCTTGTGTACGGCAACCCCACCGCCGCAGCCGGTTCCTATAATCACGCCAAACACTGTATCCGCCTTTGCACCCGCACCGTCCACTGCTTCTGAGAGGGTGAAACAATCGGCATCATTGGCAATCCACACTGGTTGCTGGATACGAGCAGCTACATCGGTTTTAAGATCGTGGCCGTTGAGCACCAGACAATTACAGTTTTTGATTAGCCCGCTTTGCGGGTCAATGGCACCCGGCAACCCGATCCCTACGCTGAATGGCACTGGGCTGATTGAGCGTGCTTCCTCAATCAGGCTAACAAGATGCAGCATAAATGTATCATAGCTCTCCTTCTGTGTAGGGCGCCGTTGACGCCAGAGACAATCCCCTTGCGGCGAGAGCAGCACAGCTTCCATTTTTGTGCCGCCAATATCCAGTCCGAGATGGTGCATACAACCCTCTGTAAAAAAAGAGAGGCCAAAGCCTCTCCTGGTTATCGTTATGCCTGTTGCGGGCGGGTGCGGTAGATGTCGATGAGTTCAGTCACCAACTCTTTGGCCAGAATGGACGTCATCAGGTGATCCTGGGCGTGAACCATTACCAGCGTCATTTTGGTTTTTCCTTCGCCTTCATCGGCTTCAATGAGCTGCGTTTGCACCAGATGCGCCTCGCGAGCATAGTGCGTTGCCTCTTTCATTCGTTCAACTGCGGCTTCAAAGTCACCACGTTTGGCGCAACCTAGCGCCTCATAACACAGGCTGCGCGACTGGCCCGCATTGATGATGATGCCCATAACTTGTTCTTCTAATTCCATGTATTACCTCTGATTACATCTGTCAGGCGGACTGCGCCGCATCTTGCGAGTGTTCAACCGCGTTTTCATTCTCTTGCTCCATAAGCTGTTTTTCGTAGGCTTTCAGGAACGGAAGGTACATCGCAGCGGATGTCACCATGCACATAAGACACAAAATGACCGGACTGAAACTCCAGTTGGCGGCCCATGACGCGCCGATAGGAGCCGGTGTAGTCCACGGTGTCATTGAGACCACGCGGCTGACTAAATCGAGATCCAGCGCAAACCAGGCAAGCGTGGCATTAACCATCGGCACTAATACGAATGGCAGGAAAAACAGCGGGTTCATGATGATCGGTGCGCCGAACAAAATGGGTTCATTAATGTTAAAGAGTCCCGGTACCACGCCCATGCGGCCAATGGTGCGTAAATGGATGGCTTTGCTGCGCAGCAAAAGGAAGGCGAGCGGCAGTGTGGAGCCGACGCCGCCGATCAACAGATAATGATCCCAGAACCCCTGAACGTAGATGTGAGGGATCGCTGAGCCCGCCGCCATTGCTGCCTGGTTAACTGACAGGTTTGCCATCCAGAAGGGGTTCATGATGCCCGTGACGATGAGTGCACCGTGTATCCCGGCGAACCAGAGAACCTGGCACACCAACACAGAGAGCAGCACTGCAGGCAGGGTATCAGAGGCGGCAACCAGAGGTTTCACCAGCGACATGATCGCTTCTGGGATAATCATCCCCAGTTGTGATTCGATAAAAAGATTGAGTGGGTGCAGGGTAACGACGACGGCCAGAACCGGTACTAAAATTTCAAACGAGCGTGCCACGCCTGTCGGTACTTCCGGCGGGAGGCGGATCGTAATATTGTTCCGTTTCAGGAAGGCATACAGTTCGGTGGAATAGATGGCGACCAGAATGGCGGTGAAGATCCCTTGGCCGGAAAAATAGGCCGTTGAGATATGCCCGTCTTTAAGCGGTGCGGCGACCAGTAAAAAAGCCATCAGTGACAGCATTCCGGCGGTCAGCGGATCTAGTTCATGGTGTTTCGCAAGACTTGCGGCGATCCCAACCGATATAAAGAGCGTCATAATGCCCATGCTGAAGTTAAACGGCAGCATCAGCGCATCGCGGTGATCCAGCGAGAATTTCAGCCACGCTTGTGCAAACCCCCAGGTGGTATCAGGCGAAAACGGTGGGAAAATAAACACCAGCATGAACGAACCAACTATCATAAAGGGCAGAGCAGTAATGAAACCATCACGGATTGAGGTCACATATTTTTGTTGACCGACGGCACCTGCCATCGGTGTGATTTTCTGTTCAATGATGCTGATGAGTTTTGAGTACAGAGAGCTCATGGGATTTCCCTTAATTATTTGTTATCTATCAGGGTGAGTGCGAAATCGAGCACGGCGCCCCCTTTTTGCATGCCGTAGTCCATCATGTTGATCGGCTCGACTCGGATCCCATATTTGTCGGCTTGTTTTTGCAGATCGCTCTGCATGTACTTGACCTGTGGGCCCAGTAATACCACCTGGTAGTGGCCAACCTGTTCGGCAAATTCGGCCACGCCAAAGGCCTTGATTTCCGCTTCCATTCCACGCTTTTGGGCTTCCTCAACCATTTTTTTTACCAGCAGACTGGTGGACATCCCGGCAGAGCAACACAACATGATTTTTTTCATAACGACTCCTGTTAACTGATGGCTGGAATATAGCCATCACGGAACAAAACGGAAAGCGCTTTCCATTAATGGATTATCTAATTGTGACCATGATCACCAGAGGGAGGCTTTCACTTTATCGTGATGTGCGCGATCATCGCGGCTATTCAGGAATGACTAAGGTTGAATTATGAACATTCATTTAATGAATGTTGTTGTGGATTTAATAGAGCAACGTTTAACACCTATCGCGAATATAATTACGCGAAATCAGCATATTACGGCGATGCGAGATGGCTTTGCCCTGGCAATGCCTTTTGTGATAGTGGGCAGTCTGATGGTGCCGCTCCTGTTTCCTCCGATAACCATTTCTAGTTCATCGTTCTTTGGACAACTCTACCAGCAACTGCGTCCAATGTTGTTGCCAACTTTCGAACTGACGCTCGGACTGGTGGCTCTGATTGTGGCCTTTGGTGCCAGCGCCAGTCTCGCCAAACAGTACCAACTCCCGGAAAGGCTCTGCGGATTGACCGGATGCCTCTCGTTTTTGTTGTTTATTGGTTTTCGCGATAATGGGGCTACCAACATTTTTCTGGGAGGAATGGGGCTGTTTACCGCACTGATATCAAGTATTTATTCCATTGAAATTATTCGTTTTTTCTATAATAGAGGCTGGTGTATCCGCCTGCCGGAAGAAGTGCCTGTGATGACGCGAAACGGCTTCCAGATATTAATTCCGCTACTGGTGATCATGTTATCCATCAGCGTGATGAACGCGCTAATGCTACAGGCTACAGGGCGGATCCTCCCGCAGCTGATAAGCGAAGCCCTCCAGCCATTGATTGTTGCCTCGGATACTCTGACCGCGGTACTTATCTCATTGTTTATCTGTAACCTTTTGTGGTTCGTTGGCATCCACGGCGCATTGATTGTCACCGGTATTATGAACCCGTTCTGGTTAACCTATCTGTTTGAAAACCAGCGGGCGCTTGCCATGGGCGAAGCTGTACTGCCACATATTTATCTGCAAGGCTTCTGGGATTTTTATCTCCTGATTGGCGGAATTGGTTCCACGCTGCCTCTGGTATTTATGGCGATGCGCAGCCGGTCGCGGCAGCTTAAAAGTGTCGGGAAAATAGGGCTGTTGCCGTCGCTTTTTAATATCAACGAGCCGATATTGTTCGGCTTTCCCATCATTATGAACCCAGTATTTTTGCTGCCATTTATTTTTGTTCCCTTGATAAATGCCTGTATTGCCTGGTATCTCACGCAACTTGGTGTACTTGATCGAGCGGTGGCTATGCTCCCGTGGTCAATGCCTTCTCCGCTGGGGGCCGCGTGGTCGGCAAACGGTAGCTGGAAAAATATGTGCATGTGTCTGTTTGCCATTTTCAACGCCTGGATGCTCTACCGCCCCTTCTTTAAAGTTCACGAACGCCAGCTTATGACCCTGGAAAAATAACCCTCCTTCGAGCGGCTTATCTTTGAAATATGGATAAGCCGTTTTTTTGTGATTAATTTCACAAATTTATTCCATCTAAACTCAGAAGTGTGATTTGATCCGGTAAAAACGGAAAGCGCTTTCCGTTTGTGGATGTACTTTTCCGTCAGAGATCCTTACATTTCCTCTGCGACGTAAAGCAGTGAAAATAAAAAATCTAAGGGAACCTATGAGAAAGTTAATTAAATCAATACCTCTGTCCTTAATCGCCCTTGCGGTACTCAGTGACTATGCCAGCGCAGACGAGAAATATGACTTTGCCCTGCACGGTTATATGCGTTCCGGGATCCTTGCGAACAGTGATGGCAACCGCGTGAACTCCGTAGGCCTGATGCCAGATGGCAAATGGCGATTGGGTAACGAGGAAGATACGAAAATTGAACTGATCCCGACGGTAACGCTGAAGTCGGATTCGGGTGCTGTGGCGCGGATTCAGGCCAACCTGACGCATCAAACTAAGTGTACGGCCGACTGGAACTGTACTGACGATGACGGTAAAGAAACGCAGTTCCGCGAGGGTTTCGCTGAACTAAGCAACCTTGATTTTGCCCCTGGCATGACTTTCTGGGCTGGCAAACGCTACAGCAGTTCTAACACCTCAAGCCACCAGTTTGACTGGGAGTACATTCAGTACAACGGGACTGGCGGTGGTTTCGACAAGATGGATCTTGGCTTTGCACAATTCGATGCTGGGATTTATGCCTTCTCTCCAACTGATGAAACCAAAGCCTATCCGGTTGATCGAGGCGATCAGGGTTATCCAGATGACTATTCTCTTAACCTGTGGTTCAAGAAAATCGGTGGAACCGGGCTGGATCTGGAGTTGATTGGCCATCGCATGAACCGCAATGAAAACCATCCTACGGCGGCGCAGAAAGGTTACGGCGCCACGGCGGTTTATAACTTCGACGGTTTTTACGGCCTGACCGGCGGTTACTCGCGTATTGCCCTGCAATATGGCAAAGGGCTGGCAGCCGCTGATTCACTGGGTAAAAACGGCTGGGGATGGGCGAATCTGGAGGATACGCAGTCCTGGCGTATCGTGCTGGACAACTTAGCCAGCATGGGCGATCTGGAAGTGTCGACTTTCGCATTCTACCAGAAAGACAAAAACTACCGCTGGTGGACCAGCGATGACGACGGCTGGGGACGCTCAATGTGGGTTGCCGGGATCCGCCCTTACCATCAGATCACCAAAAACTTCGCCATGCAGTATGAGCTGGGTTACGAATATCTCGATGATAAAAACTACATGGGAGCGAACGGTAAAGGAAAAGGCGGTTTGACGAAAATTACCGTAGCGCCAACGCTGACGTTTGATTCGGGTTTCTGGAGCCGCCCTCAACTGCGTTTCTTCGCGACATATGCGAAATGGGATAAAGGCGTTTCTGATGCACTCGATGGTAGCTACGACTGGGGCACCGGCACAATCAGTGCGGGTGGCTATTCCCGCAGTGGTGAAACCGACACGCTCAATTTTGGTGTACAGGCTGAAGTCTGGTTCTAAGGAGAAGAACAATGCATATCCCGATGAAAAAAATGCTTCTGATTTCTCTGCTGTCGGCGCTGGGCAGCGCTGGAGCAATGGCGGCGGAGCAATCCCATTTTGAACATTTTATTACCCGCGACGGCGCTCAACTAAAAGATGGCGATCAGGTTTTCCGCTTTGCCGGGATCCACGCGCCAGAATTGCACCGAATTGAAGATGACGCGCGCGGAACCTGTAAAGCCGATCCTCGCGGTTGGGGGCAATATTTTAAATGGCCAACCGCTGAAGAGCAGGAGAACTGGATCAAGGCGATGGTGAAAACTGGTGCGAAAGCCCAGCGCGTATATGTACTTTCCGTTCAGCAGGAGAATGATGCTGACTGCGCCCGTGAAACGCATATTCTTGCACCCGCCACGCCAGACGGTATGCCACGGCTGAATGAAACGGCGATGAAAGTCTACGACAACATGATTGCCGAAGCAGACAAGCAGGGACTGCGCTTGATCCTGCCATTTATTGACCATTGGTGGTGGTGGGGGGGCCGTGAACAGCTCGCCGCATTTTATGGTGAAAAGCCGGAAGATTTTTATCGTACCGACAGTAAAACCTACAAAGCTTACCTGGATGTGATTCGTCAGGTTATTACACGCACCAACTCCGTAACCGGGCGTCATTACTACGATGAAAAAGCCATTATGGCTTGGGAAACCGGTAACGAACTGGAAGATACCAACGCGGCATTTCTGACAGAAACGGCGGCATGGATCCGCAAATGGGCACCGCATCAGCTTATTGTTGACGGGACGTACAAGAAGATTAACGACTTCTCGTTGAGCGATCCGAACGTCGATATCATCAGCAACCACTATTACACCAATGCTGACAACAACCATCCCGAACAGGTGCGTAAAGATCTGGAAGCGATTGGCGGTAAAAAAGTGTATCTGGTCGGTGAGTTTGGCCTGCTGGACCATAAAGATCTTAACAGCATTATGCAGTCCATCGTGCATACCGAGGTGAACGGTGCGAAGGCGGCAGGCGGTTTTATCTGGGGCTTCCGCGGCCATCGTCATGACGGCGGATTCTACTGGCACAAAGAGTATACCGGTCATTACAGCTATCACCTGCCGGGCTTCCCTGTCGAAGGGAAAGCAAATCAGGAAATGGAAGTTGTGGGTCTGGTACGTAATGCGTCTGCGCAAATGGCGGGCCTTGAAAAAGCGCCTGCACTGCCTGTGCCGGAAGCCCCGAAGCTGCGGGCATCTGATTCTCCGTTTGCCATCAACTGGATGGGGGCGCCGGTAGGCCGTACTTACGATATTGAGCGAGCATCCAGTGCGAAAGGACCGTGGGCCGTTGTCGGCCACGACATTTCTGACGGGGTGAATGAATGGGATCCGGCCAAAATGGATCTCTTCCGCGACGACTACCGCAGTCTGCAACTCGGCAAAACCTATTACTACCGCGTGATCGCGAAGAACGAAAGTGGAGCCTCTTCTCCGTCAAACGTCATTAGCATTAAGCATTCGCAGAAAAATCTCGCACCGCAAATCACGCTGAGTGAGGCGCTGACCACCACAGTGGATAAAGGTGTACAGCTTCACGGAGCCTGGACGGATGACAATCTGCCGGACCGGCAGGTGAAAACTGGCTGGAGTAACGGGGGAAACAAGAACGTTCATTTCTGCGACGCGGACAAAGACGATACCCGTGCCTGGTTCTCGGCACCTGGAGATTATGTACTGACCTTTACCGCCGATGATGGATTGCTGAAAAGCAGTAAAAAGCTGAACGTTTCTGTTAAAGAAGCGGCGGGCAAAATCCCTGCGGATTACTGCAACTTTGGCGGCGGGGCGATGGATGTAAAACAGGGAAAACTGAACATCGTGAAAAGCAATGAAAATCAGCTTGCTATTGGTGATGACGGTTTCCTTGGCCCATTCGCGAATGAAGGCGACAGTGTGAGCTGGCAAGTGAATGCACCGTGGGCCGGGAAATTTGCCCTGCATGTGAAGTTCAACGCCAAATGGGGCGGTAAGAAAAACTCATTCATGGTGAACAAAGGCACGCCGATTGGCATTGAATTCCCGCAAACCGATGAGAAAGGACAGGATATGATTGTGCCGGTTGTTCTCAACTCTGGGGAAAACACCATCACGTTCGGGAAGTTGTCCGGTGACTGGGGCTATATGTTTATTAAATCCATTGAAGTGACTGCAGAGTAGTTGTTTTGGCTGCACCCCTTGGGTGCAGCCCTTTTTTTATCAAAGGAGGCGTTATGACCCGGTATCAATTTCCCGAAGGGTTTTTCTGGGGGGCTGCAGCATCTGGACCGCAAACCGAAGGATCTGCGTGTAAGGCACACCGTTCCATCTGGGACAGCTGGTTTGCTGAGCAGCCGGAGCGGTTCTATCAGCAAATTGGTCCGCAGAGCGTTTGCGAGACCTACAGTAAATTCAAAGATGACGTGAAACGGATGAAGCAAACAGGGTTCAACTCGTTTCGTACCTCCATTCAGTGGTCGCGGTTGATTGATGATTTTGAAACGGGTGCACCGAACGCAGAGGCAGTCCAGTTTTATCATAGCTACTTCGATGAGATGATCGCCAACGGTATCGAGCCGATGATTAATCTTTATCATTTCGATATGCCGGAGGCGTTACAAAAACAGTACGGGGGTTTTGAGTCGTCATACGTAACAGAACTCTTCTCCCGCTTTGCTCGAACAGCGTTTGAACTGTTTGGCCATAAGGTGAAATACTGGGTAACCTTTAATGAACCGATTGTGCCGGTTGAAGGCGGTTATCTCTATGACTTCCATTACCCGTGCAAAAAAGACGGTAAGCTTGCGGCACAGGTTGCGTTCAATATTATGCTGGCCCACGCGAAAGCGGTGCAGGTGTATCGTGAACTGGAACTGCCGGGGGAAATTGGCGTCGTCCTGAACCTGACCCCCTCGTATACCCGAAATGACAGCGAGGAGGATAAAAAAGCTGCGTGGTACGCTGATCTGCTTTTTAATCGCAGTTTCCTTGATCCGCTGGTTAAGCATGAGTTCCCAAAGGAGTTGTGTGAAATTCTGGCTATGCACGATTGTCTGCCTGAAATAAAAAAAGCAGATGTAGACTTGATTACCGATTCGCAGGTTGATTTCCTCGGCGTTAATTATTACGTTCCGCGACGGGTTAAAGCACGGGAATGTCCGTATGAGCTCGATTACTTTACGCCAGAATATTATTTCGAGAACTATATTGACCCTGAGGGTCGCTTCAATCCTTATCGCGATAATAACGAAATCTATCCACAGGCGATTTATGATATTGCCAGCAACATTCGCGATAATTACGGCAATATTAAGTGGTATCTGGCTGAAATAGGCATCGCCATGGATGTGCAGTCGGAAGGCCCGGTTCAGGCCGATGGCGTTATTGATGATATGTTCCGCATCGAGTTGATGGAAGAACACCTTGAACAACTCCATCACGCCATTAGCGACGGTGCAAACTGTTTTGGTGTACATCAGTGGACGTTTATCGATAACTGGTCGTGGATAAATAGTTTTAAACGTCGCTACGGGTTCTGGCGGCTGGATTTGGAAACCGGTGAACGGCAAATAAAACGCAATGCCATCTGGTTTTCTGAACTGGCTGCAAGCAACGGATTTACCCCCGGTGCATTTGGAAAGGGTGATAAATGAAACCTTCTTTCTATCGTCTGAGAAACGGCGTTAAAAATTATGCCTGGGGTAGCCGTACGGCCCTCAATACGTTATTTGGGGTACCTAATCCTGACGAGCAACCGCAGGCTGAGATGTGGATGGGTGCACATCCGGCAGGGTGTTCGGAAATAGAAACCGGGTCTGATTCTGTTTCGTTGTTGGACGCGATCGCGCAATCTCCTGAGTCTGTCTTGGGAGTGAGAGCGATGGATAGATTTGGTCAACTACCGTTTTTACTAAAAATACTGGCTGCTGAAACCGCGCTTTCCATCCAGGTTCATCCGGATAAACGTCAGGCAGAAGAAGGGTACGCACAGCAAGGGAATCGAGCCGGAGAAGATTATAACGATGCGAATCATAAACCTGAGCTGGTTTATGCCATCACACCTTTTATGGCAATGAATGGTTTTCGTCCTTTTCAGGAAACCGTGAATCATTTTCTTCGTCTTAATGCGCCTGAACTGATGCCTGCACTGGCTGAATTTCGTGGAAACCTGACAGGTGAGGGATTTAAACACTTCTTTGTAAGCCTGATGCAACTAGCTCAGCGTGAAAAAGAGAACGTCCTGACACAGTTACAGGCGTGCCTTGACAGTGGCGGGTTTACCCATTTGCAGAGTTTTATCACTCGTCTCATGCGCGACTATCCTGGTGATATCGGCATTCTGGCTCCTCTGTTCTTGCACTGTATTACGCTTGCGCCAGGCGAAGCCATGTTTTTACGTGCAGGAACGTTACATGCATATGTGCATGGAACTGCTGTCGAAGTGATGGCCTGCTCCGATAATGTACTACGAGCTGGATTAACGCCTAAGAAAATTAATCTTCCGGAACTGGTGAAATGTACGGTCTTTAGGGAAGCACAGGAACAGGAACTGAGACTATTGCCAGATGATACCGAAACTGAACAGCACTACTCTGTACCGGTAGAGGATTTTTGTTTTTCAGTTATTGGAAATTGCCAGCAAAAACGTGTCGACGTCAACAGCGCACAAATCCTGCTAGTGCTCAAGGGGATCACAACGCTACGTGATACGAATGGTAATGAAATGACGCTTTTCGCAGGTCAGTCGGTATTTATACCGGCATTTACTGCTTCCTATTATATTACACAAAACGAAATGTCCTGCTTAGTTCGGTGCTGAATATCCGAAGCTTAATTGGTATGTGATAACTTGAGGAACCCGCATGGTGTAAGAATGCCATGCAGGTTTGCCAAGTATTTTCGCATGACTTAATGACCAAAGATGCCCTAGAAGATAAGTTGATGGAGCAAGCTATAGCTGTATTGAAAAGATTCTGTGTTGTAGTGACAAACTGAATCAGTCCACCTCAACAAGTTTAGCTCTCTAAGCTCTAGCCTGTTAATCTGTCTGTTCTGTGCCCAAAGCGGACTAACATATAATTTCACATTCAATCAAGAGTCATGATGATAGCATTGGATCATTGTTTTGTATTCTTTAATAACTCTAAGTCGATAACAAGTATACGTGTTGGAATCGGGGCTTTATTTGGGTACAAACGTTCTCTTTTCAAATTAAAAGCCTCGCCGCTTTTAAACAACCTAGAAATGTCATGACCTTTAAATACATAATCTAAGTTTGCATTGTTTTCGTGAATTTGATGCAACTCTACTTTTTCATTCTCGGGCATTATGACGCTTGAGTATGATAGAGAAATCACATCTGGCGGTTGTTGTGGTGTTGTATTTCTATAAATATATTTACTTCTGGTTCCTATACACTCCAGAAGGCAACAAAGCGGGTATGTCGTTCTAACCTTATGTATTGAATTGAAATTCTTCCCTCTTTTTTTATGTATTGCACTAACTACCACTTCAAGATTAGCAACAGTAATTCCCATTTTTTTTCTTGATATTGGTCTCTTACAATTCCAATACTCATCAAGTTCAGCTTGTTTTGGGTAATTGTAAAAAGCATAGAGTGGTACTGCGTTTGTATCTTTAGCGTACTGCTGTAATATATTATGTTGTAAAATTTTATTTTTCCCTACCTCATGCTTTAGCTTTTTATATGAATACTGGTTATGATCCATTTTTTTTGCTTGTATTGCATATCGTACCCAACCAGTTTTCCTGCTCCCAATCCACCATTCCCAATCTGTTCCTTTTGTTGACTCTTTATCTTTGGTGGTTTTCTTTATAGTCACATAACTATAATCTCGCCTAGCAATCTCTAATAAAATCAAATCACTAATTGTTTCTTCACCTATAGATAATCCTAAATTTTTTCCATCATGAAGCAAATCCCAGACATACTCAGAAATATCAGAAAAAACACTCATCAACTCAACCTATATAAATGATATATAATTCATGGCTAAATATCGGCCTTGCCACTCAAAACTTTAGGGTGATGAAAAAATATAATGAAGTTCAAAAGGAACTAAGCGTACGATATCCATAATTATACTCTTTCAGACTTTCTGGATAACCCATCTTGGGAAGAGATTCCGCAAAACGCAAACCAACGTCCGCTCCTCGCTCATAACCGCCTGATGCTATGCGGGGGATTTAGTGTCAGAATTGGATAATGCTATTCTCATGATATGTTCGTTGACGGAGAATACTTTGAACCAGAGCAAAGATGGATACCCACAGGGCCCGTTAGTACGAGTTGTGTGGGACTGCTGTGATGAGCTTTATCAGAAACTAGGTCGAGCACCCTCGCGACAGGAATTCAATGATGAAATTGGCAAACGCGAACCTCATCGCATAGGTATTAGTACCCATTCCCGCCAGTGGGGAGAATGGATGCGTCATCATAATTTCTCAACGTATGTTGTTGATGTGCCGGGTATAATTCCTGAAGAAATGCATTATCCGCAATATCTCCGCGTATGGTATGCCGTGACACAACTAAATTCCGCCTCTGCTAAAAATATTGTTCAGTGGATCCGTAACAGCAACGCCCCCTTGAAAGAGAGCGAGATTCGTATCCAACTGGATGCATTAACCGTTAATAGCAATTCCCGATATCGATATCTTGGTAGCCGAAAATGCGCCCGGACTGACTTGGGTAGCCCATACGACTTGTTATTTCGTAGCGGAAACCTACGAAATACACGGTATGAACAGTATGTGCAGGAGCTGCACGGCATATGGGACATTGGCGATGATGGTAGGACGCCAATTCAGATTGCCGCCCCAAGGCCAGGCGATCGGATGGTAGTTGAAGCGAGAGATGAATTATTCAATGAATTGCCTGACGATGAAGGTGACTTTCGCCTCAAAGCACTACGTGAGGTCATTATTCGAGAAGGGCAACCAGTATTTAGACGAAAGCTCATTGAAGCTTATGAGGGTAAATGCGCAGTAACGGGCTGTTCAATCCAAGTGTTGCTTGAAGCTGCACATATCACCCCCTACGCAGGAGCTTGGCATACCCGTGCTCAGCATGGCCTGTTACTGAAAACAGATATCCATACTCTATTTGACCGTGGTTTGCTCTGGATTGATACCGAGTTGAAAATAAGGATATCAGAACAGTTGGCCGGGACAGAATATGCGGAGTTAGATGGCCGATATCTCAGGTTACCTAAAGATAAGCAAAACTGGCCGCTAACAACTCATCTGATAAATCATCGGCAATATTGGATTGAAAATCGTAATGATGTTGAAGGTGCTTAACGCTACTACTGTCTGCATCTCGCTCTTAGCTGACCTAACGGCGCTTCAGGCGGTCCGCTTCGTGCCAAGGGCGGACGTTGCAGTATGTTCTGCTTTCGGCTCGAATCAGACTGCGGTAACGTAGCGGAATTATTTATCAGGACTCAACCAAGATGCCTTCCATTGAAACGTTTATGACTTTCCTTCTCGCACTAACGCTTCTGGAGATTTCTCCGGGGCCAGATATGATGCTAACTATCGCCAGAGGAGTCGGTCAGGGAAGACGTATTGCTCTTCTTACGGTACTGGGCAATGTATTTGTGGCGGGTTTTGTGCAAGTTTCATTTCTGGTCCTGGGACTGGTAACCGTTGTTCATGCCTGCCCAGTCGCGCTAGATCTGTTACGATGGGCTGGTGCGGCTTATCTGATGTGGCTGGGTATAAAAATGATTGCGACTTCAGGCACTGATACGCGGCTGCGAAAAACGGCAAAAATCTCTGACTGGAATGCCGTTAAGGAAGGTGCTCTGAACAGCCTGACTAACCCAAAATCCCTGCTGTTTATGTTTGCTTTTCTTCCTCAGTTTGTCGATCCCGCTGCGGGCCCTGTCTGGCTGCAATTGCTAGTCTTGGGCAGTATCCAAAAGCTTGCGGGAATCTTGTCTCTGGGATCTGTCGCGATGGCGTCAGGAACATTTGGAAACTGGCTGGGTAAACATCCTGCCTTTATCAAATGGCAGGAGCGATTTACTGGTGTTGTCATGGTCGCGCTGGGAATCAGAATGCTCTTTGGCGGTTCAGGTGTGGTATCAGTGCAAGAAAAATAAAAGCACCTTGCCTGCCCGGCAAATTAAGTGCAATGTCCGCTTTTCGCTCAAAGCAGACCTTCAGTTCCAGAAGATTGTTCGCTTCGTACCAGACGCTCCTAACATCAGGGTGTATTAATCAACGGGGGAGCAAGTCATTTATATCAACCTATACCCCCGCCAGCACTTCACAACCCAATCACCAGTTCCCCCGAATGGCTCCGCGAGCAGCATAGCGCCACCTGCTGATCCCGCGCGCTTTTCTCCTCTGCCGATTGCACGGTATCCCGATGGTCCACCACGCCGTCGATAACCGGCGTCAGACATGCACCGCAAATCCCCATCTCGCAGGACAGCGGAACCGCCACGCCATTTTCCAGCAGTACCTGAGCAATCGTTTTATCCGCAGGCACGGGCCAGCGTTCTCCGGTTGATGCCAGGGTGACGGTAAACACATCGGCAGTGTCTGCGTTAGCGGCGGGGGCTACGGGCTGGAATGCCTCGCTGTGGATATGCGTTGCTGCCCAGCTTTTTCCGGCCGCTACGTCGCGGACTTTGGCCATAAATTCGAGTGGGCCGCAGGTGTATACGTGTAACCCGTCATGCGCAGCTGGCAGATCCTGGCTAAGCCGCGCGCGTGGGCTTCCTCCCTCGCAGGAGGCATGAATAATGCACTCGCCGTTACGCCATCCATCCGACACTTCACGGACAAACGCCGCGTTTTCACGGTTTTTAACGTAATAGTGCAGGGTAAATGGCGTATCAGAGGCCTCAAGCTGAAGGGCCATGGCATACAGCGGCGTAATGCCAATCCCCGCAGCCAGCAGCACAACCCGGTCTGCCTGATTAAGCGGAAACAGATTGCGCGGGGACGAGATAGCGAGCTTCTGCCCCGGGCGCAGCGTCTCGTGGATATAACGCGAACCGCCGCGTGACGTCGTTTCTCGCCCGACGCAGATAAGATAGCTATCGTCCCCACATGCCCCGGTCAGGGAGTACTGGCGAATAATCCCGCAGGGTAGATGCACGTCAATGTGCGCCCCGGGCTGCCAGCCAGGCAGCGTTTCGCCGTTGTCTGCCACCAGCCTGACGGCCAGGCTCTTGTCGCCCTGGCGCCACATCCCGTCAACAATAACGCTCAGCATCTCGCTCATCTTGCCCTCCGTCATACCAGGAAAAATTCGCCAAAGCCCATCTTTTTCAACCCGCGGCGGTAGGCAATAGAGCTTCTGTCCGCCGGAATATGGGCTTCGAGGGTTAAATCCAGCGGCAGGCTTTCCGGGCGCTGGGTTTCCACCATCAGGCGATCTTCCTCAAAGATGCGCAGGTTGAAGGCATGAACATCTTCCACCGGAATATGCAGGTCAAAGTTACGCGCAATAGGGGCGAACATCCGCGTTACGCGTGCTGACACGGGCGATGCAGCATTCATGATCACCAACCGGGAATCGCCCGGAAAATGAATGGTCAGCGTGGCGGTAAACGGCAGATGCATTTCAAAATGACGCAGCCATTCGAAACCTTCTGGTGCCTGCACATCCGAGCTGGCGGGGTAGTTACTCACTGAACTCCAGTAATCGGCGACAAAGCCAAACCCGGTCTCCTGCGGCTGATAGGCGGGCACCTGCTGGTTATCCGGGTCGGCAAAGGTGGAGGTGTGGATCCACGCGAAATGGGCGACATCGAGAAACCCCTCGACCTGGCGACCGGCAAAGCCGTTCACCTCAAACGCCGGGCAGTTGATCTGCTGAAAACCGTCGTCATCCCAGTGCGGCATGGTGGGCAGCGGCACCGGGTTTTCCGGGTCAAACGCCAGACAGGTCCAGATCAGGCCAAAACGCTCTTCAACGGCGTAGTTAATCAGATTTAGTTTCGCCGGTACGGGCTGGTCGGGGCTGGAGGGAATACGGTTGCAGCGGCCATCTTCCCCAAAGCGTAAGCCATGATAGGGGCAGATAATCCCGTGTTCATCGTGAAAGCCCAGCGTCAGCGGCACGCCGCGGTGGGGACAAACGTCCCGGGCGACCACCACCTGATCGTTAATCCGGTAGATAACCAGCTGTTCATCCAGCAGGGTGGCTTTAACCGGTGCCGGGCCGATGTCGCACGCCCGGGCAACCGGGTGCCAGCATTTTGCCAGACGCAGCCAGTCCTCTGGCTCAAACGTGCAATGGGCTGGTGGCGTTGGGTGTTTTATCATGGTTGTCACTCCTGTGTTCAGCCTAATGGGCCGCCCTGAATGGTGTCGCACAGACCGTTAATAATGCGCTCGCCGGTCTCCTCGCGAAGTTCCTGATACCAGGCTCGTGTCAGCGCCATATCTTTACCGTGGGTGATATCGCAACGTTTGCGGGCTTTCAGCACCAGGTCGCGAACCCGGTCGCAGCGCAACGCTTCGTACTGGCGTAGCGCCAGGGCAATGTTGTGGTTGTCGCGCACGCAGTCGCCCAGTACCACGGCATCTTCCATGGCGGCACAACCGCCCTGGCCTATATCCGGCGTGGTGCTGTGTCCCGCATCGCCCAGCAGCGCCACGTTGCCGCGCACCAGGCTGTCGAACGGTTCAATATCGTGAATTTCGATGCGGTTGGTCGTCTCAGGATCCAGCGCGGCGATAAGCTTCTGCACCGGCGGTGCCCAGCCGCGGAAATAGCCGCTGAGATCGGCTTTAAGGGTAAGACGATCTTCCGCCAGACCCGCGGGGAGCGGGACATCGAAAAAGAAATAGAAACGCCCGCCAGAGACCGGCATCAGCGAGACGCGTTTTCCCTCCCCGACAAACGTGGTCCACTGATGAGCAGGAGCAATGTCCTCGTCGATCTTCACCAGACCATTCCAGTTAACGTATCCGGCATAGCGGCGTTCCGGGGTATACCCCAGCACATACGGGCGCACCGCCGAGTGGCTACCGTCAGCGGCAATCAGAAAATCACCGGTTGCCGTGGTGCCATCGGTAAAGGTGACGGTCACGCCCGCGTCATCTTCACGGACGCGTTCAACGCGCTTGCCAAACTGCACCGCGTCTCGTCCCCAGAAATTGAGCATTTCGCGCTGCAATTCAGCACGCGAGACAGGGCAAGGGCGACCGCCGGTACGCGCCACCAGCGGAGCAAGACTGAAGCGGGTCAGGGTATCGCCGCGCAGGTGATCCTTATACGCCATAAAACGCATTGGCCCGCCGTAGGTTTCGATCATCTCGCCCATGCCGAGATGCTGCATACATTTCACCCCATTGGGCCAGATGGAGATGGCCGCGCCAACGGGTTTGATCTCTTTCACGGCCTCAAAGACGGTACAGTCAATCCCGGCTTTCTTTAACGCCACGGCCGCGCTCAGACCACCAATTCCCGCCCCAATGACAATCGCTTTCATGCTTATCTCCTTTTGCAGGGTGTCATGAGAGTGAGCAATTTGCGTACCAGGATTCAGAGTGGAGAAAAGGGCGTTGTGACGGGCCGTTATGCACTGTTAAGGTGCGTTATGACGGTGAGAGTGCCTGTTTATGAATCAATAATTTCCAGTTTTGCGCTGCGGAATCGACTGTTTCACGCCCGGCATAAGAGTGGCGTGTTTTGTGCAACATGGCGAAAGGATAATTTCAACGGAGCGACCATGACGGCACTGCATGACTTTAATCAACAGCGGTACGAAGACGCGCTGGCAGACATACTTCCCTGCGTGGCGATCCCCGCCTGGGCCGAGGCACTGGTGCGCGGGCGCCCTTACCCCAGCCGGGATGCGCTGTTCGATGCCGCCAGCGCATTAGCACAGCAGTGGGATGAAAATGCCCTGACGCTTGCCATGAGCGCGCATCCGCGTATCGGCGAGAAACCCGTGGGCTCGCAAGCTGAGGCAGCGCTTTCGCGTCAGGAGCAGGGAGCCGTTAACGAGAGTGACGCGGCGCTCGCCCGGGCACTGCGGGAAGGCAATGCCCGCTACGAGGCGCGTTTCGGGCGCGTGTTTCTGATCCGCGCGAAGGGGCGCAGCGGTGAAGACATTTTACAGGCGCTGGAGAGACGGCTGAAAAACACCGATGCGCAGGAAGTGCAGGCCGCACTGGAACAACTGCGGGAAATTACCTTATTACGGCTGGAAGGAGTGATTGGCGAATGAGCACCTTAAGCACCCATATTCTGGATATTTCGACAGGAAAACCCGCCCAGGGCGTAACGGTGCATCTGGAACGGGACGGGCTGGTGATTGCCACCGGGACGACCAACAGCGCTGGGCGCATTACGGAATTCGCGGGGCACCTGCCGGCAGGTCGTTACCGGCTGGTGGCCGACATTGGTGCATGGTTTTTCCAGACCGGGCGCGAGACGATTTACCCCTCTGCGCAGATTGATTTTGTGACTAAAGAGGCGGCAGATGAGCACTATCATCTGCCGTTTGTGATTGCGCCAGGCGGGTGGTCAACCTACCGCGGCAGTTGACCACACCTGCTCGCCGTTGACCCAGGTTTCGCTGATATTGCGCTCATCGCCGAGCGTCATCAGTACAAACAGCTGCTCGTAAATATCTTTGCAGCGGCCGTTGCGCAGGCGCTGAAGCGGCGTCACGGCCGGGTCGATAACGATAAAGTCGGCCTCTTTGCCCGGCGCAAAATTGCCAATTTTATCGTCCAGTCGCAGGGCGTGCGCGCCCCCCAGGGTGGCGTGATAAAACGCTTCACAGGCTTGCAGACGGTAGCTCTGCAACTGACCCACTTTGTAGGCCTCACCCAGCGTACGCAACATGCTGAAAGTGGTGCCGGCCCCGACGTCGGTGCCAATGCCCATCCGCACCTTGTGCTGCCAGCAGGCGGGTAAACGAAACAGCCCACTGCCAAGAAACAGGTTGGAGGTTGGGCAAAATGCCACGGCGGAACCGGTGTCGTGCAGGCACTGCCACTCGCTGTGATGCAGGTGAATGCCGTGAGCAAACACGCTGCGCTCGCCGGTCAGGCCGTAGTGGTGATACACGTCCAGATAACGTTCGTGCTCCGGCCACAGATCGCTCACCCACGCCACTTCGTTAGGGTTTTCGCTCAAATGGGTCTGCATCCACGTATCGTGAAACTCCTCTCTGAGCAGGCTCACCGCCGCAAGAAGCTCCGGGGAAGAGGTTGGGGCAAAACGCGGCGTAATGGCATAGCCTAAGCGCCCGCGGTGGTGCCAGCGCTGGATAAGCTCCCGCGTTTGCCGGTAGCTCTGTTTGGCTGTTTCCGTCAGGTAATCCGGCGTGTGCCTGTCCATCATCACTTTCCCGGCAATCAGCCGCATGTTGAGGCGCAATGCCTCGGTGAACAGCGCATCGACAGATTCGGGATGCAGGGTGCAAAACACCAGCGCTGTAGTTGTACCGTGGCTGACCAGCTGGTTAATGAAAAATTCCGCGATCTCCTTCGCGTAGGCCTCATCGGCAAACTGGCTCTCCACCGGGAAGGTGTAGGTGGTCAGCCACTCCAGCAGCTGCTCGCCAAATGCGCCAATCATCTCCGTCTGGGGATAATGGACGTGGGTATCGATAAAGCCGGGCAGCAGCAGCTTGCCCCGCAGGTCAGTGTAGCCTTTGTACGGGTCAAGGAATTGCTCACCCTCCTGCCAGCTCATCTGCGCCAGAATTTTGCCGTTGTGAATAAACAGCAGCCCATCGTCAAGATAGCGGGCGTGGCGGGGGATAGCCTCTGCGCTGTCACAGACCTGGGCAATATCGAAAAATGCACCGCGGATCGCTGTCTGGTAATCCATCATGGTTCCTGCCTTATTGTTTGCGTAGCGGGGTCATGAGTACGAGCAAAAAGGGTGCCAGCTTGAGAAAGGCCGCAGAAGGTCTGCGGCCAGGTGAAAGGATTACTCTTTTTGCGTCGCCACGCGGGAGTTAAATTGAGGGGCGGTAGCCGCTTCGCGGTCTTCACGCGCCAGCCAGCGGTAGGTCACACCGCCCAGGAAGACGCCGATAAACCAGCTAAAGTTCGCCACTTCATGCAGGGCCGGGATAAAGCTAATCACCAGGCCCACGGCAACGGACGGAACCAGCGCGCCGATGGCTTTCGGGTTAAAGCCATTGCGATACCAGTATTTCCCTTTTGGCGTGTCATCGAACAGGTCATCTACAGAGACTTTCCCGCGCTTAATCAGGTAGAAGTCGGCAATCAGGATGCCGAACAGTGGGCCGATAAAGGCGCCGAGCACGTCCAGGGTGTAGTGGATAAGCTCCGGGGAGTTGAACAGGTTCCACGGGGTTAACAGGATCGAGCCGACAGCCGCAATCATCCCCCCGGTGCGGAAGCTGATTTTCTGTGGCGAGCAGTTAGAGAAGTCGAACGCCGGGGAGACAAAGTTCGCCACGATGTTGATCCCGATGGTGGCGGTGATCATGGTCAGCAGGCCAATGGCCACGGCCAGATCGTTGCCCACGCGGCTGACGGTTTCAATCGGATCGGTGATCATGCGGCCAAACAGCGACTGCGTGCCGGAGACAATCACCACGGTAACGATGGAGAACAGCAGGAAGTTAAACGGCAGGCCCCAGCGGTTTCCACGGCGAATTTCGCCCATGCTTTTGCCGTAGCGCGAGAAGTCACCAAAGTTGAGCAACGGCCCGGAGAAATAGGACACCACCAGCGCCGTGGCGGTGATCATCTGCCAGGTTTGCTCGCCCGCGCTCAGGGATTTGCTGGCGAGGGTAAAGGAGATCCCGTCAAAACCTGTCTTGTATACAATCCAGCCCGCAAGCGCCAGCATCACCACATAGACCGCCGGGCCGGCAATATCGATAAAACGCTTAATGGCGCTCATACCGTGCCAGAAGACCATCGCCTGCAACACCCACATAATGGAAAAGCAGATCCAGCCCAGATGCGACAGGCCAAGGAATGAACCGGTGGTCAGTGCCGCCAGAGAAGGCCAGAACTTCAGCGCCACCAGCATCAGGGCGTTGGCGGCCAGGTAGGTCTGAATGCCGTACCACGCAAAGGCGATAAGCCCGCGGATCACCGCCGGAATGTTCGCCCCAAAAACACCAAATGCCTGTCGGCTGATCACTGCGTAAGGCACACCGGCCATCTGGCTCGGTTTAGCCACCAGGTTGGCGCACAGCTGCACAATACAAATCCCCACCAGCAGGCAAAGCAGTACCTGCCAGCTTGCCAGCCCGAGCGTAAAGAAGCTCGCGGCAACCACATACCCCCCCATGCTGTGCACGTCGGACATCCAGAAAGAAAAGATGTTGTACCAGCTCCAGTTCTGGTCACGCGTAGGTGCCAGATCCTCATTGCAAAGCCGTGGGCTGTATACCGCACCGGAATCAGCGGCCGAACCTTGCTGC
This sequence comes from Enterobacter sp. Tr-810, assembly GCF_011752765.1. Classification (NCBI taxonomy): domain Bacteria; kingdom Pseudomonadati; phylum Pseudomonadota; class Gammaproteobacteria; order Enterobacterales; family Enterobacteriaceae; genus Enterobacter; species Enterobacter sp. Tr-810. The sequence goes on along the minus strand of NZ_VWWW01000002.1, from coordinate 519,617 downwards.
GCGTTTTGTGTATTTGGCATGAAACCTGCTCCTGTGAATGAAAACCCGTTAAGTGGGAGTGCAAACGGTGTTGCAGGATCCAGGCCAAAATAATAAATCTTGTATGCAATATTTTATTTTTATGTATACGATTCGATAGCGAAAAGTAAAAAGTGGAGTGGGTAATGAACAACGTAAACAGTCTGCACGCCGCGCCAGACCTGCAAGACAAAGACGAATCCATGTTTCAGGCGCTGATGACTGCGATTGTCGAACATCAGTTGCTGCCGGGAAGTAAATTGCCGGAAGAAGCGCTGGCCGAGGTCTTCGGCGTGAGCCGTACGGGTATCCGCAAGGTGCTGCAACGACTCGCGACTGTGCAAATGGTCACGTTAACGCCCAAACGTGGTGCACATGTCGCCAGCCCGACGGTGGAAGAGGCACAGCACATCTTTCGTACGCGCGCTCTGCTGGAGGTCGCCAATCTGCCGGACGTGCTGGCCCACTGCCAGCCGCCGCACCTTGCCGCACTGGAAGCCATTATTGACCAGGAGCAGCAGGCACACGAGGCTTACGACGGCCCGGCGGCGATCCGCCACTCTGCCAATTTCCATATCCAGCTTCAGGCCATTTCCGGCAACCAGGTACTGACGGAGATGGTGACAAGCCTTAGCCAGCGTTCCTCACTGGTGATAGCCACGTGGGGCGCGCCGTGGCGCCAGGGTTGCCGATGCAACGATCACGAACAGCTTGTTGAGCTACTGCGCCAGAAAGCGCTCCAGCCGCTCAGCGATGCCTTAATGCACCATTTTGAACATATCGTCGCCAGCCTCTGTTTTGAACGGGCGGGCGAGTGCCTTCCTGATTTTGCCCGGCTGTTTGCCGGCCACAAGGAGTCGTAATGTCGTCTGTTTGTATACAAGTGATCAACCCCAATACCAGCCGTGGAATGACGGAAACCATCGGCGCGGCAGCACGCGCGGTGGCAGCGCCGGGCACGGAGATCCTCGCGGTGTGCCCGGAGGAAGGCGTGCCGTCGATTGAAGGCCATTTTGATGAAGCCATTGCGGCCGTAGGGGTGCTCGAACAAATCAAGAAAGGCAGGCAGCAGGGCGTTGATGGCCACGTTATCGCCTGCTTTGGCGATCCGGGATTGCTGGCCGCGCGCGAGCTGGCGCAGGGGCCGGTGATTGGCATCGCTGAAGCCGCCATGCATATGGCGACGCTGGTGGCGACACGCTTTTCGATTGTGACCACGCTGCCACGCACGTTGATCATCGCCCGGCACCTGCTGCACCAGTATGGCTTTCATGATCACTGCGCGGCCCTGCACGCGATCGATCTCCCGGTGCTGGCACTGGAAGACGGCAGCGGTCTGGCACAGGAAAAGGTCCGCGCACGCTGTATTCAGGCGCTGAAAGAAGACGGTTGTGGCGCGATTGTGCTGGGGTGTGGCGGCATGGCAACGCTTGCCCAGGAGCTGACGCGTGAGCTGCATGTTCCGGTGATCGACGGCGTGAGCGCGGCGGTGAAGATGGTCGAATCGCTGGTAGCGCTTGGGCTATCCACCAGCAAACACGGCGATCTGGCGTTTCCGGAAAACAAAGCGTTAAGCGGTAAATTTCAGGCACTGAATCCATTTTAATTTTGAGGGGGTCGCAATGGCGCTTTTTGAACAGGATTACCCGCGGGATCTGCGTGGCTACGCAGGCAAGCCGCCGCACGCGCAGTGGCCGCAGCAGGCGCGTATCGCCGTGCAGTTTGTGCTTAATTACGAAGAAGGGGCCGAAAACCACGTATTACACGGTGACGCCGGATCGGAACAGTTCCTGTCAGATATCATCGGCGCAGCCAGCTACCCTGACAAACATATGTCGATGGACTCCCTCTACGAATACGGCAGCCGTGCCGGGTTCTGGCGGATCCACAATGCTTTCAGCCAGCGCGGCCTGCCGCTGACGGTCTTTGGCGTGGCGATGGCGCTGGCGCGTCATCCCGATATCGTCGACGCCATTAAAGCGGCAAATTACGACGTGGTCAGCCACGGCTGGCGCTGGATCCACTATCAGAATATGGACATCAACCAGGAGCGGGAGCATTTGCAAAAGGCGGTGCATGTGATGACCGATCTGTTCGGCAAACCGCCGACGGGCTGGTATACCGGGCGGGACAGCCCCAACACCCGTCAGCTGGTGGCCGAACACGGTGGCTTTGACTACGACAGCGACTACTATGGCGACGATTTACCCTTCTGGACCGAAGTGGCGTGTAGCGACGGCACCCGCAAACCGCACCTGATTGTGCCTTATACGCTGGATACCAACGACATGCGCTTTGCGACCGCGCAGGGGTTTAATACCGCCGAGCAGTTTTATACCTACCTGAAAGACAGTTTTGATGTGCTGTATGAAGAGGGGGAAAGTGCGCCGAAGATGATGTCCATCGGAATGCACTGCCGCCTGCTGGGGCGTCCGGGGCGTTTTCGCGCGCTGCAACGGTTTCTCGATTATATTCAGCAGCACGAAAAAGTATGGGTCTGTACCCGCCAGCAGATTGCCGACCACTGGCGGGAAGTGCATCCGTTTCAGAAGTAATTGTGCCATGTTTTGCCGGGTGGCGGCTGTGCCTTACCCGGCCTACAACTCAACACATCACGCCATCAAACTCACCTGCGCCGCCACGATGCGCCAGCCGTACGGGAAACGCACCCACGTTTGTTGCTGACGACCAATCCGCTCAGTCCCTTCGCGGGTAAATTCGGTGCTGCACACCGCATAATCGTCCCCGAAGGTGGTGATAACCGTATGGCGCAGGGTTCGCTGCAACCCGGCGGAAGGGCGCGCCGCACGAAAGGCGCGGATTTCATCGATCCCGTACAGGTTTTCACCCGCGCCCAGCCGCACCGTGTTTTTATCGTGCCAGAACAGTTCATCCAGCACCGCAATGTTGTTGCTCACCAGCGCATCTTCGTAGCGGTAAAACGCGGCCGTGACCTCAGCAACCACCCACGGGAGGTTTACGTCATCGTGATTCATCATTGTGCTATCTCCGCAGGGCGGGCATCGGTTATCCCGCACGCTTCCAGTACCCGCGCCACACGCAGGCAGGCCTGTTCATTAAAAGGCGCCGCAATCAGTTGCAGGCCAATGGGGGCACCGTGCGCCGTGCGCAGTGGCACCGTGGTGACGGGTAAACCCAAAAACGAAATCGGCTGAGTCAACATGCCCATACTGGCGCGAACCGGCAGCGACTGGCCGTTAATTTCCATGGTCTGCTCGCCAATCAGCGTGGCGCTGCGGGGTGTTGCCGGGGCAATTAACACATCGGCCTGGGAGAATAACGTTTTGAACGCCTGCCGGGCGTGGGCGCGGAAACGCTGGGCCTGAATATACCAGGCGGAGGGGATCATCGCCCCTGCCAACAGCCGCTCGCGGGAATGAGGCTCAAATCGCGCGGGCTGGCTTCGCAGTGCAGGCAGGTACTGATTTCCCCCTTCAGATGCGCTGATGATAAACGCTGCTGAGCGGGCAAGCTCTGCATCGGGGAACAGCAGTTCATCGTGAGCATCCAGTGCTTTCGCCACCCGCGCAACGGCGGCCCGGGCATCGGCGTCGCACCAGGTACTGAAATAACCGCCCAGCACTGCGCAGCGCAGGCCATCCAGCCCGCGATCCAGCAGCGGGCGGGTTTGCTCTCTCGAACTGTCGGCCTGGAAACTGTCGCTGCTGTCGCGGCCTTGCAGCGCATCATATACCGATGCCAGATCGCTGACGCGGCGGGCAAACGGCCCGATATGATCCAGGCTTGCAACAAACGGATGGCTGCCGGAGCGTGACAGGCGGCCAAAGGTCGGTTTCAGGCCATATATCCCGCACAAGGAGGCCGGTACGCGAATCGAGCCGTTGGTGTCAGTGCCGAGCGAAAAATGGACCAGCCCGGCGGCGACGGCCGCAGCCGATCCCCCGGAGGAGCCCCCCGAAATACGCTTCAGATCGTGCGGGTTGTGCGTTGCGCCGTAGTGACTGTTTTCGGTGGTAAACCCGTAGGCGTAAGCATCCATATTGACCATCCCGGAAAGCAGCCCGCCCGCACTACGCAGCTGGCGCACCGCAAAACTGTCGGCGGCGGCTGCGGGGCGCTGGCGGAACAGCTCAGCCCCGGCAAGGGTAGTGTGCCCGGCGACATCAAACAGGTTTTTGACTGCGTAAGGAATGCCCGCCAGCGGCGGCAGAGGGCGTTTTTCCCGGCGCAGGGTGTCGATATTCTCGGCCTCTGCCAGCATTCGCTCGGCGGTGATCGCCGTCCACGCGTTGAGCTGCGGGTTGATGCGGGTAATGGCATCCAGCGTCTGACGGGCGATTTCACCAGCGCTCAGTTCGCCGGTGCCCAGGGCCTTCTGGATAGCGCTGATACTCATCTCGTGTAGCGTCATGCTTTGTACACTCCTGCGATCTCCTGGCGGTCATCGAGCGGTAACGCCATCAGCGGTGCGGCCATGCTGGCTATGCGGCTGAACTGCAACTGAAGCTCGGCCCGGCGGGCATCATCCAGTTCAACGCCCAGCACGGATTCCATCTGCGCAAGGTATGCGCTCCAGTCGGGTGATGTGGTGTTCATGGCTATCTCCTTAGTATCCGGCGGCGGAGCCGTTGCTGCGTGGGTCGAATGCCCCTTCAAACAGGCCGTTGGGATGGCGAACAATCGCCCCTGCGTGCCCCATGGCTTCACTAAAGTCCGGGAACACTTCTGTTTCGTGACCCAGCGCCTGTAAGCGGGCGAGTGTCTGCGGTGAGACGCGCCCTTCCAGTTTTAAGGTGTCCGAGGTTTGTCCCCAGGTACGCCCCAACAGCCAGCGCGGGAGGCTAATACTTTCCTGAAGCGGCACGCCCTGTACCACATAGCGGGTGAACAGCGCCGCCTGAGTTTGCGGTTGCCCGTCTCCCCCCATCGAGCCATAAACCATCACGCGCCCATCGTGCAGGCGTGCGGCTGCCGGGTTCAGGGTATGGAAAGGCTGCTTACCGGGAGCCAGCGCCAGAAGATGATCCGGGTTGAGGCTAAAGGACGCCCCGCGGTTTTGCCAGACGATCCCGGTATCCGGCAGGACCACACCGCTGCCGAACTCGTGATAAATACTCTGGATAAACGAGACGGCAAGCCCGCTGTTATCCATCACCCCCATCCAGACTGTGTCGCCGGGGCCTTTGCCCGTGCCCCACTGGGCGGCCTGGTTGTCGTTAACCCGTGCAGCGAGCGCATCTAGTTCGGCGGGAGCCAGCAGGCGCTGGATATCGGTTTTCAGTTCCCGTGGATCGGTGATGTGCGTATCCCGCAGCCCAAAGGCCAGCTTGGTGGCTTCGACGATACGGTGAATGGTGGTGGCTTCGTCGGCATCGGCCATTCCGAGGCGGTCGGTGATCCCGAGTATCGCCAGCGACACCAGTCCCTGCGTCGGCGGGGCCAGATTCCAGACCTCACCCTGCTGGTGCTGCAATTTGAGCGGCGTGGTGCGTCGGGCGACGTGTGCATTCAGGTCTGCAAGGGTCACGGGCAGGCCAAGTTTCTCCATTCCACGCGCCAGACATTCCGCCAGCGGGCCACGATAAAAGCTGTCCAGACCTTCGTCCGTCAGGCGTTTCAGGGTGGCGGCCATCGCCGGTTGGTAAAAACGGCTCCCGACCCGGGGCGGTTTACCGTCGATTAGCCAGGTTTCCGCAAAACCGGGCAGGTCTTTAAGCTCGTCAAATTTACTGGCCGTGGCGCTGGCCTGCGACGCGGTGACCGGCGTACCGTTTTGTGCGTAGTCAATGGCATCTGCCAGCAGGCGAGCCAGCGGCAGCGTAGTGCCACGCATTTCATGCGACACCTTAAGCGCTTCGTCCCATCCGCTGACTGTTCCGGCTACGGTCAGCGCCGCACGCGGGCCGCGATGGGGGATTTGCATCAGGCCATCATAGGCCGCAAGTGTCGCCAGCGAACCTGCCGCGCCGCTGGCATCAATGGCAATCGGTTCACCGCCGGGCGGGACGATAAGCCAGAAACCATCGCCGCCGAGGCCATTCATATGGGGGTAAACCACCGCGATGGTGGCTGCGGCGGCCACCATCGCTTCAATGGCGCTGCCGCCGTCGCGCAGAATTGCCAGCGCGCTCTGGCTGGCAAGATGATGGGGGGCGACGGCCATTCCGTGTGTGGAGACATTACTGTGCATGGGGAGTCCTCATGACCCTGAAAGTCACAAGGTGCTGCAAAAGCTGTTCCAGTTCTGAAAGAAAAGTTTCAGTAAACTGGCACGGATAATGAAACGTATAATAAAAGGCAAAATGTGATGAAACAAAAGTTACAGGGGCGCTATGGAACAGTTGGATGAACGTCTGAAAGCACAATACCCGTCATTGTCGCCGCAGGAGCAGCGGGTTGCGGATTTTATCTTCGATCACTTTGACGACCTGATTAGCTATAACAGCGCCGAGCTGGCGCAGCTTAGCGGGGTGTCGAAAGCCACGGTGAGCCGTCTGTTTAAGCGCCTGGGCTATGAGAAATATAAAGACATGCGCGACGAACTGCGCACGCTGCGCCAGAGCGGGATGCCGTTAACCGACAACCGTGATGCGGTGCAGGGCAACACGCTGCTGGCACGTCATTATAAGCAGGAGATGGCGAACCTGACCCAGTGGGTAAATGCGCTCGATGCCCAACAGTTTGCCGAGGCCATGGCCTGCATGGTGAAGGCGCGGCGGGTGGTGATTATCGGGATGCGCAATGCCTATCCGGCGGCGTTGCACCTGCGCCAGCAGCTGTTACAGGCGCGCGGGCAGGTGCTGGTTTTGCCCCAGCCTGGGCAGAGCCTGAGTGAAGAACTGGTGGATCTCACCGCCGACGATCTGGTGGTGATGATGGCGTTTCGCCGCCGCCCGCGCATTATCCGCCCGCTGATGCAGCAGCTACAGACCCGTGAGGTTCCGGTGTTGCTGATGTGCGAACCGCAGGCCCACAGCCTGTTCCCGCTGGCGAACTGGCAGCTCTGCGCCCCGCTGGACAGCGTATCGGCCTATGACAGTTACGCTTCGGTGAACAGCCTGATTAACCTGCTGGCTAACGCCTTCCTGCATGAGATCCTCGACAAAGGTCGCCCGCGTATTCACGAAATAGCCTCCCTTTATCATGAACTGGACGAGCTGGAGCAACGATAATGGGGCATCAGGCTGGTGCTTTGCATTAAATTGGTGCAATTTTGCAGGGCGGAAAAGGCATGTTTTTCCGCCCTGTTTTCATTTATTCCGCGTGGTTTATGAATTTCTAACAAAATTTCCCGTTTCGCCTTGTCTGGCACATTAGTTGCAAAAGTTAATTCAAAGAATCTTTTGTTTCATGCTAACGTAACGGGTAAACACCATGAAAAAACTGTTGATTGCACTGGCCGGGGCCGCTTGTCTGTTCACACAACTGCCAGCAAAAGCTGACCAGCTTCAGGATATTGAAAAGCGCGGTACGCTGCGCATCGCCGTCCCGCAGGACTTCCCACCGTTCGGCTCGGTGGGAACCGATCTCCAGCCGCAGGGTTACGACATCGATATGGCGCGCTATCTGGCAAAACAGATGAAGCTCAAGCTGCAACTGGTGCCAGTAACCAGCGCCAACCGCGTGCCATACCTGCAAACCGATAAGGTCGATCTGGTTATCTCAAGCCTGGGCAAAAACGCCGAACGTGAAAAGGTGATCGACTTTAGCCGTGCCTATGCGCCTTTCTTCCTCGGCGTATTTGGCCCGAAAGGGGCTGAGCTGAAAGATGCCGCCGCGCTGAGCGGAAAAACCATCGGCGTGACGCGTGGTGCGGTGGAAGACATGGTGCTCACCAGCCTGGCACCGAAAGATGCCGACGTGAAACGCTATGAAGACAACAACACTACGCTGTCGGCCTACCTTTCCGGCCAGGTGCAGTATGTGGCGACCGGCAACCTCGTGGTAGCGGCGATTTCACGCCAGAACGCGGATAAAGCGCCGGTGCCGAGCTTTATGCTGAAAGACTCACCGTGCTTTATCGGCCTGAAGAAAAACGAACCGGCCCTGAAAGCAAAAGTGGACGCCCTGATTGAGCAAGGGATCAAAGACGGCACGCTGAATGGGCTGTCTGAGCAATGGCTGAAAGCTCCGCTGCCGGCAAGCCTTGGCGTATAAGGCATGTCTGAGCAACTGCATTTTTCTGAGCTCTGGCCACACTGGCCGGAGCTGCTGGCAGGGCTGTGGGTCACCATTCAACTCACCGTGATGGCGACCGTCGGCGGCCTGGCAATCGGTATTTTCGGGGCGGCCATTCGCAGCGGGCGGGCGACATGGTATAGCCGGATCTGGGGCGGGTACGTGGAAATTATCCGTAATACGCCGTTTGTGGTTCAGCTATTTTTTATCGTTTTCGGCCTGCCCAATATGGGGCTGAAGATGACCGCCGGGGAAGCGGCGCTGCTGGCGATGGTGGTGAATCTGGGGGCGTACAGCACCGAGATCATCCGCGCAGGTATTCAGGTGACGCCAAAAGGGCAGTGGGAGGCCGGGCGGGTGCTGGGGCTAACGCGTTTGCAGACCTTTATCCGGGTGGTGTTACCGCCCTCGCTGCAACGTATTTATCCGGCGCTGGTGAGCCAGTGCATCATCGTGATGCTGGGCTCGTCGGTGGTGTCACAGGTTTCTTACGAGGAGCTGACCTTTGCCGCCAACCTGATCCAGTCCAGAACCTTTCTGAGCTTTGAGGTCTATCTGGTGACAACCGGAATTTACTTAGTGCTGTCGATTACGCTTCGCCAGTTGATGATGGCGGCAGGGCGGAAATGGCTGGGGGTGCAGGTATGATGACCACCTTTACCGACTGGGACATTATTCGCAATTTGCTGCTCGCCGGGCGCTGGACGGTATTGCTGTCGCTGGTGGCGTTTGTCGGCGGGGCGGTGGTAACACTGCCGCTGTTGCTGCTGCGCATGACGGGCGGTCGCACGGTAAAACACCTGATCCGCGGCTATATTGAGCTGTTCCAGGGCACGCCGCTGCTGATGCAGCTGTTCCTGGCCTTTTTTGGCGTGGCGTTGTTTGGTATCGACGTTTCACCCTGGACTGCGGCCTCGCTGGCGCTGACGTTTTACACCAGTGCTTTTTTGCTCGATATCTGGTTTGGCAGTATTCGTGCGCTGCCAAAAGGGCAGTGGGAAGCCTCGCGCTGCCTGGGATTAAGCTTTGGTCAAACTCTGTTTCGCGTGGTCGCCCCGCAGGCGTTACGCATTGCTATTGCCCCCACGGTGGGTTTTGCCGTGCAGGTGATTAAAGGCACAGCGCTGGCGTCGATTATCGGTTTTATCGAGCTGACCAAAGCCGGGACGATGCTGACCAACGTCACGTATCAGCCGTTTAAAGTCTTTGCGCTGGTGGCGCTGGGCTATTTCATTCTGTGTTACCCGCTGTCGCGTTACAGCCGTTATCTGGAGACTAAATTCAATGCCTCTCATCACCATTAATCAGGTGCAGAAGTTTTACGGCGATAACCACGTGCTCAAGGGCGTGGATCTGGATATCGACATGGGCCAGGTGATTTCGATTATCGGGCGCAGCGGGTCCGGCAAAAGTACGCTGCTGCGCTGCATCAACGGTCTGGAAGGGTATCAGGACGGCAGCATTAAGCTTGGTGGCATGACCATTACCGACCGGGATTCCCAGGCGCGTGAAATCAGCCGTTCGGTCGGGATGGTATTCCAGAACTTCAACCTGTTCCCGCACATGACCGCGCTGGAAAATGTGATGCTCGCGCCGCGCCGGGTGCTGAAGAAAAGCGCCGCCGAATGTCGGGCGCTGGCGCAGCAGATGCTGGAGAAAGTCGGATTAGGCGATCGGCTGGACTATTACCCGTCGAGCCTCTCCGGCGGCCAGCAGCAGCGCGTGGCCATTGCCCGTGCCCTGGCGATGACGCCAAAAGTTTTACTCTGTGACGAGATAACCTCGGCACTTGATCCGGAACTGGTGGGCGAAGTGCTCAGGGTGCTGGAGCAGCTGGCGGCAGAGGGGATGACGCTGATCCTCGTCACCCATGAAATGAATTTTGCCCGCGAAGTGGGCGACCGCGTGGTGTTTATGCATCAGGGGAAAGTGTGGGAGCAGGGCGACAGCAAAACACTGTTTGCTAACCCGCAGACCACTGAACTGAAACAGTTTATCTCCTCCGTGCGCGGCCTCAATTAACCTAAGGACACAAAGATGGACATCGCTCAATTTCCGCAAATCAATCCACCTCAGCGCCTGCTGATGGGGCCGGGGCCGATCAACGCCGATCCGCGCGTGCTGCGTGCCATGTCGAGCCAGCTGATTGGTCAGTACGATCCGGCCATGACCCACTACATGAATGAGGTGATGGCGCTTTATCGCGGAGTGTTCCGCACGGAAAACCGCTGGACGATGCTGGTGGATGGCACCTCCCGCGCAGGGATTGAAGCGATTCTGGTGTCGGCGATCCGTCCGGGGGACAAAGTGCTGGTGCCGGTATTTGGTCGTTTTGGTCATCTGCTGTGTGAAATTGCCCGCCGCTGTCGCGCCGAAGTGCACACCATCGAGGTGCCGTGGGGGGAGGTCTTCACGCCGGATCAGGTTGAAGATGCGATCAAACGCGTGCGCCCGCGTCTGCTGCTGACCGTGCAGGGCGATACCTCAACCACCATGCTGCAACCGCTCGTGGAACTCGGTGCCATTTGCCGCCGTTACGACGTGCTGTTTTACACTGATGCCACCGCGTCGCTTGGCGGTAACCCGCTGGAAACCGATGCCTGGGAGCTGGATGCGGTATCGGCAGGGATGCAGAAGTGTCTCGGTGGCCCGTCCGGTACATCGCCCATTACCCTGAGCGCACGGATGGAAGAGGCGATCCGCCGCCGTAAGTGCGTGGAAGAGGGCATCCGTACCGATGCCCATCAGCACGGCGTGGATGAGATGGTCTACTCCAACTATTTCGATCTTGGCATGGTGATGGACTACTGGGGGCCGGAGCGCCTGAACCACCACACGGAAGCGACCACCGCGCTGTTCGGCGCGCGCGAATGCGCCCGGCTTATCCTCCAGGAAGGGCTGGATAACGGCATTGCCCGCCACAAACTGCACGGCGATGCACTGCTGAAAGGCATTCAGGCGATGGGGCTGGAAACCTTCGGCGACCTGAAACACAAGATGAACAACGTGCTGGGCGTGGTGATCCCGCAGGGCGTGAACGGCGATCAGGTGCGTAAGCTGATGCTGGAAGATTTCGGTATCGAAATTGGCACTTCGTTCGGCCCGTTGCACGGCAAGGTGTGGCGCATTGGCACTATGGGCTACAACGCCCGCAAAGACTGCGTGATGACGACCCTGAGCGCGCTGGAGTCGGTACTGAATTACCTGAAATTTATCACCACTCAGGGGGCGGCGATGCAGGCTGCGTGGGATCACTACCGCAGCGAGACGGCGCTATGAGTCAAGCGACACGCCAGCAGGCGGCAGACCGTGTGATGGCGCGCGCCGATGCGCTGGCCGCCGTCAGCGAAACCCCGGATGCCCTGACACGGGTGTATCTCTCCACACAGCATTTACAGGCCAACCAACTGGTCGGGCAGTGGATGAGCCAGGCGGGCATGACCGTCTGGCAGGACAGCGTGGGCAATATTTGCGGGCGCTATGAGGGCATACAGGAAGGCGCACCGGCGGTATTACTTGGCTCGCATCTGGATACCGTGCGCAACGCCGGGCGATACGACGGGATGCTCGGCGTGCTCACCGCCATTGAAGTGGTGGATAGCCTGCATCAGCAGGGACGGCACCTGGCGCAGGCCATTGAGATTGTCGGCTTTTGCGATGAAGAAGGCACCCGTTTCGGCATTACTCTGCTGGGCAGCCGTGGCCTGACGGGCACCTGGCCTGAGAGCTGGCTCGAAAAATGCGATGCCAGCGGTATCAGCGTGGCGCAGGCAATGGTGCAGGTGGGGCTTGATCCCGCCCGTGTAGCCCTTGCCGCCAGAAATCAAGACGATTTCAGCGCCTATCTGGAGCTGCATATTGAGCAGGGGCCGTGTCTGGAGCAGGCACAGCTGGCGCTGGGCGTGGTGGAAGCCATCAACGGCGCGCGTCGCCTGAACTGCCGCTTTACCGGTGAGGCAGGGCACGCCGGTACTGTGCCGATGGCTCATCGTAAAGACGCTCTGGCCGCCGCCGCCGAATGGATGGTGATGACAGAAAGCACCACGCAGCACCACGGCGGTAATCTGGTGGCAACGGTTGGGGAGTTGTGCTGCCTGCCCGGCGCGGTGAATGTGATCCCCGGCGAAGTGGCGCTGTCTCTGGATATTCGTGGCCCGCAGGATGCTCCGCTGGATGTGCTGCTCAACGAATTACTGGCGCAGGCGCAATCAATCGCTACCCGTCGTGGGCTGGATTTCAGCGCCGAGGAGTTTTACCGCATCGCCGCTACGCCGTGCGATGCCCGTTTGCAGGCATTGCTGGGGGAGGCCGTTGAATCGGTCCAGGGGTGCACGCTGTCACTGCCCAGCGGTGCCGGGCATGACGCCATTGCTATGGCAGAGCGCTGGCCCGTGGGTATGTTGTTTGTACGCTGTAAAGGCGGTGTCAGCCATCATCCGGCGGAGTCGGTGATGGCTGAAGATGTCGCGCTGGCGATTGAGGCGTTTAAGGGGGCGGTTGAGAGGCTGGCGGGTTAGGCCACCGAACGCACCGCATCTTCGATATCGGCACTGACGCGGACATCCTGTTCGTCAAAGACCATGCAGTGACGATCGTCGAAGGCCACATCAATCTTCTGCCACGGGGCGAACTTCACGTCCCCTGGCAGCAAGATTTTAACGTTGTCGTGGCCGTAGCACTGACCAAACAGATAGGTGTTGTTCCCGAGGCGTTCCACCACTTCACAGTTAAATTCCAGCCCCGTACCCTGACGAGTGTCGGTGGTCAAATGTTCCGGGCGAATGCCCAGCGTCACCTGGCTTCCTGGCGCCAGCGGGGTGGTGGTCAGGGCCAGCGTCAGCGATTTCTGCTGCGACAGCCGCACGGTCAGCTCGCCCGGTTGCCAGGCCTCTACCGTGGCGGGCAGGAAGTTCATCTTCGGTGAGCCAATAAACCCGGCCACAAACTTGTTAACCGGCTTGTAGTAGAGATCCATCGGCGCACCCATCTGTTCAACCTTGCCGTAGTTCATCACCACGATTTTATCGGCCAGGGTCATGGCCTCAATCTGATCGTGGGTGACATACACCATGGTGGTTTTGAGTTCCTGGTGCAGGCGGGCCAGATGCAGACGCATCTCAACGCGCAGTTCAGCATCCAGGTTTGAAAGCGGTTCATCGAACATAAACACGCGCGGGTTGCGCACGATGGCCCGGCCGATCGCCACACGCTGCCGCTGGCCGCCGGAGAGCTGCTTCGGTTTACGATCCAGCAAGTGGGAAAGTTGCAGCGTTTTAGCCACCATCTCCACCTGATGGCGGATCTGATCCTTCGGCACCTTATTCACTTTCAGCCCGTAACCCATGTTTTCCGCTACCGTCATGTGCGGATAAAGCGCATAGGACTGGAACACCATCGCCACGCCGCGGTGCGACGGGGCGACATCATTCATCACTTCGTTACCAATTAATACTTCCCCGTCGCTGATCTCCTCCAGACCGGCAATCATACGCAGCATGGTCGATTTACCGCAGCCGGAAGGGCCAACAAAAACGGCGAACTCGCCGTCCTCAATGTCAAGATTCACGTTGTGCAAGGTAACGGTGTCGCCAAAGCGTTTGGTGACATTCCTCAATTGTATGTTCGACATCAGTGTTCCCCGAGTAAGTCGCCAGTTATGTTTTACGTATAACAATTATGTTTAACATGGCTGGACGGCGCAATTTGTCTGCACTGACTATAACTTCCAGTATTCACGCGCCCTATACAGATATTCCATTAATGTTATGACGATCACACAACTTACAGTTTTTTGTAGAGTTATCATGATGTGAAGGGTAGCGTATAACAAACCAAATGCATTTGACGTCATACGTACACCATCGATTTTTACAGGTTGTCCGGCGAAGGTGAGTGATGTTTGAATGCGATAAAAACCATAAATTGTTATACCTTCACATGAGGTTGATAATGAAAAAGAACATACTCGCTGCTCTGATCCTCTCTACGCTCGCGGTGCAGGTCCACGCCACCACGCAGCTTAACGTCTGGGAAGACATCAAGAAGTCGTCCGGTATTAAAGATGCGGTCGCCGATTTTGAAAAACAGTACGACGTGAAGGTTAACGTTCAGGAAACACCTTACGCTCAGCAGCTGGAAAAGCTGCGTCTGGACGGCCCGGCAGGGATTGGCCCGGATGTGCTGGTCATCCCTAACGATCAGCTAGGCGGCGCCGTTGTGCAAGGGTTATTGACCCCCCTAAATCTGGAGGCTAAGCAGACCGAACAGTACACCCCGGCCTCTATCAACGCCTTCAAAATGGATAACGCCCTGTACGGTGTGCCAAAAGCGGTCGAAACGCTGGTGCTTATCTACAACAAGGATTTGATTGATAAGCCGCTGAACTCGCTCCAGGACTGGTATGACTTTTCCAAACAGCAGCGCGCGAAAAACCAGTACGGGCTGCTCGCCAAATTTGACCAGATTTATTACAGCTGGGGGGCGATCTCCCCGATGGGCGGCTACATCTTTGGGCAAAACGACAAAGGCGGCTATAACGCCAGCGACGTGGGCCTGAACAAACCGGGCGCGGTAGAGGCCGTCACGTACCTGAAAAAATTCTATGCGGACGATGTTTTCCCGGCGGGGATTGTTGGCGATAACGGCCTGAATGCCATCGACTCCCTGTTCACCGAGAAAAAAGCGGCCGCCGTGATCAACGGCCCGTGGGCGTTCCAGCCGTATGAAGCGGCAGGGATCAACTACGGCGTGGCGCCGCTGCCAACACTGCCGGACGGTAAGCCTATGAGTTCGTTCCTCGGGGTGAAAGGCTATGTCGTCTCGACCTGGAGCAAAGACAAAGCGCTGGCGCAGAAATTCATCGAATTTATCAATCAGCCGCAGTACGTGAAAACGCGCTATATCGCGACGCGTGAGATCCCACCGCTGACGGCGATGATTGACGATCCGGTTATCAAGAATGACGAGAAAGCCAGCGCCGTGGCGGTGCAGGCCGCACGTGCCACCGCCATGCCGGGCATTCCTGAAATGGGCGAAGTCTGGGGGCCGGCCAACGCCGCGCTGGAGCTGAGCCTGACCGGTAAACAAGATCCAAAAGCCGCGCTGGATAGCGCAGAAAAACAGGTTCAGATGCAGATCGAAGCCATGCAGGCCAGCAACCAGTAATTTTCTGTTGTCGCAGAACGGGAGTACAGGCTCCCGTTCTTTTTGAAAGGAGTTGTCTGTGAGTATCATCCCGGAAAATTTTGCCAAACCGCGCGCT
The DNA here is from genome assembly GCF_011752765.1 of Enterobacter sp. Tr-810. Taxonomy (NCBI): domain Bacteria; kingdom Pseudomonadati; phylum Pseudomonadota; class Gammaproteobacteria; order Enterobacterales; family Enterobacteriaceae; genus Enterobacter; species Enterobacter sp. Tr-810. The sequence continues at coordinate 504,178 of NZ_VWWW01000002.1, read as the reverse complement.
GCCGGGCGTCACGCCTGGACCGGCCTGCTGATGGCTGTCGTACCCGGCTTCGGTCAGTTCTATCATCGCCAGTGGCTGAAAGGGGTTATCTTCCTGGTGCTGCTTGCCAGCTTTATCGGCGTATTTGCTGATTTTCTGCGTGAAGGGCTGTGGGGGCTGGTGACGCTGGGCGAAGAAGTGCCGCGTGACAACTCCATCTTCCTGCTGGCCGAAGGGATCATCAGCGTCTTAATCGCTGCGTTTGGCGTGATGGTCTGGTATTTGTCGATGCGTGATGCATGGGTTAACGGCCGTAAACGCGATGAAGGCCTGCCGCTTAACAGCGTGCGCAAACAGTACCAGATGTTGCTGAGCGACGGCTTCCCGTATCTGATGATCACCCCGGGTTTTATCCTGCTGGTGTTTGTGGTGGTGTTCCCCATTCTGTTCGGCTTTGCCATCGCCTTTACCAACTACAATCTCTACCACACGCCGCCGGCGAAGCTGGTGGACTGGGTTGGTTTTAAGAACTTTATCAATATTTTCACACTCTCCATCTGGCGTTCGACCTTCTTTGACGTCCTCCAGTGGACGGTGGTCTGGACGTTGCTCGCAACCACGCTGCAATGCTCGGTGGGCGTGCTGCTGGCTATCCTGGTGAACCAGAAAGATCTGCGCTTTAAGCCGCTTATCCGCACCATCTTTATTCTGCCGTGGGCGGTGCCGGGCTTTGTCACCATTCTGGTATTTGCCGGGATGTTCAACGACTCCTTCGGGGTGATTAACAATGCGATTCTGGCCTTCTTTGGCATTGCGCCAAAAGCCTGGATGACCGACCCGTTCTGGACCAAAACGGCGCTGATTATGATGCAGACCTGGCTCGGCTTCCCGTTTGTGTTCGCCATGACCACCGGCGTGTTGCAGGCGATCCCTGAAGATCTGTATGAAGCGGCCACCATGGACGGCGCCAGCAGTGCGACTAAGCTGCGCACCATTACGCTGCCGCTGGTGCTGTACTCGATTGCGCCGATCCTTATCACGCAATACACCTTCAACTTCAATAACTTCAACATTATCTATCTGTTTAACAACGGCGGGCCGGCGGTAGTCGGGTCGAATGCGGGTGGGACCGACATTCTGGTGTCGTGGATCTACAAACTGACGATGTCCTCTTCGCAGTACGCGATAGCGGCGACCATCACCATCCTGCTGTCGATTTTCGTCGTCGGCCTGGCGCTGTGGCAGTTCCGCGCCACCAAATCTTTCAAAAACGACGACATGGCGTAAGGGACGTAACAATGGCTCAATCACCAAGTATTAAACGTGAGAAGTGGGTACGCCTCTCGCTCTCCTGGCTGGTTATCGTGCTGGTGTCGACGATCATCATTTATCCACTGGTGTGGACGGTCGGGGCGTCATTCAACGCCGGTAACAGCCTGCTCAGCTCGTCGATAATTCCGGAGAACTTCTCGGTCCAGCATTACGCCGACCTGTTCAACGGCCAGGTGAACTACATGACCTGGTACTGGAACTCGATGAAAATCAGCTTCCTGACCATGGTGCTGACCTTAATCAGCGTCAGTTTTACGGCCTATGCCTTCTCGCGCTTTCGTTTTAAGGGGCGCCAGAACGGCCTGATGCTGTTCCTGCTGCTACAGATGATCCCGCAGTTTTCGGCGCTGATTGCCATCTTTGTGCTGTCGCAGCTTCTGGGGTTAATCAACAGCCATCTGGCGCTGGTGCTGATTTACGTCGGTGGCATGATCCCGATGAATACCTATCTGATGAAAGGCTATCTCGATGCCATTCCTAAAGATCTGGATGAATCTGCGCGCATGGACGGGGCCAGTAACTTCCGTATCTTCATCGAGATCATCATGCCGCTGTCCAAACCGATTGTGGCCGTGGTGGCGCTGTTTTCCTTTACCGGGCCGCTGGGGGATTTCATCCTCTCCAGCACCATTTTGCGCACCCCGGACAAATACACCTTACCCATCGGGCTTTATAACCTGGTGGCGCAAAAAATGGGTGCCAGTTACACCACCTATGCGGCAGGCGCGGTACTGATTGCTGTGCCAGTCGCGATCCTCTATCTGGCGTTGCAAAAATACTTCGTCTCTGGCCTGACCTCCGGGAGTACCAAAGGATAATCATGAAAAGACTCAAACCCGCCTTGCTTGCTGTTTGCCTCTCATGTGGCCTTGCCGCGAGTGCTTTTGCCGCGGATGCGGTGAAAACCCGTCCGTTTAACGCCATGCCTGCGGATTTTATTAAGGGCGCGGATATTTCGACCTTGCTGGAAGCAGAACAGCACGGCGCGAAGTTTTATAACCAAAGCGGTCAGCAGCAGGATGCGATAGCAATCCTCAAAGCGAACGGCGTGAACTATGTGCGCCTGCGCTTGTGGGTTGATCCTAAGGATGCCGAAGGCAATACCTACGGTGGCGGCAGCAACAATCTGGAAAACACGATTAAGCTTGCGAAGCGCGTGAAAGCGCAGGGCATGAAGCTGCTCCTTGATTTCCATTACAGCGATTTCTGGACCGATCCGGGTAAACAGTTCAAACCGAAAGCCTGGGAAAAGATGGATTACCCGCAGCTCAAAACGGCTATCCATGACTACACCCGCGACACCATTGCCCGCTTTAAGAAAGAGGGCGTGCTGCCGGACATGGTGCAGATCGGTAACGAAATCAACGGCGGAATGCTGTGGCCAGAAGGGAAAAGCTGGGGGCAGGGCGGCGGCGAGTTTGATCGCCTGGCCGGGCTACTCAACGCCGCGATTGGCGGGATGAAAGAGAATCTGACCGGCGGCGAGCAGGTGAAAATCATGCTGCACCTGGCGGAAGGCACCAAAAATGACACCTTCCGCTGGTGGTTTGATGAAATCACCAAACGCGACGTCCCGTTCGATATTATCGGCCTGTCGATGTACACCTACTGGAACGGCCCGCTCAGCGCACTCAAAAGCAATATGGATGACATCAGCAAACGCTATAACAAAGACGTGATCGTGGTGGAAGCGGCCTACGGCTATACGCTGGAAAATTGTGATAACGCCGAAAACAGCTTCCAGGCCAAAGAAGAGAAGGACGGCGGCTATCCGGGCACCGTTCAGGGCCAGTACGATTATATTCACGATTTAATGCAGTCCGTCATCGATGTGCCTGACCATCGCGGGAAAGGTATTTTCTATTGGGAGCCGACCTGGATTGCCGTTCCCGGTACCACCTGGGCGACCAAAACCGGCATGAAATATATCCATGATGAATGGAAAGAGGGAAATGCCCGCGAGAATCAGGCGTTATTTGATTGCAAAGGAAAAGTGCTGCCGTCAATAACGGTATTTAAATAGTTTTTAATCTTCATTCAGGATGTTTTTATGATGAATAAATTTGCGCCTTTAAGTTCAAAGGTCGCTGCGTTATTGCATGGCGCCGACTATAACCCGGAGCAATGGGAGAATTACCCCGGTATTATTGAAAAAGATATCGCCATGATGAAGCAGGCGAAATGTAATGTCATGTCGGTCGGGATATTTAGCTGGGCGAAACTTGAACCCCGCGAGGGGGAATATGATTTCGCCTGGCTGGACACTATTATTGAAAAACTTTATGCGGCGGGTATTCATATTTTCCTGGCGACGCCAACCGGCGCACGCCCGGCATGGATGTCGCAAAAATACCCGGAAGTGCTGCGCGTGGGGCGCAACCGCGTGCCTGCACTGCATGGCGGGCGTCATAACCACTGCATGACGTCCCCGGTGTATCGCGACAAGACGCTGAAAATCAACAGCCTGCTGGCGGAACGCTATTCGCAGCACCCGGCGGTGCTGGGCTGGCATATTTCGAATGAATACGGTGGGGAATGCCACTGTAACCTGTGTCAGGAACGTTTCCGCGACTGGCTAAAGGCGCGCTATAAAACCCTGGATGCCCTGAACCATGCGTGGTGGAGCACCTTCTGGAGCCATACCTACACCGACTGGTCACAGATTGAGTCACCGTCACCGCAGGGAGAGGTGTCGATCCACGGCCTGAACCTCGACTGGCGACGTTTTAATACGGCGCAGGTGACCGATTTCTGCCGCCATGAAGTGGCCCCGCTGAAAGCCGCGAATGCGGAACTGCCGGTGACGACCAACTTCATGGAGTATTTCTACGATTACGACTACTGGCAGCTGGCCGAAGCGATCGACTTTATCTCCTGGGACAGCTACCCGATGTGGCACAGGGAGAAAGACGAAACGCAGCTTGCCTGCTACACCGCCATGTATCACGACATGATGCGCAGCCTGAAGGGCGGCAAACCCTTTGTGTTGATGGAGTCCACGCCGAGCACCACCAACTGGCAGCCGACCAGCAAGCTGAAAAAACCGGGGATGCATATTCTCTCCTCGATGCAGGCGGTGGCCCACGGTGCTGATGCGGTGCAGTACTTCCAGTGGCGCAAGAGCCGTGGGTCGGTGGAGAAATTCCACGGGGCGATTATCGACCATGTGGGTCATCTGGATACCCGCGTCGGACGGGAAGTGACGCGCCTTGGCGAAATGCTTGAACGTTTGCCGGATGTCGTGGGCTGCCGCACTGAAGCCCGGGTGGCGATTATCTTCGACCAGCAAAACCGCTGGGCGCTGGACGATGCCGAAGGGCCGCGCAACAAAGGAATGGAGTACGAGAAAACCGTTAACGAGCACTATCGCCCATTCTGGGAGCAGGGTATCGCGGTGGATATCATTGACGCTGACGGCGATCTCAGCCCGTACGCGCTGGTCATCGCGCCAATGCTTTATATGGTGCGTGAAGGCTTTGCCGAACGTGCAGAGGCCTTTGTCGCTGCGGGCGGGCATCTGGTGACGACCTACTGGAGCGGAGTGGTGAATGAAACGGATCTTTGCCATCTGGGTGGTTTCCCGGGGCCACTGCGTAAGCTGGTAGGGATCTGGGCTGAGGAGATTGATTGTCTGGATGACGGCGAACGTAACCTGGTCCAGGGGCTGGCGGGTAATGCGTCAGGGTTGCAGGGGCCGTATCAGGTTCGTCATCTGTGCGAGCTTATCCACGCTGAGTCCGCACAGGTGCTGGCGACCTACCGTGACGATTTTTACGCCGGTCGGCCTGCCGTCACGGTGAACCGCTTTGGTAACGGTAAAGCGTGGCACGTGGCATCGCGCAACGATCTGCCGTTCCAGCGTGATTTCTTTGCCGCCATTATCAACGAGCTGGCGCTGCCGCGGGCTATCGACGGTGACTTCCCGCCGGGTGTCGTCGCAACAGCGCGCACGGACGGTGAAACCACCTGGGTGTTTGTGCAGAACTTTACCGCCCAGCAGCAGCTTATTACGTTGCCGCAGGGGTATACCGACTGCATGACAGACGCCACCGCTGCGGGCGATACCGTGCTGCTGGCGTGGGACTGCCGGGTTCTTAGGCGTAAAGCGTAGCTGATTTCTCCCTCTCCCCGTGGGAGAGGGAGCCCCAATAATGTTTGTCTTTATTCAGCGATGACATTACGCCATTGAAATAAAAGATTTACCGCAGCTCCATGGTCCGGCTGAAAATCGCCGAAGCGTTTCCTGTAGGCCGGGGCGAGGCGCATGGATGCGCCGAGAGGGCGCGACTTGCATGGACGCTGCATCGCGCCCGACCCGAAAGCCGGAAGGAATAAGCTGAGGGTACCGCGAAGCGGCGATTTTCTTGCCGGGAGCCCGGGTCGCCAGGGTAGCGGCGGTAAGCTACCCTGGCACGTTCACGGGTATTGTGGTGACAGAGTAGCAAGGAACATAAAGTGAACGGAATGACCACCTCAGCCGTATGTTCCCCCTCACCCCAACCCTCTCCCAAAAAGGAGAGGGAGCCGTCCGTGCTCGTATTTTTTGTGGGGATCCCTCAACCCCGTGGGAAAGGGTTGGGGTGAGGGCATCAGACCGCACCCTCTGGGTGACATAATGTGAATGTGCCTGCTCCTCGAGCAGGCATTTTTTTATCTGTATAAAAGCGAGGTATATTATGGACAGTCAAATTACTCAGCGTTTAATTCCTGCATTTGGTGGAGACGATAATATCGAGCACGTCGAAGCCTGTATTACCCGTCTGCGTGTGACGGTAAAAGATTTAAATAAGGTTAATTCAAAGGCGTTACAGGAGGAGGGGGCGCTTGGCGTGATTATTATCGGTCAGCAGGTTCATGCGATATTTGGCCGGCAGTCAGATACCTTGCGTCAGTTATTAGATAAGCATTTTAATCATTAAATATAAAAAAGGGATAGCCAAAATAATGGCTATCCCGAAACAGGAGAATAGACTGCCAGTTGTTGGAGATACAATAACGATTAACGCATTTTAAAAATTAATTACCACCAGGCTTCGACCTGCACGCCAAAGTTCCAGGTATTATTTGCAGTACCATCTTCGAAGGATTGCCCTTTCTCAGAATCATTCAGGTAAGACGCAAATACGCGCAGCTCAGGACGCGACATAAAGTCGGGGCCATCGGCCAGACCCAGAGCAATGGTGTACTTCTCGCCGCTCTGCTTGTATTTCGAGCCGTCGGTATAGGTATCTTCCTGGTAGAAGCCACCCACTTCGCCAATCAGACGGACATATTCCGTAAACTGATACTGGGCGCGGCCGACCAGCGAAACAAGGCGTGATTTGTCAGTGTACTGCGTGGTGTCATCCGCCGAGCCCCAGGTTAACACGTGGTTAAACGAGAATTTGTCGGTAATCGGAATCAAGCCGGTATTGATCACGCGGTAGCCTGTCGCATCGTTGACGTAGTTCCACATGTCATACCAGCCGCCACCCTGTGACACCATGTTCTGCGCCAGACCTTTGTTAGCGTACTGCAACACCAGCTTGTTATAGCCACCAAACATATCCTGGCTGATCTCGCCGGTGACCATCACGCCGTTATCGGCCTCATAAAGCCCACCATACTCCTTCTGCTTGTTGGTAGGGTTTGGCATGGCGTAATCAATACCCACTTCTGTCCATGCCCCTGCCCACGGTTTCCAGCCCGCATAGCGAAGGTCGATATAGTTGATGTTCACGTCGTTATCACCGTCCACACGGTAATCCACGTCGTTAGCATCGCCACGGATCCAGGCCACGGAAACGGCGCCAGGGCCGAGCGTATAGTTCTCAATACCTGCACCGGAGCCGGAGATGTTCCAGTATTTGGTATCAATGATGTGCAGGTCATGGCGCTGGTAGTAGCGCTTACCGCCCCAAATCACCGCATTCGGATCGCCCGGGATCAGACCTTTGATCTGGAGATTTAACTGACGCAGACCGAACTGGGCATCATCACCAAAGGTGGTTTCGTTATCGTTTGAACCGTCAGAGACCATGCTCACCATGCTGTCGAGGTAGAAGCTGACGTCGTTCTTTTTGTACACCTCAGAACCCAGCTCCAGCTCGCCGTAGGTATCGGCTTCGTTACCCAGACGGCCAATTTTATTTTTTTGCCACTCCTCCATCCCACCATCCCGTGAGACGCCCACACCGGAGCGAAGATATCCATGAAAATCAATCGGTACAGAAGACGCTGCAAACAGCGAAGGAGACGCTAACGCGGCAGCCAACGCAACGGATACAGATCGGATCGTCGTGTTCATTGTTACCCTCTTATTGTTTTGTAATACGTTCACAAATCCGCAGTCATAAAATGCCTAAACCTGTTATCTGGCAATTACACGATCGTGAATGTGTGATTAAGTGCAAATAAAATAGACAATTTTGTTACGATTAATGAGATGTGCCATGAAATGTGGCATTGTGAGCGTCATACTTTTTGATGGTGTTGTGCGCATGAAAAGTTAGCAGGGTGCGTTTTTTTACATCGCCCCTGTTACAATCAGCGCATAACAACATAAGGAACCGGACCATGAAGTCGAAAAGCGCGACGTTAGAGGATGTGGCACGCCATGCGGGCGTCTCCTATCAGACCGTGTCCAGGGTACTGAATAAATCTGCCAATGTATCCGAAGCCACGCGTCACAAGGTGGAGAAATCCATAGAGTTATTGCGGTATGTTCCAAACCGACTGGCCCAGCAGCTGGTGGGAAAGCAGACCCAGACGGTCGGGCTGGTGACCATTTCGCTGGCCTTACACGCTCCTTCACAGGTGGCGGCAGCGGTCAAACGCTACGCCAATATGGAAGGATACCAGGTGCTGATCTCAATGATTGATGAGAACGTCAACCATAGTATCCAGGATTCCATTAACGAGCTGAAGTCTCAGCGGGTCAGCAAAGTGATTGTCAACGTCCCGCTGGAGGCCGAAGAGGCGCAGAAAATCGCAACGGACAACGACGATATTGTCTGCCTGTTTCTCGATGTTGACCCGTACAGTTCCGTGTTTAACGTTTCGTTTAACCCGGCAGATGGCACGCGCGCCAGCGTCAAATATCTCTACGAACTCGGCCATAGGGAGATTGCCCTGCTGGCCGGGCCGGAGTCCTCCGTGTCGGCACAGCTGAGGCTGAAAAGCTGGATCGAAACGCTGAAAGGCTATGGTCTGGAGCCGGCAACGGTCATTCGTGGTAACTGGGATGCACAAAGCGGCTATTCCGGTGCCCTGCAAATGCTGCGCGAAACGGCACAATTTTCTGCCGTGCTGGTCGCCAACGACCAGATGGCGCTAGGCGTACTGAGCGCTTTCCACCAGCAGCAAATTTCCATCCCGGCGGAGAAGTCGGTGATTGGTTACGATGGCACCTACGAAAGCTCGTTCTTCTACCCGGCGTTAACCACAGTATCGCTCGATCTGGATTTGCAGGGTAAAGAGGCTGTGCGGCGCATTCTGGACAGTGGCGACGACAATGCGCTGCGCATGTCGTCGATTCTGCCTGCTCGGCTGGTGGTGCGCCAGTCAACCGGGGCGAAAGGGGAGAAGGGGAAAAACCTGCAAGCGTTGGCTCAGCAGCTGCGCGAGATCGCACATCAGCTGGGTGATATGTAACGGCGTGGGCACCTCTGGCAGAGGTGCCCTTAGTATTACTCCAGCCCCAGCGTGTACTGGGCAATCTTGAAGTAGATAATCAGCCCGGTACCGTCAATAAGTGTGGCGATAAACGGGGCGGACACCACGGCAGGATCGATGCCGCAGCGCTTGAGTACCATTGGGATCACGGACGAGACAATGGCGCTCCACAGCGTAATGCAGACCAGCGTCAGGCTGACGATAAGGGTAATTTCCATCCCGATGCCCATCATCCAGGCGCGAACGCAGCCCGCCAGCCCCAGAGTGACAGCAATCATTAACGAGGTGCTCATCTCTTTTCGCAGCACCCGCCCGACGTCGCGTAAATGTACTTCGCCCAGCGCCATCGCACGCACCAGCGTGGAGGTGATCTGCGTGCCGCTGTTGCCGCCGGTACCAATCAGCAGAGGAATAAAGAACGCCAGGGCGATGGCGGATTCCAGCGCCTCTTCAAAATGCTGGATAACCGAGCTGGTATAGGCTTCGGCGATAAACAGCAGCAGCAGCCAGACGGCGCGTTTTTTCCACAGGCTAAATGGACTGGTTTCCAGATAGGGTTTCTCCAGCGGCAGCGTGGCCCCCTGGCGCTGGGCATCTTCGGTAACGTCATCTTCCAGCAGATGCGCGATTTCACGCTCCGTGAGGCACCCGACCAGCTTACCGTGTGTGACCACCGGAACCACATCCGCCCCGCCGTGAGCCAGCAATCCGGCAACGTCTGAACGTTCATCTTCCGGTTTCAGCTGAATAAACTCCGAAATCATCAGCGCCCGGACCGGCTGTACCGTATCGGCGGTCTGTAATAATTGACGCACGGCAATCATGCCCGCCAGACGCCCCTGATCTTCGATAAAAACATGTGACGGAATATCATCATCTTTTAATTTTTCGAAAAACTGTTCACGTGCCAGCGCCACGCATAATGAAATATCGAGAACGATAAAATCGGTATTCATATATTGCGCGACTGCGCTTTCATTGAATGCCAGATTATTGTTGTGAATGGAGTAAGACATAGTAAATTCCCTTTGAAGAATAAAATCTCTCAGGGGCGAGCAAGACAGGGCATGTCGAAGAGGAGATCCCCACGTCCTGGGTTCAGCACTGTACACCGTATCCCGCAAGGGAAGTTATACTGACAAAGCCTTGATTCGACAGTGCCTGTTTTACCCTGTGCCGGTTCTCTCGAACCCACCAGAGCGATAACGTGTATTTGTACAGGAGCCTCGCCATAACGAGATCGTTGTAAACGAGAGGGATAATACGCCAATTTTAATATCGTGCTGTGAAATTTAAATCGCGTTTAATGATTATTTAAAAGAATAGTTTTATCGCGATGGTTGATAAACGGTTTAATAACGCCTCCGCAGAGGCGTTTATTTATTTTACCAGTTATCCAGTACGCGCTGGCGGATCTCTTCCGGGTAGCCTTGCGCAAAGGAAGCATGAAGATGGCGTTTGCTTTGCAGCGTATCAAACACCACTTTCGCCCCAAGACCTGCCACATACTCCGCCTCGTCATAACACTGCGGCAAACGGATCACGCGTTGATTGTCAAACACCACGCGGCGGCCGACCGGGTGCACGCGGGTTGAGAGCACCCACACCACTTCACGCAGGTTCGTCGGGTCGAAATCGTCATCCACAACGTACACTTTCGGGATAAAGACCATCGCATCGGTTTTAAACAGCACCTCGCCAATACGCTGGCTCAGTTCCTCACTGGAGACGCCCGGCAGTAGTTCACGCCAGTTCTGCGGGACAACCACCAGCAGCCAGTGCACGGTAGAATCTTCCGGGATCCAGGTGGTGGTGACCGGCAGGTTCGCCTCACGCAGGTAGGTTAACGCATCCGCTGCCAGCCCCATTGCCCACAGCGTATGGGATTCGTCGGTCGGGCGTCCGGTTACCGACATCGGCCAGATAGGATCATCCCGATGAGTGATGGTTTCTACATGAAAAGTGGGCTGCGCCGAAGAGCCTTCCCCAAGATATCCGCCGTATTCACCGTATGGCCCTTCCTGGCAGTCGCGGGTGATGGAAACATGCCCTTCGATAACAATTTCAGCGGTGGCAGGCACATCCAGGCTGATACTCACAGCCCGAACCACCGAAACAGGCGCACCTGCCAGCGTGCCGATATAGTCCGCTTCATCGGCATGAGCGGGGATCGGGATACCGGAAACACACGAGATGGCCGGAGCCGGGCCCTGTACCAGGGCATAAGGCATAGGCTCGCCAGTCTTGACCCACTCGGCCCAGATCTGACCGATGTGCTGGCTTGGGACAATCAGCCCGACCATGCGTTTACCGTCAACCTTCATCACCCGGGCAATGGACCAGTTCACCCATTTTCCGTCCGGGGGTTTCACAATCAGCGTGCCCCAGGTGTTGGCGTAACGACCGCCGTCTTTATCATGGGCAAACGGGATCGGGAAGCGGTCCAGCGTGGCGTCGTCGCCGCGCAAAATATTCTGCTGGCAGGGGGCGGCGGCAGAGTCAACCCGCACGGGTGGAATACCCGGTTGCAGGCGTGCCGCCGATAGCGCTTCGACAATGGCCGGGCCGCTGGATCCCGGTGCCAGCCCCAGGGACATTGCCACGCGGGCGTAAGGCATATCCGCACGTGAAGAGAGCCCGGCAGGGGCACCAAACAGACGAAAGCCGGGTTCTGTGCCAGCCACCTTATGAAACAGCGGAGCCGGAGACTGGATTTCGTAGCTGCGACGGGTGATGGCACTGGGTTCAAAATCACCGTCAACTTCACGCGTGACGTGCATGATGTCACCCATGTCATCCAGCGCATCGATATAACTTCTTAAATCATCATAATATTTCATGCGGCGCTCCTCAGGCCGTAGTGGAAGACGCTTGGGGCTGGCCCCAGCGTTGAGTTAACTCGTTATCGAGGCCAAACTGATCCAGAATGCGGGAGACGCAGTGGTTGATAATGTCATCAGTGGTGGCAGGTTTGTTATAGAAGGCGGGCATGGGCGGCAGCATCATGGCGCCAGCGCGGGTCAGGGCGAGCATGTTCTCAAGATGGATGGCATTCAGCGGCGATTCACGCGGCACCAGCACCAGCTTGCGTTGCTCTTTCAGCGTGACGTCGGCAGCGCGGGCAATCAGCCCATCGCCATAACCGCAACGAATAGCCGCTAACGTTTTCATGCTACAGGGCACAATCACCATGCCATCGACGCGAAAAGAGCCACTGGAAATAGCCGCCGCTTGATCGTGTTCACTGTAAGTCTTCGAGGCGAGAGCGATAACGTCCTGTACACTGTAGGGCGTTTCCAGTTGAATCGTTGCCCGCGCCCACTTAGAGATAACCAGATGCGTTTCAACGCCCAGGTCTTTGAGCGCGGTCAGCACGCGAACACCAATTGCAGCGCCGGTAGCGCCAGTCATGCCTACAACAAGCTTCATGCGGGTTCCTTTATATTGAACCTTTAGGTTATAGTTTGAGTTCAAACTGTTTGTGCTCGAACTATAGTTTTATCGTTTTCAGGAGTCAAGACAGCCGATGTCAGAAAATCGCGATCTCATTGTTGCCGCGCCGCTATGGCCTCACGGAGACAGTTCGTTAATGCATCTGATGCGTCGGGCAGGGCAGCACTCAACCCTGTGCTGGACGCAGTGCGTGGATACCGGGCTTTCCGCGGTGCAGTACGCCATACTGGTAGTTCTGGCCGAAGAAACCACCTGCGATCAGCAAACCCTGGGTAACCGTGCCGGGTTTGATAAGGCCACGGGAACCTACGTTATCGATCGCATGACCAAAAGCGGGTTACTGACGGTGCAGACCGATCCCGCGAACCGTCGTCGCAAACTGGTGACGATGACCGCTGAAGGCGAAGCCATGCTGGCGCAGATGGTGGAGCAGGCGAAAAGCGCTGAAAAGATGATTACTGCCGGTCTGAATGTGCAGGATATTGCTGACCTGAAACGCCTGCTGAGCAAGCTGGGTGGATTGCAGGAGCCTGATGACAATGCCGTTAACGAATGCTGAACCTAAACCCGATTTGACCATCGGCTTTTTGCTGATGCGCCAGTTCACACTGGCCTCGGTGGCCGGGCTGGTGGAGTCGTTGCGTTTTGCCGCCGATGAGTCTTTCTCCAGCCGACAAATTTTTTGTCGCTGGGAGTGGATGACCTGTGATAACCAGCCGGTGACGGCCAGCTGCGGCCTGCCGGTTTCGCCCACCGCAACGCTTGATTTCAGCAAAGCGTGGGACTACTTCGTGGTGGCGGGCGGTCTGCTGGAAGAGACACGCAATCCACCAGAATGGCTGTTACAGGCGCTGCGTGATTTACACGCGCGCAATATCCCCATCATTACGCTGTGCAGCGGCGCGTTTGTGGCAGGCAATGCCGGGCTGCTGGACGGACGTCACTGCGCAATCCACTTCACCACCCGCGATGAATTCCGGGTGCGCTTTCCAAAAGCCATTCCGGTAATCGATAAAACCTACATCAAAGACGGCGGCATTATCTCCTGCCCGGGTGGCACCGCTATCGATCTGGCGGCAGATCTTATCCGCCAGCACTGTGGGCTGGTGCGCTCGCAGAAGGTGCTGAAATACCTGCTGGTGGATGACGCCACGCGACCTGCGGGAAAGGCAAAACACAATGCCCCGCTGAATGCGCCAGACGTCTATGAAAATGAGCTGGTCAGTAAGGTGATTGCTTTTATGCAGCACCATCTTGATTCACCGATCCCGCTGGGTGATGTGGCGGATTTTGCCGGTGTGACGTTTCGCCAGCTGAATCTGATTTTTACCAAATGCACGGGCCATTCGGCGGCGGTCTACTGGCGTAGCATGAGGCTGGAGCAGGCGCGTAAGCTGATGGCGGATTCGAGCAACAGCATTGATGCCATCGCCGCTGCGACCGGGTTTTCCGATGCCTCGCATCTGATTTCGTGGTTCCGCAAGCAGTATGGCGAAACGCCCAGTTCGTTCAGAAAACGAAGAAGGGAAGTGGAGAAACTCGTAAAGGAATAACAGAGGGCCGCAACGTGCGGCCCTTTTAGATCACTGAATATGGCGTTTTGGCATCACAACCTGTTGCATAGAAATCGGGTTGCGCGGGCGCTCATCATCCAGCGAGGAGGCATCTTCCAGGCTCCGCGCATTGGTTTCTGGCGCCAGGAACCACGACACCAGCAGGCCAAAGAAGGTGATCGCGGCGGCGATGTACATTGTGGGTCCAATCCCAATGCTTTGCAGAGAAACCGGCACCAGCCAGGTCCCGACGGCCGCACCAATGCGTGACAGCGAGGTTCCCACTCCCACGGCACCGGCGCGGATCTCGGTCGGGAAGATTTCGTTCGGGTAGACCAGTTGCAGCACCTGCGCCCCGCCGATAAACAGCGCATACAGACCAAACATCAACAGGATCACCGCTGAAGGGCCATCGCGAAGGAAGCCGAGCAACAGCAGGGCCAGCCCTGACCACAGGAAGCTGTGCAGCAGCAGTTTACGGCGCCCAAGAGTATTCACCAGACGCGTCGCAATAACGCAGCCCACCACAAACAGCAGGGTAATGGCCACCGAACCGTAAGATGCCCAGCCGCCGCTCAGGTGCAGGGCTTCCAGCACTTTTGGTGCAAAGGCATAGACGGCGAACACCGGGATCACGGAACAGGTCCAGAAGACGGTAACAAACGCCATACGTTTTCCGTAGCCCGAGTGGAGCAAACTGGCGAAGGAGAGGTTTTTGCTTTCTGCCTGAACGGGCAGGTTATCCAGGCCAAACTCAGGGCCGTATACGCGGCGGATGATCGCTTCGGCCTCAGCGTGACGTCCTTTGCTCATCAGCCAGCGCGGGGATTCCGGCGTGCCGAGACGGACCAGGAACAGCAGAGCGCCAATCACGGCAGTACTGGCAAGCGTCAGGCGCCAGGCGTCGGGGCCGCCGAAGTGCAGAATGGCTTCACCGGTCAGATAGGCCACCGCCGCACCGGCAAACCACAGGATAGTGAGGGTTGCCAGGCAAGGGCCACGGTTTTTCTTCGGCAGAAATTCCACCAGGAAAGCGGTCGCAACCGGGTATTCGATCCCCACGGCAACCCCGTTCATAAAGCGCAGGGCAAACAGCATTTCACCGCTTTGCACCCAGTACTGCGCAAGGGAGCAAACAACGAACAGCGTTGGGCCGACGAAGTAGAGCACGCGACGGCCAAGACGGTCAGTCAGGGCGCCGCCGATAAAGCCGCCAAAGAAGATGCCGATCAGCGCCGACGCGGCAATCAACCCTTCCCAGAAGGCGCTGAGGCCGAGAGCAGGGGAGACTTTCATCATGGCGATACCGATGATGCTCAGTACATAGCCGTCAACAAAAGAACCCCCGCCAGAGCGCACGGTCAACAACTGGTGGAAGCGGTTAAGTGGAACGTCTTCTACAGAAATGGTATTTGACATGGTAACTCCTGTCTTTCCCCGACGTCGTTGAATTAACAGTATTGGGCATCGCAGTAATAAACCTTATTAGCGATGGAGGTTTATTACAGGCGCACAACGCCAGTGCCGTTATTCAACGATCACGGAATAAATGTAGGTCAGGTAAGATCGTTAAAACGTTATCCAGAGCAGATAAAGCGATCTCAATAAATCAATAACTCGTCGTTTCTGTTATGCAGAGTGTTTCATGGCAAATACTCCTCCGGTGCAGGATGGTCGGATAAGATGTTTTTTATTATTAGGGTCTTACTTACTTTCTTTTTAATGCGGGCCGTTATGAGGCCTCGCTATGTATCTTTTTTCGTTCAACGCTGCGGGTAGACCACCAGCAGATAAGCGATCCCAGGCTAACCATTGCGGTGCCTTGCCAGAACGACAGCGCCAGGTGTGAATTCAGCATAAAGGCCGCCAGGACTGCCGAAACAATCGGAATAAAGTAGGATGCCGCCGCCAGTACCGTGACATTGCCGTGCAGTATTCCCACGTTCCAGGCCGCATAGCCAAAGCCCATGGCGATAGCCGCCAACAGCAGGCTGATCCACGAATGCCACGACAACACAAACTCAGGTTGCGGTGAAATCAGGTATTTCATCCATAATGTCAGCGCCGTTAAAATAAAGAATAAGGTGATGCCGTTATTTCCTTTGGCGATAAATTTCGTTACCACACAATATATTGCCCAGATAATTGCGCCGCTGAAGGCCAGGCCATAACTGAGAGGGTTTTCCATCACGTTATGGGTCAACTCGCTAAAAGAGAATCCTTGATCGCCACCTAATACCCGGCATATTCCGGCTACGGCTAAAATAACGCCGGGAATAATCAGCGGGCTGGTTTTCTGACGGTTAACAATGACCGCCAGTAAAATTGTCATACTCGGCCAGAGGTAATTCACCATGCCGACCTCAATCGCCTGGCGGCCCGTATGGGTAAATCCCAGCGACAGCGACAGACAGAGTTCGTAGCAGACGAACAGAATGCTGCCCACAATCAGGTAGCTGCGCGGAAACTGCCGCAGATTGGGAAAACCGACCGTAAACAGCAGCAACACTGCACTACAGGAGTAGATCAGCGCTGCACCTCCTATCGGGCCAAAACCTTCGCTCACGCTTTTAATCAGGCCGACAATGGCGCTCCAGAGCAGGATGGCTATCAGTCCAATGAGTGTCGCTTTCTTCTGGGGCATACCCGATACCTCTGTTTACATTTTGGTCACAATCAGCGCGGCTGGCTGTTAAATTCTGGTTAAATCTTGCCTTAAAACTATGCCTCCGTGTTGACGCTGTAAATACGTCTCCAGGGGCAATAATTCCGGAATGTGATCGTTATCTGAAATCATGTAGAAAATTACTACCTCAAAAAATAACTTATAACTACATGAATAATAATGAATTAATTTTAACACTGTGTAGGAACTTACTATTCTGACGTATTTATTTTGTATTTTTCATGTATACAAAAAATATTCATCCATTGACCTCTTTCACGCCTGTGTGCAAATTTTTAACAAACGCAGTCTGATGGGCTGCTGAGCAGACTGTCATGGTCGTGAATTCCCCCAGGAGGTTATCGTGTTGAAATTTGAAGGTATCTACACCCCTGCAATTACCCCTTACGCAGCCGATGGCAGCATTGATTTCGCCCGCTTTACAGATGTGCTGGAGTCCCTGATTGAAGGCCGCGTGCACGGCATCATCATTGGCGGCTCAACCGGCGAATACTATGCCCAGAGCGCGCAAGAGCGTAAGGCGCTGGCGGAACATGCCCGCCAGGTGATTGGCAACCGTCTGCCGCTGATTATCGGTACCGGTGCTATCCGGACTGAAGACGCGGTGGACTACGCGAAGCACGCCCGTGAAATCAAAGCCGATGCGATTCTGGTCACCTCGCCGCCTTATGCGCTGCCAACTGAGCTGGAAAACGCCCATCACGCACTGACGGTGGATAAAGCGGCACAGCTGCCGATCATGCTCTACAACTACCCGGGCCGTATGGGCATCACCATGGGGGAGACTTACTTCCGCGAAGTGAGCCGCTCGTCCAACGTGGTGGCAATTAAAGAAAGCTCGGGTGATTTCAACAACCTGCATCTGCTGGCCTGCAAATTCCCGAATATTGCGCTTTCATGCGGATGGGACGATCAGGCGCTGGAATTTTTCGCCTGGGGCGCGAGCAGCTGGGTATGTGCCGGCTCCAACTTTATTCCACGTGAACATGTGGCGCTGTATGAAGCCTGCGTCGTGGAAAAAGACTTCGCGAAAGGGCGCAAGATCATGGCTGCCATGATGCCGCTGATGAACTTCCTCGATGGCGGCAAGTTTGTGCAGTCCATTCGTTACGGTTGCGAGCTGAACGGTCTGACCTCGGGTCAGGTACGTGCGCCGCTGCAAAGCCTGGATGAAGAAGAGAAAGCACAGCTGAAAGCCGTGATTGCCGATGTGAAACGCAACGTGGCTGCGGTTACGGCAGCGTAAGGAGGCAGGATGAAACAGCTTCAGACACTCAATGACGTTACGCGCCTCGCCCATGAACTTCAGCTGGCGGACAAGGCGTTTATCAATGGCGGTTTTGTTCCGGCTCGCTCCGGGAAAACCCTGGCCACGCGCAATCCGGCAACCGGCGAGGTTATCGGCAACATCGCAGCCTGTGATGCCTCCGATGTTAACGCCGCCGTGAGCGCGGCTCGCGCAGCCTTTGAGGCCGGCAGCTGGAGCAAACGGTCGCCGGGTGAACGCAAGGCAGTGCTGCTAAAACTGGCGACACTGATGGAGCAGGAGCTTGAGCCGCTGGCGGTGCTGGAAAGCCTCGACAGCGGTAAGCCGGTCAGCGAGTGTCTGGCGGTGGACGTACCGGAAACCATCCATGTGCTGAAGTGGCACGCAGAAGCCATCGACAAGCTTTACGATCACACCGCCCCGGCAGGCAACGCGCTGGCGCTGGTGGTGCGTGAGCCGATTGGCGTGGTGGGCTGCGTCCTGCCGTGGAACTTCCCGCTGTTGATGCTGGCCTGGAAAATTGGCCCGGCCCTGGCGGCGGGCTGTTCGGTGGTGGTGAAACCGGCGGAGCAGACCTCGCTGACGTCCCTTCGCGTGGCGGAACTGGCGTTTGAAGCGGGCGTCCCGGCCGGTGTGCTGAACATCGTCACCGGCGCGGGCAAAGAGGTAGGCGAGCCGATTGGCCTGCATCCCGATATCGACATGGTGAGCTTTACCGGCTCCACGGCAACCGGGCGTCGTTTCCTGCATTATGCAGCGGAATCTAACCTCAAGAAGGTGGTGCTGGAGTGCGGCGGCAAAAATCCGGCGCTGGTATTTAATGACGCCGACGATATCGCCGCAGTGGCCGGACATGTGCTTAATGGTGCGTTCTGGAACATGGGCGAAAACTGCTCGGCCACCTCGCGCCTGCTGGTGCAGGAAGAGGTGAAAGAAGCATTACTGGCAGAGATGGCGAAACAGATAAGTGGCTGGACGATGGGCAACCCGCTCGACCCGAACAACCGTCTGGGCACAATGATCTCACCTGACCACTTCAGCAAGGTGAGCAGTTACCTCGACACGGCGCGTCAGGAAGGTCTGCGCGTGCTGCACGGTGGCAACACGGAGCAGGGCGCTTACGTCCAGCCGACCATTATTGATGGCGTAACGCCGGAAAGTGCGCTGTTCCGGGAAGAGATCTTCGGCCCGGTGCTCTGTGTCACCACCTTTAAAACGGAAGCCGAAGCCATTGCGCTGGCCAATGACACCCCGTACGGGCTGGCGGCGTCGGTCTATACCGGAGCGCTTAATCGCGCCATCCGCGTATCCCGTGCGATCCGCGCCGGCACGGTGACCGTGAACTGCTTCGGTGAAGGGGATGCCACCACGCCGTTTGGCGGCTATAAGCAGTCAGGGTTTGGTGGACGTGATAAATCGGTCTTCGCACTCGATCAGTACACCGAACTGAAAACCATCTGGATTGACGTCTCTGAAAACGACGCCTGAAGCCGTGTTTAACGGTCTGGAAGACAGAGTGCATTTCTATTTCTGTCTTCTGGTGGCGGTGGGGTTGTCCAGAAAGCAGGGACGCATCACCTCTAACCGGCAAAAAAATGCCTTTATTATGAAGTGGCTAAAAAATGCCGGGCAGATTGCCACTTTTCGCCAGCGCGCCAGCAGTGAAATTGTCTGGCTGCGCGGCGAGATTTTACGCCATCCGCCTGACCGGGATCTGGAGCCGGTTCTGATGTTGATCTACCGGACTGCCAGTGAAATGCGCAGAACGTGATCGCCGCTGTTGATAATTTTTGCTGTAGCGCATTTTTATAGGTAGGTTAAGCAGGATCAGAGGTCGATTTTCAGGAGGCGGTAATGAGAACGGGGAAGGCAGCGCTGTATGAGGATCTCAAGCGCCATATCTTAACCATGGAGCTGGATCCGGATGAGTTGCTGGATGAAGCCAGCCTGACTGCGCAGTACGGCCTGTCGCGCACACCGGTACGCGAAGTATTTCAGCGCCTGGCGGGGGAAGGGTATCTCGAAATCGTGGAAAAGCGCGGCGTACGCGTGATCCCGATGAGCCACGCCACACTGCGTAATTTCTTCCTGGTGGCACCGATGATCTACGCGGCTACGGGCCGTCTTGCGGTGCAGCATTACAAACCGGCGCAATTAAAAGCGCTGAAAGAAACGCAGAAACGCTTTCGAAAAGCGGTGCAGAGCCATGATGCTGAAGCGCTGGCGCTGGAAAACAACCGTTTTCACGAGATCATGGGCGAGATGGCGGCTAACCCCTATCTGCAACCCAGTCTTGGACGCTTGCTGATTGACCATTGCCGCATTGGCCACACTTTCTTCCGCCCGCAAAATGATGATATGGAGCGACGTTTACAGCTGGCGGCCGATCATCACGATGCATTTATCGCCGCCCTGGAAGCGCGCGACGAGCAGGCGGTGGTGGATCTGGTGTTTGAGCACTGGGAGTTGTCCCGGGAAAATATGGAGATCTTTATTGCGCCGCAGGGGCTTAAAGCGGATGAACGCGTCCAGTCACCTGAGTAACCCTGGCTGACGACACGCCTGCTGGCGTTCGCTGGCGGGTTTTTCTTTGCATCGGAATACCCTTTTTCGCCGCGCGTTCGGGGGCTTTCGCACGTCCTTATTAACCTGCAGTTAACTATTTTTATACGTGTTGTATACATGAGATATACATCACGTATTCATTTTTTTAGCCTGGCTAACATGATTTCAGCAACGCTTATTCACGTAAGCGAAAGAAAAAATGACAGCGTACCGGAGTAACCAACGTGCAAAAGATCACCTCGCTTCCTGCTGATGACGCCCTGCCAGGGTGGTATCACACCAGTCCATCGCGCACCCCACGTCCTGCCCATGTGGGGCAAAAACACGCCCGCTGGGCGATTGTCGGAGCCGGATTAACCGGGCTTGCCGCCGCCCGCCAGATGGCGCTGAACTTCCCCGACGATGAAATCGTACTGATTGAGGCGCAGGAGGTGGGGTATGGCCCGGCCGGGCGCAATGCGGGCTTTGCCATCGATGTGCCGCATGATATCGGCGCGAAGGACTATATCGGCGATGTCACCACCGCAAGGCTCGTCCTGAAGCTCAATACGCTGGGGCAGAATTACCTGCGCAGCATCGTCAAAGAGCACGGCATTGAATGCCAGATGACGGAGTCCGGGAAATATCAGGCGGCGGTGGGTGAGCAGGGTGTGGCGATCCTCGAAGCGTATCGCAGCGGGCTGGAAAAAATCGGCCGGGAAACGCAGATGATAAGCGGCCAGGATCTGCCTGATCATATTGGTACGTCCTACTACAAACAGGCGCTCTTTATCCCGGGGACAATCCTGCTCCAGCCCTCGGCGCTGGTGAAAGGGCTGGCGAACAATCTGCCATCAAACGTGACGCTCTACGAGTACACGCCGATCACCTCCATCAACTACGGCGAAAAAGTCACGCTGGTGCATGACAAAGGCAGCATCACGGCGGATAAGCTGATTCTGGCAAATAATGCCTTTGCCTCGCACTTTGGTTTCCTGCGCGGACGCCTGCTGCCCACCTTCCTGTACGGCAGCCTGACGCGGCCGCTGTCTGCTGATGAGCAGGCGCAACTGGGCGGTAAACCGGTCTGGGGGGTGATCCCCGCGCATCCGTTTGGCAGCACCGTGCGCCGTACCGTCGACAACCGTATTCTGGTGCGTAACAGTTTCAGCTTCCATCCCGATGGCCGCCCGCGCGAGCACCATCTGAATAACTTTATTGCCAACCATCGTAAATCTTTTGAACGCCGTTTCCCGACGCTGAACCAGGTTGATTTTGAATATTCCTGGAGCGGGGCGATTTGTCTGTCTGAGAATCACGAAGGCTTCTTCGGCCAGCTGGCACCTAATGTGTATGGCGCGCTGTGCTGTAACGGTCTGGGGATCACCCGTGGAACGGCAACCGGCAAACTGCTGGCAGATATGATTGCCGGTCAACGTAACGAGCTGATCGATTTCCTGGTGGCGTCTCCTGGGCCGAACAAAACCCCGCCGGAGCCCTTCCTCTCTATTGGTGTCAACTCGGTGCTGAAATGGGGCCAGTACCGGGCGGGTCTGGAGGTCTGACCGGTTGATACCCCATTTAAGGTCGGTCGTTTCTAATAGCTGCTATGAAGAAGCAACGATCCGGGGTGGGGTATGGCATGGTTTGATCATCTGCTGGAACATTTTGCGCTCTATCCGGCGCATCTGTTTGCCCTGCTGTTCGTAATGGCGCTGAGCAAATCAACGGTGTTGGTCTCGTCGGTGCTGCCGCCCGCATCGGTGATGCTGATTGCGGGCATCAGCGTCAGCCAGCCGGCGCTGCACCCGGGCCTGACCTGGCTTGCGGTGGTGATGGGTGCAGCGGTAGGGTCAGTGGTGAATTACCATATTGGTCAGCTGATGGGGCAGTCGCGGCTGGTCACGCGTTTTACGACAAAACATGCGGATAAATTTTTACGCGTGCAGCACCAGCTGCAAAAAAACGGCGTGGTCGTGCTGTTCACCGCCCGCTTCCTGGCGGTATTGCGCTACATCGTGCCGCTGGCTGCGGGGACGCTGCGCTTGAGCGCCGTGAAGGTTTACGTCGTTAGCCTGCTTTCTGCCGCCGTGTGGGCGGCGCTGTATGTCGGTGCCGTGACCGGCATCAGCGCCTTCTGAATTACAGGCTTCCCGTTCCGCCATCCACCAGCAGTTCCGTGCCGACGGTATAGCTCGACTCATCCGATGCCAGATACAGCGCGGCTTTTGCCAGCTCAGTCGGCGTCCCCATGCGCCCCAGCGGCACCAGATTTGCGATATCGCCCTGCAAGGCTTTTTGCGCCTCTTCACTTAACCCCAGTTTATGCAACGCCGGAGTTTCTACCGGGCCAGGGCTAAGGCCGTTAACACGAACTCCGCGCGGTAAAAGCTCTGCTGACAGGGTACGTGCCAGGGAAAGCAAACCGGCTTTGCTGGCCGCATACACGCTGCTGGTGGGCAGGCCGATACGGGCGCTGACCGAGCCGCACAAAATCACCGACGAAGGGTTATTCAGCAGCGGTAACAACGCCTGAATCAAAAAGAACGGGCCTTTAAGGTTGATGCGCATCAGCCGGTCCCAGGCCTCTTCCTGCCACTCTTCCAGCAGGCCATGGGTGACATCTCCGGCGTTGATAAACACTGCGTCCAGCCGTGGCCAGCGGGTCGCGAGGGTCTCCGCCAGTGATTTTTGTGCTGTGATATCTCCGGCATCGGCAGGAATAACCCATGCGCTATCCCCGAGAATGCGTTGGGCTTCTGCCAGGGTTTCCGGGTTGCGCCCGGTGATGGCCACCTGCGCCCCTTCGGCAATAAATTCCTGCGCGGTCGCCAGCCCAATGCCGCTGGTTCCGCCCGTAATCAAGGTGTATTTACCTGCTAAACGTCCCATGAATGTCTCCTGAATTCGCTCTGGAGAAAGCACTATAGAAACGTTAGTATCGAAAGGAAACCAGGTACCATTTGGATACTAAAGAGGCAAGAGGTGTGCTATGGCGGAAATACTCACTGAACCCTGCGAAAAAAAATCTGCGGTCCACGCCTGCCCGATGACGCGGTTTGTGAATCTTATCGCGGGCAAATGGGCGATCCCGATCCTGTACCGGCTGATTGTGCTTAACACCCCGGTGCGCTTTGGCGATCTGCTACGCGCCGCTGCGCCCATTACGCAAAAAGAGCTGACCAAACAGCTGCGTTTGTTCGAGCAGCGTGGGCTGGTGTCTCGCACCGTCTACCCTGAAATCCCGCCGCGCGTGGAGTATCAGATAACCGAACTGGGGCTGACGCTTCAGAACGCGCTTTCCCCGCTGGCCGCCTGGATGAACGAGTATGGCGACCAGCTGGAGCGCTAAATCAGTGGCTTAAATAGCGCGGGGCTGGTTCACCGGTACGCGCACTGGCAAACAGCTCCAGACGTGCGGCCTCAAAGCGTTCCCATAAGCGGATATCGTGCATGGGCGGGATGGTGATCAGCTCGCCCTGATCCAGCCCGGCAAGTGCGGCATCCACCAGGTTGTCGGTGGTCATGACCGAGCCTTCAGGCAGGTCGGTAATGGCCACGCCGGACAGATCCCAAATCTCCGTTGCCGTGGCGGCAGGCAATACCGCCTGAATGCGCACGCCACTTTCGGCAAACTCTTCCTGCAACCCGCGAGTGAAATTGAACACCCAGGCTTTGGTGGCGCTGTAAAGCGCGCTACCGGCACGGGCGTGAAGGGAAAGCACAGAGGCAATGTTGATCACCGTACCGCTGTTGTTCTGCGCCAGACGCGGAAGAATAGCGTATGTCAAGCGCATCAGGGCGGTGGTATTCAGGGTGTTGATGGCCTGATGCTGTTCAACCTTGCCGGATAAAAAGGGGGCCATCTGCGCCGTTCCGGCATTGTTCACCAGCGTATCAATACGGGTGTCGTTTCTCAGCGTCTCTTCAACCGCACGAATGCCGTTTTCATCGCTCAGATCGGCGGTGAGGATCTGCACATTCACCCCATAGCGGCTGGAAAGGGCTGCCGCCAGCGCCTGAAGACGGGCTTCACGACGGGCCACCAGTACCAGGTTGTAGCCGCGTGCCGCAAGACGATCGGCATAAACGGCACCGATCCCCGAAGAAGCTCCCGTGATTAAAGCGGTTGAATGTTGCGTGGTCATGGTGTGTTACCTCAAAGCAAAAGGATTAATTGGTTGCATGTTGAAACTGAATTCACTGTGAGATATTTGGTTTTATAATGCAACCATTTTGCGCGGTATTTTTTATTCCTGCTGACAGGGAGAGGGATAATCAGGTTTTAAGACACTGACATTACGGGAGTTTAAGCTCGATGTCCTGTGGGGCTAATTCACGGCCATCGTTGGCAACCAAGGCCAGTTTGCGCAGCGGTTGTTGGTTTTTGACATCGACCAGCACGCTGCCCGGTTGGTTTGGGCTAAACAGAAATTCATTCCCCCATTGCGACAGTGCAACCAGCACCGTTTGCAGGGCGCGCCCTTTGTCGGTCAACACATATTCCTGCCAGGCGCTGCCGTCAGAGGCGGGCTGAAGCGTCAGAATGCCTTCCTCGACCAGCAGTTTGAGGCGTGCGGTCAGCATGTTTTTGGCGATACCGAGGCTTTTCTGAAACTCGCCGAAGCGTTTCACGCCGCGCAGCGCATCGCGAACAATCAGTAACGACCACCAGTCGCCGATGATGTCCAGCGAACGGGCGACAGGGCAGGTGCTCTCTTCAAGGCGGGTACGTTTCACAGCGGATCCTCCGGGGTAGTATGGTTTTATTATAAAACTAATCTGCGCCATGGGTAAGGGCGTTATTCATCAGTTTGAGAAATGCTTCCCGGAAAAATGTCATAAATCTGTCACACTTAACGCGATGTTTAAAACCGAGTGAGGAATTAGGGATGAGAAAAGCACTACTCGCTGTTGCAGTGGCAGGTTCCATATCCATGACGTTCGGCGCTCAGGCGCAGGACGCACCAGAAGGATACCAGTTAGAGCAAGTTTTAATCATGAGCCGCCATAATCTGCGCGCGCCGCTGGCCAATAACGGCAGCGTGCTGGAACAATCCACGCCGAATAAGTGGCCGGAATGGGATGTGCCCGGCGGGCAGCTCACCACCAAAGGTGGCGTTCTCGAAGTGTATATGGGGCACTATATGCGCGAATGGCTGGCCGGGCAGGGGCTGGTTACCACCGGGGAATGCCCGCCTGCGAATACCGTTTATGCCTACGCCAATAGCCTGCAACGCACCGTGGCGACCGCGCAGTTCTTTATCACCGGCGCTTTCCCGGGGTGTGACGTGCCGGTGCATCACCAGCCGGAAATGGGGACGATGGACCCCACCTTTAACCCTGTCATCACCAACAACTCACCGGAATTCCGCGATAAAGCGCTGAGCGCAATGGCGTCGGAGCGGCAGAAAATGCAGCTTGATGAAAGCTACAAGCTGCTGGAACAGATGACGAATTACGCCGAATCGCCATCCTGCAAAGAGAAAAAGGTTTGTTCGCTGACGGACGCCAAAGACACTTTCAGTGCTGATTACGAAAAAGAGCCGGGCGTATCCGGGCCGCTGAAGGTGGGGAACTCCCTGGTGGATGCGTTCACCTTGCAGTACTACGAAGGCTTCCCGGCCGATCAGGTGGCGTGGGGCGAAATCAAAACCGATCAGCAGTGGCGCGTGTTGTCGAAACTGAAAAATGGCTATCAGGATTCGTTATTCACCTCGGGTGAGGTGGCGCGCAATGTGGCGAAACCGCTGGTGAAATACATCGATAACGCCCTGGTGACTGAGCAGGGAAAAGCCGCAAAAATCACGCTGCTGGTGGGGCATGATTCCAACATCGCCTCGCTGCTGACGGCGCTCGATTTCAAACCTTATCAGCTGCATGACCAGTACGAACGCACCCCGATTGGCGGCAAAATTGTCTTCCAGCGCTGGCATGACAAGAACGGCAACCGGGAGTTGATGAAAATCGAATATGTTTATCAAAGCACTACGCAGCTGCGTAACGCCGAAGTGCTGTCGCTGAAATCACCCGCTCAGCGTGTCACGCTGGAGCTTTCAGGGTGTCCGGTGGATGATAACGGGTTCTGCCCGGTAGAGAAGTTTAATACGGTGTTAAACAACGCGGCGAAATAAGAATAACCCCCCGCGCAGGCGGGGGGAAACGTTCAGACGTTTTTACGTTCGATGGTTTGCTCACCCCAGAAGAGCGAGTCTTTGTCCGTTTTTTCGAAGGCGCGCGTCAGTACCTCATCACTGCCTTCTTCCCAAATCTGCTCGGCCAGCTTTTCGTCATATTTCGCAACTTCAAAAATGGCTTCGGCGATTTCTGGAGAGGTATTACGTAAACTTGCCCATTCGCCCACGCGGTGAGCTTTGGATTCTTGAGTTGGCATGATTGTCCTCCTGTTGGGTTAGCCGTTCAGTTTTTTGGCAAGACCCGCGACATGTTCACCCTGGTAACGGGCGATAGTCAGCTCTTCATTCGTTGGCTGGCGTGAACCATCGCCACCGGCAATGGTGGTGGCGCCATAAGGTGTACCACCACGAACCTGAGACACATCAAACAACTCCTGGGCGCCATAGCCGATTGGCACAATCACCATGCCGTGATGCGCAAGAGTGGTCCAGGTTGAGGTAATGGTCTGTTCCTGGCCGCCACCGGTACCCGTAGAGCTGAATACGCTGGCGAGCTTGCCGTACAACGCGCCGGATGCCCAAAGCCCCCCGGTCTGGTCGAGGAAGGTTCGCATCTGCCCTGACATATTGCCGAAACGGGTTGGAGTGCCGAAGATGATGGCATCGTAGTCAGCCAGTTCTTGTGGGGTGGCCTGCGGTGCATTTTGTGTTTTTCCCCCGGCTTTGGCGAAGGCCTCGGCATTCATGGTTTCCGGTACGCGTTTCACCACAACCTCAACGCCATCCACTCTGTTTGCACCTTCTGCAACTGCGTGAGCCATGGTTTCAATGTGTCCATACATGGAATAATAGAGCACCAGAACTTTTGCCATTTTGCATCACTCCTCGTTTGTTTTTTCTGACAGCGGATCGCTGCGTTCATTTAAAGATAAGTCGTGCTGGCCAGACTGCAACTCTGAGCACCATTTCTTTGATTTATAACAAGTTATTTAACGTCTTTCGTTGTAGCAATATGAAACATATTTACGAAAACGAAATTCTGGAATGATAAGAAAGGCTTATTGATAACCGCGACGCCTGCGTAGGGGAATGTGGGTTTTCATGTTGCAGAATATTACCGTTTACGCCCCCGCAGCGGGCATTCCACTAAGCTTAGTGTCACGCGACGTAAACAGTGGCTCGGCCATTCGTCGTCAGGTGAAAGAATCCTCTTTTACTGAATGCAGTATGATGTTGAATGTTTCACACCCTGGAGGTTAGAGATGGCAAACCATCGTGGTGGTTCAGGTAATTTCGCTGAAGACCGTGAAAGAGCATCAGAAGCAGGTCGTAAAGGTGGCCAACACAGTGGGGGTAACTTCAAAAATGACCCTCAGCGTGCATCTGAAGCAGGTAAAAAAGGGGGTAAAAACAGCCACGGCAGCAGTAACAAGTAATACGCCGGGTTGAGCCTCTGCCGCCGGGGGCTCCCGGCGGTTTTTTTATTTCTGCAACATTGAACTGTAACCAAAGGCAACGCACACTAGAGGATTGACCTTTATTGCTGGTGCACCATGTCGTCTTCGCGTTTCAAATTCTCCGTAAAACCGCAGGAAGCTATCCTCATTCTGATCACCATGTTCTGGGGCGGGACGTTTCTTGCCGTCCAGTATGCGGTCACCCTGAGCGATCCTTTCTTCTTTGTCGGCCTGCGTTTTGCTACGGCGGCAATCGCCGTGGCGCTGATTTCACTGAAAACCTTACGGGGGTTGACGCTTAAAGAGCTGAAGGCCGGGGTGGCGATTGGTATTGCTATTGCGATGGGCTACAGCCTGCAAACCTGGGGCTTGCAGTCTATCTCCAGCAGTAAATCGGCGTTTATTACCGCGATGTACGTGCCGCTGGTGCCGCTGCTGCAATGGCTGTGTCTGGGCAGAATGCCGGGGCTGATGTCCTGTATTGGTATCGTGCTGGCGTTTATCGGCCTGATCCTGCTGGCCGGGCCGGGCGATAACCTGCTGGCGTTGGGGCCGGGTGAGATGATTACCCTGGTGGGCGCGGTGGCAATTGCCGCCGAAATTATTCTGATCAGCGCCTGGGCCGGGAAAGTTGACGTGAAGCGGGTGACCGTTGTGCAACTGGCGACCGCCTCGCTGGTGGCGTTTGCCGCCATGGTACCGGCGGGGGAATCTGTGCCGCCGATGTCTACCGGGCTTGTGGTGGTTGCTCTGGGGCTGGGGATCTTCAGCGCCATTATTCAGGTGACGATGAACTGGGCGCAGCGCAGCGTTTCCCCGACGCGGGCAACGGTTATCTACACCGGTGAGCCAGTCTGGGCGGGCGTGTTCGGGCGCATTGCCGGGGAGCGTTTACCGCTGCTGGCGCTGGTGGGTGCAGCCTTTATTGTTGCCGGTGTACTGGTGAGTGAACTCAAGCTTAGCAGGAAGAAAAAAGCGCTGCCCGAAACAGACAGCGCTGTGGTGAATCACGAATCCTGACGGACGACTTCGCCCTGCGGAACTGCCGCCATCCCGCGGCTTAGCAGGGCGTTTAACAAGATCGCGCCAAACGTTGCCGTACCAATCCCGCCAATGGTAAACCCGCCCAGCGTCAGGGCAAAATCACCCGCGCCCAGCACCAGCGTGACTGCCACCATAATCAGGTTGCTGTTCTGGCTAAGGTCAACCCGGTGTTGAACCCAGATACGCGCCCCTGCGACGGCGATCAACCCAAACACCACAATGGATGCTCCGCCAATGACCGGTGCCGGAATGGTGTGGATCAGCGCGCCAAATTTCGGTGAAAAGCCTAACAGCATGGCAATGACGGCCGCCGCGACGAAAACCAGCGTGGAGTACACTTTGGTTACCGCCATCACGCCGATATTTTCGGCGTAGGTGGTTACTCCGCTGCCGCCAACAGAGCCAGAGAGCATGGTCGCCAGCCCGTCGCCGACAAACGCGCGCCCCATGTATGGGTCCATATTGCGTCCGGTCATCCCGGCAACCGCTTTCAGGTGACCTAAGTTTTCAGCCACCAGGATCACCGCCACGGGGGCGATCAGCATCATCGCCTGTCCGCTGAACACCGGAGAAGTCACCTGCGGCAGGCCGAACCAGGCGGCGTTGTGGATCAGGGTAAAATCGACCGGTTTGCCAAAGCCGAACACGTTCGCCAGCAGGGCATAAACCAGGCACGCCACAATCAGCCCGACCAGGATCAGCAGACGCTGGATCATACCGCGCGTGAACACCGCCACCAGGCCGATGCACAGCACGGTGATCACCGCCATCCAGCTTTCAAACGGTGAGCCAGAGACGCTTTTGACCGCAATCGGGGCGAGGTTCAGGCCGATAGCCATCACCACGGCGCCCGTGACCACCGGCGGCATCATCCGTTCTATCCATTTGGTGCCGGTTTTCATCACCACCAGGCCAATCAGGGTATAGACCAGCCCACAGGCAATAATGCCGCCGAGGGCCACGCTCAGGTTCGGGTTGATCCCCTGGCCGTTAAACCCGGTGGTGGCAATCACCACGCCCACAAAGGCGGCGCTGGAGCCAAGGTAGCTGGGCACGCGCCCGCCGGTGACAAAAAAGAACAACAGAGTACCGATGCCCGACATCAGAATGGACAGGTTGGGATCAAGCCCCATCAGCATGGGCATCAGCACCGTGGCACCAAACATGGCCACCGCGTGCTGAACCCCCATGACCAGGGTCTGCGCTACAGGGAGTCTCTCATCCGGCGCGACCACGCCGCGTTCTGAAGAGGTCGATTTCAACTGCCAGTGGGGAAATCCGAACATTGCCATGAGCTGTCTCCTTAAGGAGGGTTAACAGGCGGGTCGCAAGAGCGCGTGATAGCCGCGGTCGAACCACACCAGCCCCTGCGGCGCGGGGTGGCGAACTATCGAAACAATGTCGCAAAACAGGATGTCGTGCGTGCCCACGCTGACCACCTGGCTGATGCGACAGTCAAACGAGGCCAGCGCATCCTCAAGACGCGGGCAGCCTGTTTCGCCGGTTTCCCAGCGGGCGGCGGCGAAGCGATCTTCCATCGGCGTTTTGCCGCCGAACAGGTTAGAGAGCGGCTCTTGCCCGGCGCTGAGCGTGTTGACGCACAGGGTGCGGTTCTCGCTGAACGTCGGCCAGACGGACGCCCCGCGATTCAGACACACCAGCAGGGTGGGCGGTGAGTCGGTGACGCTGCACACGGCGCTGGCGGTGAACCCGGCCATGCCGGCAGGGCCATCGGTGGTGATGATATTGACCGCCGCACCCACGCAGGCCATCGCATCACGAAAGGTTTGTTTATCCGGTGTGTTCATCCTCACTCCTTATGCCAGACCACAGGCATCTTCGAAGGCCAGACGCGGCAAGCGCCCGTACAGTTTGCTGCTGTCGCCATAGCCGATGTTGATCAGCAGATTGCTTTTCAGTGCGGTGCCGGTGAAAAAGGCATCGTCCACTTTTTGCCGGTCAAAACCGGACATCGGCCCGGTATCCAGCCCCAGGGCGCGACAGGCAAAAATCAGCCAGGCGGCCTGCAACGTGCTGTTGCGAAAGGCCGTCTCTTCGGCAAGGGCCGGGCTTGAGGTAAACCAGCTCCGGGCATCGCCGTGCGGGAACAGGGTGGGCAGGCGCTCGTAAAATTCACCGTCCCAGGCCACGATGGCCGTGACCGGGGCAGTAAGGGTTTTCTCCAGATTGCCGCTGGACAGCGCCGGGCGAAGCTTCTCTTTTCCTTCGGCGCTTCTGACGAACACAATCCGCGCAGGCGAACAGTTGGCGGACGTGGGGCCCCATTTCATCAGGTCGTACACTTCGCGCAGCAGCGCATCGCTGACCGGCAGATCCTGCCAGCCGTTGTGGGTGCGTGCTTCGGTGAATAACGTCTCCAGCGCAGTGGGGGTAATGGCTTCGCTCATTGTGGCTCCTTACAAAGCGGGTTCAGGGCTGTGCAACAGGCTGGCCAGCCCGTTCAGCAACAGGGTGTTAAAAGTGTCGGGCTCGGTCACGTTGCAGGCGTGCCCACCCTGGCGCATCACCACCTTCTGGCTGCCGGGCAGTGCCGCCTGCAATTCGGATGAACAGACTGAGGGAACCAGCAGATCGTCCGCCGAACAGATGATGTGCACCGGGCAGCGAATGCGCGCCGCGTGGCGGCTAAAGTTGGCCTGTTTCAGCGCGGCTAAGCGGCGCAGCAGGTTGTGTTTGCCCTGAAAATGGGCCAGCGCCAGAGACTCTTCGGCTTCCATGCGCGGTGCGCGGGCGGCCATCCAGTCTGCCGGATAGAGAAACAGCGGCTGGGCTTCCACCCATGCCTGCGCGCCCCCGGCGTGGAGCAGACGTTCGCGGATCTGAAAGCAGCGACGGGTATGGGCATTCAGCGACAGCCAGCCGTTGACGCACACCAGGGCGGTAACGGCTTCGGGATTATCCAGCGCCAGTTGCAGGCCGATCAGCGCCCCCAGCGCGTGGCCCACCACGCAATAGCGGGAGATCCCCGCACTGGCCAGCGCCTGCGCAAGCTCCTGCGCCATCTCGGCCATGCTGTACCCTTCCGGCAGGGTGTCCGGGTTGTTGCCCGTGCCCCGCTGGTCGTAGCACACCACCTGGTACTCCTGTTCCAGCCGCGCAAGCTGAGGCAGCCAGTAGCTGCCCCCGCCGCCCAGCCCGGCTATCAGTACCACGGCGGGCGCGCCGTCATACGGGGGCGGTGAGACGGAGAGTTTCATGGCAGCCTCACTTCGCAATGTGCGCGACAGTGGCGATTTCAACCAGCGCGTCGGGCTTCACCAGCCCGCACTGGATGCAGAACCGCGCCGGTTTATCGCCCGGGAAGAACTCGGCGTAGATTTCGTTAATCGCGGCGTAGTTTTTCCAGTCGGTGATAAAGATACTGTTGAAGGTCACGTCCTCCATCGTGCCACCCGCGGTTTCGATCACGCCTTTGATCGTTTCCAGCACGTGACGCGTTTGCGCCTTTGGGTCGTTGATAAACACCACGTTGTTGTCTTTATCAAACGGCAGCGTGCCGGAGACATACACCACGCCATCGGCAAGCGTGCCGGGCACAAACGGGGCGATAGGGGTGCTGGTGCCCGGTGGAATAATCACGGATTTTGGCATTGTGGTGCTCCTCAGGCGATACGGGCTAATGACGGCGGGGTAAGGGCATCGCAGAAATCGGCGACGTTACTCACCCAGCCAAAAAAGGTTTCGATATTGAACAGGGCCGCTTTCTGGGCGAACTCCGGCCCGGCCTGGTGGGTGGCGTCTTCCAGCACCACGCCGAAATATTCGAGGAAAAAGCCATCGCGCAACGTGGATTCCACGCAGACGTTAGTGGCAATGCCGGTAAAGACCAGGTGACGGATGCCCCGGCTGCGCAGCAGGCTGTCGAGCGGGGTGTTGAAAAAGCCGCTGTAGCGCGGTTTAGGCAGCACGATATCGCCCGCCGCAGGAACCAGTTCATCGACCAGCTGATAATCCCAGCCGCCTTTCGCCAGCAGCTTGCCCTGTAGTTCAGGCTGTTTGCGCATGGTTTTCAGGGCGTTGGACTTGTGGAAATTGGGCGAGCCGGGGCCACCGGCTTCCACGTACTGGTCGTCCCAGCCGTTCTGGAACCAGATAATCAACATGCCCGCCGCGCGTGCGGCAGCCACGGCGGTTTTGATGTTCTCAATCACCGGTTTGGTGGCGGAGACATCAAACCCGGCCAGATCCAGATAACCGCCCTGGCTTGCGTAGGCGTTTTGCATATCCACCACTATCAGCGCGCTGCGCTGGGCGTCGAAGGTGATGGCTTCCGGGCGAGCGTCAAGCGTGGTCATTACGCAACCTCCTTCGTGATGGCGGGGATGTGGGCACGGCACTGCATCAGCGGCTGAATACGTTCGCCGAAGGTTTCAACGCCCATCAGGAAATCGTCAAAGGTGAGCAGGACGCCTTCAGCGCCTGGGACGGCGGCCACTTCGTCCAGCATTCTGGCGACATTTGCATAGGAGCCAACCAGCGTGCCCATGTTGATGTTCACGGCGGAGGTCGGGTCAGCCATCTGGCGGACGTTGGTATCTGAGCCGGAGCGGGTATCTTTCTGGCTCTGTTCAGTGAGCCAGCTCAGCGCCTCGTCGTCGGCCCCGGCTTTATACAGTTCCCATTTGGCGCGCGCGGCGTCGTCGGTTTCATCGGCGATGACCATAAACAGCACGTAGGAACCGACATCGCGCCCGGTTTTGTCGGCGGCTTCTTTCATGCGTGCGGCCGTGGGGGCAAAGGCTGCCGGGGTGTTAACCCCTTTGCCAAAGCAGAAGTTGAAATCGGCGTATTTCGCGGAGAACTCCATCCCCGCATCGCTCTGCCCGGCGCAGATCACTTTCATCGGCACGGACGGCTGCGGGCTGACGCGACAGTCGTTCATGGTGAAGTAGTCGCCTTTAAAATCGCTTTTACCGGTGCCCCACAGGTCGCGCAGCACTTGCACGTACTCGGTGAGATACTCATAGCGGCGCGAGAAATATTCGTCGCCCGGCCAGATCCCCATCTGGTCGTACTCCGGTTTTTGCCAGCCGGTAACCAGGTTGACGCCAAAGCGGCCGCCGGAGATGGAATCGATGGTGGAGGCCATTCGCGCCACAATGGCCGGGGGCAGGGTGAGGGTGGCTGCGGTGGCGTAAATCTGGATGCGGGACGTGACTGCCGCCAGCCCGGCCATCAGGGTGAAGGACTCCAGGTTGTGATCCCAGAATTCCGTCTTACCGCCAAAACCACGCAGCTTGATCATCGAGAGCGCAAAATCGAAATGGTAGTGCTCCGCTTTTTGCACGATGACCTTATTCAGCTCGAAGGTCGGCTTGTACTGCGGGGCGGTGGTCGAGATTAGCCAGCCGTTGTTACCGATAGGTACGAATACGCCAATTTTCATCACGAACCTCTCTTCATCACAGTGTGGGGTGAAAGTCAGACGTGGCGCTGCATCCTGCATATCCTGTTCAGCCTCGTGAAAAGGGTTTTGCAAAGGGGATGCCAGTTTTTAAAATGGCTTTGTTATTAAGGTGTTAATGCAAGGTTGGCAAAATGAGTGCAAATAAAGTGGACTAAATGGTCAAAAGAATTGCACACAAAGCAGGCAACGGTGCGCGATGGCGGTGCAGGGGCGAGGAGGAGAATGCAGCACGATCCCGGTGCGGGCCGGGATCGCAGGTCAGCGTTTATTGTGGCTTCACAGCCCCGTTCATGCGTTTGGGCTCCGGCAGATCGCCCGTATCATTCAGCGCCCCCGGGAACGTCGACAGCCACGCTTTCACCTTCTGTTTATTGGTATGCACTGCGCTCAACCCTTCTAAACAGCCCCACAGCTCGCGGCTATTCTGCGGGGTGATCACTATGCAATCCGGCATCACGCGTATTTTAACCGCGCGGCCATACGCAAACCCGGCGCGGGACAACCAGTCAC
The DNA here is from genome assembly GCF_011752765.1 of Enterobacter sp. Tr-810. Classification (NCBI taxonomy): domain Bacteria; kingdom Pseudomonadati; phylum Pseudomonadota; class Gammaproteobacteria; order Enterobacterales; family Enterobacteriaceae; genus Enterobacter; species Enterobacter sp. Tr-810. Next base: position 469,135 of record NZ_VWWW01000002.1, on the reverse strand, counting down.
CCGACAGCGGCAGATAGTTATGTTCCATGCGCGTATACAGCTCACCGCATGATGCACCCGTCTCATCCCGCGCATGAACACGCCCGGAATGGGTCTGCTCCCCGTGCAAGTCCCGCGGGTTCTTTTTGCGTACCTGCTCGCGAATTTCTTCACTGTTTTCAAATACTGCATTTTCCGTTTGGGCAACAGCCCGCTCTGGCATAAAATTCTTCGCAGCCATATTCAACTCCATACTAGTTGTTTGTGGTTAGCGGTATAAGGGTGGTGGAACACCTTTATATCGCGATCTTGGTTATCTACTTTTCTGTATAAAACTCACTGTTTGTGTTGGGTGGCTTCACTACGCTCATTATACTCTTATGGATAAAAACACAGGGGTAAAAATGTCGGGGAAATGGTGAAAATGCGAGGCTGCTCGAGGAAAGGTGGGGGGGCGTTAGAGCTGATCATTTGATGTAAGGAAGATGGTTGGGAGACTGGTTTGATAGAGGAGACGGTTTGTTATAGTCAGACATGAATATGTTCTAGGTAGTCTACAAAAGCTGACTATCTAAGCCATTTCGATTAAAAAATTTTTTAAGTTCAGCTTTCCAGTTGATTACCAATAAATTGATGGGTAACTATAATTTGAGAATGTCTTTTTGTACTCAATGCACTGTGATCATGTGCGGGTGAGGCAGATTTGAGGAATATCAATGATGAGCATAGATAATGAGTTAGTCGTTATAGTATTTAGAGGTTTTGATAGGCTATTCATCTCAATTGGAGGAATAATTTCCATCTGGTTAGGTTATAAATTATTTAATAAGTCTCTTCCCAACGATGGCACTTTTGATGGGGGGATCGGTTCGTGGTCCATACGATTGCAGAATATAGCTCCTGGTGTTTTTTTTGCACTATTTGGCGCGTCAGCTCTTATTTTTTCAATAACGCACCCCTTATCCTATGAAAAAACTAATGCTATAAAAAGCACAGCTGTACACACGGAGGCGGAAGTATTAGCAAGTGGTAATAATTCACCTAATCAAATGCAGATTGGTTCTTCATTTAGCGGTTTAGGTTCGGATGGAGTACCAGAACTAGATTTGAGAAATGAGATAGATATTTTAAATTCTTTAGTTATTGTCAATAAATATAAAGACAAACTTAAAGAAGATTTAACAAGTGAACAGAAGCAAAAAATAACAGCATCTTATGCTAAGTTATATGCTCTACAAATTAATTTAATTGATAAGCTATTCGGCCCTGGAAGCTTAGATATGTATCAAAAAATTTCGGCAGATATAAGAAATGATCCTAGGAGATTAGATAGCTATTCTACAGAAAATAAATTGCTATACAATAATATTAAGTCGCTTTTTGCTCAGTGAGGTGTTAAATGAATCGTAACTTATCGGCGTTTGGCTTCCTCTTTTTAACAAATTTTGTTTCGGCGGGAGTTCAACCAATTGATTTTACAAATGAGACTGTTCACATGGTTAACGACAGAATTATTGAGTTGGGTGACCCATTTCAAAACATAGTCCGTGATTTAAGATTTAATATTGACTCTTCAAATGCCATGCCCGGAGCATCAGCAGGTTGGATAAATGGCATTCCAACAATTATTTTCACCTCATCACTGCTAGATGTGGTTTTTTATACAGCAGAGTTAAATGTGTTATCTATGGCTGATGGAAAGTGGAATGATTGCAACAGTGTATATAGTAGTTATTTAAGAAATTCGTATGCTGATATGATGTTACAAAAACAAAATCATATGCCAGTGAGCCAATTAGTGTCGCCTGAGAAATTTGGTGATTCTTGTTCAGGTATTGAAGCCTACTATCCATTCTCAGGGCAAATGAAGGGGGCCAGGGACCAATCTGTCAGAAATTCTATCGCATTCATTTATCTCCATGAGCTGTCACACCTTTACTATAAGCATGTGAGGTTTACTACTGAGCATATGAATAATGAAGAAAGACAAGCAGCTAATTGCTCCATGAGAGCTCAAGAAAAAGATGCAGACCTGCTAGCAGCTCGAAAAATGGTTAAGTTTGGATGGTATGCCTCTGCATTAGATGTAACTATCTGGATGGTAATGGGTAATATTGGGGTCTTGGAGAGTAGCCGAAACAGTAATCTTGATCACCCTACGGCTCTTGAACGAATGACCTATACCCTTGATGAAGTCAGAGGTGCGATTATCGAGTCAGGTGGACAGGTAAGTCGAGAGATGTCTGAGGCTATTGACGAATCAAAGGCATTATTGGAAAAAGTCGATAAGCAGCTCGGGAATAATGATAATAGTGACCCGGAAGTAGTACAGTGTGATAATTAAGAACATATATATTATTCTTTGGGATTGATATTAAAACATTATCAATGGCTTGTAGATAAGTTATTTCCCGGTAGGGGGGCTTATATTCTGTCTTGAGATGTTACAGGGCGCGCCGTTGCTAGAATATGAGCTGACAAGGGATTTAAAACAGCTGGTGGACGATAAATCGGCGATCATTGCTGGGGGGCCAGCGGAAACTGGTACCGGAAGAGCAGCATCATCTGATCTTTATGATTTGGGCCTCCACTAAAATCACTGTTTGTGTTGGATGGTTTCAATACGCCAATCATACCCCTGCAGATAAATACACAGGGGAAAAAATGTGGAAGAAATAGTGAAAATGCGAGGCGGCTCGAGGAAAGAGGGTGGGATGGTTATCGCGCAGTGAGTGAAGAGCGGAAATTATAACTATAAAAGAATAGATTGGTGGTCTTACGTTAAGATACATCAATTGTTATTTTCGTAGCGACCACCATGTTGTATGTAAGGATAATTTATGGTAGCTGCTTCACATGCGAATACAGGGTTTTCAAGTGAGAAATGCCTAAATCTAGAATTGGTTCATACATAAATGAATTGAGATGGATGTTTTCTGGAGTCATTAGATTTACCTGCTCAAGAATTGCAATATCCTGGGTACGACCAAGAGCCAATCGCTTATATTCTTGAAGTAGTCTGACTGTCTGGTTTTCCGTAATTGAATTTATGAATAATTCATCATTGATGGTTCTGATCATATGACGTTCAGCAAACAATCTAATGGCTATTGAGAGAGTTATTTTCCCTTCAAGTTCAACAGTCTCTTCATGTGAATTGAATACTAAATCGGCTTCCTCATTTATTAAATCAATTACCAGTTTCGCCCCTGGATGTAAAACAATGTGCTGCTTATCTGCAAGGATTTTCTTATATATGTCACAGAGCCCGGCAAGTGTGATAGTGTCAGTGTCCGCCTTTACATGAAGCAACGACGTAAGCTTGATATATTCATTATCCAAACCACAGTATTCGGCTAAGTTTCTAACAAATGGAATTGCCGAGATACAAAACACATTCGTTGTTAGGTTGTCTTTCCAGTGATTGAACGGATTCTTCTGATATTTTTCCTTGATCAGAGTTAGCTTTCTTCCGACCTTTGCTGCATGTAGCTTACAATCACGTTTTAACCCAAGTCGTCCACTGATAGTTCTGTAAAAATCAAAATTATGAGATAAGAACAGACAATAGAATTGACCTGAGGCTGAAATGTCTTTCAGATACTCAATGATTGCGTACTTATTTTTATAATCGAATGAGTCTGCAATGTCATCAATTACTAATATTGTATTCATTCCCTGCTTTCTTCTTGTTTCAATTTCGAATAATATATTAAGTATATAAAGCGCTCTTCTTTCACCTTGACTGAGCACTTTCAATAAGGAATCTCTAGGAATGTCTCCTTCTCCATCACAATCATAAAATTTAAATGAAATTGAAGGCTGCGATCCTTTTAGAATTACATCATCTTGGTTTGATATGCTCATTTTGAATGGGACAGTAAATCGCTTGTTGAACGCTTCAACAACTGCCTCCCATTCTGTTCTCTCACTCTTTGCCTGCTCAATAGCATTTACAATCGTGACTTTATTTGTTCTATAGACCTCCAGGAATTGACTATAAAGTTCCTTTTGATCAATGAGGTAAGAAATCCATAGGTCTTTTTGAAGTTGTTTGAAGTTTTTCAAATATGGAAGGATATGTTGATTATCAAAGAGATAATCCCTAAATTTCCTCAATTCACTGTTTTGTATTTTTTTATCTATTGCATCAAATTTTGAAGAGAGATCCTTATCAGTGAGTATCTTTTTTCTTTCATCTTCAATCTTTTCTGAAAGCTCTTCAGCTGTAGAAATCTCTTTCATCCCATTTTTTGTTCGTAAGTTTACTGTATGTTTGGCTTCAAAAAAACCATTGTCTTTTAGTTGCTTATTAACTGTAGATGCACTGTAATGATTGAACTGTTTGCTTAATACATCTGATTTTGAAACTAGCTCATTATATTTTTGAATATACTCTTCAAGCTGGTCTTTGATTGTGCCTGATTCTAATAGCCCAACAGTTTTATCATTGAAAATTTCGGCATAAGAAACTGTGGAAAGTTGTGATGGAGCCGCATTTTTTATTTGTTCCTCCGATGATTCCATAAATTCAGAAAAAGTCTTCTTGCCGAAGCATTTCAGAATTTCTGATTCAGGTGTAGTTGTTCTCCCTGTCAGTCCTGATAACTGCTTTAGCTTAGCAAATAAAGCGGACTGTTTATCAGCAATATTCTTTAGGGACTCATCATATTTTTGCTTGACTGCACTATTTACCAGAAGAAGAGATGACTTTGCAGATGAAAAATCTGCATTGTATGGTTCAACAACAAATACTGAGTCAGCAGAAATATCGTTACCTGCTTCATCTTTTATGTTTCTTCCAGACTCTCTATCTGGAAAAATTACGTCCTTTGTTTCTCTCCCGTTAGCCAAATCGTCGAAAGTTTTAGAAAACGAGGTTTTCATGAAACCATTTGGTGCATAGATGGCATAACTTTTAGTTATATTAAAATCAAAATCATGAACTAATTCACTAATACCATAACAATTTTTTAGATTAACTGAAAGCTTCATTATTATCCCTTTTAGAAGATGAAACAACGGAGCCAATTTAGTAGATACATCAGCAGAACGTGATTTTATTAACGCCGATAAGTCACTAAAAAGTACCCATCTTTGAGGCTGGAAACAAAGTTATAACCACTAACGTTGGAACAGGCAAGCATAGGGTTGAAAACATAATGCCCGCTATCGGCCCTTTTACGTATGCAATGTAAATTAAGGGTAAGGTCCGCTTCGTGGTGTGGGTTGAATAGTTCGATGCAACGCTATCCTCAATCTCCCTGGCAACGCGGCTCAAATGAAAATACAAACAGATTACTCAGACAGTATTTTCCAAAAGGAACTGACTTATCGGTTCACAGCCAACAAAGACTAAACAGTGTTGCAAGACAGCTCAACGAGAGACCAAGAAAAACGGTAGACTATGAATCACCCGCAGAGCGTTTTAACCAATGTGTTGCATCCATCGGTTGAACTCACACCACGAAGCGGACCGTATAAAGGACCGTCGAATCTGCGATAAACAAGGCTAGCAACATTAGCCCCCAATCCCCCACACAACCCTTTCCCTCATCAATTTTGCACAACCCCCATCCCCAAAATGTCGAGACAACCCCCTGCATTTGCTATGCTATGGCAAACCAATAAGGAGAGCGCAGATGACACAAGGTGCAGTGAAAACACCAGGTAAACGTTCGCAGGCGGTGAGTGCGAAAAAGCAGGCCATTCTGGGTGCGGCGCTGGATACGTTTTCGCAGTTTGGCATCCATGGCACGCGGCTGGAGCAGGTGGCAGAGCGGGCAGGGGTGTCAAAAACTAATCTGCTGTACTACTACCCGTCAAAAGAAGTGCTCTACGTTGCGGTGCTGCAACAGATCCTCGATATCTGGCTGGCGCCGCTCAAGGCGTTTCGCGAAGAGTTCACCCCGCTGGTGGCGATTAAAGAGTACATCCGCCTCAAGCTTGAGGTATCCCGCGACTACCCGCAGGCATCACGCCTGTTCTGCCTTGAGATGTTGCAGGGCGCGCCGTTGCTGAAAGCCGAGCTGACCGGGGATTTAAAACAGCTAGTGGACGATAAATCGGCGATCATTGCCGGGTGGGTCGCCAGCGGCAAGCTGGCACCGGTAGAGCCGCATCATCTGATCTTTATGATTTGGGCCTCCACTCAGCACTATGCTGACTTTTCGGCCCAGGTCGAAGCGGTAACCGGCAAAACACTTCAGGATGAAACTTTCTTCCAGAACACGCTGGAAAACGTGCAGCGGATGATTATCGAAGGGATCCGCGTCCGCTAGTTCCCCTCACCCTAACCCTCTCCCACAGGGAAGGATGTCTAAATAATTGAACAAAGAGTGAGGCGGTTTAAGTTAAAATACGTTGATTTCATTAAGTTTGGCCATTGCATGAGTTAGTTTTGCTCATTACGCTATAGTTTAAGAAACAGTTTTTTGAACTTGAACTGTGAATAAGTATGCAATAAATATGAATGATGAAAATCAACTTTACGACGAAAGCGCTTGATAATCTTTCTCCAAAACCCGCCGCTTACATGGCGTATCATGCAAGCGGCGAACGCGGGACGGGACGTATAGTAGTGCGTGTCTATCCGTCTGGACGTAAAACTTTCGTCTATCGCCATTTCGTAGGTAAAACAGCAAAATTTCAGACACTGGGTGAATACCCGTCAATGTCTATCAGTAGCGCTCTTGAGAAGTTCGAAAGTCTTTCTTCATGTTCGGATGTGATCAAGGTTACTAAAACAAGCGGTACGCTTGCTGATCTGTTTGAGGCCCACAAAACCGATTTTATTGCCTCCGGTAAAAGCACATACCACCATTACAAAACTCTGCGCTCCACCATTTCAAACAGCGAATTACTTTCGGGTAATATTAAACGCTTTTGTGAGAAAATGAACGTTGATTCATTTATTCCGAGTGATTTCCGCCGAACCTTTAAAACATTGGGTGGACAACTGAAAGTCACAAAAGTAATTCGTGACAGAATTCAGCACCACGCTTTACATGACGTATCATCTGTTCACTATGACAGATACGATTACAACGAAGAAAAGCTGGAAGCACTTTTGAAATGGGAAAATAAGCTAAAAGAGATAATGAACTGATAATAACCCAGCATTACATTCACACCCTTGATTATTAAAGGTCACCTATATTCCCCAGTGATATATAGGTGACCTTTTTAAATTTAATTATCCAGAAGTGAGAGCATGATCACTTTGATTGAATATTACGTATAAGATGATTAACCTATTAAATCACGAGGGAATGTTATGAATTACAGCGATGATATAATTAATAGAATTGGATCCGATAAAAACTTAGCTATAAGATTAGATAAAGCGATGGCTGGAGTGAAAGATGGCTTTGTCGAATATGTAAATAATCTTGGTGATGGTGCAACAAGACTGCTTTATTACACTTCATGCTTTACAGAAAATTATACAGATGTTTGCGAACGACTTGGGAATGAAGATAAGCATTTTTTACTAGGCCTGTATGAACTTATTAAGCATAGAGATATAATTTTTAGAATGGTAAGAATTTATGTTGAAACAATGCTCAAGCATAAAAATGAAAGTGACATAAAAATTATTCTTAGACAAGTTGTTCCGTTTACAACTCACTATTCAGCTATGCAATCTTCAAGATTTGCAATAGTATATTCTATTGTTAAATATATTTGCTACGGCAGTAAAATCAATGGGGTTATACAAAGCGCAATGATGAAAAAAATTGGGGGCTTATCATCGGCTGCACTAATAACATTAAGCACATATGGTACTGTTCAACATGCTGCTGATAGTGCAAACAATCTAAAACATTTTCTACCACAGTTCTATAGCGCTCTATATATGCAAAACATTGAAATGATGTACTTTTTAATAGAGCCAGCGGTTTTAAGTGTTGGCTATTTAAATATGGGCATGGCATCAAATGCTGAAATAATTAATGCACTGAAAAGAATGGCTGGCAAATGAATAAGTTATTAAAGGAAATATTCAGGCTTATTTTTGAAGATTTAACTCTTCAATTAAAAACATATTTAACGATTTTGGCTATAATATTATTGTCTTATATACCTGTAAAGTTTATTGATGATCCAGTAATAACAATGAGCGTAGTTGGGATCATCATTGTGATTGTTCTATATTTTTCATTTTTTTATGAGAGAAAAAAATAAATGTCTATACCAGCACATATTTGGCTTGCCGATGAAAATAATTCACCTTTAATTGGTGAATGTTTAATGTCAACACGATTGGGTTCGACTGAGCTTAAATCATTCAATCATTCTGTATGGATTCCTACAGATCATAACACCGGAAAACTTACTGGAACACGTCTGCATGTTCCGATTACATTTGAAAAGAAATAGACCGTCTTACCCCGTATTTATTCAGAGGTGTATGCACTGGTAAAACATTTAAAGAAGCTGTAATAAAAATGTATAGAATTAATGAGGCAGGAATAGAGATAGAATATTTTAATATAAGGCTGGAACATGTGAAAATAACAAGAATCTCTCCAGTTTTATTTCCACTGGGAGTTGCAAGTAAACATATGGAGGAAGTTGAAATCCGTTATGAATCCATCCAATGGAAATATTGCGATGGGAACATAATGTTTAAAGATACCAGGAGTGAAAGAGTAACAGCATAACTAAAGGGACTCTGTGGAGTCCTTTTATAAACCTTCTATATCAAAAGATAAACTCAGCAAAACCAACGTTTCAGACCTCAGTTAAACTCCTTAAAAATTCACGCCAAGATATTGTTTTTCTAAATTAATAATATTCAAAACCCACTACAAAATAAAATTGCATTGCTTTTTTATATACCGCAAAGCAAATCATTCCTCAACCTGACAATTTATTCTTTTGAACTTCATCGCGAACATTAAATTAAATGTCGACATTCTGGTTTTCGAAACGTTCAGGCGTTCGAACGTTCGGAGTATGTTTAAGCTAACTTAATAAGGACATAACGATGGTTAATATAGTTCATTGTCGCGTAGATAACAGACTTATTCATGGCCAGGTTGCTACCGCCTGGCTTCCACACACTAATGCTAATCTGTGCCTGGTCGTAAATGACAGTATTGCAGTTAATGATGATAAAAAATTTTTGCTACAGATGGCTCTGCCGGAAGGCATTCAGTTGCGCTGTTTTTCAGTAGAAAAATCATTGAGATAATCAATAACGCCGCTGACCACCAGCGTATTTTCATTCTCTGTGAAAACGTACAAGATGCTGCTGAGCTCGTTAAAAGTGGTCTCTCCATTAAATCCAGGAAATTTGGGCGTTCTGTCCCCGATTAGCCTGGAGCAAACGCTGAGGGCCACCGCGAAGCGGCGATTTTCTTGCCGGGAGCCCGGGTCGCCAGGGTATTGGGGTGACAGAGTTGCAAGGAACGTAAAGTGAACGGAATGACCACCTGAGCGGTATGTTCCCCCTCACCCCAACCCTCTCCCAAGGGGAGAGGGAGTTGTCCGTGCTCGTATTTTCAACCCACAGGGAAAGGGGACTGTTATGTGCTGTCTTTTCTCCCTCGCCCCTATGGGGCCGGGGGAAGAGGGCAGCTCAAATCGCCTTCTTCACACTGCATCATTGAAGCCAGATAGGCTTCGCGCTCGACGGTTTTCTCCGTCATACACTGGTTGATGATCATGGGCTGCACGCTGCCGCCCTCAGTACCCGACCCGACAAACGCACAATCCGCATCACGCAGGGTGATCCACGCCAGCTGTGCTTTCTTTAACAGATCGCGCTGTGGAGCTGCTGCACGTTTCATGGCGGCCTGGTAAGTCTGGTTGAGCTTCTTGTCTGCCGCCTGGTATTGCGATGCCGTGCAGGTGTTCAGCTCAAGCTGCGTGCTGGCGTTGCCGCACTCATCCGCCAGTGCGCTGGTGCTCAGCAGTAACGCGCCTGCGGCAATCAGTAATCGTTTCATCATTTGCTCCCTGTAAAAAAGCCGGATGCGCTGCGCTTATCCGGCCTGTGGTGACAGATGTCGCCCCGGTAAGCATAGCGCCACCGGGGGATTTTACACGATTAACCGATGGTCATCAGGCTGGCGTTACCGCCTGCGGCCGCGGTGTTGACGCTGAGTGAACGCTCAACGTACAGGCGCTCCAGCAGCAGGTTGGTTTCGCCACGGGCAAAGCCCTGCACCGACACAATCGGCCCGCGACGCGCCGCCACCTGCTCGCACAGTTCGCGCAACTGGTCTGAATCACCGTGGTAGATAACCGCTTCGAAGTCCTGGCTGAGCAGTTCATCGGCTTTCGCAAAGTGGATACGCGCAGACACCGCTTTCGGCAACTGTTTTGCCAGGTCGCGGTGCAGCCCGTCTTCCGGCCACAGCACTTCACAACCCGTTGCCGCTGCGGCAGCCAGCTGAACCAGCGCATCCTGCTCGTTATCCGCCACGCACAGCACACGCTCACGCGGCATCAGCGTCCAGGTGTTGCGCTCGCCGGTTGGCCCCGGCAGCAGACGCTGCGTACCCGCCTGGGCCAGCTCGCCGTACTGCTGAGCGATGGCACGCAGTTCCGGGCGTTTTTCCGCCCACGTGATCAGTGCTTCCAGCGGCTGAGTCAGCGCGGCTTTCAGCTGTGCATCCACAGGGCGTTCCGCATCCTGACGCGCCAGCGTCACACCCAGCGCATTTTCCGGGCGGTTGGCCAGCAGGCGATACAGGTACAGTGGACCACCGGCTTTCGGACCGGTACCGGATAACCCTTCGCCGCCGAACGGTTGCACGCCGACCACGGCACCCACCATGTTGCGGTTCACGTACAGGTTGCCGACTTTGGCGCTGCCGGTCACCTGGGCAATGGTTTCGTCGATACGGGTATGCACGCCGAGCGTCAGACCGTAGCCGGAGGCATTAATCTGCTCGATGAGCTGATCGAGGTTGTTACGGTTGTAACGCACCACGTGCAGCACCGGGCCAAAGACCTCTTTTTTCAGTTCATCGAAGCTTGCCAGTTCAATCAGCGTCGGCGGAACGAAGGTGCCGGTCTGCCATTCGCGCGCGTCTTCACTGTTTTCACGCACGGCCTGGAACACCGGGCGGCCTTTGGCGCGCATCGTCTGAATGTGATTTTCAATGTTGCCTTTGGCTTCTTCATCAATCACCGGGCCAATATCCGTGGTCAGGCGACCCGGGTTACCCATGCGGCACTCTGCCATGGCGCCACGCAGCATTTTCAGCGTGTGGTCTGCCACGTCATCTTGCAGGCACAGTACGCGCAGCGCGGAGCAACGCTGGCCCGCGCTGTCGAATGCCGAAGCCAGCACGTCAACCACCACCTGCTCGGTCAGGGCGGACGAGTCCACAATCATGGCGTTCATCCCGCCGGTTTCTGCAACCAGCGGCGTCGGGCGACCCTGTGCATCCAGACGTGTGGCGATGTTACGTTGCAGCAACGTCGCCACTTCAGTCGAGCCGGTGAACATCACGCCGCGCACGCGGTTATCGGAAGTCAGCTGTGCACCCACCGTTTCACCACGGCCAGGCAGCAACTGCACCACGCCCGCCGGAACACCGGCTTCCAGCAGGATGTTGATCCCCTGGGCCGCAATCAGCGGGGTCTGTTCCGCCGGTTTAGCCAGCACGCTGTTACCGGCGGCAAGCGCGGCCGCAATCTGGCCGGTGAAGATTGCCAGCGGGAAGTTCCACGGGCTGATACACACTACCGGGCCAAGTGGGCGGTGCGTTTCGTTATCAAAATCATCGCGAACCTGGCCGGCGTAGTAATGCAGGAAGTCTACCGCTTCACGCACTTCGGCAATGGCGTTGCTGAAGGTTTTACCCGCTTCACGCACCAGAATACCGATAAGCTGCTGCATCTGATCTTCCATCAGCACGGCAGCACGTTCCAGGATGGCGGCACGCTCCTGCGGTGGGGTGGCGAACCAGATTGGTGCGTTATTCACGGCGCTGTCGATAGCCTGGGACACTTCCTGCTCGCTGGCTTCACGCACGTAACCGACCACATCTTTCGGCTCTGCCGGGTTAACCACGGGCTGCATTTCGCCATCAGCCACCGGCTGCTCGAGAATAGGTTTGGCCTGCCATTTATGCAGCGCACTGTTGAGCAGGGCAGAAGAGAGCGACGCCAGACGGTGTTCGTTCGCCAGATCCAGGCCCGACGAGTTCACGCGGCCCTGGCCATACAGCTCGCGCGGCAGGGCAATCTTCGGATGCGGCAGACCCAGCTGACCTTCCTGAGCGGCCATTTTCTCCACCGCCTGCACCGGATCGGCAACCAGCTCATCGAGTGGCAGCGTGGTGTCGGCAATACGGTTAACGAACGACGTGTTCGCGCCGTTTTCCAGCAGACGACGCACCAGGTACGCCAGCAGGGTTTCGTGCGTGCCCACCGGGGCATAAATACGGCACGGACGGTTCAGTTTACCATCCGCCACTTTACCGGTGACTTGTTCGTACAGCGGTTCACCCATGCCGTGCAGGCACTGGAATTCGTACTGGCCCGGATAGTAGTTCTGCCCGGCCAGGCTGTAGATAGCCGCCAGAGTGTGGGCGTTGTGGGTGGCGAACTGTGGATAAATCAGGTTCGGCACGCCCAGCAGTTTTTTGGCGCAGGCGAGGTAAGACACGTCGGTGTACACCTTACGGGTATAGACCGGATACCCTTCCAGGCCATCCATCTGCGCGCGTTTGATTTCGCTGTCCCAGTACGCGCCTTTCACCAGACGGATCATCAGGCGACGACGGCTGCGGGTTGCGAGATCAATCAGGTAATCAATGACGAACGGGCAGCGTTTCTGATAAGCCTGAATCACAAAGCCAATGCCGTTCCAGCCAGCCAGCTCCGGTTCGAAGCACAGTTTTTCCAGCAGATCGAGGGAGATCTCCAGGCGGTCGGCTTCTTCGGCGTCGATGTTAATACCGATATCATACTGACGCGCCAGCAGGGTCAGGGACTTCAGGCGCGGGTAGAGTTCGTCCATCACACGGTCGTACTGGGCGCGGCTGTAGCGCGGGTGCAGGGCAGACAGCTTAATCGAGATGCCCGGGCCTTCGTAAATGCCACGGCCGTTGGAGGCTTTACCGATAGCGTGGATCGCCTGCTGGTAAGACACCATATAGGCCTGCGCATCGGCGGCGGTCAGGGCCGCTTCGCCCAGCATGTCGTAAGAGTAGCGGAAACCTTTGTCTTCCAGCTTGCGGGCATTGGCCAGCGCTTCGGCAATGGTTTCCCCGGTCACGAACTGTTCGCCCATCAGGCGCATCGCCATGTCCACACCTTTGCGGATCAGCGGTTCGCCGCTCTTGCCGATGATGCGGTTCAGGGAAAGAGAGAGGTTGGCTTCGTTATGGGTAGACACCAGCTTGCCGGTAAACAGCAGGCCCCAGGTGGCGGCGTTAACGAACAGCGACGGGCTGCGGCCGATGTGCGACTGCCAGTTACCGTTGCTGATTTTGTCGCGGATCAGCGCGTCGCGGGTGGCTTTGTCCGGAATACGCAGCAGCGCTTCCGCCAGGCACATCAGGGCGACACCTTCCTGCGAGGAAAGCGAAAACTCCTGGAGCAGGCTCTGTACCATACCGGCGCGGCCGGAAGCGGTTTTCTGGTTACGCAGCTTTTCAGCAAGCTGATACGCCAGCTTGTGCGCCTGGGTGGCGATCGGCTCCGGCAGGCGAGCCTGTTCCAGCAGCATCGGGACGGCGTCGGTTTCGGCGCGGCGGTAGGCCCCGGTGATTGCAGCGCGGCTTACGGACTGCGGCAGGATCTGCTCGGCGAATTCAAGGAACGGCTGGTGGTTCTCTTCGGCGGCTGTAGCCGCTTCTTCGCTTTCATTTGCCGCACCGCTCAGCAGGGCTGGCAGCTCGGGTAATCCGTCTTCGCTTTCCAGTCTTTCCAGATAATTAAAAATTGCCTGCTTAATTAACCAGTGCGGCGTGCGGTCAATGCGGGTTGCTGCGGTTTTAATCCGTTCGCGGGTTGCGTCATCCAGCTTAACCCCCATGGTGGTCATGCCCATGCCAAAACTCCTGTTGTTCTGTGTTCGTGTTCTCGTTGATAGCGTGAAATATCCACCATGTTGCAACTTTGTGCAACCGTGTTAAATGTGACACGGTTTGCAAGCTGGGAAATGAATGGATTGTTAATGGAGAGTTAGCTGGAAAAAATAGCTGGCTTATGGTGCCAAAGCCTGTTTTTATGCGGCACTTAACACTTTTTAAAGGTGCAACCCGTAAAAGCGTGAGCGAGTGCAACCTATACGAAAGACGTATAAAACCAGGGATGAATTTGATGTAAATGCAGTGTTAAATCGTTTGTGTGCGAGCACTGCTTCCGGCAGGATACGCGCGGCCAACAGAAATACACATCATCATCACCCCGTTCCGGTGATGGAATAAAAGGCAGCCGGGAAGGTTGTCGATCAAATTATTGGAGTCTTTAAATGGCAATTAGCACACCGATGCTGGTGACATTTCTTATCTATATTTTTGGCATGATCCTGATAGGTTTTTTGGCCTGGCGATCAACAAAAAGCTTTGACGACTATATTCTGGGCGGGCGCAGTTTAGGGCCAATGGTAACCGCACTCTCTGCGGGCGCATCGGACATGAGCGGCTGGCTGCTGATGGGCTTACCGGGTGCGATTTTTATCTCCGGCATTTCAGAAAGCTGGATCGCGATTGGCCTGACCGTGGGCGCATGGGTTAACTGGAAACTGGTTGCTGGCCGCCTGCGTGTGCACACCGAGGTGAACAACAATGCCCTGACCCTGCCGGATTACTTCACCGGGCGCTTTGAAGATAACAGCCGCGTGCTGCGCATTATCTCGGCCCTGGTTATCCTGGTGTTCTTCACCATCTATTGTGCGTCCGGCATTGTGGCGGGTGCGCGTCTGTTCGAAAGCACCTTCGGCATGAGCTATGAAACGGCGCTGTGGGCCGGTGCGGCGGCGACAATCCTGTATACCTTCGTGGGCGGTTTCCTGGCGGTGAGCTGGACTGACACCGTGCAGGCGAGCCTGATGATCTTCGCGCTGATCCTGACGCCAGTGATTGTGATTTTCACCGTTGGCGGCTTTGGCGATTCGCTGGAAGTGATCAAACAAAAGAGCATCGAAAACGTCGATATGCTGAAAGGGCTGAACTTTGTCGCGATTGTGTCGCTGATGGGTTGGGGCCTGGGCTACTTCGGTCAGCCGCATATTCTGGCGCGCTTTATGGCTGCTGACTCTCACCACACCATTGTTCATGCGCGTCGTATCAGTATGACCTGGATGATCCTTTGTCTGGCAGGGGCGTGTGCGGTAGGCTTCTTCGGTATCGCCTACTTCAACAATAACCCGGCGCAGGCGGGTGCAGTGAATCAGAACGCCGAGCGCGTATTTATCGAGCTGGCGCAAATTCTGTTTAACCCGTGGATTGCCGGTATCCTGCTGTCCGCGATTCTGGCGGCGGTGATGTCGACCCTGAGCTGCCAGCTGCTGGTGTGCTCCAGTGCGATTACGGAAGATCTGTACAAAGCGTTCCTGCGTAAAGGAGCGAGCCAGAAAGAGCTGGTGTGGGTAGGGCGCTTTATGGTGCTGGTGGTGGCATTGATTGCCATTGCGCTGGCAGCCAACCCGAACAACCGCGTTCTGGGCCTGGTAAGCTATGCGTGGGCGGGCTTTGGTGCCGCGTTTGGCCCGGTAGTGCTGTTCTCGGTTATGTGGTCACGCATGACCCGTAACGGCGCGCTGGCAGGCATGATTATTGGTGCGGTGACGGTTATCGTCTGGAAACAGTTCGCATGGCTGGGCCTGTACGAAATCATCCCTGGCTTCATCTTCGGCAGCATCGGGATCGTGGTGTTCAGCCTGCTGGGCAAAGCACCGTCTGCGGCGATGCAAAAACGCTTTGCAGAAGCGGACGCGCATTACCACACCGCACCACCATCTAAATTGCAGCCTGAATAATTAGTACCTCCCTCCTGTAGGCCGGGTAAGCGTAAGCGCCACCCGGCTTTTTTCTTGCTAAATTCCGCAATTTACGCTGATATCGCTGTGCTTATAACAATGAGGATAGCGAAGTATGACAATCAAAACAGGGCTTATGGTGGCGGCACTTTTCATGCTGGCAGGCTGTAACGCACCCGCGCACAACACCGCAGACACCACCTGCAAAGTGGATAACCAGATGCAGCAAACCACGCTCTATTTCGGGCTGAGCCGCCCGGCAGGGAAAGACATTACCGGTCAGGAGTGGCAGCAGTTTGTTGACCAGGACGTGACCCCGCGCTTTCGCGATGGCCTGACGGTATTTGATGCCCGCGGGCAGTGGCTGGGGAACGACGGGAAAGTGGCGCGCGAGCAGAGCAAGGCGCTGATGCTGATCCACGGTAAAGATGCGGCGAGTGAGCAGAATATCGAAGCGTTGCGTGGGATCTACAAATCTCGCTTTGCGCAGGAGTCGGTGATGCGTGTTGATCAACCGGTGTGCGTGCAGTTTTAATGAAAAACGGCGGGAAAACCCGCCGTTGTTGTTTTTTAGGCCGGGTAAGCGAAGCGCCACCCGGCATGAGATTACAACACTAATCCCGCAAAACTCGCCGACAGCAAACTCACCAGCGTCGCGCCGTACACCAGACGCAACCCGAAGCGGGACACGGTGTTCCCTTGCTGTTCGTTCAGGCCCTTAATGGCGCCCGCAACAATCCCGATAGACGCAAAGTTAGCGAAAGAGACCAGGAACACGGACAAGATGCCAAGACCGCGTGGGGTCATCTGATGCGCAATTTTTTGCAGCTCGATCATCGCCACAAATTCATTCGCAACCAGCTTCGTGGCCATAATACTGCCCGCATTTAAGGCATCGCTCAGTGGAATACCAATCAGCCACGCCAGGGGATAAAACACATAGCCCAGGATCTGCTGGAAGCTCATGCCAAATACGCTGGAGAACAGGGCGTTGACGGCGCTAATAAGGGCGATAAAGCCAATCAGCATAGCCAGAATAATCATCGCCACTTTAAAACCGGCCAGAATATACTCACCCAGCATTTCAAAGAAGCTCTGGGATTCGTGCATTTTTTCCAGTTTGATATCCGGCTCCGCTTCCGGGCGTGCCGGGTTGATGACGGAGAGAATAATAAAGGTGCTGAGCATATTGAGTATGAGCGCCGCGACAACAAATTTGGCATCCAGCATGGTCATGTACGCGCCGACAATCGACAACGACACAGTAGACATCGCGGTAGCAGCCATCGTAAACAGACGGCGGGAGGAGAGGTCGCCCAGGATACCTTTGTAAGCAATGAAGTTTTCAGACTGCCCGAGGATCAGTGAACTGACGGCGTTGAAGGATTCCAGTTTCCCCATCCCGTTCACTTTCGACAGCAATGTCCCGATAATCCGAATAAAAACAGGCAGAATTCGCCAGTGCTGGAGAATACCAATCAGCGCGGAAATAAAAATAATCGGGCAGAGAACGCCGAGGAAAATGAAGGCCAGCCCTTTTTCACCCATACCGCCAAAGACGAAATTCGTCCCTTCGGAGGCAAATTTAAGCAGCGATTCAAAGAACCCTGAAACATATTTAATCAGGAAAAGACCGCTTTCGGCATGAAGGAAAAAGAATGCCAGGGCAATTTCAATAATAATAAGCTGTAAAACGTAGCGAATACGAATTTTTCGGCGGTCAAAACTCACCAGCCAGGCAAGCGCAAGAATAATCACCAGCGCCAGAAGGAAGTGGATAATATTATACATGGTTAATTTTCGGTTGGTTTTCGAGTGGCATATTTAGCCACAGCTGTGTTTAACCGTAAATGGGCATTTACGTTATAAGTTATAAACACAACGATAACGACGGAAACTATTAACCGGCGAGCGATTTACATCTCGTCATCAAAACACCACACATTTCGCTTGTGTTTCTCATCTACGTAATGATAATCACTATCACAAGAATTTACCTTTCTTTGCATCAGTTGACCGCGATTAACAATTAAGGTGTCGGCATGTTTGTTCCATTTCTCATTATGTTACGTGAAGGCCTTGAAGCTGCCTTAATCGTGAGTCTTATCGCAAGCTACCTCAAACGAACCCAGCGCGGGCGCTGGATTGGCGTGATGTGGATTGGGGTGTTCCTTGCCGCGGCGCTCTGCCTGGGGCTTGGGATCCTCATCAACGAAACCACCGGTGAGTTCCCGCAGAAAGAACAAGAGCTGTTCGAAGGCATCGTCGCCGTGATTGCGGTGGTGATCCTGACCTGGATGGTGTTCTGGATGCGCAAAGTGTCCCGTAACGTGAAAGTTCAGCTGGAGCAGGCGGTCGATAACGCCCTGCAAAAAGGCAACAACCACGGCTGGGCGCTGATCATGATGGTCTTTTTCGCCGTTGCGCGTGAAGGCCTGGAATCGGTCTTTTTCCTGCTGGCTGCGTTCCAGCAGGATGTGGGGATCTGGCCGCCGCTCGGTGCCATGCTTGGGCTGGCAACGGCGGTGGTGCTCGGTTTCCTGCTGTACTGGGGCGGTATTCGCCTGAACCTGGGCGTGTTCTTCAAGTGGACGAGCCTGTTTATTCTGCTGGTTGCCGCCGGGCTGGCCGCGGGCGCGATCCGCGCGTTCCACGAAGCCGGGCTGTGGAATCACTTCCAGGATGTCGCGTTTGACCTGAGCAGTGTGCTCTCTACGCACTCCCTGACCGGAACCCTGCTCGAAGGTATCTTCGGGTATCAGGAGACGCCGAGCGTCAGTGAAGTGGCGATGTACTTTATCTATCTGGTTCCGGCGCTGGTGCTGTTCGCGCTGCCGCCGCGTGCCCGCACCCAGACGTCGCATCCCGCGCCGTAATGGGGTTGGTGTAGTTACAACATACTTTAAAAGGGAAGAGTCATGGCAATTCAGTTCCGTCGTAGTGCGTTACGCGCAGGCATTGCCGCGCTGTTCGCTTCCGCATTCTCCGCGCAGGCAGCCGATATTCCGCAGGTTAAAATCACTGTGAATGATAAGCAGTGTGAGCCGATGAGCGTCACGGTGAACAGCGGTAAAACGCAGTTTATTATTCAGAACCACAGCCAGAAGGCGCTGGAATGGGAAATCCTCAAAGGCGTGATGGTCGTGGAAGAGCGTGAAAACATCGCCCCGGGCTTTAGCCAGAAAATGACGGCTAACCTGCAACCTGGCGAATACGACATGACCTGTGGCCTGCTGACCAACCCGAAAGGCAAGCTGATTGTTAAAGGCGAAGCCACGGCGGATGCCGCGAAAGGCGAAGCCCTGCTGAGCCTGGGTGAGGCGATTACCGCCTATAAAGCCTATGTCACCAAAGAGACCGCGGACCTGGTTACCGGCACCAAAGCCTTTACCGATGCAGTGAAAGCGGGCGATCTCGAAAAAGCGAAATCCCTGTATGCGCCAACCCGTCAGCACTACGAGCGTATTGAACCTATTGCTGAACTGTTCTCCGACCTGGATGGCAGCATCGATGCCCGTGAAGATGACTACGAGCAGAAAGCCGCCGATCCTAAGTTCACCGGTTTCCACCGTCTGGAAAAAGCGCTGTTTGGCGATAACTCCACCAAAGGGATGGAGAAGTACGCTGAGCAACTGAACACCGACGTGCTGGAGCTGCAAAAACGTATTAGCGAGCTGGCGTTCCCGCCATCTAAAGTGGTGGGCGGCGCGGCAGGCCTGATTGAAGAAGTGGCGGCGAGCAAAATCAGCGGTGAAGAAGACCGTTACAGCCACACTGACCTGTGGGACTTCCAGGCTAACGTCGATGGCGCGCAAAAAATTGTCTCTCTGCTGCGTCCGCAGTTGCAGAAAGAGAACAGCGAGCTGCTGGCGAAAGTGGATGCCAACTTCAAGAAAGTCGACACCATTCTGGCCAAATATCGCACCAAAGACGGCTTCGAAACCTACGACAAGCTGACGGATGCTGACCGTAATGCGCTGAAAGGCCCTATTACGACTCTGGCAGAAGATCTGTCTCAGCTGCGTGGCGTACTGGGTCTGGACTAAGCGCGATGAACAAGCAAGACGAATTCGACGTGGCTGAACCTTCGCGACGTCGTTTACTGAAAGGGGTAGGGGCGCTGGGTGGCGCGCTTGCCCTGGCTGGCGGATGCCCGGTGGCACATGCGGCTAAACCGCAAAGTGCTCCCGGCACGGTATCCCCCGAAGCACGAATGGAAACGCAGCCTTTCTATGGCGCGCACCAGTCGGGCATTCTGACGCCACAGCAGGCCTCTATGATGCTGGTGGCGTTTGATTCGCTGGCCAGTGATAAAGCCGATCTGGAGCGCTTGTTCCGCCTGTTGACGACGCGTATCGCGTTTCTCACCGCAGGCGGCCCGGCGCCGCAAACGCCTAACCCGCGTCTTCCGCCAATGGATTCCGGTATTCTTGGACCGTTTATCGCCCCGGATAACCTGACCATGACCGTGTCGCTGGGTGAGTCGCTGTTTGATGAACGCTATGGCCTGACGAAGCACAAACCGAAATCGCTGCAAAAAATGACGCGATTCCCGAATGATTCGCTTGATGCGGCGCTGTGCCACGGTGATCTGCTTCTTCAGATTTGTGCCAACACTCAGGACACGGTGATCCATGCCCTGCGCGATATCATCAAGCACACGCCGGACCTGCTGAGCGTGCGCTGGAAGCGGGAAGGATTTATCTCTGACCACGCTGCGCGCAGCAAAGGGAAGGAGACACCGGTCAACCTGCTTGGGTTTAAGGATGGCACTGCCAACCCGGACAGCAGCGATCCCGCGTTGATGAAAGAAGTGGTTTGGGTCACGGCCGATCAGGGTGAACCGGCGTGGGCCGTTGGTGGCAGTTATCAGGCGGTGCGTATTATTCAGTTCCACGTGGAATTCTGGGATCGCACGCCGCTCAAAGAGCAGCAGACCATTTTCGGCCGTGACAAGCAAAGCGGTGCGCCGCTGGGCATGAAAAACGAGCACGATGTGCCCGATTACAGCGCCGACCCAAACGGTGACACCATCGCGCTGGACAGCCATATTCGTCTGGCGAACCCGCGCACCAAAGAGACGCAGTCCAGCCTGATGATGCGCCGTGGCTACAGCTATTCGCTGGGGGTGACCAACTCGGGTCAGCTGGATATGGGGCTGCTGTTTGTCTGTTATCAGCATGATCTGGAAAAGGGCTTCTTAACCGTGCAGAAGCGGTTAAACGGCGAAGCACTGGAAGAGTACATTAAGCCTGTCGGCGGCGGTTATTTCTTTGCCCTGCCTGGGCCGCGCGATCAAAACGCGTATCTCGCACAAGGGCTCCTCGAAGCCTGATAATTGTCCCTGCGATAGTTCGCGGGGACATTATTTTTTCATATGACTATCCCTCTGTTATATTTCTGTAATATTCCTGTATGAGACTGAATTCACCTGTAGGGACAGTCTTAAAGTTGCATCAAAGTAAAATAAATGTTGCATTTATGATAAACCTTGATGTACTTAATATAAGACAGCGGTAGTTCCCGGCAGTGATGCTGAATCACAATGGAGATCGCGAATGGTTGCGTCCTGTACTGGACATGGTAAACATAACAACCGCAGCACCCGGCGCGGAGGCTCAGACTCCGGCAGCGATTTCCTCACCACTAAATTCTCCTCATCTTCTCCAGAATCTCCTTCGACCGACGTGCAAAATGGTGCGCGTAGCCGTTCTGTATCGTCATCCGATAAAGCAAGCAATGGCTTACAAGGAAGCCAACCCTCTGATGTTCGTGCGCATAATCGTGCCGACTCTGGCGCGTGTGATGAATACCAACAACTCAAGGTGCTATCCATGGGAAGACAAAAAGCAGTGATCAAAGCTCGTCGCGAAGCAAAACGTGTGCTGAGACGGGATTCACGTAGCCATAAGCAGCGTGAAGAAGAATCGGTCACCTCGCTTGTGCAGATGAGTGGCGTTGAAGCAATTGGCATGGCGCGGGACAGCCGTGATACTTCCCCAATTGTGGCGCGCAATGAAGCTCAGGCGCACTACCTGAATGCTATCGAGAGTAAACAGCTCATCTTTGCAACCGGTGAAGCCGGATGCGGGAAAACCTGGATTAGTGCAGCCAAAGCGGCGGAGGCTCTGATCCATAAGGACGTGGACAGGATTATCGTCACCCGTCCGGTACTGCAAGCTGATGAAGATCTCGGCTTCTTGCCCGGAGACATTTCGGAAAAGTTTGCCCCATACTTCAGGCCCGTCTACGACGTGCTGGTGAAACGACTGGGTGCATCCTTTATGCAGTACTGCCTGCGACCAGAGATTGGCAAGGTGGAAATCGCGCCGTTCGCCTATATGCGCGGACGTACATTTGAAAATGCGGTCGTGATCCTTGACGAGGCTCAGAACGTGACCGCTGCGCAAATGAAGATGTTCTTAACGCGCCTCGGGGAAAATGTGACGGTTATCGTTAACGGCGATATCACTCAATGCGATCTGCCATCCGGTGTGAAATCCGGCCTGAGCGATGCGATGTCACGTTTTGAGGAAGATGAGATGATTGGGGTGGTCCGCTTTACCAAAGATGACTGCGTGCGGTCGGCGCTTTGCCAGCGCACGCTGCAAGCGTACTACTGAGTTAGCTGTTGTGTTCAAGGCCCGGGAAACCGGGCTTTGTTTTTTGTGCGGTCTTCACGCCTGGTGGCGCTGTACTTACCAGGCCTACAGGCACGGTTGCAATATCGTAGGTCGGGTAAGCGTAGCGCCACCCGAAATAAATACCGCAGAAATCTCAAAGGTTCGAATCCCCCTGGCGGAGATCCAAAAGAAAAAAGCCCGTACTTTCGTACGAGCTCTTATCTCAAATATGGCGGTGAGGGGGGGATTGACTCGCTTTGTTCGCCCTTCGGGCAGCCTGTTCGCTACGCTCTCAGTCTGTCCAACTGGCTGCGCCAGTTGTCGAACCCCGGTCGGGGATTCTCATCCCCCCTGGCGGAGATCCAAAAGAAAAAAGCCCGTACTTTCGTACGAGCTCTCATCTCAAATATGGCGGTGAGGGGGGGATTCGAACCCCCGATACGTTGCCGTATACACACTTTCCAGGCGTGCTCCTTCAGCCACTCGGACACCTCACCATATTGTATTGCTGCCTGACCGCTTGGGGGGCAACGGGGCGCTACTATAGGGAGTTGCGCTAAAACGGTCAAGCAGATTTTCTGCTTTAGTGCTTGTTCGGTTAAGCAATAATCAGCTCCACGGTGTTTATGCCGTGGAGCGTGTCATTACTGCTGTGAATCGAGCACTTCGCTGTGCTTCACCACGTCCTGCGCTTTCCTGTAACTTTCAATCAGCAACTGATAAGCAGGGAAGATGTGCGTGTACACCTCAGCCCACTCGGCGGCGTCTTCACGGTTCCATGTGCGCTGAATTTCAGACGCGACCGCCGCCGTATCCATTGGCACAACACCCGCCTGCACCACGCGTGCCAGAGTTATCTCCTGGGCCATTTTGCTGTAGGTGCCTGATGCATCGATAACCGCAAACACTTTATAGCCGTCGGCCACTGCGCTGATTGACGGAAACGCCATGCAAACGCTGGTGATGGTACCTGCAATGATCAGCGTCTTGCGCCCGGTCGCCTTAACGGCAGCAACAAACTCCGGGTTGTCCCAGGCGTTAATCTCACCTTTGCGTGCCACATATTGCGCATGAGGTGCGTTAGCGTGGATCTCCGGGATCAGAGGGCCGTTCGGACCTTGCGGTACGGACGCGGTAGTAATCACCGGGATCTTCGCCAGGGTCGCGATTTTGGCCAGCGCTGCCGCACGGGCACGCAGTTCCGGCATAGGCATGTCAGCAACGGTCTGGAATAACCCGCTCTGATGATCAATAAGTAACATGACCGCATCGTTCACATCAATGACCGAGCGTGCTCCATTAAAATTCGCAGGTGTAGACATTTTCTTCTCCTTAATTACGATCAGATCTGGCCGAAGCGGCCTGAGTTAAAATCGCTAATGGCTTCAGCGATTTCGGTTTTACTGTTCATCACAAACGGGCCATAGCCCACAATCGGCTCATTCAGCGGTTCCCCGGCCATAAGCAGCACTTTGGCATCACGGCTGGCCTCCAGATGTACCTTCTCTCCTTGCTGGCTCAGGACGATAAGCTGAGCTTCTCCCGCCTGCGCGGTGCCGTTTACCGTTACGTTGCCTTCAAGCACAACCAGTGCGGTGCTCCAGCCCTCGGGCAGAGTGAGCGCAAGATGGCTCCCCTGATGCAGCGTAATGTCCCATACATTCAGTGGCGAGAAAGTACGGGCAGGGCCAGTGATGTCTCCGTATCGCCCGGCGATAACGCGCAGGTCGCCGCCGTTATCGGGTAACGCCACCACCGGGATCGTGTCGCGGGTGATGCTCTGATACCCCGGTGCTGCCATCTTGTCTTTCGCGGGCAGGTTCACCCACAGCTGCATCATCTTGAGTTCGCCACCTTTCTGTGCAAATCCACTGGAGTGGAACTCTTCATGCAGAATGCCGGAGCCAGCAGTCATCCACTGCACATCGCCGGGACCAATCACGCCGCCTTTACCAGTTGAGTCGCGATGCTCGACTTCGCCGGAATAGACGATAGTGACCGTTTCAAACCCGCGATGGGGGTGTTCTCCCACGCCACGTTTTGCGCCATCCGCCGGGAAGGTATACGGGCCTGCGTAATCCAGCAGCAGGAATGGGCTGAGCGGCTCGCCGTGAGTCTGATAAGAAAACATTGAACGAACCGGAAACCCATCACCAACCCAGTGCTGACGCGGTGCGGTATAAACGCCTGTAACATTTTTCATGGCTATCTCCTGATGTTCTGTTGATGTTTATTAGCTTATATTCAGGTTTAATATCCCGGTAGACAGTGAAAATGACATTCACTGTTCCTTAAATGGAACGATGGGGTTTTATGCAGGATCTCAATGACTTTGCGTGGTATGTGAAGGTGGTCGACCACGGTGGTTTCGCAGCTGCCGGGCGGGCGCTCGATCAGCCAAAATCAAAACTGAGCCGCCGAATTGCGCAGCTTGAAGAGCGGCTTGGGGTGCGGTTAATTCAGCGCACCACGCGCCAGTTTACCGTTACCGAAGTAGGCCAGACCTTTTATCAACACTGTAAAGCGATGCTGGTGGAAGCCGAGGCGGCGGAAGAGGCCGTCGCCGCGTTGCAGGCGGAGCCGCGCGGTATTGTCAGGATCACCTGTCCGGTGACGTTGCTGCATGTGCACGTAGGGCCGATGCTGGCGCGCTTTATGGCGAAATATCCGGGAATAAACCTCCAGCTTGAAGCCACCAATCGTCGGGTGGATCTGGTGGGTGAGGGGATCGATATTGCAATCCGTGTGCGTCCGCGTCCGTTTGATGACAGCGACCTGGTTCTGCGGGTGCTGGCCGACAGAGGGCATTGTCTGGTGGCCGGGCCTGATTTGATTCAGCGTATGGGAAAACCGGTTATGCCCTCAGAGCTGAGCCGCTGGCCGGGGTTGAGTATGGGGGAGGGGAGGCAAGTTCATAAATGGGATTTGACCGGCCCGCAGGGGGCAAAAGCGGAGATCCACTATGCCCCGCGTTTTATCACGACCGATATGCTGGCGCTGCGGGAAGCGGCTATGGCAGGTGTGGGTGTGGTGCAGCTTCCCATTTTGATGGTGAAAGACCAGCTCGCCTCAGGGGCGCTGGTTCGGGTGCTGGATGATTGGGAGCCACGCCGGGAAGTCATTCACGCGGTGTATCCGTCCAGACGCGGGCTATTGCCATCGGTGAGGACGCTGGTGGATTTTCTGACGGAAGAGTATGCGCGGATGGTGGAGGAGTAGTGGTTCCCCAGTCATTATTGCTTTAAAAAGCGATGATATTACGCCATGGAAATAAAAGACTTACCGCGGCTCCATGGTCCGGCTGAAAATCGCCGAAGCGTTTCCTGTAGGCCGGGGCGAGGCGCATGGATGCGCCGAGAGGGCGCGACTTGCATGGACGCTGCATCGCGCCCGACCCGAAAGCCGGAAGGAATAAGCTGAGGGTACCGCGAAGCGGCGATTTTCTTGCCGGGAGCCCGGGTTGCCAGGGGGGTGGCGACTGAGCCACCCTGGCACGTTCACGTGTTATGGGGTGACAGAGTAACAAGGAACATAAAGTGAACGGAATGACTACCTTAGCTGTATATTCTCCATTGCCCAAAGAAGTGAGGGAGTCGTTCGTGCACGCATTTTTAGTGGGGATCAGACCGCACCGGGTCGCATATAGCACCGGGGGGATTGACTCGCTGCGCTCGCCCTTCGGGCAGCCTGTTCGCTGCGCTCTCAGTCTGTCCAACTGGCTGTCGCCAGTTGTCGAACCCCGGTCGGGGATTCTCATCCCCCCCTTTCGGAGAATATAAAAGAAAAAAGCCCGTACTTTCGTACGAGCTCTCATCTCGAATATGGCGGTGAGGGGGGGATTCGAACCCCCGATACGTTGCCGTATACACACTTTCCAGGCGTGCTCCTTCAGCCACTCGGACACCTCACCATATTGTCATCCCGTTGTTGCTGGGACGGGCGCTAATGTAAGGAAAACCCGAACTGCCGTCAATCAACTTTTTCAGTTAATTAGCGTGTTTAGACAAACTTCAAACAACCTGATTCCGAAATGTGCTGAAAGCGGTTTTTTTATCAACAACGCAAATGCCAGTAAATTTGTTATGCTGGCAATCCAGTTGAAAACGAAAATAAAATCGCGCAATAAAAGGCAGGAATCGCTATGGATATTATCTTTTATCACCCTACTTTTGATACGACTTACTGGATTAACGCACTGTCGGCAGCATTGCCGGGCGCGCGCGTTCGCGAGTGGAAGCGGGGCGATCATGAACATGCCGACTACGCGCTGGTGTGGCATCCACCGGTAGAGATGCTCCAGGGCCGTGAACTGAAAGCCGTCTTTGCGCTTGGGGCTGGTGTGGATTCGATCCTGAGCAAGCTGAAGGCGCATCCAGAGATGTTGCCTGAACATATCCCGCTGTTCCGCCTGGAAGATACCGGAATGGGCCAGCAAATGCAGGAATATGCCGTGAGTCAGGTGCTGCACTGGTTCCGTCGTTTTGATGATTATCAGGCCTTCAAACAGCAAGCGCACTGGGAACCGCTGCCGGATTATCACCGCGAAGATTTTACCATCGGTATTCTGGGGGCTGGTGTGCTTGGTTCAAAAGTGGCAGAAGCACTTGCCCCGTGGGGATTCCCTCTGCGTTGCTGGAGCCGCAGCCGTAAAGATTATCCTGGCGTAGAAAGCTTTGCCGGAACAGACGAACTCCCGGCGTTCCTGAAAGGCACTCGCGTGCTGATTAACCTGCTGCCTAATACGGCGGAAACAGTGGGGATTATCAACAAAGCGCTGCTGAACCAACTGGCGGATCAGAGCTATTTAATGAATCTGGCACGCGGTGTTCATCTGGTCGAGTCTGATCTGCTGGCGGCACTGGACAGCGGCAAACTCAAAGGCGCGATGCTGGATGTCTACAGCCGTGAACCGCTGCCAACGGAAAGCCCGCTGTGGGCGCATCCCCGCGTGGCGATGACGCCGCACGTTGCCGCAGTCACGCGTCCGGCAGAGGCCGTAGCTTATATCTCCCATACCATCAGTGAGATGGAGAAGGGCAACACCGTTACCGGGCAGGTCGACAGACAGCGCGGTTACTAAGAGAACCCGGCGTTAGCCGGGTTTTTGCTAATATTCGCCGCTGATAACTGCTATCCTTGGGAAAAACAGCAGAGGAGAGAAAGATGTATCCCGTTGACCTGCACATGCACACCGTCGCCAGTACCCATGCCTATAGCACCCTCCATGACTACATCGCGCAAGCAAAGCTAAAAGGCATCAAGCTTTTTGCGATTACCGATCATGGTCCTGATATGGCTGATGCTCCGCACTACTGGCATTTTGTGAATATGCGCATCTGGCCACGCCTGGTCGAAGGTGTTGGGATACTTCGTGGCATCGAAGCGAACATCAAGAATACAGACGGTGAAATCGACTGCACCGGCCCGATGCTGACCTCGCTGGATCTGATTATTGCGGGCTTCCATGAGCCGGTTTTCGCTCCACAGGATAAAGAAACCAATACAAAGGCGATGATCGCCACGATTGCCAGCGGCAACGTGCATATCATCAGCCATCCGGGCAACCCGAAATACCCGATTGATATTCAGGCTGTCGCTCAGGCGGCAGCAAAACACCGCGTTGCGCTGGAAATTAATAACTCCTCCTTTGTTCATTCGCGCAAAGGCAGCGAGGCCAACTGCCGTGAAGTGGCCGCGGCGGTGCGTGATGCAGGAGGTATGGTTGCGCTCGGTTCTGACTCGCACACCGCCTTTACGCTTGGCGATTTCAGCGAGTGCCTGAAAGTGCTTAATGATGTTGGTTTCCCGGAAGAGCGGATCCTGAACGTGACCCCACGCCGGATGCTTGACTTCCTGGAATCGCGCGGGATGCCGCGTATTGATGAATTTGCCGATCTTTAATTGTGTAATGGAATAAAAAAATGAATGAGTTCTCCATCCTTTGCCGCGTGCTGGGTACCCTGTTCTACCGTCAGCCGCAAGACCCGCTGCTGGTTCCGCTGTATACGATGATCCAGGAAGGTAAGCTGGCGCAAAACTGGCCGCTGGAACAGGATGAGCTGCTGGAGCGTCTGCAAAAAAGCTGCGACATGCAGCAGGTTTCTGCGGATTACAACGCGTTGTTCGTAGGTGAAGAGTGCCGCGTGGCGCCGTATCGTTCAGCGTGGGAAGAAGGGGCAACCGAAGCAGACGTTCGCGCTTTTCTGACTGAGCGCGGGATGCCGCTGGCAGAGACTCCGGCTGATCACTTTGGCACGTTGCTTCTTGCGGCGTCCTGGATTGAAGATCAGTCTGGCGATGATGAAAGTGAAGCTATCGAAACGCTGTTTGAAGAATTCCTGCTGCCGTGGTGCGGTACGTTCCTCGGCAAAGTGGAAGCGCATGCCACATCACCATTCTGGAGAACTCTGGCGCCGCTGACCCGCGATGCCATTGCGGCCATGTGGGACGATCTTCAGGAAGAGAATGAAGAGTGATTTAGATCACATAATTCCTGCAACGATACATTTCAACTTGCACATAATGTGCTTCTGATCGCATTTCTATGGTGCGTATCTGCTAAGATGCGCGCCATGAACATATTACTCTGCATTGCAATTACAACGGGCATTCTCTCCGGTTTATGGGGATGGGTGGCGGTATCTCTCGGCCTGTTAAGCTGGGCCGGGTTCCTTGGCTGCACGGCTTACTTTGCCTGCCCTCAGGGCGGCATTAAAGGGCTGTTTATCTCTGCTTGCACGTTGATGAGCGGTGTTATCTGGGCGCTGGTCATTATGAAAGGCAGCGCGCTGGCGCCGCACGTCGAGATCTTAGGCTACGTGATGACCGGCGTTGTGGCATTTCTGATGTGCATTCAGGCAAAGCAAATGCTGCTGTCGTTTGTGCCGGGCACCTTTATTGGCGCCTGTGCGACATTTGCAGGGCAGGGCGACTGGAAGCTGGTGGTGCCGTCGCTGGCAGTGGGCTTACTGTTTGGCTATGCCATGAAGAACAGCGGTCTATGGCTTGCAGCCCGACGCGAAAAACCGCAAAACACCACGGCCGTGAGTGAATAAAAAAAGGCGAGATAATCATCTCGCCTTTTTTATGCGCTTCCTGTCAGGATTCCGGAGGAACCGACATATCGCGGTATTTCACCAGAACCGGGTTTTGTGCATCGGCTTTGTTTTGCAGATCCCACAGGCCACGGTCGATACCGTCATTAATCAGGAATATAACGCCAGTTTCGATGGCTGACATCAGACACATCATGACCGGTTCGTTGGAGGTGTAACCAATTTCACCTTCCAGTAAACGCTGGTAGTCAATAAAGCGGAATACCCCGGCCTGCACTTCATACGAGAGAATGGTCTTGCTGGTGTTCACGGATGACAGCACTTCACCGGTGCTGACGTTCACCACGCGCAGGTTAACGGCTATCTGATCGAGCTGATATTGCGTATCTGCCCCGATACCGAAGTAACGTGCGCCCACACCGCCTGATTTAACGTTACTTTCGTAGCCGATAATCGAACCTTCAATCATAACGTTGGCTGCGGCAAGCGATTGCAAAGGCATCCGATTGTTATTCGCGACGGTACCATTTTCCTGAGCGGCGCGAATGATTTTGCGTTCATTCAACAGGTTCTGAAGTCCCTGACGTTCCAGCGGGATGAACCAGTGAGAATCCTTGAGCGCGGTGACCAGCATTGCGGTGGCACTCTGCGGTACAGCAGTCGAGAAGTTACTGGCAGGGTACGGTTTAAATTGTCCAGTTTCATCCTGGATGTTGTAAACCGAGACAAATATTTTGCCGGTTGGTGCTGGCAAATGGGTTAAATCACGATAACTCTGGGCCCGAGGCATTAATGTAGGTTTTGCAGCTTCTTTTGGTGGAGCAGTTAAACAACCGCTCAATAAGCACACTGCAACAAATATCAGGAAGCGCTGCATGATCGTTGTCCTTATTTTGATGTTGTTCAGAAGTCTGTCGAGTTACTTTGTAGACCAGAAACCTGGATGGTCGATGTTTTTCCAGTTTTCCGGTCCGTCACATTTAACTGAAGCTGCCCATCCTTGTTGGCAATATCGACAATAAAGTCGTTAGTCACCATTCGGCCGGGCTTGCCAGTATTGATGTTGGTTAACAAACCACCCAGGATCTGGGACTGGATAGCCTGGGTGAAGTTATCCAGCGCTGACGGCGTGTCAACGGTGTAGTCTTTATAACTCGGATCTTTATAGGAGTTTTGGGCTTGCGCCTCATTCAACATGAATGCCCCGTTGTTGGGGTTACCGCCAAAGTTAGGGTTACGGAACTGGAACGTCATATTTCCGGCCCAGCTTAAAGGTGTAATTAGCATTAACGAAATAACTGCATGTGCAATACGCATGACAGCCTCCGGATATAGGGTCGCTAGAACTCGTCTTTTGCTAAATCGCGTGTGCTTAATAGCGCTTTGTCTATTTGCAGGCGATTTATAGCCTCTTCAGTTTGTGCCAGAGCTAAGGCTACGTTTTTATCGAAGTCTATTTTCGTTGGGAATAAAAACGTTTGATAAATAACGTCCTGATTAGCCGTTATCGTTATCCAACTTCCCCATCGTGCACTGGGCCGTTCGTTGATTGTTATGTTACCAGGGTAAGTACTTTCCCACTTGTCACTGAAGGCACGATAAAAATTGTGCCCAACAGATGACACCGTATGGTCAGTTAACAATCCGGGAATCTCCACTTCAACGGCCTGAAGGTTCCCGGCAGCAAGCAGAAAGCCTGCTGCGGCAATCCAACTCAACGTGCGTTTCATGGTATTAACGCCTGAGGTTATCGTTTGCCCATGAAACCGCCTGAGTTCGGTTTTTAACAGCTATCTTCTTGAAAAGATTATAAAGGTGCGTCTTAACTGTATTTTCGCTGATAAATAACGAACGGGCGATCTCAATATTTGAAGCACCAATGCGCAACTTGTTCAGGATCTCTTTCTCGCGATGCGTCAGCAGTGCGGACTCTGAACTGTTATAGCGGTAATTACCAGAGTGCGTGATGAGGTAGCTGGCAAGTTTTTGCGAGAAATAACATTCACCTCGCAATATGCCCTGCAACCCTTCTACCACGCGATCTTCTTCTTCAGTGACGTAAAAAACGCCATTGATATGTGGCCAGCTTTCAATGTCTCTGAAAGGATACTCATCAGGAGTGTTCAATAATAGCAAACGGATATTATTGTTTTTCCTGCTTAAATTATCTTGCCAGTAATGAATAAGCTTTTTATCAGCTTCCATCATATCAAGAAGAATAATGCTGCCAGGAGCAATATCGTCAAAAGAACGTTGAATATTATGCAATTTCCCGTTCAGTGATAATGATTGCTTTAAATGCTGTAATAAAGCTGTCGCTTGCAAAGAAGGTTTTGTGATCAACAGTAATGTATGACCATGTAAACTATGGACTTCATTATACATGATGAAACCCCACTTTTTTATGACACCTGACAGTTGCCCCTTTAATTAAAATTAAGGGGCACCAGAAGTACTGACAGATGCTGCACTGCTGTGTGTAGAATCAGACCATAACCTCCAGGGGGAGGTAAATATAAAACAAATTTCGTACATCTGATTTCAATCTAGCTTTTACAAACTTTAAAGCAAGTGTTAAACATGTAACGGAATGTAAAAATCAATATTAATTTGTGAAAATCACACATTTCTATTGTTCAGTTTTGATAGGAAAGTTGTACATGCTAATAACACTGCACACATTTTAAAAATCATACAAATATTTGTATCATTTTGATATTAAAAAATATTAATTATTTCGCAAACACAGCGGCAAGGTATGAGTTCAGGAAAAATCCTAAGCCTTCGAATGAGGGGGTTGTGTCCTTAAGAAAACATGCCCCGTGTCACGCACTGTGTAAATTATGATCCCGGCAGCGGGTGAAGCGTGCGGGCTGGAAAGGGTGGACAGGCCGTTGCCTCGTTGTACAACCTTTGCCATGGAAATATTTTTACAAAAACTAAGCTGCACTGATTACAGCGTTTTTTGGCATTAATTAATACTTTGAGGTGAAACGAAGAATAAAAATAAGACTCGTGGGTGAGATATTTAAAATGTTTCGGCAGACATACTCTTCACCGTAACGACGCGTTAACAAATTTAAGAAATGCGTTAACACGAAGTCACATTACGATTTGTGTATAGCCAGGTCCAGGGTGACAACATGAAAAACATATCGTTATTTGTGATGTTTACATTTCTGGGTGTGCCTGGATTTGTAACCGCGGCGGGTTCAGATTTAGCAAATACTGAATATAACTTCGCGGTTAATGAATTAAGTCGTTCCTCATTAAATCAGGCAGCCATTATTGGTCAGAAGGGTGCATATAATGACGCCCAGGTTCGCCAGGACGGTTCTAAATTACTGTCCATTGTTACTCAGGATGGAGTCGGCAACAGAGCGAGAGTTGATCAATCAGGGACTTATAATTATGCATATATCGCTCAGAGCGGCTACGCGAATGATGCTGATATTTCGCAGGATGGATACGGTAATACGGCAAAAATTATCCAGCAAGGGTCGGGTAATAGGGCGAGTATTACGCAGTACGGTACGCAGAAAACCGCAGTTGTAGTGCAGAAACAGTCGCAAATGGCCATTCGCGTTATTCAACGCTAGTTATTTAGCGGCGACTTTAATCAATCCGATGGGGGTTTTACCATGAAATTTATCAAAGTGGCAGCACTTGCAGCAATCGTAGTTTCTGGTAGTGCTATGGCGGGTCTTATCAATCAAGGCGGTTGGGGCGATCATGGCCATGGCGGTTATGGTGGTCCAAATTCAACCATGAATATCTATCAGAGCGGTGGCGGCAACTCAGCTGTTGCCTTGCAATCGGATGCAAGAAATTCAACTATGAATATTAGCCAGACTGGTGGCGGTAATGGTGCAGATGTTGGACAAGGCTCTGACGACAGTACTATCTCCCTGACTCAGAATGGTTTTGGTAACAGTGCAACACTCGATCAGTGGAACAGCAAAGACTCCACTATGACTGTTAGCCAGTACGGTGGCCTGAACGGTGCATCCGTTGACCAGACTGCTTCTAACTCTTCTGTAAGTGTTACTCAGGTTGGTATTGGTAACCACGTGTCAGCTCATCAGTACTAATACTGAAATCTGTGCTACAAAAAAACAGGGCATATGCCCTGTTTTTTTTTCGGGAGTCCATCATGCAAACCTTAATTCTTCTCGCTGCGCTCTCCAGTCAAATTACGTTTAAAACCTCCCAGCAAGGCAATATGACGACCATTATTCCGCAGGTCATCCTGACTGAGCCGTGTGAATGCCAGGTCCAGGTGCTTTCTATGCGACAAGGGCAGGGCGGTCAAAGTACGTCACAACAACAAAATACCGTCTCGATACCCGCTAATCAGACGATTGATTTAACGCGCCTGAGTTTAAATATCGATGCAGGGGATACCGTGAAGATAACGGTGACTGTTTCTGACGGGAAATCTCTCCATTTATCGCAGCAGTGGTCGCCGCCAGGCAGTGTGCTCTAATTATTCATTAAATCAATGAATTGAAAGGGGTGGCGGCGACGTATTCTTATCACTATGCTGTTATCAACAATGAGCTGATGTTGCAAATATGTTTAATTGTGCGTTGCTTGCCATCATGGAGAGCTTTTACCCCTCAAGGACGACTTTCATTGAGGAGTATTATCGTGACCAGATCTGCATTTCAATTCATCACAGGGCTTGGTCTGGCGATGTCTGCCGCGCTGAACCCCGCATTTTCAGCAACCTTCGTTAACGGCGGAGTCATCCATTTTCGTGGTGCAGTCGTGTCCGACCCCTGCGAAATCTCTGCCAGACCTCAACAACTTTCCATGTCTTGCCCGGAGAATAACCGGATGCAGACGCGTGTGCTGAGCTATAGCGATGCCCTGAACGGCCAGAGTGCTTACCCCAATATGGCTTCAGTTAGCATGAAGTACCTCAATCCTGAAAAATCGCTGGCCATTGTGCAGATTGATTACCGCTGATCTCATGCTCTCCTGCCCTCTGGCGGGGGAGCTTTTCCCGCAATAGTTTTTTCTCCCAACCCCAGTGCGATACACTTAATAAAAAGGCGGGTCGCAGAGGGTGTTTATGAAACCGCAAATAGAAGTTATCCACGGTGATATCACGACATTGCACGTTGACGTCATAGTCAACGCTGCTAACCCATCACTCATGGGCGGGGGAGGTGTGGACGGTGCTATTCACCGTGCTGCCGGCCCGCAGTTACTTGAGGCGTGCAAAGTGGTACGCCAGCAGCAAGGAGAGTGCCCCCCAGGCCACGCCGTCATCACCCTTGCAGGTAATCTACCTGCCAAAGCGGTGATTCATACCGTGGGGCCGGTATGGCATGGCGGAGAACATCATGAGGCGCGGATCCTGGAAGATGCGTATCGCAACTGCCTGCGCCTGGCGGCCGATAATGGCTATAAAACCATGGCCTTTCCGGCAATCAGTACCGGCGTGTATGGCTATCCCAAAGCCGCGGCAGCAGCGATTGCGGTGGATACGGTCTATCGTTACCTTTCCCTGAAACCCATGCCTGAACAGGTATTCTTTGTCTGTTTTGATGAAGACACCGCCCATCTGTACCAGCGGCTTCTTACTCAGCGCGGACAGGAGTTTGATGTCTGAATACAGCAGCGGCGCCCTGAAGGCGCCGCTGATTGTTTATGCTTTAGTTTGAGGCTTACCCGAGAACAGGAAGCGCAGCAGCGGTATCCGCAGATGAATTTCGTACATCACCAGTGCCAGACCAATCACAAACACCAACCCGGTGAAAAAGCCCAGTGTATTTGAGGCGATATGCGGGGTGATGTATGCCCCGAAGAATAGCGTCAGCGGATGATGCACCAGGTAAATGAATAATGAAGCGTTGACGAAATAGGTCACCCGGGTGGATTTGAAATTCAGCAGGCGGTGGCCTAAGGCAAACACCACATTGACCATCCACAGGCCCAGCAGCATGGTGATCACGCTTTCCGTTTCATACATCCACGCATCGCCGCTGCCGTAGCGCTGGTTCAGCAGATAGGCGACAAAGGCTACTGCCGCGCCAATCGCGCACCACGGGGAAGGGGTGGTAAAGAGGGCTTTCAGCTTTGGATAAATAAATGCCAGCGCCCCAATCATAAAGAAGGGGATATAGAACAGGCTTTGCATGACCACAAAGTTGAACAGACCGTCGCTGAGGATAGGCGGATAGACAATAAAGAGAGTACGCCTCACCGCGGCATACGCGATGCCCAGCAATAAAAAGAGCAGCGACAGTTTCCCAAGCGTAATACTGGCGAAGAAGGTGTCGGCTTTAGTGCTCAGGTGGTGACGCAAACGGCTAAAAATCAGCACGCTGATTGTCGTCAGCACCACCAGAACCAGCAGGAACCACAGATGGGACACCAGCTCCCACACCAGCGTGTTGTACTTTTCATACAACGACAGATTTTGCCAGCCATCGGCCTTGCCTTTGACATATTGCAACATGATGAACTGCGGTAGCGTCAGCAGCGGAATGGCCGTGAGCATCGGAATACCCACGCGCTCGACGCGCACTTTCCACCAGCGTTTAATGGGGTAACGCAAAAACAGCATGTAGGAAAAATAGCCGGAAATGACAAAAAACACCTGCATCCGAAAGGCGTGAATAAAGTCATTAAACAGGGTGAGCCACCAGGAGGGCTCCAGACTGTTAACGTGCCAGGTGTGGCTTGAGTAAATCAGTGAAATGTGAAAAGGGATCCCCAATAGCATCAGCCATGCCCGGATCGAGTCGAGGAAATATTCACGTTGTACAGGTATAGTAGTGCTCATATAACTTTGTGCATTCTCAGACTTTTCGTCTTATCCCTAAGACTCATAATGGTTACATTCGAGGCCAACCCTACACCAAGACCGACACCCTGTCTCCAGGATAAGCACGCAAAGTGAAAAGTGGGTTCTTCCACTTGCTTAATCCCTGAGCCAGCGAGCTGAACAAAGCGGTGATTATGTTGTCGGATTGCCTGAGTTTCCATTAAAATGGATCGGATCGATATAAGCACACAAAGGGGGAAGTGCTTACTTATTATGAAACATAAACCACAAATGATGAAAATGCGTTGGTTAGGTGCAGCAGTCGTGTTGTCCCTGTATACCTCATCGGCCTGGTCCTTTAACATCGATGACGTCGCAAAACAGGCAAAATCGATGGCTGGCAAGAGCTACGAAGCGCCGAAAAGTAACCTGCCCTCCGTTTTCCGCGATATGAAATATGCGGACTATCAGCAGATCCAGTTCAATCACGATAAAGCGTACTGGAGCAATATCAAGACCCCGTTCAAGCTTGAGTTTTATCATCAGGGTATGTACTTCGATACGCCGGTTGCCATCAATGAAGTGACGGCGAGCTCGGTGCGTAAAATCAAGTACAACCCGGATTACTTCAATTTTGGCGATGTGCAGCACGACAAAGACACGGTGAAAGACCTTGGCTTTGCCGGCTTCAAAGTGCTTTACCCAATCAACAGCAAAGATAAAAACGACGAAATCGTCAGTATGCTTGGCGCCAGCTATTTCCGCGTCATTGGTGCGGGGCAGGTGTACGGGCTTTCTGCGCGTGGTCTGGCCATTGATACCGCGCTGCCATCAGGTGAAGAGTTCCCACGCTTTCGCGAATTCTGGATTGAACGTCCAAAACCTGCGGATAAGCGTCTGACCATCTATGCACTGCTGGATTCCCCGCGTGCGACAGGTGCCTATCGCTTTGTCATTATGCCAGGGCGTGACACGGTTGTTGACGTGCAGTCTAAGGTCTATCTGCGCGATAAAGTGGGCAAACTGGGCGTGGCACCATTAACCAGCATGTTCCTGTTTGGGCCGAACCAGCCGTCTCCGGCGACCAACTTCCGCCCGGAATTGCACGACTCCAACGGTCTTTCTATTCATGCCGGTAACGGCGAGTGGATCTGGCGCCCGCTGAACAACCCGAAACATCTGGCAGTCAGTAGCTTCGCGATGGAAAACCCGCAGGGCTTTGGTCTATTGCAGCGTGGCCGTCAGTTCTCACGCTTTGAGGACCTGGACGACCGTTACGATCTGCGTCCAAGCGCGTGGGTAACACCGAAAGGTGACTGGGGTAAAGGGAAGGTTGAGCTGGTTGAAATTCCAACCAACGATGAAACCAACGACAACATCGTCGCTTACTGGACGCCGGATCAACTCCCGGAATCCGGTAAAGAGATGAACTTCAAGTACACCATTACCTTCAGCCGTGACGAAGACAAACTGCACGCACCGGATAACGCATATGTCATGCAGACCCGTCGCTCTACTGGCGATGTGAAGCAGTCTAATCTTATCCGTCAGCCTGACGGCACGCTCGCGTTTGTTGTGGACTTTGCTGGTCAGGATATGAAGAAACTGTCCCCTGACACAGCAGTGACGGCACAGGCAAGCATTGGTGATAACGGTGAAATTGTCGAAAATACCGTGCGTTACAACCCAGTAACGAAAGGGTGGCGTTTAACCCTGCGCGTGAAAGTGAAAGATCCGAAACAGACGACTGAAATGCGCGCTGCGCTGGTCAGTGACGATCAGCCACTGAGCGAAACCTGGAGCTATCAGCTACCTGCCAATGAATAATACAACTGAATATATTGATGCCATGCCGCTGAGCGATATTGAAAAAGCGGCACTGCCCAAGAGCGACATCCGCGCGGTGCAAACCGCGCTGGATGGTGAACATCATCAGTTTACCCGTGATGATGATACGCCACTGGGGTCAGTGAAGGCGCGTCTGGAGCAAGCATGGCCAGACTCGCTGGCAGAAGGGCAGCTGGTTAAAGACGACGAAGGCCGCGAGCAGCTTCAGGCTATGCCGAAAGCAACGCGTTCTTCTATGTTCCCGGACCCGTGGCGCACCAACCCGGTGGGCCGCTTCTGGGATCGTCTGCGTGGGCGTGAAGTTGCGCCGCGCTATCTCTCTCGTCTGACGAAAGAGCAGCAAGCCGCCGAGCAAAAATGGCGTACCGTCGGGACGATTCGCCGTTACATTCTGCTGCTGCTGACGCTGGCACAGACGGTTGTGGCAACCTGGTACATGAAGACCATCCTGCCTTATCAGGGCTGGGCGCTGATCAACCCTGCGGATATGACAGGGCAGGATCTGTGGGTCTCCTTTATGCAGCTGCTGCCGTATATCCTGCAAAGTGGCATCCTTCTTCTGTTTGCCGTGCTGTTCTGTTGGGTGTCCGCCGGTTTCTGGACGGCGCTGATGGGCTTCCTGCAACTGCTGATGGGACGGGACAAATACAGTATTTCTGCGTCGACGGTCGGGGATGAACCCCTAAATCCTGAGCACCGTACTGCGCTGATCATGCCTATCTGTAACGAAGACGTTGATCGCGTATTCGCGGGTCTGCGCGCCACCTGGGAGTCCGTAAAGGAGACCGGTAACGCAGAGCATTTCGACGTGTATATCCTGAGCGACAGCTACAACCCGGATATCTGCGTGGCAGAACAAAAAGCCTGGATGGAGCTGATTGCAGAAGTGCAGGGCGAAGGTCAGATTTTCTATCGCCGCCGTCGTCGTCGCGTGAAGCGTAAAAGCGGAAACATCGATGACTTCTGCCGCCGCTGGGGTAATCAGTACAGCTACATGGTTGTACTGGATGCTGACTCCGTGATGACAGGTGAGTGTCTGACTGGCCTGGTGCGTCTGATGGAAGCCAACCCGAACGCCGGTATTATTCAGTCTTCACCAAAAGCATCCGGTATGGATACGCTTTATGCGCGCTGCCAGCAGTTCGCAACGCGTGTTTACGGGCCGCTGTTCACGGCGGGTCTGCACTTCTGGCAGTTGGGTGAATCCCACTACTGGGGGCATAACGCCATTATCCGCGTGAAGCCGTTCATTGAGCACTGTGCGCTTGCGCCGCTGCCGGGTGAAGGCTCGTTCGCGGGATCTATCCTGTCGCATGACTTCGTGGAAGCTGCGCTGATGCGTCGTGCAGGGTGGGGCGTCTGGATTGCCTACGATCTGCCTGGCTCATACGAAGAACTGCCGCCGAACCTGCTGGATGAACTCAAGCGTGACCGTCGCTGGTGCCACGGTAACCTGATGAACTTCCGTCTGTTCCTGGTAAAAGGGATGCACCCGGTTCACCGTGCAGTATTCCTGACCGGCGTTATGTCGTATCTGTCAGCGCCGCTGTGGTTTATGTTCCTGGCGCTCTCTACCGCGTTGCAGGTGGTGCACGCCCTGACAGAACCGCAGTACTTCCTGCAACCGCGCCAGCTGTTCCCGGTGTGGCCGCAGTGGCGTCCTGAGCTGGCGATTATGCTGTTCGCCTCAACCATGGTTCTGCTGTTCCTGCCGAAGTTGCTCAGCATCATTCTGATCTGGTGCAAGGGCTCGAAAGAGTATGGCGGCTTCTTCCGCGTGACGGTATCGTTGCTGCTTGAGGTGCTGTTCTCTGTGCTGCTGGCACCGGTTCGTATGCTGTTCCACACCGTGTTTGTGGTCAGCGCGTTCCTGGGCTGGGAAGTGGTCTGGAACTCTCCACAGCGTGACGACGACTCGACTCCGTGGAGCGAAGCCTTTATGCGTCATGGTTCACAGCTGCTGTTAGGGCTGGTGTGGGCAGTGGGCATGGCATGGCTGGATCTGCGTTTCCTGTTCTGGCTGGCACCGATTGTCTTCTCGCTAATCCTGTCGCCATTTGTGTCCGTGGTGTCCAGCCGTTCAACGGTGGGTCTGCGTACCAAACGCTGGAAACTGTTCCTGATCCCGGAAGAGTATTCACCGCCGCAAGTGCTGGTGGACACTGACCGCTTCCTGGAGATGAACCGTAATCGCTCGCTGGATGATGGCTTTATGCACGCGGTGTTTAACCCGTCATTCAACGCCCTGGCAACTGCGATGGCAACAGCCCGTCACCGTGCAAGTAAGGTTCTGGAAATTGCCCGCGATCGCCACGTTGAGCAGGCGCTGAACGAGACGCCGGAAAAACTGCACCGTGACCGTCGTCTGGTCCTGTTGAGCGATCCAGTCACCATGGCGCGGCTTCACTATCGTGTGTGGTCTGCTCCGGAGAAATATTCCTCCTGGGTAAGCTACTACAAAACGCTGAAGCTTAATCCGCTGGCGCTGAAAGCGAAGTAAGTTTTAAAGTAGGCCGGGAACGCTGCACGCTACCCGGCAAATAAAATACCGGCTGAGAGGCCGGTATTTTTTTATGAGGTAATGAATGAAAATAGTCATTGTAGCCATGATGGCGATGCTGCTTAGCGGCTGCGGCAGTATTATCAGCCGCACCATTCCAGGGCAAGGCCACGGGAATCAGTATTACCCGGGCGTGAAATGGGATGTCCGCGATTCAGCCTGGCGTTATCTGACCGTACTCGATTTACCGTTCTCTCTGGTCTTTGATACGCTGTTGTTACCGATAGACGCGCAGCACGGCCCTTACGAATAAAACGACGCTTAACGCTCGTCCCACTCATCTGCTGCGGTTTGCCCCTCTTCGGTATCCAGCGGAGGTTCGAGCTGAAACTCGCCCTCATCCCACTCGTGCAGGGTGTTTTCTTCAAGCCATTCCTGACGCAGTTCTATCTCGTCATAGTCACCATCGAAGACGGCCTGCGCAGCTTCACCACTCAATACCGGCAAACACTCTCCTTCGTCACCGTCATCAACGAAGAATTCGGCCTGCCACATAATATCCCCGTCCTGAAGGACATATTTTTGAATATTGAGTTGTTGCACGTCAGCGTCTTCTTCCTCAATGCCAGGATTATCGGCGAGGAACTCTTCGCGAGCGGCATCAATAGCTTCTTCCAGTGTGCTGTAGAATACATATTCTTTAGGGGCCATAGTAAGTGCCTCTTTGGGTGAAGTTAACAAATGTATAGGTTGGCGTATGAGGATTGTCAAAGCGTATGTATAGAGTAGTTTATCCGCTATTCAGCAAATTGATGCTTTTGACTTAGATCACCCGATTAGTGCTGCTATGGGGTCCTTCAAAAACGCAAAGATGTCAGAAGTCTGCTGGCTCCGAACGGTTCATATCGTCACTGGGCAGCCACAAAACGATGCAATAAAATATTCTTGCGCAAGGTTTAGAAGATAGCTTTCTTGCGGCAAACTATCTGATGGGAACCCAAACTTCATCTTCGAGAGCATACCTGCGGAAGATATTCCAATTATTAAAAATAATTGATTACTACATGAGTGTAAGGGAAAGGTGTTTAAAGAGAGAAAACCCCAGCGTTAAGGAAATATAGTGGTTTATTCCATTCCTGTACTTTCAAATGGGTCTGTTTCATCTACCCACCTATTATAGTAGTACTGTTTCTCAAACTTAGTACTGGATGTTCTTGTTTAACTATTTGAAACAGGTGCATACTGCTGGCATCTGTGGCTAAGGAAAATCCTAAAATGAGTGGTGTTGCGTCAGTACTTGCTGTACCAGTAATTGGTATTGCTGCCTGGATCATTGGCGGTTGGATGATTGCCGATGGTATGAAAAACAAAGGAAAGTTAGTTTCTCGTGCCGCCGGATTGATTGGGGGGCTTGCTATAGGACTGGTAGCATTTGTGATATCTTTGATAGTAATGGGTGCTAATGACGATACTACAACAGTTTCCTCAACACCTGTTGCCTCAAGTACAGTTAATGAAGAAAAAGAAGTGAAAACTTTTGATATTTCATCTGATACTTACATCGAGAGGATGAATACAATCCTAAGCAGGATGGAGAAACCCTTAAAAATTCAAGTGCCTATGAAACAACTTGAATTCTCATCTATAGGTGAATATCAATTAGACAAGAATATTAAAATATCAATCATGGCAAATAATGGCGATCATAGATTGAGAGGTGCTGTCATATCCTCAATTAATGATGGTAATACTGATACGTCATTAAAAACATTATATCTTGCAATGCCCGCTTTTATGGCGGTGATGAATGAGAAGGAATCAAAGGGAGTTCCATTCTTAGATATAATTACAAATTTGATGGCGGGAAAATATCCCGGTGATGTATATGAGATTAACGGAGTCCACTACTCTGTAGTACACAAAGATGGCATTGATTTTTTCTTCATAAGACCTGTTTAAAACGTTGGAGGGGCATCTAAGCGATGCCCCTTTAACTGAATGACTTGCACTTGTGCAAGTCATTCAGTTTCTGTTCTACAAAATACTCACCCTATCCATAGTGGGAAATACGTTAGCCCTGCCCAGATAAAGTAAATGGAACGATACGCCAGGGATTTTTGATGATCTGACCGCTGAATACACCGTCACGCCTTCGTCTTATTCGCGGGCAGGACTATTTTTTTCAACCTGCTCGTCGGGAGCAGGACGCAATGCTCTCGATAAACTGAACCAGGAATAGATGGCATTAAACAGGACCACACTTGCCGTCACGATAAACACAGCGCGAAAACCAAAACTGGCAGAAATACCTGCGCCAACAAGCGGCCCAGTGACGTTGCCGATATCACGGAACGACTGGTTATAGCTAAAAATACGCCCGGCAATCTGGTTGGTGGAGTTATAAACCAGCAGGGTCTGAACCGCAGGAAGCAGTGCGCCATCTGCGGCACCCAGCAGGAAGCGGAGCACGCCGAGCTGCCACGGGGATTGCACCATCGACATCGGGATGAGCAACAATACCGAGATAACTAGCGCGCAAATCAGGATCTTCTCCGGGCCAATTTTGTCGCCAAGTTTTCCCAGTCGCGGAGCGCTCAGCAGCGCGGCAACCCCGGGAACAGATGCAATAAGCCCGCTGATAAAGGCAATATTATTCACATTGCCCGCCAGGTCACGCACGTAGAGCGTCAGAATCGGAGCAATAGAGCCGGTCGCGACCTGGATTATCATGGTGGTGACAAACAGGCTCAATACCAGTTTCGGGTTTTTCAGTGAAGCCAGAACATCCCTGGCATGGAGCATCTCTTTTTTGGCAACTGGGGTGAAATTTTCCCGGATACAGAGCAGGGTGACAATAAAACAGAGGAACAGCACGCTGGCAGTGATGAAAAAGACCGGTCGCAGGCCGTAACTATCTGCCAGTAAGCCACCCGCGAGTGGCCCCAGCAGCGCGCCGCTCACCGCACCGGTAGACAGCGTCCCCAGTGCCCAGCCGCTTTTATGCCGGGGAATTTGCGTGGCGATAAGGGCATTTGCGTTGGGCACAAAACCACCCAGCAGGCCCAGCAATGCACGCAATATCAGGAACTGCCAGACGTTCTGCACCATGCCCATCAGCACCATGATGATGGACATGCCAAGCGCGGAACGCAACAGCATGATTTTTCGCCCTTTACGGTCGGCGAGACCACCCCAGAATGGTGAGGCAATCGCCGAGAACAGGAAGGTGATACTGAACACCAGACCTGACCACATATTCAGCGCGCTGTGGCCTGTTACGCCAAGCTGCTCCACGTAGAGGGGAAGGAAAGGCATCACCAGGCTGAATGCTGCACCAGTGAGAAAACAGCCAAGCCAGGCAACCGCGAGGTTACGTTTCCAGTTTATGGGGGCATCTGAGGGTGACATAACAATCCGCATAACGAGGTGCAGCGCACGAT
The DNA here is from genome assembly GCF_011752765.1 of Enterobacter sp. Tr-810. Lineage (NCBI taxonomy): Bacteria > Pseudomonadati > Pseudomonadota > Gammaproteobacteria > Enterobacterales > Enterobacteriaceae > Enterobacter > Enterobacter sp. Tr-810. The sequence goes on along the minus strand of NZ_VWWW01000002.1, from coordinate 424,960 downwards.
AAGGTAGAGGTAATAAGCCTGCTAATTATGCGCCTGGGTTATGATTGCTGCAATGTCGGGGAGCTTTTAAAGCTAAAACACAATGCGGCCACTGCGGCCGCACTGGATTAATAGCGTGAGGGGACACCTTGCGGGCGGGTTTTGAAGCGGCGATGCAGCCACATGTATTGCTCCGGAGCGAGCATAATGCACTGTTCAACAACGCCATTCATCCATTTTGCCGTGGTTTCGGCATCCTCCAGCGGCGGTGTCATTTCCGGTTCCAGCATGATTAACTGATAGCCTGAACCGTCGGGTTTACGGCGCGGGACAAAGGGAACGATAGCCGCTTTGGACATCCGCGCCAGCATCCAGGTGCCGGTTGTTGTTGCGGCTTCGTCGACCGCAAAGAAAGGGACAAACACGCTGGCCTGCGGGCCGTAATCATGGTCCGGGGCATACCAGACCACTTCGCCGGACTTGAGCGCACGGATCATCCCTTTCAGATCCTTACGGTCGATCATGCTTTTGTTTGAGCGCATCCGGCCATTGGTCTGCACTAAATCGATCACCGGGTTGTCATTCGGGCGGTAAACGCCAATGCCAGGCGCCTGCATTCCGAACATGCGCGCGCCGATTTCCAGCGTCAGAAAGTGCACACCAATTAACAGAACCCCGGTCTGATTCTCCTGAAGCGAATGCACTGGCTCCATACCGGTTCCGGCAACTTCGGTCCAGCGTGCCATGCGCTTATCGGACCAGAACCATGCCATACCGGTTTCCATTAGCCCCATACCCACAGATTCGAAATTTCTGGCAACCATATCATGGCGCTCTGACTCGCTCATTTGCGGGAAGCAGAGCTCCAGGTTGCGGTAGGCAATTCTGGCGCGACGTTTCATGAACATCTGCGCGATACGACCCAAACCTTTACCCAGACGGAAAATGACCGGATAAGGGAGTTGGACAAGCAACCACAAAAAGCCAATACCAAGCCAGGTTAACCAATAACGGGGATGCAAAAGGGCGGCAGTAAATTTCGGTAGCTGGGTCATGTCTGTCCTGTTTTCTTACGTCCTGAAGGTCTTATTGTCTCATTTTTTAAGGCTTAGCCAAAATGTCTGTCATCGAATCGAGCGTTAATGCAGCAAATGTTGCGTGCAATAATTATGACTGAGTGAAATGTAGCGCAAATTGTATGGATGTAAATTGTCTTTGTTTGCTATATGATGCCGACCGATTTTTCTTACTCTTAACGATTGCAGGACTTGTACACCATGCCAGTGTTACACAACCGCGTATCGAATGAGATGTTAAAAGAGCGTATGTTGGCTGAAACCGAACCGCGCACGACAATCTCATTCTACAAATATTTCACCATCAACGATCCACAAGCGACCCGCGATACACTTTACCAGGCATTCACCGCGCTGAATGTGTTCGGACGCGTCTATCTGGCACGTGAAGGTATTAATGCGCAAATCAGCATCCCTGAAAGCAAAGTAGATGCGTTCCGCGAATTCCTCTATGCGTTTGATCCCGCGCTGAACGACCTGCGTCTGAATATTGCGCTGGACGATGACGGTAAATCGTTCTGGGTGCTGCGTATGAAAGTCCGTGAGCGCATTGTTGCGGACGGTATCGACGACCCGAGTTTTAATGCGGGCGATGTGGGGGAATACCTCAAAGCGGCCGAAGTGAATGCGATGCTGGACGACCCGGATGCGGTATTCATCGATATGCGTAACCACTACGAATACGAAGTGGGTCATTTCGAAAACGCAATGGAAATCCCGGCGGATACCTTCCGTGAACAGTTGCCGAAAGCCGTTGAAATGATGCAGGAACATAAAGATAAAAAAATCGTTATGTACTGCACCGGCGGTATTCGCTGCGAAAAAGCCAGCGCCTGGATGAAACACAACGGGTTTAACAAAGTGTGGCACATTGAGGGTGGCATCATTGAATATGCTCGTCGTGCCCGTGAGCAAGGGCTGCCGGTACGCTTTATCGGCAAGAACTTTGTGTTCGACGAGCGCATGGGTGAGCGGATTTCAGATGATGTGATTTCGCACTGCCACCAGTGCGGCACGCCGTGCGACACACACACGAACTGCAAAAACGATGGTTGTCATCTGCTGTTCATCCAGTGTCCGGCCTGTGCTGAGAAGTACCACAACTGTTGTAGCGAGTTGTGCAGCGAAGAGAGCATGTTGCCTGAAGAAGAGCAACGCCGCCGTCGCGCGGGCCGTGAAAACGGCAACAAGATCTTTAATAAATCCCGCGGTCGTCTGAATACCAAACTGGGTATTCCTGATCCGGAATAAAGAAATAAGCCCGGTGGAGCGTTGGTTCACCGGGCTGCTTTATTACGACTTCTGCTGAACACCTTCCACAGAAATAATCAATTCGACATCCTGGGACGCCGGTCCTAAATCCGTGGTGATATTAAAGTCTTTCAGGTGAACTTTCCCTGTGGCCTCGAAACCTGCACGCTTACCGCCCCATGGATCATCACCCTGGCCGATTAACGTAGCCTGAAGCGTGACCGGTTTTGTGACGCCGTTAAGGGTGAGATTACCGGTAATATCCAGTTTCTCTCCTGCTTTCTTCACCTCTGTTGAGGTGAATGTGGCTTGTGGGAATTTGGTTACGTTAAGGAAATCGGCACTGCGCAGATGCTTATCGCGTTCAGCATGGTTAGTATTCACGCTGTTGGTATTAATGGTGACATTAACATTATCCGCGGCGGGATTTTTGTCATCAAAACGAAATGTGCCATCGAAATCGTTAAAGCTGCCATATAACCAGCTATATCCAAGATGCTGAATACGGAAATTGACGAAGGCATGTTGGCCCTCTTTATCAATTTTATAATCAGCTGCCACCGCAGAACCGGCGGTAAATAACAGCGAACCTAACGCGATACCCAACAGGTGTTTTTTCATTTTATGCTCCAGAGTCAACTGACGAACGGCCGAGCATCCGCTTCAGCGTATCGTCTTTATCAATAAAGTGGTGTTTGAGCGCAGCAAGCCCGTGAAGGACTGAAAAGATAACGATGCTCCAGGCAAGCCACAGGTGAACAACGCCTGCGATGTCGGCCTGTGAACCGGCATCCGTCAGTGTGGCGGGAACGTCGAAAAGACCAAAGACGCTGACCGGCTTGCCATCTGCGGTGGAGATAAGATACCCACTCACTAAAATGGCGATGAGCAGGGTATAGAGGGCAATATGTGCCCCTTTTGCGCTAAGGCGCGTGAATTTACCGTGGCTTTGCGGAGCAGGCGGTGGCGGAGAGATATGTCGCCATAATATGCGAACAACGAGTCCCATCATCAGCAGAATGCCAATGCTTTTATGCAACTCAGGTGCCTGATGATACCAGCCATCATAATAGCTGAGCGTCACCATCCAGAGTCCAAGACCGAACATGGCATAAATCGCCAGCGCAAATCCCCAGTGCAAGCACATGGATATAATGCCGTAGCGCGAAGACGAATTTCGCAGTTGCATAAATATTACCATTCGTAATAAACAGAACGGTAAAAATGGACTGTGTAAAAAGATATTGCAACTTAAATAACTGAATAAGGATATTTATTTAATTTATTTCAGTGATTTTGAAAATGATGAGGCGATGTAATTCAGTGTGTTCGTGCAATTAACGGTTGGTTTATCATGGGGCCAGATGTTGATATATGAATAAAAAATCTGCTTAATTAAATTAATATAAAGTAATGTCAGTTATTGTCAGTGTTTCTTTTCAATAAAATACAATATAAACAAAATCGATGATTGCCAGCAATGACCACAATAAAATATAGAGCATTAGATGCTCGCGGATATTATTGATAAGGTAGCCAACAATTTTGCGCATAATACCCCGCGAAGTGTAGTGATAAAACACAGGCTCCGAAGATTCGGAGCCTGTGGGCGTATTATCCGTTAAAACGCGAGAGCGAGAAGGGCGTCAGATCAAACTGTGGCGCGATCCCCTGCGCAAATTGTGCAGCGATTTCGCCCAGCACCGAGGCAAACTTAAACCCGTGGCCGCTAAGCCCGGTGATAAGCAGCGTGTTGTCATGGCCAGGCAGGGTGTCGACGATGAAATCTTCATCGGGGGTGTTGTCATAGGTGCAGGCTGCACCGTAGAGCAGGCCGCCGATGCCGGGCAGAATATTTCGCAGGAACGTAAAGGCTTCAGAACCGTCGGTCGGGTAAGCGCCAAAAGGTTTACGCTCTTCAGGTTCAGAGATAACCTGTCCGCCGTTGTGTTTGCCAATCTTGAGCGCGTCTTTTTCTGACGGGAAGCCGTAGAACTGATCGCCATTGGGCAACTCGCCGGTAAAGGCCGGGAATTTATTCTGGCTGCTGTAACGGCCATCCGCCTGGAACCAGGAGAAGACTTTACGTACAGGCTGTACCGGCAGGTCAGGCAGCAATTTTGTTACCCAGGTGCCGGCGCTGATAAGCAGGCGCGAAGCAGAATAGTCGCCTTCCTGGGTGCTGACGGTGACACCATCGTCATGGTGGGTAATGGCAGTCACCGGGCAGTTGAATAGCTGGGCGCATCCGGCTTTTTCGGCAAGCGAAACCCAGGTTTTGATGGCCGTCTCGCAATGCAATACGCCGGAGTTGGCTTCAAACAGCCCAATGTAATCATCAGGAACGCGGATCTCCGGCCAGCGTTTCATGATGGCTTCGGCGTCCAGACTTTCGACATCAAGATTAAACTCGCGTGCGCTGTGTTCGACTGTGGCCAGAAACGCGGAGTGGGCAGGCCCGAGGTTGATAATGCCCGTACGGTCAAAGACGCGCTCTTCGGTGAGGGTGGCCAGTTCATCCCAAAGCGTCTGGGCACGCAGCACCAGGGGCACATAGCATTCACCTTCGCCATAAGCGTGGCGAATCAGACGTGTATCACCGTGATGGCTGCCTTCAGAATGCGGAGGAAGATGGGCGTCTATCATCAGAACGTTGAGGCCAGCCTGCGTTGCATAATAGCCTGCCGCTGAACCCACGGAGCCGCTGCCTATAATGATTAAGTCGTATTTCATAGGTATCTCTTAAACCAATACTTTGTTAGCAGAGTAATTAACATCGGAGGGTTATACAAGGGAGAAATAAATAAGGCACCCCAAGGGTGCCTGTTGAGTGAAAAGTGGGCATGAGGTTAATGCCGTTTATACTCATTTTCCTGGTAGTCGCCAGATTCTATTTTTGCAATACCTGCTTCCAAAATAGAAATAAACTGACGTGCGACGTCAGTGGTAAGCCACAGCGTCTGTCCAATTTCCGCTTCTTCACGGTTTGGTTGATTCGGGGTCTGGTAGTGCAAACGCAGCATCAAAGCATCGTAGCTATCTACGGTACTGATATCCCAGCCAACGAGAGGATGGGTCTGGATGACTTCACTATTCTTTTCCATGATAACCCCCTTAATGCGTGTTAGAAGACAACGACTTTGAGGTTCATTACATGTTTATCTGAAGCAACTTCAGTATATCAATAAATAAGGGTTATGACGGGAAAAATAAATAGCTGGCAACACATTTTTCTGTGTTTTAGGATTGTTCGAACAATAAAACACCATCTTGTTCACGTTTTTTTAAGAAGACACACAATTATTTTGAACTATCCCGGATAGCAGATAAAAAAAAGCCGGGGCGACCCGGCAAAAAAAAACAATGAGGGAGCAAGATTTAATCGGTGATGAACCAGTCGTCGGCACTTTCCCACGTTTCTTGCAGGATTTCGCTGATGCGATCTTTATCTTCTTTCGCAGCGCCAATGACGGACAGGTTGTTCGCGGCAGCATAACGTACCGTTACGGCACCCTCGTTTTCCGGGAAACTATTGTGAATACGGCGGGATAATTCGCCGGCAAGCGCATCAAGCGCACCAGCAGGCAGAACGGTTGTTTTGGCGATGGTAACTTCAATACGCATAAATGCCCCCTGTGTAATATACTGTTTATTTATACAGGTATATTATGGGTTTGACAACAAGGGGCATTGATATTTTTAGCGTTTAACGGTCCAGTGCACGGTTTCACCCGCCAGGAATGGGATCAGCGTGTCATCAGTCAGCGGAATAGCCTCTTCAACCTGGTACGCGGTGCGCTCCAGTTCGATAAAGCTTTCATTGACCGGCAGGCCATAGAAACGCGGGCCGTTCAGGGAGCAGAAGGCTTCAAAATGCGCCAGCGCGTTCATCTCTTCAAACACAGTGGCGTAGCTGGCCAGTGCTGTTGGTGCGTTGAAGCAGCCTGCACAGCCGCAGCTCGCTTCTTTGCGATGACGCGCGTGTGGCGCGGAATCGGTACCCAGGAAGGCCCGGTCGAAGCCACTTGCTACCAGCTCGCGCAGTGCCTGCTGGTGGATATTGCGCTTGAGGATTGGCAGGCAGTACAGATGCGGACGAACACCGCCTACCAGCATGTGGTTACGGTTAAACATCAGATGCTGTGGGGTAATGGTGGCGGCGATAAACTCATTGCCATCGCGAACATATTCGGCAGCATCTTTAGTGGTGATGTGCTCAAACACCACTTTCAGCGCAGGCAGACGCTGGCGCAGCGGCTCCATCACCGTTTCAATAAAACGGGCTTCACGGTCGAAGATATCAATATCGGCGTGGGTAACTTCACCATGGATCAGCAGCGGCATCCCCAGTTTCTGCATTCTTTCCAGTACCGGCATAATGGCGTCGATACTGGTCACACCGTGGCTGGAGTTGGTAGTCGCATTGGCCGGGTAGAGCTTCGCAGCGGTGAACACCCCTTCGTTAAACCCACGCTCCACTTCGTTCGGGTCGAGTGAGTCCGTCAGATAGCAGGTCATCAGCGGAGTAAAATCATGGCCCGCAGGGACGGCATCAAGAATACGCTGGCGATACGCGATGGCGGCATCGACGGTGGTGACTGGTGGAACCAGGTTAGGCATAACAATCGCGCGGCCATAAATTTCGCTGGTATAAGGCACGACGGTTTTCAGCATATCGCCATCACGCAGATGGATATGCCAGTCGTCAGGGCGGCGGATTTTAAGAACCTGGGGTTGTGCAGTCATGGATGAGCTCCGGCTTGTCAGGAATCAGTCATTGGGATGGCTGTTTTTGCCGGACACAAATCATAAGCGGAAACGTTTTCGTTTGCACACATTTCCGTAAAAAAAAGGGCGCCTGAGCGCCCCTGGGGTTAATCGGTGAATGGAATGATGATTTCTCCCGGCTTCACCTCTATCCCTTTTGCATATTTTTTGGCAAGCGATTCGCCCTTGCTCTTATCTTCGCTCAGAACATAGGCCGGCTGCTGGTTGAAATAGCTGCGCAGCGACTGGTTCAGATAGGGGATCAGGGTCTGGATCACCGGTTTCATCTTATCGGGTGAAACCACCGCATCCACCACTTCCATCTCTTGCAGATAGATGGCGCCTTTCTCTTTATTGAAGACTGGCAGCGCTTTGAGCTTGAGTTTGATATTCGCTTTCTGGCTACCGAAGAGAGAATTCATGTCCAAATCTGCATCACCGGAAAGGGTGACTCTGTTCGGCTCTTCGCGCCCAATCTGGCTGGTGAGCTTGCTCAGCACGATATGCGCGTCGGCAAGGCCCGGCACGCCAATGTCTTTTGAAAAGTTGTTATGCTTTTCCAGCGCCTGATTAATCTCCTGCTCACTGACGGTATATTGCGTAAGCTGGTTACAACCCACCAGCAGGCCGCTAACGACGAATGCTGCGGCAATGACGATCTTCTTCATGGAGTTCCTCAAAAAAATATCGGCGCTTCTGTCCTGATGCGTCAGTATGTCAGCGAGATATAGCAGAAACCAGCAGAAAAAACTGATAAAGAAGGGCGGGAGAGTGCTCCCGCCAGACAGAGAGGTTATGCGCCAGGCTCGAGCATCCCGCTCGCGCTGCGTTTCTGGCTGAACTGCCACCACAATGCAAGAAGCGTAATAAAGCCCACCACGCCCAGCATCATCCATGGAAGCTCCGGTTGATTCAGCGCTTTGCCCGCATCAAACAGCCAGCCGCCACCGGCATAGCCCAGCGCGCCGCCAAAGGCCAGCCCAAGACGGCTGAACCCCATATAGCTGCCGCGGGCGCGGGCGTCTGCCAGGGAGGCACTCAGCGTTTCACGCGCCGGTTCGGCGATTATCGAACCGATGTAGAAGGTGCATATCAACATAAAGAGCTGCTGCAAGGTGCTTACCAGCCCAATCGGCATCATGCTCAGGGTCATCAGCAGCAGCCCGGCCATCAGTCGATGCTCAAGACGGAACCGGCGTTCGCTCCAGCGGGCAATCGGATAAAGCAGCGTCAGGGAGAGACAGGCTTCAATGGCGTACATCCATTTGACGGCTGCGGGTGAACCGGCAATATCGTTCACCATGATGGGCAGCATCAGCATGACCTGAACGGCGAGCATATAGTAGCCCGTCAGCGTCAGTACATAAGTGACGAAGCGTTTGTCACGCAGCACGCGGCTCAGCCCTTCACGCACCGGGGCTTTTACCGTCGATAATTTCCACGCAGGCAGCAGCCAGGCGTTAAAGGCTGCACACAGAATAAAGAGCACGGCGCCGGTGGCACACACCAGACGAAAATCATATTGCAGCAACCAGCTACCCAGCAGCGCGCCAACCACCGCGCCGGCGCTATCCTGCATCATCAGAATAGAGAAGAAGCGACCACGCTGGTTCGGGCGGATCAGCTTGACCACCAGAGCCGTTCGTGGGGGATCGAAGAGAGTTCCGCCGATACCGGAAAGGAAGCAGGAGAACCACAGCAGCCAGGGTTCATGCGCAATGCCCATCGTGGCGAAACCTGCCGCGCGTAACAACATCCCGGTGACAATCATTGGTTTGGCACCAAAACGGTCAGCGATAGCCCCACCAAACACGCCCAGCCCTTGTTGGACAAACTGGCGTAAACCCAGCGCGATACCGACCATTAATGCCGCCCAGCCCATTTGATCGACAAAGCGAATCGAAATAAGGGGAAAAACGACAAAAAAGCCGAGCACGACCAGCATGTTATCGACTAGCAGGAAATATTTACCCAGGCTCCTGGCCTGTGATACGCGGGACATTTCCCCTCCAGGGAAAAGAAGAAGGTGAGCACGCTAATATTCTGCGGTGTCGCCAGGCTTTTTCCCACCCCGCCAGCAACAATATTTTTTTATCAAAAGGGTGCTTTGATAGAGACTTCTCATCGAAAAATGTGAAAAGAGGTCAAAATGGTATGTCACTGTTTTCACAGACGGCAAAGGCGCAGGTATAGTAAAGCTAATGGGTAGAGCAGAAGCGACGGGAAGGAGTGGTATCGATGTTTGGCTATCGCAGTAATGTGCCAAAAGTGCGCCTGACGACGGACAGGCTGGTCGTCCGTCTGGTGCATGAGCGTGATGCCTGGCGTCTGGCGGATTATTACGCCGAGAATCGCCAGTTTTTAAAACCCTGGGAACCCGTTCGGGATGAGAGCCATTGCTATCCATCAGGCTGGCAGGCGCGGCTCAGTATGATTACGGAGTTTCACAAGCAAGGTAGTGCATTCTACTTTGCGCTGCTGGATCCGGAAGAAAAAGAGATCGTTGGCATCGCTAACTTTTCCAACGTCGTGCGTGGGTCATTTCACGCCTGTTATCTCGGGTATTCCATCGGTCAGAAATGGCAAGGTCAGGGGTTAATGTTTGAAGCGCTGACCACAGCAATTCGCTACATGCAACGCACTCAACACATCCATCGCATCATGGCGAACTATATGCCGCATAACCAACGCAGCGGAAATTTGCTGGCGCGTTTAGGGTTCGAGAAAGAAGGTTACGCCAGGGATTATCTGCTTATTGATGGTGAATGGCGTGACCATGTGCTGACAGCGTTAACCACCCCGGACTGGACAGCAGGTCGTTAAGGAGAAAAGATGAAATATCAGTTAACCGCCACCGAAGCTCGGGTCATTGGCTGCCTGCTTGAAAAGCAGGTGACCACCCCAGAGCAATATCCGCTCTCTGTGAATGCGGTGACCATGGCCTGTAATCAAAAGACCAACCGCGAGCCGGTGATGAACCTCGGTGAGCACGACGTGCAGGATGTTCTGGACGCGCTGGTCAAACGGCATTATCTGCGTACGGTTAGCGGGTTTGGCAACCGGGTGACCAAGTATGAACAGCGTTTTTGTAATTCTGAGTTTGGCGATCTCAAACTCAGCAGCGCAGAAGTGGCGGTGATCACCACGCTGCTGCTGCGCGGCGCGCAAACACCAGGTGAACTGCGTTCACGCGCCTCCCGAATGCATGAATTCAGTGATATGCAGGAAGTCGAGCAAACGCTGGAAGGGCTGGTGACACGCGAAGATGGCCCTTACGTACAGCGCCTGGCGCGTGAGCCTGGCAAGCGTGAAAGTCGCTTTATGCACCTGTTCAGTGGTGAGGTGGAACTGCTTGAGAGTATTACTGAAACCGATGCACCAGAGGGCAATGACAGCCTGACGGCGCGCGTGGAAGCGCTTGAAGAGGAAGTCGCTGGGCTTAAACAGCGTCTGGATGCCTTGCTTGCTCATTTGGGAGATTAACGGTGACAAAATTACGCGTAGGAGTGGTCGGGCTTGGCGGTATTGCTCAAAAAGCCTGGTTACCGGTATTAGGTGCAGCGACGGACTGGACGCTGCAAGGGGCGTGGTCGCCCACTCGCGAAAAAGCCCAGCGCATCTGTGATACCTGGCGCATCCCGTATGCCAGCTCGCTGCTGGATTTAGCCCGCGACTGTGATGCGGTGTTTGTGCATACCTCAACCTCAACGCATTATCAGGTGGTCAGCGAATTGCTGAACGCCGGTGTGCACGTCTGCGTGGATAAGCCACTGGCGGAAAACGTGCAGGATGCCGAGCGTCTGATTGACCTTGCGGCCAGCAAAAACCTGCAACTGATGGTCGGTTTCAACCGTCGCTTTGCGCCGCTCTATCAGCAACTCAAGGCCCAGTCTGACACCCTGGCGTCGCTGCGCATGGACAAACACCGGTCTGACAGCATTGGGCCGAACGACCTGCGCTTTACGTTGCTCGATGATTATCTGCATGTTGTGGACACCGCACTGTGGCTCACCAACGGCAACGCGCAGCTGAAAAGCGGAACGCTGTTAACCAGCGAGCAGGGTGAAATGGTGTATGCCGAACACCACTTCTCGGTGGATCATCTCCAGGTGACAACCAGTATGCACCGCCGGGCGGGCAGCCAGCGGGAATCCGTGCAGGCCGTTACCGATGGCGCACTGTATGACATCACCGATATGCGCGAGTGGCGGGAAGAGAAGGGCAAAGGTGTGGTGATGCAGCCTGTTCCTGGCTGGCAGAGTACGCTCGAACAACGTGGCTTTGTCGGTTGCGCGCGTCACTTTATCACATGCGTGCAAAATCAGACGGTTCCGGAAACCTCTGGCGAGCAGGCCATCCTTGCGCAGCGTATTGTGGAAAGGCTCTGGCGAGATGCCATGAGCGAATAACTCGCTGTAACATCTGCGGATAGTAATTCGTTGAAATCGGGTTAGACTAAGCGCCGCTTGTTGGCTTTGCCGGGTGGCGCTTTTGCTTACCCGGCCTACAAATCCGTATGGTTCTGGAAATTCACGTTAATGAACTTATTAAAATCGCTGGCGGCAGTCAGCTCGATGACCATGTTTTCCCGCGTGCTTGGCTTTGCGCGCGATGCCATTGTGGCGAGGGTTTTCGGCGCAGGGATGGCCACTGACGCCTTTTTCGTCGCGTTCAAGCTGCCCAATTTGCTGCGCCGTATCTTTGCAGAAGGGGCATTTTCACAGGCGTTTGTTCCCATCCTTGCGGAATATAAAAGCAAGCAGGGTGAAGATGCCACCCGCGTGTTTGTCTCCTACGTCTCTGGCCTGTTGACGCTGGCGCTGGCGGTAGTAACCGTTATCGGGATGCTGGCGGCTCCCTGGGTGATTATGGTGACGGCGCCGGGTTTTGCTGATACGGCCGATAAATTTGCCCTCACCAGCCAGCTCCTGCGCATTACCTTTCCTTATATTCTGCTGATCTCGCTGGCCTCACTGGTTGGCGCCATTCTGAACACCTGGAACCGCTTCTCCGTTCCGGCGTTTGCACCTACGTTCCTTAACGTCAGCATGATCGGCTTTGCGCTGTTTGCGGCCCCGCATTTCAACCCACCGGTACTGGCGCTGGCCTGGGCGGTTACCGTGGGCGGTGTATTGCAGCTGGCCTATCAGCTGCCGCATCTGAAAAAGATAGGGATGCTGGTGCTGCCGCGCGTTAACTTCCGTGATGCCGGGGCGATGCGCGTGATTAAGCAGATGGGCCCGGCGATCCTCGGCGTATCCGTCAGCCAGATCTCGTTGATCATCAACACCATCTTTGCCTCTTTCCTGGTGTCCGGCTCTGTTTCCTGGATGTATTACGCTGACCGTCTGATGGAGTTCCCGTCAGGGGTGTTGGGCGTTGCGCTGGGGACTATCCTGTTGCCATCGCTGTCGAAAAGCTTTGCCAGCGGCAACCATGATGAATACTGTCGTTTGATGGACTGGGGGCTGCGTCTGTGCTTCCTGCTGGCGCTGCCGGCTTCGGTGGCGATAGGGATCCTTGCTAAACCGTTGACCGTTTCTCTTTTCCAGTACGGTAAATTTACCGCTTTTGATGCCGCCATGACCCAGCGCGCGCTGGTGGCCTATTCGGTGGGGCTGATGGGGCTGATTGTGGTTAAAGTGCTTGCTCCGGGCTTCTACTCCCGTCAGGACATTAAAACTCCGGTGAAGATTGCCATCGTAACCCTGATCATGACGCAGCTCATGAACCTGGCGTTTATTGGTCCGCTGAAACATGCCGGTCTGTCACTGTCGATTGGTCTGGCGGCCTGTCTGAACGCCGGGCTGTTGTACTGGCAACTGCGTAAACAGGATATCTTTACCCCGCAGCCGGGATGGGCGAGTTTCCTGGTGCGTTTGCTGGTTGCGGTGCTGGTGATGTCGGCGGCGTTACTCGGCATGATGTACGTGATGCCAGACTGGGCACAGGGTACGATGCCTTATCGTCTGATGCGTCTGATAGCCGTGGTGGTGGTCGGTATTGTGGCTTACTTTGCAACGCTTGCAGTACTTGGGTTTAAAGTGAAAGAGTTTGCCCGCCGTACGGCATAAACGCCAAAAGGGGAGTTCACCAGATGGTGCTCCCCGTTCCCTGATTCGCCGTTAACACGTCAAATCGAAATCTTTTTCCCGCCCGTAATTCTCGCACTGGATGTTTGACCATCCGCACCGTAAAGCCCCGTTTCTTTATGGGGTTTCAACACTTCAAGCGCCTGCTGATTACGTACGATCTGTCCTTCTAACAGCCAGCCGTTATGCTGATTGAGGTCGCGAAGGTGCTGGGTCTTTTCTGTAATCGTCTGCCAGCGTTCGACAATCTCATCGTTTGCACTGCGTCGCGGATCTTGTTCCGCGCGTCGCTGCTGCTCCAGGTAATCCAGCGTCGCCAGGAGCGAGCTTTTATCTTCGGTAATACGTTGCAACGCGCTGCCGTTGATCTGACCGGAAGACAGGTGTTGTTGTTCTGCATCCATTACCGTTTTCAGGTCGTTCAGGACAACCGTCATTTGATCCAGTATTTCTGGCAGTCGACTCATACGGTTAGTTACTCTGTAAGAAACTCTGCGCTTCCTGAATCAGTGCATCAGCGATTTTGCTGGTGTCCATTTTCAGCTCGCCGTTACGAATAGCGGTTTTCAGTGATTCAACACGGTCCATGTTGATATCGCTGCTGCCTGGCTGCATCAGTTTTGCCTGCGCGTCGCTCAGAGTGACGCTGGTGCTGTTCGCAGTCGACGGCTTTTCCAGACGCGTTTTCTGCGGCGTAGCGTCATTCGTTTCGCGAGGTTGTACAGTGCTAACCGGTTTTAGGGCTGATGTACGATCAATGCTCATTGTGTTGTCCTCATCGAGGGTTCGCGGCGTTTGCGCCTGACATCATCATTAGTTGATTATTTATCGGCAGTCGCCGCGAAATCTTTAAAAAGATTATAGGTTAATCAGAATATTCCCATCAGTATCGACAGTTCCGCTAACCACCTGGCCTGAGGACATCCTCACACGGGCATTTTGTGCAACGGCGGCGTTGTTTAACGCCTGACCTTCACTGTTGACGCTAAACCCATCTCCGTTGGCAACCACCATCACCCGCTGACCGGCTTTTACTCGCCACGCCTGGCGCAGCATTGACAGCTGAATGGCCTGACCTGGGGCGACATCGCGAAGGCTTACGGCGTCCTGCGCCTGATTTATATCGAGCATCGTACGCGGCGGTAGCTGATCGAGGCGGCCACGTTTTAGCGTCACGCTGCCTGCCTGCAACACACTTCCCCGGGCGATAGGCTGGGCGGCGACAACATAATTGCCCGTCGCCTGAACTGCAACCTGTAAATAGCGTTTTTCATTGGCGCAGCGCGCCAGCACGTTTACGTTGCCCCACAGTTTTGCACTGCCGGTCACGCTGAAAGAGGGCTGGTCGCAGGAGGGATACAGATTGGGCGGTGTGCGCACGATAACCGTGACGTCATCGCTAAAGCCTGCCAGTTGCTGGGCAAAGAAGCTCGTCAGCTGGTCGCTAAGGCCAGTTGCCTGAAGATTTTCTGCCTGAACAAAGGGGCTTAAAAGCAATAAGGTTGCCGCAAGACCATGTCTCAATGTTCGCATCGCACGTTCCACCGTTTTCAGAATTGAGAGGATTCTACCTTCAGTGGTTTTGCATCAACGCAATAAATAGCGACGCATTTTGCGCTTATTCCGTCGATAAGGCAGACGGGTTGAGATTTAAGCTGTGAACTGAAATTTTGCCATCAGCGGAGGAGACATGCTCGATAAACTCGACGCTGCCTTACGTTTTCAGCAGGAAGCGCTCAATTTACGCGCCCAGCGGCAGGAAATTTTAGCCGCCAATATCGCTAACGCGGATACCCCCGGGTTTCAGGCGCGCGATATTGATTTTTCCAGTGTGCTTAAAAAAGTGATGGAGCGGGGACGTACCGAAGGGACTGGGGTTGCGCTTGCACTGACATCCT
Source organism: Enterobacter sp. Tr-810 (assembly GCF_011752765.1). Classification (NCBI taxonomy): domain Bacteria; kingdom Pseudomonadati; phylum Pseudomonadota; class Gammaproteobacteria; order Enterobacterales; family Enterobacteriaceae; genus Enterobacter; species Enterobacter sp. Tr-810. The sequence continues at coordinate 409,897 of NZ_VWWW01000002.1, read as the reverse complement.
CACGCCATATTCCCGCTCAGGCGATGACTGCGCCAACCACTGACTTACTTTATCGCGTCCCCGATCAGCCTTCTCTCGACGGTAACACCGTAGACATGGACCGGGAGCGTACACAGTTTGCCGATAACAGCCTTCAGTATCAGACAGGCCTGACCGTGCTCGGCGGACAAATCAAAAGCATGATGAGCGTCCTCCAGGGGGGCAACTAATTCATGGCCTTGCTGAATATTTTTGATATCGCGGGTTCGGCGCTGACAGCGCAGTCCAAACGCCTGAACGTGGCGGCCAGTAACCTGGCAAACGCCGACAGCGTGACCGGCCCGGACGGGCAGCCTTATCGTGCAAAACAGGTTGTCTTTCAGGTCGATGCTGCGCCAGGCGCGGCGACGGGCGGCGTGAAAGTCTCTGACGTGGTAGAGAGCCAGGCACCGGACAAACTGGTCTACGAGCCGGGTAATCCGCTCGCCGACGCCAGTGGTTACGTGAAAATGCCAAACGTGGATGTGGTTGGCGAAATGGTCAACTCCATGTCGGCTTCGCGTAGCTATCAGGCCAACGTCGAAGTGCTTAATACCGTGAAGAGCATGATGCTCAAAACACTCACTCTCGGCCAGTAAAGGAGACACGCATGTCCATCGCCGTCAATGTGAATGACACCACTAACTCGGGCGTTACCAGTACCAGCTCGACCAGCTCCAGCTCCCTGACGGGAAGCAGTGCTTCCGATCTGCAAAGCAGCTTTCTGACGCTGCTGGTGGCACAGCTGAAGAACCAGGATCCAACCAACCCGATGCAGAACAACGAACTGACCACGCAGCTTGCGCAGATCAGTACCGTTAGCGGCATTGAAAAGCTCAACACCACGCTGGGCTCAGTATCCGGCCAGATCGATAACAGCCAGTCGCTTCAGGCGGCGAACCTGATTGGTCACGGTGTCATGATCCCTGGCACCACGGTGCTTGCTGGCAGCACTACCACCGATGGCACAACGTCCACCTCTACCACTCCGTTTGGCGTGGAACTGCAACAGGCTGCCGACAAAGTTACCGCCACAATTAAAGACTCCACCGGAGCCGTGGTTCGTACCATCGATATTGGTGCACTGTCGGCCGGTGTTCACACCTTTACCTGGGACGGCAGCGTGACCGATGGATCTACGGCGCCAAACGGTTCTTACACCGTGTCTATCGCGGCCAGCAACGGGACGACTCAGCTGGTTGCACAGCCACTTCAGTTTGGGCTGGTGCAGGGCGTGATTAAAGGTAGCGACGGCAACAAACTGGATTTGGGTACCACAGGTACCACCACACTCGACGAAGTTCGGCAGATTATCTAAGCCTTAACACTTATCAGGAGTAAGTCATGGCCTTTTCTCAAGCGGTCAGCGGCCTGAATGCTGCGGCCACCAACCTGGATGTCATTGGCAACAACATCGCCAACTCCGCGACCTACGGTTTTAAATCCGGCTCTGCCTCTTTCGCAGATATGTTTGCCGGTTCCAAAGTAGGCCTGGGCGTTAAAGTTGCAGGCATCACTCAGGACTTCACCGACGGTACCACCACCAACACCGGTCGTGGCCTGGATGTGGCTATCAGCCAGAACGGTTTCTTCCGTATGGTTGATGCGAACGGTTCCGTGTTCTACAGCCGTAACGGCCAGTTCAAACTGGATGAAAACCGTAACCTGGTGAACATGCAGGGTCTGCAACTGACCGGTTACCCGGTTGCGGGTACGCCACCATCGGTACAGACCGGTGCGAACCCACAGCCTATTTCGATTCCGAATACCCTGATGGCCGCGAAATCGACCACCACCGCAACGCAGCAGATCAACCTGAACTCCACGGACGACATCCCTACAGTGGCATTTGATCCGACCAACGCGGACAGCTACAACAAGAAGGGTTCGGTCACGGTGTATGACAGCCAGGGTAACGAGCATAATATGAGCGTTTACTATGTCAAAACCGCTGATAACAAATGGGATCTGTATACCCAGGATGCAAGCGTTGCTAACTCAGCCGTGAACAAAGCGGCGCAGATGAGTTTTGACAACAACGGTAACCTGGCAGGCGTGTATAACTACACCGCGCTTGGCACCACGCCGGAAACCTGGTCACTGGCCACTACCGCCAACACCACCCCGTCCATCAATATCGTTACCGATTCAGTCAGTGGCGCAACCCCTGCATCGTTCAACCTGAGCTTCCTGAACTCCATGCAGCAGAACACCGGTTCCAACAACGTTGTGGCGACCACCCAGAACGGTTACAAGCCTGGCGACCTGGTGAGCTATCAGATCAACGATGACGGTACCGTTGTGGGTAACTACTCCAACGAACAGACTCAGGTTCTGGGTCAGATCGTGATGGCAAACTTCGCCAACAACGAAGGCTTGCAGTCTGAAGGCGATAACGTCTGGTCTGCAACCCAGTCATCCGGCGTTGCGCTGCTGGGTACAGCAGGAACCGGTAACTTCGGTACGCTGACCAACGGTGCCCTGGAAGCTTCTAACGTTGACCTGAGTAAAGAGCTGGTGAACATGATTGTTGCTCAACGTAACTATCAGTCGAACGCACAGACGATCAAAACTCAGGATCAGATCCTCAACACGCTGGTTAACCTGCGTTAAGCGGCTAACAGGAAAGCGCAATGGATCACGCAATATATACAGCGATGGGCGCCGCAAGCCAGACGCTCAATCAGCAGGCGGTCACCGCCAGCAACCTGGCGAACGCCTCTACACCGGGTTTTCGTGCGCAGCTTAATGCGCTGCGCGCCGTGCCGGTAGAAGGGCTGTCGTTATCTACGCGTACGCTGGTAACGGCTTCTACACCAGGTGCGGATATGACGCCGGGTCAGATGGATTACACCTCGCGTCCACTGGACGTTGCACTTCAGCAGGACGGCTGGCTGGCCGTGCAAACTGCCGATGGCAGCGAGGGGTATACCCGCAACGGTAATATCCAGGTGAGCGCTACCGGGCAACTGACGATCCAGGGACACCCGGTGATGGGTGAAGCTGGTCCGCTTACCGTACCGGAAGGCTCAGAGCTGACCATCGCTGCTGACGGGACCATCTCGGCATTAAACCCAGGTGACCCGGCAAACACCGTTGCGCCTGTCGGTCGTCTGAAGCTGGTTAAAGCGGAAGGCAAAGAAGTGCAGCGTGGTGATGACGGGATGTTCCGTCTGACCCAGGCAACGCAAGCCACGCGCGGTGCCACATTACAGGCTGATCCGAGTATTCGTGTGATGTCTGGTGTGCTGGAAGGCAGTAACGTCAAACCGGTTGAAGCCATGACCGATATGATCGCCAGTGCCCGTCGTTTTGAAATGCAGATGAAAATTATCAGCAGCGTTGATGAAAACGCGAGCAAAGCTAACCAACTTCTGGCTATGAGTTAACAGGACTTCCTATGATCAGTTCTTTATGGATCGCGAAAACGGGCCTGGACGCACAACAAACCAATATGGACGTGATTGCCAACAACCTGGCAAACGTCAGTACCAATGGTTTCAAGCGTCAGCGCGCCGTTTTCGAAGATTTGCTTTATCAAACTATTCGTCAGCCAGGTGCTCAGTCTTCTGAACAAACCACGCTGCCGTCCGGTTTGCAGATCGGTACCGGTGTTCGTCCGGTGGCGACCGAGCGTCTGCACAGCCAGGGCAACCTGTCTCAGACCAACAACAGTAAAGACGTGGCGATCAAAGGCCAGGGCTTCTTCCAGGTGCAGTTGCCTGACGGAACCTCTGCCTATACCCGCGATGGCTCTTTCCAGGTTGATCAGAACGGCCAGCTGGTAACCGCGGGTGGCTTCCAGGTTCAGCCTGCAATCACTATCCCGGCAAACGCCCTGAGCATCACCATCGGACGTGATGGTGCGGTCAGCGTAACGCAGCAGGGGCAGACCAACCCGGTGCAGGTAGGGCAGCTCAACCTGACCACCTTCATGAACGATACCGGTCTGGAAAGCATTGGTGAGAACCTCTACACCGAAACGCAATCCTCCGGTACGCCAAATGAAAGCACGCCTGGCCTGAACGGTGCAGGTTTGCTGTATCAGGGTTATGTCGAAACCTCGAACGTTAACGTTGCGGAAGAACTGGTGAATATGATCCAGGTTCAGCGCGCGTATGAAATTAACAGTAAAGCAGTGTCGACGACCGACCAGATGCTGCAAAAACTGACGCAACTCTAAGGTGTAGTCCGGTGCGGTAACTGCCGCACCGGCTCCCTGTTTTTGAAGATGAAGGCAATGCAAAAACACGCGGCGTTTCGTTATCCGATTATGACTGTCCTGGCCGTCACTCTCAGCGGCTGTGCCTGGATCCCGTCTAAACCACTGGTTGAGGGTGCGACTACCGCCCAACCCGTTCCTGGCCCTGCGCCAGTTGTGAACGGCTCCATTTTCCAGACTGCGCAGCCGATTAACTATGGTTATCAGCCGCTGTTTGAAGACCGTCGCCCACGTAACGTCGGCGATACCCTGACCATTGTGTTGCAGGAAAACGTCAGTGCGAGCAAGAGCTCGTCGGCGAATGCCAGCCGCGATGGCAAAACCAATTTTGGCTTCGACACCGTACCACGATACCTGCAGGGCCTGTTTGGCAATGCGCGTGCCGATGTTGATGCATCTGGCGGCAACACCTTTAACGGTAAGGGTGGCGCTAACGCAAGTAACACCTTCAGCGGTACGCTGACGGTGACGGTTGACCAGGTTCTGGTTAACGGCAACTTACACGTTGTGGGTGAAAAACAGATTGCCATCAACCAGGGCACTGAGTTCATCCGCTTCTCTGGTGTGGTTAACCCTCGCACCATCAGCGGCACCAATACCGTACCGTCCACCCAGGTGGCGGATGCGCGCATCGAGTACGTCGGCAACGGCTACATCAATGAAGCGCAAAATATGGGCTGGCTGCAACGCTTCTTCCTTAACTTATCGCCGATGTAAGCGAGGTGACTCATGTTTAAATTCCTCTTCGCAGCGGTGCTGACTCTGGTGGCTACCTTTGCTCAGGCCGATCGTATTCGTGACCTGACCAGCGTCCAGGGCGTACGTGAAAACTCCCTGATTGGCTATGGCCTGGTCGTGGGGCTGGACGGCACGGGTGACCAGACCACCCAGACGCCATTCACCACCCAGAGCTTAAACAACATGCTCTCCCAGCTCGGTATTACCGTACCGACGGGCACCAACATGCAGCTGAAAAACGTGGCTGCGGTGATGGTCACTGCGTCCTACCCGGCGTTCGCGCGTCAGGGGCAGACCATTGACGTGGTGGTTTCCTCTATGGGTAACGCCAAAAGCCTGCGCGGCGGTACGCTGCTGATGACGCCATTAAAAGGTGTTGATAGCCAGGTGTATGCGCTGGCACAGGGGAACATCCTGGTCGGCGGGGCGGGGGCATCTGCGGGCGGCAGCAGCGTGCAGGTGAACCAGCTCAACGGCGGACGTATTACCGGCGGGGCGATTATTGAACGTGAACTGCCAACCCAGTTTGGTTCCGGTAACACCATTAACCTGCAACTGAATAATGAAGACTTCACGATGGCGCAGCAAATTGCCGACACCATCAACCGCAGCCGTGGCTACGGCAGCGCAACCGCGCTGGACGCACGTACCGTGCAGATCCGTACTTCAACGGGCAGTAGCAACCAGGTGCGGATGCTGGCGGATATCCAGAATATGGAAGTGAACGTTCCGCTTCAGGATGCCAAAGTCATTATTAACTCACGTACAGGTTCTGTGGTCATGAACCGCGAGGTGATGCTGGATAGCTGCGCCGTGGCGCAGGGCAACCTCTCGGTGACAGTGAACCGTTCCGCGAACGTCAGTCAGCCGAATACGCCATTTGGTGGCGGCCAGACGGTAGTGACCCCACAAACGCAGATTGATATGCGCCAGAGCGGCGGTTCGCTGCAAAGCGTGCGCTCCAGTGCCAACCTGAACAGCGTGGTACGTGCGCTGAACGCGTTGGGTGCAACGCCGATAGATCTGATGTCCATTCTGCAATCAATGCAAAGTGCAGGCTGCCTGCGCGCCAAAGTGGAAATCATCTAATGCTGACCGATAGCAAACTGCTGACCAGTGCCGCCTGGGATGCCCAGTCGCTCAACGAACTGAAAACCAAAGCGGGTAAAGATCCGTCGGCGAACATTCGCCCGGTCGCCCGCCAGGTGGAAGGGATGTTTGTACAGATGATGCTGAAAAGTATGCGTGAAACCCTGCCGAAAGACGGGATTTTCAGCAGCGATTCAACGCGACTCTATACCAGCATGTATGACCAGCAGATTGCGCAGCAGATGACGGCCGGGAAGGGCTTGGGTCTGGCTGACATGATTGTGAAACAGACCGAAGCCGCACAGGGTGTGCAGGCGCAGGAAGAGCAGCCGCAGCAGGTGCCGATGAAGTTCGACCTGGAAACGGTGACCAGTTATCAAAACCAGGCGCTGACGCAGATGGTGCGTAAAGCGATGCCGAAGGCGACTGATAACAGCGACGAGCCGCTTTCCGGTGACAGCAAGGACTTCCTGGCGCAGCTTTCCCTGCCTGCGCGGCTAGCCAGTGAACAGAGCGGCGTACCTCATCACCTGATTCTGGCGCAGGCCGCGCTGGAGTCGGGCTGGGGACAACGTCAGATCCGTAAAGAAAACGGTGAGCCAAGCTTTAACATCTTTGGCGTTAAGGCCAATTCCAGCTGGAAAGGGCCAACGACCGAGATAACCACCACGGAATACGAAAACGGCGCCGCCGTGAAAGTGAAAGCGAAATTCCGTGTGTACAGCTCTTATCTGGAAGCGCTGTCGGATTACGTGAACGTGCTGAGCCGCAACCCGCGCTATAACGCGGTAACCCAGGCGGCAACGCCGGAGCAGGGCGCGCAAGCATTGCAGAACGCGGGCTACGCCACCGATCCAAACTATGCGCGTAAGCTTACCAGCATGATCCAGCAGCTGAAATCGATGGGCGAGAAAGTCAGCAAAGCCTATAGCACAGATCTCGAAAATCTGTTCTGAAAGTTCTCAAGTCCCGGTGGAGGCTGCCGATAACCTTCATCAGGACTCGTGTCTGAAAGTATAAAAGGAACCCCCATGTCCAGTTTGATTAACAGCGCCATGAGTGGCCTCAGTGCTGCACAGGCGGCACTCAATACCGTCAGTAATAATATTTCAAGCTACAACGTGGCTGGTTACACTCGCCAGAACACCATTCTGGGAGCCTCTAACAGCACGCTGACAGGCGGTGGCTGGGTTGGCAACGGGGTTTATGTCTCCGGTGTACAGCGTGAGTATGATGCATTCATCACTAACCAGCTGCGTGCAGCAGATACCCAGAACAGCGGACTGACAACGCGTTATCAGCAGATGTCGAAAATTGACGACGTGCTGTCTGATACCACGAACTCACTGTCCACAACGTTGCAGGACTTCTTTACCAGCCTGCAAACGCTGGTCAGTAATGCAGACGACCCGGCTGCACGCCAGACGGTGCTCGGCAAAGCTGATGGCCTGGTGAACCAGTTCAAGGTTAACGACCAGTATCTGCGCGATCAGGATAAGCAGGTTAATACCTCTATTTCCAGCAGCGTCGACCAGATTAACGCCTACGCGAAACAAATCGCGAACCTCAACGATCAGATTTCGCGTCTGACCGGTGTGGGGGCAGGTTCATCTCCGAACGAACTGCTCGATCAGCGTGACCAGCTGGTGAATAACCTGAACCAGATCGTGGGTGTTGAAGTGGCCGTGCAGGATAGCGGTACCTACAACATCTCCTTCGCGAACGGTTACAACCTCGTTCAGGGCAGCACCGCGAATCAGCTGGCGGCGGTTCAGTCCAGCGCCGATCCTTCGCGTATCACGGTTGCGTATGTGGATGCGGCCGCTGGCAACGTTGAGATCCCGGAAAAACAGATCACCACCGGTTCCCTGGGCGGGTTGTTAACCTTCCGTTCTCAGGATCTGGATAAAGCACGTAACTCGCTGAACCAGATGGCGCTGGCGTTTGCCGATGCCATGAATAAACAGCATGAAGCCGGGTTTGATGCCAATGGCGATGCGGGTGGCAAACTGTTTGATTATGGTTCTCCGTCCGTGCTGAGCAACAGCAAAAATACCGGCAGTGCGTCTGTGACGGCGAGCGTAACCGACAGCTCCGCCGTGCAGGCGACTAACTACAAAGTCGAATACAACGGCACCAACTGGACGGTAACCCGTCTGGCGGACAAAACCAGCTTCTCCGCAACGCCTGATGGCAGCGGCAACCTGTCGTTTGACGGCCTGAACGTTAACATCAGCGGTTCTGCGAACACCAAAGACAGCTTTGTTGTGAAGCCGGTGAACGACGTCATCATGAATATGGACCTGGCGATTAGCGACGAATCCAAACTGGCAATGGCGTCCGCCAGCGGCAGTGGCAATAGCGATAACACCAACGGTCAAAAACTGCTGGATCTGCAAAGCGCCAAAGTGGTTGGTGGCAATAAGACCTTCAACGATGCTTACGCTGCATTGGTCAGTACGGTAGGTAGCACCACCGCATCGCTGAAAACCAGTAGCGAAACGCAGACCAACGTTGTGACGCAGCTGACCAAACAGCAGCAGTCTATCTCCGGGGTTAATCTGGACGAAGAGTACGGCAACCTGCAACGTTATCAGCAGTATTACCTCGCGAATGCGCAGGTTCTTCAGACTGCCAGCACGCTCTTTGATGCGTTAATCAATATTCGCTAAGACCGGGGTCAAAAATGCGTATTAGCACTCAAATGATGTATGAGCAGAGTATGCGTGGAGTGACAAACTCCCAGAGTCTCTGGCTCGGGTATGGCGAACAGATGTCTACCGGTAAGCGTGTAAACCGCCCATCCGATGACCCGATTGCCGCGTCTCAGGCTGTTGTCCTGTCTCAGGCGCAAGCCCAGAACAGCCAGTTTACGCTGGCGCGTAGCTTTGCCACGACCAAAGTCTCTCTGGAAGAAAACGTGTTGTCGCAGGTGACATCGGCTATCCAGAGCGCGCAGGAAAAGGTCGTTTATGCGGGCAACGGCACGCTGAGTGATACCGACCGCGCTTCGCTGGCAACTGATCTCCAGGGTATCCGCGATCAGCTGATGAACCTGGCGAACAGCACCGAAGGTAATGGCCGTTATATCTTTGCCGGTTACAAAACCGAAGCGCCGGCCTTTGATTCGACAACCGGTGATTACCAGGGCGGCTCGACGCCAATCAGCCAGCAGGTTGATTCGGCGCGTACCATGCAAATCAGCCATACCGGCACTGAAGTTTTCGATACGTTCACCAGCAACGCAAAACCAGAGCCTGACGGCAGTACTCCGGAAACGAACCTGTTTAAGATCCTGGATTCGGCCATTGCCGCGCTGAATACCCCGGTTACCGACGACCAGACTGCCGCTGACGCCGTGACAGCTTCGATTGATAAAGCCAACCGTGGCCTGAGCAACTCGCTGGATAACGTTCTGATGGTGCGTGCTGATTTGGGTACGAAGCTGAATGAGCTGGATAAACTGGATACGCTGGGCGAGGATCGTGCGCTGGGACAAACTCAGCAGATGAGCGACCTGGTAGACGTTGACTGGAACTCGGTGATTTCGTCTTACACCATGCAGCAGGCGGCATTGCAGGCGTCTTATAAAGCGTTCAGCGATATGCAGGGTATGTCTCTATTCCAGTTGAACAAGTAACATCTTGACCTCTTAGAACATGTCTCGAAACTGGACATGTTTTGACTGCCCAATCCGTATCTGGATTGGGCATTTTTTTTATAACGCTTCAGCCTGAGCAGAGATCACTCGGGCGCTTTCAATCAAGCGGATCACCAGTGCAATGGCGCCGCATAGAGTTGCCAGCGCGACCACGCCAGACCAGCCTGCCAGGGAATAGATATTCGAGCCCGCCACTGAACCCAGCGCCATTCCGATAAAGACTACCGTAAACAGCAGGGCGTTCAGACGACCACGTGCCTGCGGCTCAAGGCTGTAGACCAGGTTCTGGTGCGCCACCAGGCTCGATTGCAGGCCAAGGTCGAAACCGACGGCGGAAAGCGCAATCAGGAACAATTGTCCGTGTGTGCCAAGGGCAGGCATCAGGAACATCAGAGCAAAAGAGACGGTAACCAGTACTGCGCCAAGCTGGGTGACTTTACCTGCGCCCAGTTTATCCGCCAGGCCACCCGCCAGCGGTGCAGCAAGTGCACCCGCCGCACCGGCAATACCAAACCCACCGGCAACCGCGCTGCCCAGGTGATAGCGCTCAAACAGCATCACGGCAAGCGTTGACCAGAACGCGCTGAACGCCACCGAAAGGAAACCCTGAGCCAGTGCCGCACGGCGCAGAGCCGGATAAAGACGCCACAGGTGCTCCATTGAGCGCATCAGTGCCGGATAGCTGAGCGTGGAATGAGTCGCAAAACGCGGCAGTACCGCCCACATCACCGCGCCGATAATGGCAATACTGACGGCGGCCAGTTGATACATAACGCGCCAGCCAAAGGCTTCACCCACCACGCCGCTGACGGTACGCGACAGTAAGATACCCAGTAACAAGCCGGTCATGACCGTGCCCACGGTTTTGCCCTGTTTGCCTTCCGGCGCAAGTATGGCTGCCGCAGGGACGATATCCTGCGCCATGGTTGCGGCCATCCCGATTAACAGGCTTGCCAGCAGCAGGGAATGCAACTGCCCGGTCAGGCTACAGCCCAGTAAGAAGAGGGCCAGGGCGGCGCTTTTGATCAGGATTAATGTTCTGCGGTCATGGCGATCGCCAAGCGGCAGCAGGAAGAGAATACCCAGCGCATAACCTGCCTGGGTCAGCGTCGGTACCAGACCCATGCCTTCGATACTCAGATGCAGGTCTGAACCCATCAGGGGCAGCAGAGGCTGGGCATAGTAAATCGATGCCACGCTGAATCCGGCACCCATCGCCAGCATAAAAATAACCCAGCGGCTTACGGCATGGGTGACAGTTGTTGTGTTCATAAGACGTTCCTCAGTCATAGTGTGAGGACATTTTTTCGCAGTCAGCCTTGTGGTGGTAGACGCCCTGGTGGTAAAACGCTTATACGTTAAACGTTTTACCAGATAAATCATGAAGCGAACTGAACGTATAGATAGGGTTGAGCTGATGCGGACGTTTGTACGCATCGTGGAGTCGGGTTCGTTGTCGGCGGCAGCAAGGCAGCTTGGCACAACGCAGGCGACAGTCAGCCGGCGTTTGCAATCTCTGGAAACCGTGCTGGGTGTTCGGTTGTTGCTACGTACCACCCATGCAACTAAATTAACGGATGATGGCGAACGCTGTTATCAACATGCCCGGCGGGTGATTGATAGCTGGCTGGCGCTGGAAGATGAAGTCGGACAAACCGAAGATGAACCGGTTGGCGTGCTGCGGGTTCGTGCGCCCCATGCCTTCGGGCAGGATCAGCTTCTGAAACCGCTCACGCAATTTTTGCTGCGCTATCCACAGTTGTCCGTGGAGTGGATGCTGAATGATAAGTCGGTCGACTTCCTGAGCGATAATCTCGACTGCGCCATCCGCGTGGGTGCTGAAATCGATCCGGCGACCGTTTCTGTGCTGCTGGCGGAAGTCCCGCGCTGTGTGGTGGCATCGCCGGAGCTGCTGGCTCAGTTTGCGCCCGTGAAAACCCCGGAAGATCTCTCTGCGCTGCCGTGGATTGCGATCAACACTTTTTATCAGCGCCATATCGAGTTATTCGATGGCGTTTCTGAGTTGCCCGCACGAGTTGCCATCACCCCAAGACTGAGTACCGACAGCCTGCATGTGGCGCGCAATACCGTGCTGAGCGGGCTGGGCGTGGCGGTTGTTTCAAGCTGGACGGTCAAAGAGGATATTCAGGAAGGGCGGTTAGTGCATTTGCTTCCTGGCTGGCAACCTGCGGCGTTACCTGTGCATCTGGTGTATCCGTGGTCACGCTATTATCCGGCGCGTCTGCGGCGTTTTCTGGAGATGATGCGCCAGGTGATGCCGGACATCGCCGGCATGAGAAAACCCGAGCAGTAGCCATAAAAAAGCCGACCCGAAGGTCGGCTTTTATTATGTTACGCAGACTTACTCGACAGACTGTGGGCGGGTAGCCGGTGCAGTCGCCTGGTGCGTTGCACTGTGACCACCGGCAGAGCCTTTGCCGTCGAAGTTAAAGTTCGGACGAACCCAGTCGCTCTGGCGAGGTGCTTCTGGCACGTACTCTGGCGCTGGCGCACGCGTCATTGGCGCAGTGGCAACGTGAGCACGGGCAGCCGCTTCGACAACCGGTTCAGGCTTCACTTCTGGCGCGATGGCTTCGGCAACAACAGGTGCAGGTTCAGCGTTAACCTCAACGGCAACGGGTGCTTCGGCCACCACGTCTTCAGCGACAGCTTCAACGATCTCTTCAACCGGTGTGGTAGGTTCAACTTCTTCTGCTACCTGCTCAGCAACCACAGTGTCTTCTTCCGCGATGATGTGTACAGCGTCAGCAACTGGCGCAGCAATCACTTCTGGATGGGTTGTTTCCACGGCAACGGCATGAGGAGCACTCTCAACAGCCTGAGGCTCAACAACGGTTGCGGCTTCTGTTACCACTTCCTGCACGGCTTCTACTGGAGCCACGATCTCTTCAGCCACAACCGTTTCTTCAACCAGCTGCTCTGGACGTGCAACCGGATAGCGGATCCAGACTTTACCAGAGGCCATTTCCGGGGAAGCACAGGCTACGGCTAACGGCATTGGCGACTGGCCTGGATAACGCTCGTCACGATAACGACGACGACGCTGGCCGCTTACGCGCAGGTGACGCGGAGAACGACGGGAGCGACGTGGCATCCCTGCGTTATCACGGCCTTCACCGTTTTCATCCTGCTCTGCGCTGTTGTCGACCACGGCTGGCAGGTCTACTTTAGCCAGTTGGGTGTTCGGCGCGATTTCAGCGACGGTTTCAGCAGCGACAATTGCGGTCTCTTCCGTTTGCTCTGACACGAAACGAACTTTCTGAGCCAGCTGACGCTGTTTGCGGCGAGGCATAACCTGAGTACGTTCTTCCTGCTCGGTCTCCTGCTGTTCAACAGGCGCTTCGCGGTTCAGGTTTTTAACTTCCTGCTGAGCCTGACGCTTGTCGTCGTTACGGCGACGATTGCGCTCACGGCGAGGCTGCTGCTCGTCGCGCTGTTTGCTCTTCTCAGACTCATCGCCCGCCTGTTGGCGAATTTCGCGATCTTCAACGTTTTGCTGTTGCTTCTCACGACGGTTGCGGCGGTTGTCTTCGCGTTGTTCACGGCCTTCGTTGTTGTCGGAACGGTTATCACGGCGCTCGTTACGATCGCTACGATCGTTACGGTCATTGCGATCGCGACGGTTGTTCTGACGTTTACGACGATCCTGCTGACGCTCTGGCTTCGCCTCTTTCGGTGCTTCCTGTGGCTGTTCTGGCTGTGCTTCTTCGCCAGCGAACATCTTTTTCAGTGCGCCGAAGAAACGGCTCAGAAGACCTGGCTGTTCTGGCTGTGCTTTCACCGCTTCTGGTGCCGGTTTTTGAACCGCAGGTTTCGCAGCTGGTTTTTCCAGTGCGGCTTCCGGTGGTGCTTCCGGCATGATGAAGGTCGCTAATGCAGGCTGCTCAGGCAGTTTACGCTCGGCAGGCTCTTCATCAGATGGCAGGGCCATCTCTTCTTCATGCAGCTTAGGCAGCAGGTAGCTCAGGGTCGAGGTTTCTTCGCCTTTGCGGACGCGCAGCACGTGGTAGTGCGGGGTCTGCATCTGGTCGTTTGGCACGATGATGCAGCGTACGCCGCCCTGACGCGCTTCGATTGCACTGACTGCGGCACGTTTTTCGTTCAGCAGATAAGAGGCAATCGGCACCGGAACAATGGCGTGGACTTCTTTGGTGTTCTCTTTCAGCGCTTCTTCTTCAATCAGGCGCAGAATCGACAGAGACAGTGATTCGTTGTCACGAACGGTACCTGTACCAGAACAGCGTGGGCAAACGTGATGGCTGGACTCACCCAGTGATGGGCTCAGACGCTGACGTGACATCTCCAGCAGACCAAAACGAGAGATATGGCTAATCTGGATACGCGCACGGTCCTGACGTACCGCTTCACGCAGACGGTTTTCAACCGCGCGCTGGTGGCGTACAGGGGTCATGTCGATGAAGTCGATAACAATCAGGCCACCCAGGTCGCGCAGGCGCAACTGGCGGGCGATTTCATCGGCTGCTTCAAGGTTGGTGTTGAAGGCCGTTTCTTCGATATCGCCACCGCGTGTTGCACGTGCGGAGTTGATGTCGATTGCGGTCAGAGCTTCAGTGGTATCGATAACGATAGAACCGCCGGATGGCAGGCGCACTTCACGCTGGAAGGCGGACTCGATCTGGGATTCAATCTGATAATGGCTGAACAGCGGGATTTCACCGGTGTACAGTTTGATTTTGCTGGTGAAATCCGGGCGACCCAGTGCGGCGATGTGCTGGCGAGCCAGCTCAAGCACTTTCGGGTTATCAATCAGAATTTCGCCGATGTCCTGACGCAGATAGTCACGGAAAGCACGCACGATGACGTTACTTTCCTGGTGGATCAGGAATGGAGCAGGGCGGCTTTCAGCTGCTTTCTGGATAGCTTCCCAGTGCTTCAGACGGAAGCTTAAGTCCCACTGCAATGCTTCGGCAGATTTGCCCACGCCTGCGGTACGAACGATAAGTCCCATGCCATCCGGCAGCTGAAGGCTTGCCAGCGCTTCTTTCAGCTCGGTACGGTCGTCGCCTTCGATACGGCGAGAGATACCACCCGCACGCGGGTTGTTTGGCATCAGTACCAGATAGCTTCCTGCCAGGCTGATAAAGGTGGTCAGCGCAGCGCCTTTATTGCCGCGTTCTTCTTTATCAATCTGAACAATAACTTCCTGACCTTCGCGCAGCACATCTTTAATGTTCGGGCGACCGTGGGAGTTATAGTTGGCAGGGAAGTATTCGCGAGCAATTTCTTTAAGAGGAAGGAAACCGTGACGCTCAGCGCCGTAATCGACGAATGCAGCTTCAAGGCTTGGTTCAATGCGGGTGATTTTGCCTTTGTAAATGTTCGCTTTTTTCTGTTCGTGTCCAGGACTTTCGATATCCAGATCGTACAGGCGCTGCCCATCCACAAGGGCGACACGCAACTCTTCTTGCTGAGTTGCGTTGATTAACATTCTTTTCATCGTAACTTACTCATTATTCTTACATTGACGACAAAGCTGCGGGCAAGGTGACGCTTTCCGGGGTATGAACCGATGGCCTCGTGACTATTCACGTCGCCAACCTCACGGTTGTCGCTCGCTTAAGAGGCGCAGAGTGTCGGTTGCCTGTATTTCATACGGAAACACAGCGCAATTATCAGGGGAATTGCCTGGGTAAAACTCTCCAGAGAACAATCCTTATACCGGGAAGTACTGCAACCCGCAGCCCGCTAACTGCCTGAAAGATCAATACGTCTTACGCCATTGCTGCGTGGATGATCGGTCAGACAAAATTGGTCATTCCGTCAGTATCCTTACTTAACCAGGATTTAACACGGAAAACGGCTTCATTATTCCACTGCTCGCCGGGTTATAGCAAGATGACTTTTACCAATTATCACCCGGTTACTCACAGTTTCTCCACTTCAGCGAAGCGATTGGTCTAATATCCACCAAATCGATTGCGCACGAAGAAAGCGTGCCGGATAAAAGTAAATATAAGCATAGAAAAATGAGTGGCGCTAATGCGTGACGATATTTAGAATCGCCAACCATGAAAACAGAGACTCCAGCCGTAAAAATGGTTGCCATCACCGATGATGAAGCGGGGCAACGTATCGATAACTTTTTGCGTACCCAACTGAAAGGCGTACCAAAGAGTATGATTTATCGCATCTTGCGTAAGGGCGAGGTGCGGGTGAACAAAAAACGCGTGAAACCTGAATATAAACTCGAAGCGGGCGATGAAGTCCGTATTCCACCGGTACGTGTAGCCGAGCGTGAAGAAGAGGCGGTTTCACCAAAATTGCAAAAAGTCGCGGCCCTTAGCGATGTGATTTTATATGAAGACGATCACATCCTGGTGCTGAACAAGCCATCGGGCACGGCGGTACACGGCGGCAGTGGTCTGAGTTTTGGCGTAATTGAAGGCCTGCGTGCCTTGCGGCCTGAAGCGCGTTTCCTTGAGCTGGTGCATCGCCTCGACCGTGATACCTCTGGCGTGTTGCTGGTAGCGAAAAAACGCTCTGCGTTACGTTCCCTGCACGAGCAGTTGCGTGATAAAGGAATGCAGAAGGATTACCTGGCGCTGGTGCGTGGTCAGTGGCAGTCCCATATGAAAGTGGTTCAGGCACCGTTGCTGAAAAATATCCTGCAAAGCGGCGAGCGCATTGTGCGCGTTAACCAGGAAGGCAAACCGTCTGAGACGCGTTTTAAAGTCGAAGAGCGTTTTGAGTTTGCCACGCTGGTGCGCTGTAGCCCGGTAACGGGCCGTACGCACCAGATCCGCGTACATACACAATATGCCGGGCATCCTATCGCATTTGACGACCGTTACGGCGACAGGGAGTTCGACAAACAGCTGGCAGGCACCGGGTTATCGCGCCTGTTCCTTCATGCCGCTGCGCTGAAATTTACCCATCCGGGGACGGGTGAGGTGATGCGTGTTGAAGCGCCGCTGGACGAACAGCTGAAACGCTGCCTGAAAGTTCTGCGCGGTTAAGGTAGAAGTAAAACGGCAACGAAGTTGTCGTTTTTAATGTTTGCACCCTCTCCCTGTGGGAGAGGGCATCAGGCCGCGAAGGTTAAATCACGCACTCAGCGGATTTAACGCCTCACGCCGCAACATCTGGCAAAGCGCAATCAACGGCAAACCGACCAGCGTGTTAGGGTCGCGGCCTTCCAGTCTTTCGAACAACGCAATTCCCAACCCTTCACTTTTAAAACTGCCTGCACAGTTCAGCGGCCGTTCTTTACGTACGTAATCCACAATCTCTTGCTCGCTGAGATGGCGGAAGTGCACATCGAAAGGCTCGCATTCGGTTTGCAGATGGCCTGAGGCCGAGTTATACAGCGCCAGGCCCGTATAAAAGGTAACGATATTGCCGCGTGCGCTCATCAACTGCTGGATGGCATTCTCTTCGGTATGCGGTTTCCCGGTGATGACACCATCAAGTACGCAAACCTGATCGGAGCCTATAATCAAATGGGCAGGGTAACGAGCAGCCAGAGACTGGGCTTTTTCCTGCGCCAGACGTGTGACCAGATGCCGTGGTGACTCACCTGATTGTGGGGTTTCGTCAACGGCCGGTGCGGCACATTCGAACGGGATACCGAGTTTTTCCAGCAACATTCGACGGTAGGGGGAAGTGGAGGCGAGAACGAGATTTGGCATATTTTTATCACCAGATATAGCGTATCGATGCCAGCCATTTTAAACTACAGGCCGCAATGTGTGCGAATAATTGGCAAAAGGCAGCCCTGGTTGCCTTTTTCTTTGACTATATGACGTTACAAAGTTAATATGCGCGCCCTATGCAAAAGGTAAAATTACCCCTGACTCTTGATCCGGTTCGTACGGCTCAGAAACGCCTCGATTACGAAGGAATCTATTCTTCCGATCAGGCAGAGCGTATTGCCGAATCCGTAGTCAGTGTGGACAGTGATGTTGAATGCTCCATGTCGTTCGCTATCGATAACCAGCGCCTTGCCGTTTTAACCGGTGATGCAAAGGTGACGGTAACGCTCGCGTGTCAGCGTTGCGGGAAACCGTTTGTACAGCATGTTCACACAACGTATTGTTTTAGTCCCGTTCGTTCTGACGAACAGGCTGAAGCACTCCCGGAAGCGTATGAGCCGATTGAGGTTAACGAATTCGGTGAAATCGATCTTCTGGCTCTGGTTGAAGATGAAATCATCCTCTCCTTGCCAGTTGTTCCGGTGCATGATTCTGAACACTGTGAAGTGTCCGAGGCGGACATGGTCTTTGGGGAACTGCCTGATGAAGCGCAAAAACCAAACCCATTTGCCGTATTAGCCAGCTTAAAGCGTAAGTAATTGAGGAGTAAGGTCCATGGCCGTACAACAGAATAAACCAACCCGTTCCAAACGTGGCATGCGTCGTTCCCATGACGCGCTGACCGCAGTTACCAGCCTGTCTGTAGACAAGACTTCTGGTGAGAAACACCTGCGTCACCACATCACTGCTGACGGTTTCTACCGTGGCCGCAAGGTAATCACTAAGTAATTACGCGCAAGCGTGATGAAGCTTAGTGAGGATTTCCCCAGGCAACTGGGGAAACACCAAACCAGGCAGTGACGACACCTTGACACGTCTAACCCTGGCGTTAGATGTCATGGGGGGCGATTTTGGCCCTTCTGTGACAGTGCCTGCTGCATTGCAGGCACTGAATTCTAATTCGCAACTCACACTTCTTTTAGTCGGTAATCCCGACACAATCACGCCATTACTTGCAAAAGCTGACTTCGAACAACGTTCGCGTCTGCAGATTATTCCTGCGCAGTCAGTTATTGCCAGTGATGCCCGGCCATCGCAGGCTATTCGCAATAGCCGTGGCAGCTCTATGCGAATGGCGCTGGAGCTGGTAAAAGAAGGGCGAGCTCAGGCTTGCGTCAGTGCCGGGAATACCGGTGCGCTGATGGGGCTGTCGAAATTATTGCTCAAGCCGATAGAGGGCATTGAGCGTCCGGCGCTGGTGACGGTGTTACCGCATCAGCAAAAGGGCAAAACGGTGGTGCTGGATCTGGGCGCTAACGTTGATTGTGATAGTACAATGCTGGCTCAGTTTGCCGTCATGGGATCGGTGCTGGCAGAAGAAGTTGTCGGGATCAACAATCCCCGTGTTGCGTTACTGAATATTGGTGAAGAAGAGACAAAAGGTCTGGATAACATTCGCGAAGCCGCGGAATTGTTAAAACAGGTGCCTTCTATCAACTATATTGGTTATCTCGAAGCCAATGAGTTGCTCACCGGCAAAACCGATGTGCTGGTGTGCGATGGGTTCACCGGTAACGTAACGTTAAAAACCATGGAAGGGGTCGTTCGAATGTTCCTTTCGCTGCTCAAATCGCAGGGCGAAGGAAAAAAAAGGTCCTGGTGGCTGATTTTATTGAAGCGTTGGTTACAAAAAAGCCTGACGCGGCGATTCAGTCACCTCAACCCCGACCAGTATAATGGCGCCTGTCTGTTAGGATTGCGCGGTATTGTGATTAAGAGTCACGGTGCGGCCAATCAGCGAGCTTTTTCCGTCGCGATTGAACAGGCAGTGCAGGCGGTGCAGCGACAAGTCCCACAGCGGATTGCCGCTCGCCTGGAATCTGTATTAGCTAAAAGTGACTGAGCGTACATGTATACGAAGATTATAGGTACCGGCAGCTACCTGCCAAAACAAGTGCGAACCAACGCCGATCTGGAAAAAATGGTAGATACGTCTGACGAGTGGATTGTCTCGCGCACAGGTATCCGTGAACGTCGTATTGCCGCGCCAGACGAAACCGTTGCCACTATGGGCTATGAAGCTGCACAACGTGCGCTTGAAATGGCTGGCATTGATAAAGAACAGATTGGTTTGATCGTGGTAGCAACGACGTCCGCGACGCACGCCTTCCCAAGTGCCGCATGTCAGATTCAAAACATGCTGGGCATTAAAGGTTGCCCGGCGTTTGATGTTGCCGCAGCCTGTGCAGGTTTTACCTATGCACTGAGCATCGCCGATCAATATGTTAAATCCGGTGCTGTAAAGCACGCGCTGGTTATCGGCGCTGACGTGCTGGCACGTACCTGCAACCCGGAAGATCGCGGGACCATCATTATTTTTGGCGATGGTGCGGGCGCGGTACTGCTTGGGCAGTCCGAAGAACCGGGTATCATCTCCACACATTTACATGCTGACGGTAGCTACGGCGAGCTGTTAACCCTGCCTAACGCGGATCGCGTTAACCCGGATAACTCCATCTACCTGACCATGGCGGGTAATGAAGTGTTCAAAGTGGCAGTGACCGAACTGGCTCACATTGTCGATGAAACGCTGGAAGCGAACAATCTTGAACGCTCCGCGCTCGACTGGCTGGTTCCGCATCAGGCGAACCTGCGCATTATCAGCGCAACAGCGAAAAAGCTGGGCATGTCGATGGATAACGTTGTCGTGACCCTGGATCGTCACGGCAACACCTCTGCGGCGTCGGTACCTTGCGCATTTGATGAAGCGGTACGCGATGGACGAATCAAACGGGGCCAGTTGGTCTTGCTTGAAGCCTTTGGTGGTGGGTTCACCTGGGGTTCCGCGCTGGTTCGTTTCTAGTATAAGGATTAAAAAGATGACGCAATTTGCTTTTGTGTTCCCAGGACAGGGTTCTCAAACCGTTGGGATGTTGTCTGAAATGGCAGCAAACTATCCGGTAATCGAAGAGACTTTCCGTGAAGCTTCTGATGCACTGGGTTATGATCTGTGGGCGTTGACTCAGCAGGGGCCTGCTGAAGAATTGAACAAAACCTGGCAGACGCAGCCAGCACTGCTGACCGCGTCTGTCGCGCTGTGGCGTGTCTGGCAGCAGCAGGGCGGTAAAGCGCCAGCGCTGCTCGCAGGTCACAGCCTGGGTGAATACTCTGCGCTGGTCTGTGCAGGTGTGATCGCATTTGCTGATGCCGTACGTCTGGTTGAACTGCGCGGTAAGTTCATGCAGGAAGCTGTACCAGAAGGCACAGGCGGTATGTCTGCGATTATCGGTCTTGATGATGCGTCTATCGCTAAAGCATGTGAAGAGTCAGCAGAAGGCCAGGTTGTTTCTCCGGTCAACTTCAACTCGCTAGGCCAGGTGGTTATCGCCGGTCATAAAGAAGCGGTTGAACGTGCGGGTGCTGCCTGTAAAGCTGCGGGCGCGAAACGTGCTCTGCCACTGCCAGTTAGCGTGCCGTCTCACTGTGCGCTGATGAAGCCAGCTGCCGACAAACTGGCGGTTGAGCTGGAAAAAATTACCTTTAACGCACCGACGATTTCCGTTGTAAACAACGTCGATGTGAAATGCGAAACGGCGCCGGACGCTATCCGTAATGCGCTGGTTCGTCAGCTTTATAGTCCAGTACAGTGGACCAAAACCGTTGAGTTTATGGCGTCACAGGGCGTTGAGCATCTGTATGAAGTCGGTCCTGGTAAGGTCCTCACCGGTCTGACAAAACGTATTGTTGACACCCTGACTGCCTCGGCGATTAACGAGCCGGAAGCGATGTCAGCGGCACTCTCGCAATAAAAGAGGAATACCATGAGTTTTGAAGGAAAAATCGCACTGGTCACCGGCGCAAGCCGCGGTATCGGGCGCGCAATTGCTGAAACACTGGTTGCGCGTGGCGCGAAAGTGATTGGTACAGCAACCAGCGAGAATGGCGCTAAAGCCATCAGCGAATATCTGGGTGAAAATGGTAAAGGTCTGGTACTGAATGTGACCGAACCGGCATCTATCGAATCTGTTCTGGAAAATATTCGCGCAGAGTTTGGCGAAGTGGATATTCTGGTAAATAATGCCGGGATCACTCGCGACAACCTGCTGATGCGAATGAAAGATGATGAGTGGAACGATATTATCGAAACCAACCTGTCATCTGTATTCCGTCTGTCAAAAGCGGTAATGCGCGCTATGATGAAAAAGCGTCATGGTCGTATTATCACTGTTGGTTCTGTGGTTGGTACCATGGGAAATGCTGGTCAGGCTAACTACGCTGCGGCGAAAGCAGGCCTGATCGGTTTCAGTAAGTCGCTGGCACGTGAAGTTGCGTCCCGCGGTATTACTGTAAACGTTGTTGCTCCGGGCTTTATTGAAACGGACATGACGCGTGCGCTGACCGATGATCAGCGTGCGGGTACACTGGCAGCAGTTCCTGCGGGCCGTCTTGGCGACCCTAAAGAAATTGCCAGTGCGGTTGCATTTTTAGCCTCTGACGAAGCGGGTTACATCACTGGTGAGACCCTCCACGTCAACGGCGGGATGTATATGGTTTAATCACGATCGAAAATATTTGCGTTATTAGGGCAAATGGCCTCAAAATAACGTAAAATCGTGGTAAGACCTGCCGGGATTTAGTTGCAAATTTTTCAACATTTTATACACTACGAAAACCATCGCGAAAGCGAGTTTTGATAGGAAATTTAAGAGTATGAGCACTATCGAAGAACGCGTTAAGAAAATTATCGGCGAACAGCTGGGCGTTAAGCAGGAAGAAGTTGTGAACTCCGCTTCCTTCGTTGAAGACCTGGGCGCAGATTCTCTTGACACCGTTGAGCTGGTAATGGCTCTGGAAGAAGAGTTTGATACTGAGATTCCGGACGAAGAAGCTGAGAAAATCACCACCGTTCAGGCTGCCATTGATTACATCAACGGTCACCAGGCGTAAGTGAACATCTCCAGGCGGTCATTCGACCGCCTGAGTTTTATCTTTTTTAGTCCCACGAATCCCTTTTTTTATCCCTCCCTGGAGGACAAACGTGTCTAAGCGTCGTGTAGTTGTGACCGGACTTGGCATGTTGTCTCCTGTCGGCAATACCGTAGAGTCCACCTGGAAAGCTCTCCTTGCCGGTCAGAGCGGCATCAGCCTAATCGACCATTTCGATACTAGCGCCTATGCAACGAAATTTGCTGGCTTAGTAAAGGATTTTAACTGTGAAGAGATCATCTCGCGTAAAGAACAGCGCAAGATGGATGCCTTCATTCAATATGGAATTGTCGCTGGCGTTCAGGCCATGCAGGATTCTGGCCTTGTCATTACGGAAGAGAACGCAACCCGCATTGGTGCCGCTATTGGCTCCGGGATTGGCGGTCTTGGCCTAATCGAGGAAAACCACACATCTCTGATGAACGGTGGCCCGCGTAAGATTAGCCCATTCTTCGTTCCGTCAACGATTGTTAACATGGTGGCAGGTCACCTGACCATTATGTTCGGGCTCCGTGGCCCAAGCATTTCCATTGCTACCGCCTGTACCTCTGGTGTGCATAACATCGGTCAGGCTGCGCGCATTATCGCCTATGGTGATGCCGATGCGATGGTAGCGGGCGGTGCTGAAAAAGCCAGTACCCCACTGGGTGTTGGTGGTTTTGGTGCAGCGCGTGCGCTGTCTACCCGTAACGAAAATCCTCAGGCGGCGAGCCGTCCGTGGGATAAAGACCGTGATGGTTTTGTGCTGGGTGACGGTGCCGGGATGATCGTGCTGGAAGAGTACGAACACGCGAAAAAACGTGGCGCCAAAATCTATGCTGAAATCGTTGGCTTTGGTATGAGCAGCGATGCTTATCACATGACGTCACCACCGGAAGATGGTGCTGGTGCCGCGCTGGCGATGGCTAACGCCATCCGCGATGCGGGTATCACTCCAGCTGAGATTGGCTACGTCAATGCCCACGGTACCTCTACACCTGCTGGCGATAAAGCAGAAGCACAGGCTGTTAAGTCTATCTTCGGTGAATCCGCCAGCCGCGTAATGGTGAGCTCGACGAAATCCATGACCGGTCACCTGTTGGGTGCAGCGGGTGCAGTAGAATCTATCTACTCTATCCTTGCGCTGCGCGATCAGGCTGTTCCGCCAACCATCAACCTGGATAACCCGGATGAAGGTTGCGATCTGGACTTCGTACCGCACGAAGCGCGTCAGGTTAGTGGCATGGAGTATACGCTGTGTAACTCCTTCGGCTTTGGTGGTACTAACGGTTCCCTGATCTTTAAAAAAGTCTGAGCCTGACTGCCAGATGGCGATAAAAAGGTCCGCTTGTCGGACCTTTTTTATTCGGTTTTATCCCCTTGTCCGATTTTATTCACCTTGCCAGACTGTACGACCACGCATAAGGAGCCAGCATGTTTCTAATCAATGGCCTTGAGCAGGACACACTTCCTGCAAGCGACAGGGCGACTCAGTTTGGCGACGGCTGCTTTACCACGGCGCGCATTCATCAGGGCGAGATCTGTTTTCTTGCAGAGCATATCCGCCGGTTACAGGACGCCTGTGAAAAACTGCTTATCCCGTTCACCGCATGGGACACCCTGGCAGGCGAGATGGTTCAGCTGGGGGTAGGGCACGCCAGTGGCGTGCTGAAAGTGATCATCAGCCGTGGCAGCGGTGGCCGGGGCTACAGCGGCGCGAGCTGCCAGCATCCGACACGGATCCTCAGCGTTTCAGCTTATCCTGCACATTATGCCCGCTGGCGTCAGGATGGCATCACGCTTCAATTAAGCCCGGTACGTCTTGGGCGAAACCCTGCGCTTGCCGGAATAAAACACCTGAATCGTCTTGAGCAGGTTCTGATCCGTGCTCATCTTGAGCAGTCAGACGCCGACGAGGCGCTGGTTCTTGACAGTGAAGGGTTCATTACTGAATGCTGTGCGGCTAATTTATTCTGGCGGCAGGGCAGTGATGTCTTCACGCCGAAACTTGATCAGGCTGGCGTAAATGGCATTATGCGCCAGTTTTGTATGCAGCAGCTGGCACACTCTGGTTTTCGCGTTGTCGAAGTTAACGCAACTGAGGATGCGCTGTTAGCGGCAGATGAAGTCGTTGTCTGTAATGCACTGATGCCAGTTGTACCTGTTCGCGCCTGCGGCCAGCAAAGCTGGGCATCGCGCGAGCTGTATCATTATTTAGCCCCGTTATGTGAGCAAACCAGAACGTCATGAAGAAAATGTTGCGCTTTATCCTGCTCCTGGTTGCTGTGCTGGCAGTTGCTGGCGGAGCCGGAGTGTGGAAGGTTCGTCAACTGGCGGACAGTAAGATTCTGATTAAAGAAGAAACCATATTTACCCTTAAAGCAGGAACCGGACGTCTGGCGCTCGGCGAACAGCTTTATGGCGATAAAGTGATTAACCGTCCAAGGGTTTTCCAGTGGCTGCTGCGCGTTGAGCCAGACCTGTCGCATTTTAAAGCAGGCACGTATCGCCTGATGCCAGGCATGACGGTCAGAGAAATGCTGCAATTACTGGAAAGCGGTAAAGAGGCACAATTCCCGCTGCGCTTTGTTGAGGGGATGCGCCTGAGTGACTACCTCAAACAGCTGCGCGATGCGCCTTACATCAAACATACCCTGAAAGATGATAGCTACCAGACGGTGGCTGAGGTACTGAAACTCGAACACCCTGAATGGGTTGAAGGCTGGTTTTGGCCGGATACCTGGATGTATACCGCCGGGACCACCGATGTGGCCATCCTGAAGCGCGCGCACAAAAAGATGGTTACCGCCGTTGATGCTGCCTGGGATGGGCGTATCGATGGGCTGCCGTATAAAGATCAGAACCAGTTCGTGACCATGGCCTCTATCATCGAAAAAGAGACCGCGGTTGCCGCGGAGCGTGACCAGGTGGCATCGGTGTTTATCAACCGACTGCGCATCGGGATGCGGCTGCAAACCGATCCTACGGTGATTTACGGCATGGGTGAGAATTACACTGGTAAGATATCAAGAAAAGACCTGGAAACGCCGACCGCGTATAATACCTACGTGATTAGCGGATTACCGCCAGGCCCGATTGCCACACCGAGCGAAGCCTCGCTTAACGCGGCGGCTCATCCGGCAAAAACACCTTATCTCTATTTTGTGGCTGATGGAAAAGGCGGGCATACCTTTAATACCAACCTTGCCAGCCACAATCGCTCTGTTCAGGACTATCTGAAGGCACTTAAGGAAAAAAATGCGCAGTAAATACATTGTTATTGAGGGGCTGGAAGGCGCAGGTAAAACAACCGCGCGCAATCTGGTGGTGGATACACTCAAAACGCTGGGTATCGGGGAGATGGTGTTCACCCGCGAGCCGGGCGGCACGCAGCTGGCGGAAAAACTGCGAAGCCTGGTGCTGGATATCAAATCCGTGGGTGACGAAATCATCACTGATAAAGCCGAAGTTCTGATGTTTTATGCCGCGCGCGTTCAACTGGTTGAAACCGTTATCAAGCCCGCACTGGCTGAAGGCAAATGGGTGATAGGCGATCGCCACGACCTCTCGACTCAGGCTTATCAGGGCGGTGGCCGGGGTATCGATCAGACGATGTTAGCCACGCTGCGTGATGCGGTGTTGGGTAACTTCCGCCCGGACCTGACGCTCTATCTGGATGTCACTCCGGAAGTGGGCCTGAAACGCGCCCGTGCGCGTGGCGAGCTGGATCGCATTGAACAGGAGTCGCTGGATTTCTTCAATCGTACTCGCGCGCGCTATCTTGAGCTTGCCGGGCAGGACAGTTCCATTCGCACCATTGATGCTACCCAGTCACTCGATGACGTGGCGCGCTCAATCCGTGAAACCGTGACTCAGTGGGTACAGGAGCAGCAGGCATGAAATGGTATCCATGGTTGCGCCCACACTTTGAGCAGCTGATTAACAGCTATCAGGCCGGTCGGGGGCATCATGCGTTACTGATTCAGGCGTTGCCGGGCATGGGTGATGATGCACTGATTTACGCGATCGCCCGTTTTCTGATGTGCCAGCAGCCAGAAGGGCACAAAAGCTGCGGTAAATGCCGGGGCTGCCAGCTGATGCAGGCAGGCACCCATCCTGACTACTACACCCTTGAGCCAGAAAAAGGCAAAACCACCCTCGGTATTGATGCCGTGCGTGAGGTCAGTGAAAAACTGTACGAGCATGCGCGACTGGGCGGGGCAAAAGTGGTCTGGCTGAAAGATGCGGCGTTACTCACCGAGGCGGCGGCGAACGCTCTGTTGAAAACGCTTGAAGAGCCCCCGGAGAAGACCTGGTTCTTTATGTCATGCCGTGAACCGGGGCGATTGCTGGCGACATTGCGTAGTCGCTGCCGTCTTCATCACCTCGCTGTACCGCAAGAAAACTGGGCGTTAAGCTGGCTTGAACGTGAAGTGACGGCGTCACAAGAGGCCGCGCTCACCGCATTGCGCTTGTGTAGCGGTGCACCAGCAGCTGCGCTGGCATTGCTGCAACCCGAAAGCTGGTCGCAGCGTGAGGCGCTCTGCCGTGCCGTGGCGTCAGCGCTGGATAGCCGCGACTGGCTGAGCTTGCTGGCTGTCCTGAACCATGACCAGGCCGCTGAGCGCTTGCACTGGCTGGCGTCAATGCTGCTGGATGCGCTGAAGTGTCAGCAGGGTGCAACACTGCTGTCCAACGTGGATGTCTGGGGGCTTATCAATACGCTGGCCAACCGTCTGTCGGGCAATATGCTGCGTGCTATCCTTCATGATGTCTGCCAGAGCCGTGAACAACTCTTAACGGTGACCGGTCTTAATCGCGAGCTTTTACTAACGGACCAGTTACTGCGTATCGAACATTACCTGCAACCAGGCACTCCGCTGCCTGTTTCCCATCTCTGAGAGAGACATTATGTTTTTAGTCGACTCACACTGCCATCTTGATGGCCTGGATTACCAATCCCTGCATAAAAACGTGGATGATGTGCTGGCGAAAGCCGCCGCCCGCGATGTGAAATTCTGCCTGGCAGTGGCAACCACGCTGCCGGGCTATCGCACCATGCGCGAGCTGGTAGGCGTTCGCGATAACGTTGTTTTTTCCTGTGGCGTGCATCCGCTGAATCAGGATGAAGAATATGACGTTGAGGACTTACGCCGTCTGGCGGCGGAAGAGGGGGTTGTCGCGATGGGTGAAACGGGGCTGGACTATTTCTACACCCCTGAAACGAAACCCCGCCAGCAGGAGTCTTTCCGTAACCACATCCGCATTGGCCGTGAGCTGAACAAGCCCGTCATCGTGCATACCCGTGATGCGCGAGCCGATACGCTGGCAATCCTCCGGGAAGAAAATGTGACGGATTGTGGTGGCGTACTACACTGTTTCACAGAAGACAGAGAAACGGCGGGTAAGCTGCTTGATTTAGGTTTTTATATCTCGTTTTCTGGGATCGTGACGTTTCGTAACGCAGAGCAGCTCCGTGACGCTGCGCGTTATGTCCCTCTCGATCGCATTCTGGTGGAAACAGATTCTCCTTATCTGGCACCGGTGCCGCACCGCGGCAAAGAGAATCAACCTGCCATGACGAGAGATGTGGCTGAGTATATGGCCGTTCTGAAGGGTGTCAGCATTGATGAGCTGGCTCGCGTCACGACGGAAAACTTCGCAAACCTGTTCCACATCGCCCCCGCCCGCCTGCAATCTGTTTGATACACCTGTTTTTTTTAGGCTCGTAATTAATAAATAAAGCGAGTAAAGTTCACCGCCTCATTTGGGGCGGTGACGGTGTATTTAGACACATCCAGACATGCTTTTTGTAAAAAACTGAAAGTTTTTGGTCCGCCTTGAGCTGAAACGTGATAGCCGTCAAACAAACTCAGAGGGATTTATTTTACTCTGTGTAATAAATAAAGGGCGCTTAGATGTCCTGTCCACGGCGCGGTACTCCCCCCGGGCCAATGCGTGAAAGCGTAAAAAAAGCACAAATACTCAGGAGCACTCTCAATTATGTTTAAGAATGCATTTGCTAACCTGCAAAAGGTCGGTAAATCGCTGATGCTGCCAGTATCCGTACTGCCTATCGCAGGTATCCTGCTGGGTGTCGGTTCTGCTAACTTCAGCTGGCTGCCAGCCGTAGTTTCCCACGTGATGGCCGAAGCAGGCGGCTCTGTTTTTGCTAACATGCCGCTGATCTTCGCTATCGGTGTTGCTCTGGGCTTCACCAATAACGATGGTGTATCTGCGCTGGCCGCAGTTGTTGCCTACGGCATCATGGTGAAAACCATGGCTGTGGTGGCACCACTGGTTCTGCATTTACCTGCTGAAGAGATCGCAGCGAAACACCTGGCTGATACCGGTGTTCTCGGCGGGATCATCTCCGGTGCGATTGCAGCGTATATGTTCAACCGCTTCTATCGCATCAAGCTGCCTGAGTATCTGGGCTTCTTCGCGGGCAAGCGCTTCGTTCCGATCATTTCTGGTCTGGCAGCGATTTTCACTGGCGTGATCCTGTCCTTCATCTGGCCACCGATCGGCTCTGCAATCCAGACCTTCTCTCAGTGGGCTGCTTACCAGAACCCGGTTGTGGCATTCGGTATCTACGGCTTCATCGAGCGCTGCCTGGTACCATTTGGTCTGCACCACATCTGGAACGTTCCATTCCAGATGCAGATTGGTGAATTCACCAACGCAGCAGGTCAGGTGTTCCACGGTGATATCCCACGTTACATGGCAGGTGACCCAACTGCGGGCAAACTGTCTGGTGGCTTCCTGTTCAAAATGTACGGCCTGCCGGCTGCTGCGATTGCAATCTGGCACTCTGCTAAACCAGAGAACCGTGCAAAAGTGGGCGGTATCATGATCTCCGCAGCGTTGACCTCGTTCCTGACCGGTATCACCGAGCCGATCGAGTTCTCCTTCATGTTCGTTGCGCCGATCCTGTACATCATTCACGCGGTACTGGCTGGTCTGGCGTTCCCAATCTGTATCCTGCTGGGTATGCGTGACGGTACGTCCTTCTCTCACGGCCTGATCGACTTTATCGTTCTGTCTGGTAACAGCAGCAAACTGTGGCTGTTCCCAATCGTGGGTGCGTGCTACGCGGTTGTTTACTACACCATCTTCCGTGTGCTTATCAAAGCACTGGACCTGAAAACTCCAGGTCGTGAAGATGCGTCTGAAGACAGCAAAGCAGCAGCAACCAGCGAAATGGCTCCGGCCCTGGTTGCAGCGTTCGGCGGCAAAGAAAACATCACTAACCTGGACGCGTGTATCACTCGTCTGCGTGTGAGCGTTGCTGACGTAGCGAAAGTAGACCAGCCTGGTCTGAAAAAACTTGGCGCAGCGGGCGTTGTTGTTGCAGGTTCCGGTGTTCAGGCAATCTTCGGTACTAAATCCGATAACCTGAAAACCGAAATGGATGAATACATCCGCAGCAACTAAGTTGTGACTGGGGAGACTAAGGCAGCCGACTGGCTGCCTTTTTTATTGCTTGTGCGCCGGGATGCCGGGTGGCAAAGCGGGCACAAAAAAAGGGAGCCATCTGGCTCCCTTTGTTGTTGATACTCTCTTAGAAATCGTAGCTCGCGCTCACCGAGAAGTTAAGCGGCGCACCGTACACGAGATAAGATCCGGCATAGTCGTAATAATCTTTGTCGAACAGGTTATTCACGTTCGCCTGTACGGCAAAGTCTTTGGTCACCTGGTAGCGGCTGAACAGATTCACCAGCGCGTAGCTGCCTTGTTCAGCGCGGGAACGACCGGCAGGACCGCCATCAACATCCGTCCAGACCTTGTTTTGCCAGTTAACACCGCCACCCACAGCCAGTTCTGGCAGCATCGGCAACTGATAACGGGTAAAGAGCTTCATGGTGGTTCGCGGCTGGTCAGAGCTTACGGCATTCCCGTTCTTATCTTCGGCGATAAAGCGGGTCGCACCAAAGGTTAGCTGCCAGTTATCGGTCAGGGCACCGTTCAGCTCAAACTCAATCCCTTTACTCACCACGCCATCCAGTGATTCATAAATCGACTCACCGCTTGGCATATAGGTGTAGGTATTGTTAGCAACGTTATCCTGCTCAATACGGAAGATGGCCAGAGAGGTCGTCAGGCGGGTATTAAACCAGTCTGCCTTCACGCCCGCCTCGTAACTTTTGCCCGTTGTCGGATCAAGGTAGCGGCCATTGGCGTCACGCTTGTCCTGCGGCTGGAAGATAGAGGTATAGCTGATGTACGTTGACCAGTCTTCGTTGATGTCATAGACCAGACCCGCGTACGGCGTCACGTCGTCTTTGGTGCTTTCCAGACGGGTGTCCGGGGAGCCTGCCGGGTTATAGCGAATGTTGTAGTTGGTGTAACGTGCGCCCAGGATCAGGTGCAGCGGATCGGCCAGCGAGAAGCGGGCAGAGGTATACGCTGAGGACTGACGAATATCGTCCTGGCTGTAGAGCTTCCACGGCGTCCACTGGGGGTCGGCAATATTACCGTTCCAGTTTTTGAAATCACCCACATCAACCATACCGTAAAGGGTATCCGGCATTGAGTTGTCGTAGTGGTTGCGCTGACGGCTGAAGCTACCGCCAAACATCATTTCGTGCTGGCGACCGAAGAGATCGAAATCACCGCGCAGGAAGGCATCCACCGCATCCTGTTTACGCTCGCCCCGGTTCCAGCCCCCGTAACCGACCAGACCGGATCCTGTGTCTTTATCCGGGTAGCCGTACATGTACATCAGCTTGGTATCGAAGTTGGTTTCCGCGTGCATCCCGTTGATGTGCGCTTCCCAGCCGTTGTCGAAACGTTGGGTCAGGTTGGCGAAAATGCGGGTGTTGTCTTTGTCTGAATACGCCCAGTCTGGCGCAACGGTCTGGCTATGGTTGTAATGCGTTTTGCTGCCGTCGCTGTACCAGGTTGGCAGGCCGCCCCAGGTAGGATCTTCAGTCTTGCTCTCCTGGTATTCATATCCCAGAGAGAGGGTGGTGCTGTCGGTGACATCGGCATCCACCACACCGTACAGGAATTTCTTACGGTAGTGATAGTTATCGACAAAGCTGTCGTTGTCCTGATAACCAGTGATCAACCGCCCACGGACTTTACCGGACTCAACCAGCGGAGCCTGTAAATCGAGCACATAGCGCTGTTTATCCCAGCTGCCATAGCTGGCCGATACGTTGCCCTTGAATTCATTGCTGTCAGCATGTTTACGCACCATGTTGACGTAAGCGGCCGGGTTACCCGTGCCGGACATCAGGCCCGTGGCACCACGCACCACTTCAATACGATCGTAAATGGCGGTGTCGGCCGCCGTATCGCCAAAGTTCCACACTTCACTGATGGAGGTTGGCAGGTCATCGTAGGCATAGTTACTCACGAAGAAACCACGGGAGTAAAATACAGAGCGGTCGCTGTCCTGAACCTGCGCGGTCACCCCGGTGGTGTTGGTCAATACCTGCCCGATGGATTGCAGATTCTGGTCAGCCATGCGTTGCTGGCTGATCACACTGACGGATTGCGGAATATCGCGCGGCACTAACAGCAGCTTTGTACCGGTGGTGGTGGTTTTAACGCTGTAATCCTGCTCCTGACCGGCAGACGGATCCTGTGCGTTATCAAAACCGCCATCAACAACAACGGTGTCTTCAGTAGACGTGGTAGCGGCGAAACTTACGGTTGGCATCAATGCCATAGCAATGCAGGCAGCCAGCAACGAAGGTGTTGTGGCAGGCTGACGTTGCCCATCCCTGGTATGATTAATGAAAGACATCATCAAACCCTTAATGAATGGTGAAAGTTGTGTGCGTCAGTCCCGTGGAGCCGGGCTGAAGTCGTTTTCTATGTTTGAAATG
This sequence comes from Enterobacter sp. Tr-810, assembly GCF_011752765.1. Lineage (NCBI taxonomy): Bacteria > Pseudomonadati > Pseudomonadota > Gammaproteobacteria > Enterobacterales > Enterobacteriaceae > Enterobacter > Enterobacter sp. Tr-810. The sequence continues at coordinate 377,632 of NZ_VWWW01000002.1, read as the reverse complement.
CGCATGAAAATGCAAATGCGAAATATACGCATTGTGATTAACGCTGTAAACAGATGTTTCGAACGGAAGTGAAATATTGTTTCAGGATATCAACGCACAAGAGCGCTCACTCTTCAGGCAGCTATCGTGCAATCAAGGAAAGAAATCGAGGGAGAAGGTTGAAAGGACAGGAGAAACTCGCTCATACTCTTGAGTTGTGTCACACAGTAATGCAGACAGTGTGTGTTATTGGCAGACCCACCACGCCAGATTAAACAAAAAAGGAAAAGGTCATGGCTGAAGAAACGATTTTCAGTAAAATTATCCGCCGCGAAATTCCGTCGGATATCGTGTATCAGGATGAGCTGGTGACAGCCTTCCGGGACATTTCACCTCAGGCGCCGACACACATCCTTATTATTCCCAATATTCTGATTCCGACCGTGAACGATGTGAAAACCGAGCACGAAGTGGCATTAGGCCGTATGCTGACGGTGGCGGCAAAAATTGCTGAGCAGGAAGGCATTGCGCAGGACGGCTATCGCCTGATCATGAACTGCAATCGCCATGGCGGGCAGGAAGTTTATCATATTCACATGCATCTGCTGGGTGGCCGCCCGCTGGGGCCGATGCTGGCACATAAAGGTCTTTGACATGCTAAGAGGGCGTTTTGCAGCACTGGTAATGACGCTGGTGATGGTAGGGTGCAGCGCGCGTCCCGCGATCCCGGTGAGTGATGAACAGACGCTGGTCATGGAGTCCTCTGTTCTGGCTGCGGGTATCACGGCAGAACAACCTTCGCTGACCATCAGCGAAATTCAGGCTTCTGCGTCCTCTTCGCTTTATAACGAAAGACACGAACCAGTCACGGTGCATTACCGTTTCTACTGGTATGACGTACGAGGTCTTGAAATGCACCCACTGGAAGCGACGCGCACGGTAGTCATTCCGGCGATGTCATCGGTCACGCTGTATGGCAGCGCGAACTACCTGGGTGCACATAAGGTCAGACTTTATCTTTATTTGTAAGGGGTGAACCTTGATTAAAAATATGAGCCGTTTTGCGCTCGTGACCGCATTTGCACTCTTCCTTTCAGGGTGTATGACGCGCATGGAACAACCTGCTCCTGTAGAAGAGGCGAAACCGGGCACTGCACAGCCTGTAGAGCCAACGCAGCCGGTGCCAACCGTGCCTTCAGTTCCAACCATCCCGGCGCAGCCTGGCCCAATCGAACATCCTGATGCAACGGCACAGCCAGCACCGCGCGTACGTCATTACGACTGGAACGGTGCAATGCAGCCAATGGTCGGTAAGATGTTGCAGGCGCAGGGCGTTACCCCTGGCAGCGTGCTGCTGGTGGATAGCGTGAACAACCGTACCAACGGTTCCCTGAATGCAGGTGAAGCGACCGAAACGCTGCGCAATGCGCTGGCGAATAACGGTAAATTTACGCTGGTTTCTGCACAGCAGCTCGCGGTGGCAAAACAGCAACTGGGGCTGTCTGCTCAGGACAGTCTCGGTTCACGTAGCAAGGCGATTGGTATCGCCCGTAACGTTGGCGCGCAGTATGTGCTTTACTCTAACGCTAGCGGTAACGTGAATACGCCAGCGTTGCAGATGCAGCTGATGCTGGTTCAGACAGGCGAAATTATCTGGTCAGGTAAAGGTGCCGTTACGCAACAATAACTGCACGCGTGATGACGTTCTGAAACGTTATTTTCCGCAGTATCGCCTTATCGCGCCGCAGGCCCATTCCGGGCTTGGCGGCGCGAGTTGCATTATCGCCCGGGGCGAACACCGACTGGTGTTACGCCAGCATCATGATGGCTCCGCTCCGGCTTCCCATTTTCGTCGACAGTACCGCGCATTAACGCGACTTCCCGCAGAGCTTGTGCCGAAACCGCAGTTTTTTATGCAGGGATGGATGGCGGTGGAATATCTTGCGGGCGAGATCAAAACCGGATTACCGGATACTCCCACACTCGCCGCCATGCTGTATCATCTGCACCGCCAGCGGCGTCTGGGCTGGCGCATCACGCTTTTACCCTTGCTTGAACAGTACTGGCAGCAGGCATCGCCCGCCAGGCGCACGCCTTTTTGGCTGGCGCAGCTCAAGCGGCTGCGTAAAACGGGTGAACCGCAGCCGCTGCGGCTTGCGCCTTTGCATATGGATGTTCATGCCGGAAACATCGTCCACACGCCCACGGGCGACAGACTGATCGACTGGGAATACGCCGGTGACGGAGACGTTGCGCTGGAGCTTGCGGCAGTCTGGACACCGGATGATGCCGCGCGCGGGCAGTTAATTCAGGCCTACGGCAGAGCAGCACACATCGATCCGTGGACGCTTGCGCGCCAGGTCTGGCGCTGGCGACCGTGGGTACTGATGCTGATGGCTGGCTGGTTTGAAGTACGCTTGCAGCAATCGGCAGACAAACAATTTATCGCGCTGGCAGATGACGTCTGGCGCCAGTTACAAACTAAAGGATAAGAGAGGTTCGTGTGGGTCCAGTCATGTTGGATGTCGAAGGCTTTGAGCTGGATGCGGAGGAGCGCGAAATTCTGGCGCACCCGCTGGTCGGTGGCCTGATTCTGTTTACCCGCAACTATCACGACCCGGAGCAGCTACGGGAACTGGTTCGACAAATTCGCGCGGCGTCACGCAATCAGCTGGTGGTGGCGGTAGACCAGGAAGGCGGGCGCGTGCAGCGTTTTCGCGAGGGCTTTACCCGCCTGCCAGCAGCGCAGTCTTTCGCCGCACTGCTGGGCACCGAAGAGGGTGGCAAGCTGGCGCAGGACGCCGGCTGGCTGATGGCAAGCGAAATGATTGCGATGGATATTGATATCAGCTTTGCCCCCGTGCTGGATGTCGGGCACATTAGCGCTGCTATTGGTGAGCGTTCATACCATGAAGATCCGCGCATCGCACTGGAAATGGCCACTCGTTTTATTGATGGGATGCACGATGCCGGAATGAAAACCACCGGTAAGCACTTCCCGGGCCACGGGGCGGTCACGGCGGATTCTCACAAAGAAACCCCGCGCGACCCACGTCCTGAAGCGGAGATCCGCGCCAAAGATATGTCGGTGTTCCGCTCGCTTATCACCGATAACAAGCTTGATGCCATTATGCCGGCGCATGTTATCTACAGCGATGTCGATCCACGCCCGGCGAGCGGCTCTGTCCACTGGCTGAAAACCGTGCTGCGTCAGGAATTAGGCTTTAACGGCGTGATCTTCTCTGACGATTTGTCGATGGAAGGGGCTGCCATTATGGGCAGTTATGCTGAACGCGGACAGGCATCGCTGGATGCAGGTTGCGATATGATCCTGGTCTGCAATAATCGTAAAGGCGCAGTGAGTGTGTTGGATAACCTGTCGCCGATCAATGCTGAGCGTGTTACACAATTGTATCATAAAGGTTCATTTAGCCGTCAGGAGCTGATGGGCTCGGCGCGCTGGAAGACGGTCAATGCTCAGCTTGAGGCGCTGAATGAGCGCTGGCTGGCGCATAAAGCAGGCCTTTAATCCCTCCTGGAAGGCGTAGCGTGGTGAGAAGACGATGATCATCTATTTACACGGTTTTGACTCAAACAGTCCTGGTAATCATGAGAAAGTGCTGCAATTGCAGTTTATCGATCCGGATGTACGGCTGATTAGCTACAGCACCCGCCATCCAAAACATGATATGCAGCATTTGCTCAAAGAAGTGGACAAAATGTTGCAGCTTAATGTCGACGATCGACCGCTGATTTGTGGGGTAGGTCTGGGTGGATATTGGGCTGAGCGCATTGGATTCCTGTGCGATATCCGTCAGGTGGTGTTCAACCCAAACCTGTTTCCGCATGAAAATATGGAAGGGAAGATTGACCGCCCGGAAGAGTATGCCGATATCGGGACCAAGTGCGTCAGCAACTTTCGTGAAAAGAATCGCGATCGTTGCCTGGTGATCCTGTCGCGTAACGATGAAGCCCTCAGCAGCACCCGTGCCGCCGAGCTGCTTCACCATTACTATGAAATTGTCTGGGACGAAGAGCAGACCCACAAATTCAAAAATATCTCCCCGCATCTGCAACGCATCAAAGCCTTTAAAACCCTGGGTTAAAGGCATCTGACGTTTTCTCAAGCCCGGCGGCGCAAGCTTGCCGGGCTTTCTTTTTGCTAAAATTGTACAAATATCAGCCATCAAAACTTGATGCATATCAATTTTGGTATGACCAATGCGCCTGGCGTGTTATTCTCAATGCACCTGAATGGTTTCAGTGCTGTAACCTGTTGTTAATTAAGGGTTATTTTTATAACTTTTAATTAACAATTGGTTAATAATTTGAGGGGGTCACGTTGACTACGCCATTGAAAAAGATAGTGATTGTAGGCGGTGGAGCTGGCGGGCTGGAGCTGGCTACACAGCTTGGCAAAAAGCTGGGTCGCGGTAAAAAAGCCAAAATTACGCTGGTCGATCGTAACCACAGTCACCTGTGGAAACCACTGTTGCACGAAGTGGCAACCGGTTCTCTGGATGAGGGTGTTGATGCGCTGAGCTATCTGGCACATGCGCGTAATCACCACTTCCAGTTCCAGCTGGGTTCCGTGGTGGACATCAACCGTGAAAGCAAAACCATCACGCTTGCCGAACTGCGTGATGAAAAAGGCGAGTTGCTGGTTCCTGAGCGCAAACTGCCTTATGACACGCTGGTGATGGCGCTGGGCAGTACCTCCAACGATTTCAACACGCCTGGCGTGAAAGAACACTGCATCTTCCTGGATAACCCGCATCAGGCGCGCCGTTTCCATCAGGAAATGCTTAACCTGTTCCTGAAGTACACCAATAACATGGGTGCTAACGGCAAGGTCAACATCGCGATTGTCGGCGGTGGTGCGACCGGTGTTGAGCTGTCTGCTGAGCTGCACAATGCGGTAAAACAGCTGCACAGCTATGGTTACAAAGGGCTGACCAACGAAGCGCTGAACGTGACGCTGGTTGAAGCGGGCGAACGCATTCTGCCTGCGCTGCCGCCGCGTATTTCCGGTGCGGCACACAGCGAATTAACCAAACTGGGCGTTCGTGTACTGACCCAGACGATGGTCACCAGCGCGGATGAAGGTGGCCTGCATACCAAAGATGGCGAATACATCGAAGCGGATCTGATGGTCTGGGCGGCAGGGATTAAAGCGCCAGATTTCATGAAAGATATCGGTGGTCTGGAAACGAACCGAATTAACCAGCTGGTGACTGAGCCAACGCTGCAAACTACCCGCGACCCGGAAATCTACGCGATTGGCGACTGTGCATCCTGTGCGCGTCCTGAAGGTGGTTTCGTACCGCCGCGTGCTCAGGCTGCGCACCAGATGGCAAGCCTTGTGCTGCACAATATTCTGGCACAGACCAAAGGCAAGCCAATGAAATCGTACGTTTATAAAGACCACGGTTCGCTGGTATCGCTCTCTAACTTCTCGACCGTAGGCAGCCTGATGGGTAACCTGATGCGCGGCTCAATGATGGTAGAAGGGCGCATTGCACGCTTCGTGTACATTTCGCTGTACCGTATGCATCAGATTGCCCTGCACGGCTACTTCAAAACCGGTCTGATGATGCTGGTGGGCAGAATCAACCGCGTGATCCGTCCTCGCCTTAAACTGCACTAATCCTGCTCTCCCTCCGGGCTCCCCGGAGGGATTTTTAGCATATCATGCTGTTCATTCCCTGTACGCCTCTTAGGAGTTCTCCTAAACAGGGCTATTCTGCTTACATCCCCACATTTTTAATCCTTTTTCTGATTGGCTAAGTCTGGCGTTAATTGCAGAATTGTTACCAATAGCAACAAAGGAGGAAGTCCCGTGAATAAATCAATGTTGGCGGGTATCGGGATTGGTGTTGCTGCTGCGTTAGGTGTGGCAGCGGTTGCCAGTCTCAACGTGCTTGATCGCGGCCCACAGTATGCTCAGGTCGTTTCTGCTACCCCTATTAAAGAATCGGTAAAAACGCCGCGTCAGGAGTGCCGCAACGTAGCCGTTACGCATCGCCGTCCGGTTCAGGATGAAAACCGTATCGCCGGCTCTGTGCTGGGTGCGGTAGCCGGTGGGGTGATTGGTCATCAGTTTGGTGGCGGTCGTGGTAAAGATGTGGCGACCGTGGTTGGTGCGCTGGGCGGCGGTTACGCAGGTAACCAGGTTCAGGGCGCAATGCAGGATAACGATACCTACACCACGACTCAGCAGCGCTGTAAAACCGTCTATGACAAGTCAGAAAAAATGCTGGGTTATGACGTGACGTACAAAATTGGCGATCAGCAGGGCAAAATCCGCATGGATAAAGACCCGGGCAGCCAAATTCCGCTGGACGGAAATGGTCAGCTGGTCCTGAATAACAAAGTGTAAAAAAGACGTTCTCTGAATTTAGCTCCTCAAGCGCTCAGGCTGAGGAGCTTTTTTTTGGCAATCAGAAGGTCAGAGCATAGTTAAGCCCAAAGGTACGACCGCGTCCTTTGTACTCGTACAATGCTGCATTGCCGTACGTTGGGCTGTAGAGCAACGGTGCACGCTGGCCCCAGACGGTGGTGTACTGTTTATCCAGCAGGTTTTCGATGCTGAACGACAGTTTACCCAGCGGCAGCTGATAACTGCTGAGGAAATCGACGGTGTTATAACCTTCGATTTCATTGCCTGCGGCGTCCGTCAGGTCAAAGGTTTGCTGAGTCTGAACACGCAGCGACCAGGGTTCAGGCGCCCAGCCTACATAGGCCGTAGCTTTCGACGGCGAGGCCTGAGTCACATCCCATTTCTCCCATGAACCGTTGGTTTTTATCTCTGATTTCAGGATGTTGAAATTACCCCCTACGCTCCAGACGCTGTCAGGGATAACGTAATCCACCGCACCTTCCACACCATAGATACGGCGCTCCTGCGGGTTGACGTCAATCGTCATGTCGCTACGGTTGATGTCGATGGATTTGTCCGAGAGAGAGTAATAGGCCGCAATTTGCGTGCGCAGGTTATCTCCGGTATAGCGCCAGCCCAGCTCATAGGAGTCAACTTTGATCCCTTCAAGTTTTGCATCATTTGGGTTAACGCTTTTAAGCAGCGCCAGGTGGCCCTGTGCATCGGCTTTTGCGTACGCGCCGTTCCCGTAATACTTGCCTGGGTCCGGCAGCTCAACACCCTGAGAGAAGTTAAACCAGAGCTGCTGGCGTTCCGTAATGTGCGCAAGAATGCCGGCGTTAAACAGCAGGTTATCGTAATCCGTTTTACCGCCCGGGATCGCATCTGCTGAAGTGGCCTTGCCATTCGCAATCGCCTGCTGCTGCGAATAACCGATAAAGTCATCAACGCGATTCTCAGTCCATTGATAGCGAACCCCACCGCTCAAGGTGAAGATCTCATTGATGTCATAGCTGTTTTGCAGGAATGGGGCGAAGTTGGTGATGCTGTAACCCGGATAACGCCCGGTGGTATAGGCCGAGTGGTTATTCATCCCGCCTGATGGCACTGACTTCGCCAGGTCAAAGAACATCTGGTTGGAGTCGAATGTTTCATGGTCGGCATCGATGCCCCAGGTTACCTGCCAGCTGTCGAGCGGCTTGCTGTTCAGGGTCAGTTTTGCGCCGTACTGATCGGTGTTTTGCTCAGACGCCGCAAAGCTGGTGATGGTTTTGGTTTTTTGATCCACGGTGGGGAAGGGATAAAAACGCAAGGATTCATCACGGTAGTAAATTTGCCCTACCAGCTCTTGCCCCCAGAAATCGGTGTCGGAATATTGCAGGCTGACGAGATGGCGTTCTGTCCCCGGAATGCGGTCGGAACTGAACCCGCTACGGGTCCGGGCGGTACCATTTCCGGTCACGGCACTCATGTTTTTATCGAGATAAAGCCCGTAATCATCGTCGCCCTGGCTTTTGTAATACTGCGTTACCACCTGCAACTGGCGGGTATCGCTGATGTCGATTGTGCCTGTACCCATCACATCCAGACGATCCGAATGTTGTAATCCTGTCTGGGTGTTATCGAAGGTGAGGGCGTCGCCGTTGCCATCATACCAGCCGCCAAAACGCTGATAAGCGACTGAGAGGCGGCCCGACGCATGGTCATTCCCCCCGCTAACGGCGGTTGCTACGCGCTCGTCATGGTCATTGCTGTTGTTAAAGCCTGTCTTGCTGCCAAGCTCCAGATCAACCTGCGTTTCTGGCTGACCTTTTTTGGTCACGATGTTAATCAGACCACCGGTACTGCCGCCACCGTACAGGGCCGTAGAGCCGGAAATAACTTCAATATGTTCGATGTTAAAAGGATCAATCGAGTCCAGCTGGCGGCTGTCGGTACGCGAGGAGTTCAGACGCACGCCATCAATTAACACCACAATCGCACGGCCGCGCATGTTCATGCCGTAGTTTGTTCGACCCTGGCTGCTGACATCCATTCCGGGGATCAGCTGCCCGAGAATATCCTTGAACTCCTTACCACCCTGGACCTGTTGTTCAATTTCATGTCCTTCGATAATCCATGTGGTTTGCGCCATTTCTGCCACGGTACGATGGCTGCGGTTGGCACTGACAATCAGGTTTTCTTCATTGGTTTGTTCGGCGTAAAGCGGCATCGCGATGGCCAGCAATACAGGATTTAGCACCCAGAGGCTTTTCTTCATCATCATTCCTTGTTGAGCGGTCGCTCTTTTTTATAGGCAGGTCAACACCACAATTTTGCATTGTGTAACAAATGTAAAAAATGCAAATGCGAATACTGCCGATAAAGAATCTCATTATCAACCCATCAAATAAGAGGATAAGCGCAACGGGGAACAAAAATGAGGGAAGAGAGGGCGGCTAGCGAAGCCGCCCGGGGTATCAGACTTTAAGCAGTTCTGGCCACAAACGTAGCGTGGTGTGGGTGATACTTTGCAGTTTTTCCAGGCTTGCGCCTTCACGCGCGCTGATCGACATACCCTGCAAAATACAGCTCAGGTATTGCGACAGCTCCTGCGGATGGCAATGGGCAGGAAGCTCACCGCGGCGCTGGCGCTCGGTCAGAAACGCACACAGCGTCTCCTCCTGCATCGCGTGGCGCGATTTCACCGTGTTGGCAATCTCTTTAGAAGAGGCCGCAAGGGTGGCGGAGGTGTTGATCATAAAGCAGCCTGCCGGCGTATCTTTGCTGGTAAAGCAGGTGGCGACGGCGGTGAAATAGTCCCGCAGTGCTTGCTCAACTGTTTTTTCTTCACAGAAAAGCTGCGCTTCGTGTTTCGCCGCAAAGCGCGAAATGTATCTGTCCAGAACTGCCCTGAACAGCCCCTCTTTATTGGTAAATTCCGCATACAGCGTAGGTGCTTTGGCGCCTGTGGCTTCCACAAGATCGGAGAGCGAGGTGGCTTCATACCCGTGCTGCCAGAAGAGTGTCATGGCCTTATCGAGCGCCGCTTCCCTGTCGAACACTTTTGGTCGGCCACGGCTTTTCTTTGCGCAACTCGTTACATCAGTTGTCATTTGCCGCGGATCCTCTGTTGGTTTGTTGAATGACCATTATAAAAATATTCGCCGCCCGCGACCAGCGCTGATTCAGCAAAAATAAATTATTCATATGGGTATGAAAAATAACGAAATTAAAATTAATATAACGATCGTTATAAAAAGATGTTGACGCGTGACGTGGATCACATTTATGATTTACCTATCGATCGTTAAGTAAATAACTAACGACCCCAAATTCATCTGCCTAAAGGTAAAAATCATGAAAAACGTAAAAACCCTGATCGCTGCCGCTGTACTGAGTTCTCTGTCATTCGCAAGCTTCGCAGCTGTTGAAGTGCAATCTACCCCTGCTGACCAGCATAAAGTCGGTACTATCTCTGCAACAGCAGGTACTAACCTGGGCTCTCTGGAAGACCAGCTGGCACAGAAAGCAGAAGCGATGGGTGCTAAATCCTTCCGTATTACCTCTGTGACGGGTCCTAACACCCTTCACGGTACTGCGGTGATTTATAAATAAGATTTGCAGAACCCTCATACTTGCCACTGCAAAAAAACGCCCTGCATATGCAGGGCGTTTTGTTTTATTGCGCTTTTACAGCGTCTGCTGGGGAATATCCTGATGACGTGTAACGTCAACCGGCATCCCCGCGCGCGCCTCCATTGCCCGGCCTATCACCGCATCGTCAGTATCCTGGCTGGTTTTGAAGCGATACATCTCTGCATTGAGAGGGATCGGCAGCGTTTGCGGATCATCGCCGATGTTTTTCGATAATGGCTGATGGATCTCCACCAGGCGTTTACCGCCAGGCTCCTCAGACACCTTGATCGGCGTGTTGATGATGTTCACTTTTGTTCCTGGCGCTATCACGCTGTACAGGGTCTTGATGTCGTCATCACGCAGGCGAATACAGCCGGAACTGACGCGCATTCCAATACCAAAATCAGCATTGGTTCCGTGCAGAAGATAGACGCCACCGTAAGCGGCAAGGCGGATCGCATGGTGGCCCATCGGGTTATCCGGGCCAGCCGGAACCACCGCCGGCAAATCTATCCCCTGAGCCTTATAGCGTGCGCGAATATTGGCGGTCGGCGTCCAGGTCGGATTGGCGCGTTTATCCGACACGGTGGTCACCATGGTTGGCGTGAGTGTGTCGCCGCCCAACTGGCCAATGCCAATAGGGTAGACGGTCACTTCATTTTTACCCGGCGGGTAATAGTAAAGCCGCAGTTCGGCGAGGTTAATCACAATCCCTTCGCGCGGTGCATCAGGCAGCAGCGTTTGCAGAGGAATGGTTAACACGCTACCGGCGCGAGGCACATACGGGTCAACGCCCGGGTTAGCCTGTAACAGCGCCAGGAAGCCCACGTTATATTTTTTTGCAATTGCCTCAAGTGAACCGCCATTGTTTTCAACTACATGAAAGCGGTTTTCACCCACCACACGGCTACCGGCAGGGGGAAGAGGCAAGGTGTTAGCCTGGGCTGGAAGCGCTATTGCCACGGTTGCAGCCAGCGCAAACAAGGTTATCCAGCGAGTCATACGCGAAGAGGTCATCATCACCATAATCCATATAAATGATAAGGTTATTGTTATTTAAAGAGTTAACAATAATTATGGCGAATGGATGTGTCGGGAAATCCAGGAGGTTTGCAAAGAGTTTGTAAATTGTCTCCCCGGCAGCGTGTATCCCACCGGGGAGAGAGGCAGGTCAGGCGATCGCGTTTTCTTCCAGCTGGCGCATAAAGTTACGCACCCAGTCCATGCGGGTTTTACGTTCAGCCAGCTCCTGGGTGAACTTCAGGCGCGTTGGCCCGTCCAGGCGGAAATGCTGTGGCTGTTTTTGCAGTAAACCAATCAGCCACATCGGATTGACGTGATTCTTCTCGGCAAACTCAATCACGCCACCTTTTTCATTACCTTCCAGCTTACGAATCCCCAGTTTCTGTGCCTGCTGGCGCAGCCGGGCAATATCCAGCAAGTTTCGCGCAGCATCCGGCAGCAGGCCAAAGCGGTCAATAAGCTCCACTTTGATCTCTTCCAGCTCGTTTTCGCTTTTCGCACTGGCTATGCGTTTGTAGAACGACAGGCGGGTGTTCACATCCGGGATAAAATCGTCCGGCAGCAGGGACGGCATCCGCAGCTCGACTTCCGTTTGCTGGCTGGTCAAATCTTCCAGTGACGGCTCACGCCCGGCTTTGAGCGCATCAACGGCGTTTTCCAGCAGCTCCATGTACAGTGAGAAGCCAATGGTTTCCATGGAACCACTCTGGTCTTCACCCAGCAGTTCACCGGCACCGCGGATCTCCAGGTCGTGGGTGGCCAGGGCAAACCCTGCACCCAGATCTTCCAGTGAGGCGATGGCTTCCAGACGCTTTTGCGCATCGGTGGTCATCGCTTTTGGATGCGGCGTCAGCAGCCAGGCATAGGCCTGGTGGTGTGAGCGCCCAACGCGGCCACGCAGCTGGTGCAGCTGCGCCAGACCAAAGTGATCCGCGCGTTCGATGATGATGGTGTTGGCCGTTGGGATGTCGATACCAGTTTCAATGATGGTGGTACAGACCAGCACGTTAAAACGCTGGTGGTGGAAATCGTTCATCACCCGTTCCAGCTCGCGTTCACGCATCTGCCCGTGCCCGATGGCGATACGCGCCTCGGGAACCAGCTCCGCCAGTTTATCTGCCGCTTTCTGGATGTTTTCGACATCGTTAAAGAGATAGTAAACCTGCCCGCCGCGCAGCACTTCACGCAGAATGGCTTCGCGTACCACCAGGCTATCGTACTCGCGTACGAAGGTTTTCACCGCCAGGCGGCGCGCCGGTGGTGTGGCGATAATCGACAGATCGCGCATTCCACTCATCGCCATATTCAGGGTTCGCGGAATTGGCGTGGCGGTTAAGGTCAGGATATCGACATCGGAACGCATCGCTTTGATACGCTCTTTATGACGCACGCCGAAGCGGTGCTCTTCATCGACAATCAGCAGCCCTAAATCTTTCCACTTCACGTCGCTTTGCAGCAGTTTGTGGGTGCCGATAAGAATATCGATCTTACCTTCGCTTGCCTGCTCCAGAATTTGTGTCTGCTCTTTGGCGCTGCGGAAACGGGACAGCATTTCGACACGCACCGGCCAGTTGGCGAAGCGATCGCGGAAGTTGTCATAATGCTGCTGGGCGAGCAGGGTGGTTGGCACCAGTACTGCAACCTGCTTGTTGTTCTCCACGGCTAAAAACGCCGCGCGCATCGCCACTTCGGTTTTACCAAAGCCCACGTCACCGCACACCAGCCGGTCCATCGCCAGCGGTTGACACATATCGCTCAACACCGCATTGATGGCCTGGGCCTGATCCGGCGTGGTTTCAAACGGGAAGCTGTCGCAGAACAGTTGATACTGCTCTTTATCATGCTTAAAGGCGTAACCTTCTTTGGCCGCGCGCTGGGCGTAAATGTCCAGCAACTCGGCGGCCACATCACGCACTTTTTCGGCGGCTTTCTGGCGCGCGCGGGCCCAGGCATCACCGCCCAGTTTATGCAGTGGCGCGTTTTCTTCGGCACCCCCGGCATAACGGCTAATCAGATGCAGCGACGAAACCGGCACGTAAAGTTTGGCGTCGTTGGCGTAGGTCAGCATCAGGTATTCACCCTTAATACCGCCCGCTTCAAGGGTAGTCATCCCCTGATAACGACCAACACCGTGCTCAAGGTGAACAATGGGCTGCCCCGGGTGCAACTCCGCCAGGTTGCGGATAAGCGTGTCCGGGTTAATGGTGCGGCGGCTATCCTGGCGACGACGAGCCACACGTTCGCCCAGCAGGTCGCTTTCGCAAATCAGGGCCAGATTATTGAGCGTATCAATAAAACCGTGCTCGGCGGCGCCGATCATCAGGTAACGCCCGTTGGCGGTGGCTTCATCAAGGCGGAAAATACGCTTAGGGGCGACTTTAATGCGACCGAGCAGCTCGCCTAATGCTTCACGACGGCCTTCACTTTCTACCGAGAAAATCACCGGCCCGGTAAAGGACTCAAGGAACTTGCGCAGGCTATCCAGCGGCGATTTTTGCTGCGCCTGTACGGCCAAATCAGGCAGCTTCTGGAAGGCGAGGTTAGTGTTCGCAGCTTTATCGGCAAGGGTGTCCGTTTTGAGCTGCACACGCGGCCAGCGCTTAAGTTCTGTATTTAACTCATCGCTACGCAGCCACAGCTGTTCGGGTGGCAGCAACGGGCGCATCGGGTCAACCCCACGGCTCTCATAGCGGGCGCGGGTTTCACCTTCAAAACGGCTGGCGCTGGCGTCGATATTCCCGGTGTTCACAATCAACGTATTGGCCGGGAAATAGCTGAACAGCGCAGGCAATGGCTCGTTAAAAAACAGGGGCTGCCAGTATTCGATCCCGGTAGGCAGGGTGCCTTTGCTGACCTGCTGATAGATATGTTCCGCATCGCGTTTCACGTCGAACTTGTCGCGCCACTGGCTGCGGAACAGCTCGATGGCGGTTTTGTCGGTCGGGAATTCGTGAGCAGGCAGCAGGTTGATGGATTCAACTTCTTCCAGCGTACGCTGCGTGTCGGCATCAAAGACGCGCAGGCTGTCGATTTCGTCGTCGAAAAAGTCCAGACGGTAAGGCTGGTCGCTGCCCATCGGGTAGAGATCCAACAAGGCGCCGCGAGTGGCGTATTCGCCGTGCTCCATCACCTGATCAACGTGGCGGTATCCGGCGCTGTCAAGCTGCGCACGCAGGGCATCTCGCGACAGACGCTGGCCTTTTTTCATCACCAGCGCATGACCATGTAAATAGCTGTGCGGGCAAACGCGCTGCATCAGGGTGTTTACCGGCACAATCAGCACGCCGCGCTGCATGGACGGCAACTGATAGAGCGTGGACAGGCGTGAGGAGATGATCTCCTGGTGCGGGGAGAAGCTGTCATACGGCAGCGTTTCCCAGTCAGCCAGGCTGAAGACCAGGTTATCGGTGAACTGGCGGATTTCGTCATGCAGGCGTAATGCATTTTGCATATCCGGGGCAACAAGAACCACCGGGCCGGGATGCCGTTCTGCGATTTCTGCCACCAGCGTGGCGCACGCCGCGCCCGTGAGTTCACCCAGCTGGCGTTGGTCGCCCGCTTTGCCGGGCAAGGAATAACGGTAGTGTTCAGGCATGGCTATGTCAGAGTCTCTTATGGGTATACCCAGTATTGGGGCATATCACTGATACGCAATGTCTTTATTATCCTCGATCGTTTTGCATAAGCAAACCGGAACCGCACAGGCGGTAAACTCGCCCTGAATCAGGGCGAGGTGGACATTAGCGAGCGGCGGGCGCCGGTGAAAGACGCGCAGGAGGGGAAAAGAACAGATCGCCAAACAGCGCGGTAGACAGCTTGCGTGCGCCAAGACCGAAAAGTGTACAGATTAACAGGCTGGCAAACGGATAGACGAGGATCAGCGCCAGCTCTGCCCAGACAGGCCAGGATGCGCCATTCATTTCGCCAATCAGGAACAGGCTAAATGCCTCGATTAAAATGCGATGCGTGGTGTAAATGGCAATGGTGTTTGAGCCAATGACATTGAGCAGATTATTGGGATGCACGGCGTAGCGTTGTTCGACGCTGTAGAAGAGCTTCATGATAAGCAGGATAGACAGCAGGGAGAGCAGTAGCGGGGCATTGGCAAACCACAGCACGACGGATACCGCAGCAAACGCAACAACAGGCAGCCAGACGCGGCGCAGTGACAGCCCTTTCATCCATGCCATGAGCTCTGCACCGTACCACGCGCCCATGCTGTAATAGATCATATTGCGCACCACACTGTTCATCCCCCACCACGGGAGCGGCAGGAAGTTTATTGCGATGCTCGCCAGCGCCAGAAGCCCCAGCACCGGCAGTTTCCAGCGGCTTAACAGCTTACACAGCGTGAAGTAGACCACCAGGGCGTACAGATACCACAGGCTGGTGCTGGCGGTGAGCATCGCCAGAATAAACTCCGGGACGGAATCTGCGTAGGCGGCGTTTGATGAGGTGGCTAATTCGCGCTCCGGGGCCAGCCAGGCATTCAGGTGGCTCAGCGCCTGCCATTGCAGGACACCCCACAGGGCCAGCACCCAGACAATGCTCCAGATGCGTTTATCGAGGCTGGTTCGCCAGCCCACTTCATCGATATACCGGCGGATCAAATAGCCTGAAATAAAGAAAAACACCGGCATCCGAAACGGCGCGAGGTAAAGGTTAAAGTAGACCCAGCATTTGGCGAGAAGCCCGGAGAGAGGATGTTGTAGCCCGCTGAGATGCGGATAAAAGGTGATAACCGAGTGATAAATCACCACCAGGCAGATGCACAGCCCTTTTATCTGGTTAATCCATAATGCTTTTTGTTTCATCGGGAAACGGTACCTGTTTTGCCATAAACGAACCGTTTATCCTGGGTGAAGGGGCAGGGGATGTAATCAGTAACAGTCTGTATCAGTACGTTTTTCGGAAAAGGTGGAGGGCGCAGGATCTACGTTCAGAGAGTAGCACTATGATTTATCTGATTTTTTCGGAAAAATGATTACCAAAGCTTACGGTTTCAGTCATTTACGCTTAACGGATTCGCTTATATACTCGTGGGTCTGCTATCAGCAAACAGACGGATTTCATGTACCAACCTGTCGCACTCTTCATAGGCTTACGTTACATGCGTGGGCGCGCCGCGGACCGATTCGGTCGCTTTGTCTCCTGGCTTTCCACTATTGGTATCACGCTTGGCGTGATGGCACTGGTGACGGTTCTCTCCGTGATGAACGGCTTCGAGCGCGAGCTGCAAAACAACATCCTGGGGCTGATGCCACAGGCCGTACTCTCTTCTTCAAACGGTTCCGTTAACCCGCAACAGCTGCCGGAAAGTGCCGCGAAATTGCAGGGTGTCACGCGCGTTGCGCCACTTACCACCGGTGACGTGGTGCTGCAAAGCGCCCGCAGCGTGGCGGTTGGCGTGATGCTGGGGATCGACCCGGCGCAGAACGATCCGCTCACGCCGTACCTGGTTAACGTGAAGCAAACCGATCTTGTGGCGGGCCAATACAACGTGATCCTCGGTGAACAGCTTGCCGGGCAGCTTGGCGTTAACCGTGGCGACCAGCTGCGTGTGATGGTGCCGTCTGCCAGCCAGTTTACGCCGATGGGGCGTCTGCCAAGCCAGCGTCTGTTCAACATTATTGGTACCTTTGCTGCCAACAGCGAAGTCGACGGCTATCAGATGCTGGTCAACATTCAGGATGCGTCGCGCCTGATGCGCTATCCGGCGGGCAACATCACCGGCTGGCGTCTGTGGCTTGATGCGCCGTTAAAAGTCGATGTTCTCAGCCAGCAAAAACTGCCGGAAGGGACAAAATGGCAGGACTGGCGTGACCGCAAAGGCGAGCTGTTCCAGGCCGTGCGCATGGAAAAAAACATGATGGGGCTGCTGCTGAGCCTGATCGTGGCGGTGGCCGCGTTTAACATCATCACCTCGCTTGGGTTGATGGTGATGGAAAAACAGGGCGAAGTCGCCATTCTGCAAACCCAGGGGCTAACGCCGCGTCAGATCATGGCCGTGTTTATGGTGCAGGGCGCCAGCGCCGGGATTATCGGTGCGCTGTTGGGCGCCGTGCTGGGCGCATTGCTGGCCAGCCAGCTCAATAATTTAATGCCAATTATCGGTGCACTTCTCGATGGCGCGGCGCTGCCCGTCGCGATTGAGCCGTTGCAGGTGATTGGCATTGCACTGGCTGCGATGGCCATTGCGTTGCTTTCCACGCTTTATCCTTCATGGCGCGCTGCCGCCACTCAACCCGCTGAGGCTTTACGTTATGAATAAGATCCTGTTGCAATGCGACAACCTGTCCAAACGCTATCAGGAAGGCACTGTACAGACTGATGTCCTGCACAATGTGAGCTTTAGCGTGGGTGAAGGCGAAATGATGGCAATTGTCGGTAGCTCCGGCTCCGGTAAAAGTACCTTGCTGCACCTGTTGGGCGGGCTGGATACGCCGACCGAAGGCGACGTGATTTTCTCCGGCCAGCCGATGAGCAAAATGTCTTCTGCGGCGAAAGCCGAATTGCGTAACCGCGAGCTGGGCTTTATCTATCAGTTCCACCACCTGCTGCCGGATTTCACGGCGCTGGAAAACGTGGCGATGCCGCTGCTGATTGGCAAGAAGAAACCGGCAGAAATTAACGCCCGCGCCAGCGATATGCTGAAAGCGGTGGGGCTTGGGCATCGTGGTAATCACCGTCCGTCTGAGCTGTCTGGCGGCGAACGTCAGCGTGTGGCGATTGCCCGTGCGCTGGTGAACAACCCGCGTCTGGTGCTGGCAGATGAACCGACCGGTAACCTGGACGCGCGTAACGCGGACAGCATTTTCCAGCTTCTGGGTGAGCTTAACGCGTCGCAGGGAACGGCATTCCTGGTGGTGACCCACGATCTGCAACTGGCTAAACGCATGGGCCGTCAGCTTGAGATGCGCGATGGTCATCTGAACGCCGAGCTGACCCTGATGGGAGCGGAGTAATGGCTTCACCGTTATCGTTACTCATCGGTTTACGCTTTAGCCGTGGCCGCCGTCGCGGCGGCATGGTGTCCCTTATCTCGGTGATTTCCACCGTGGGGATTGCGCTGGGTGTTGCCGTGCTGATTGTGGGGCTGAGCGCCATGAACGGCTTTGAGCGTGAGCTTAACAACCGCATTCTGGCCGTGGTGCCTCACGGCGAAATCGAGCCGGTTAACCAGCCCTGGACAAACTGGAGCGATGCGCTCAATAAAGTGGAAAAAGTGCCGGGCATTGCCGCCGCTGCGCCGTACATCAACTTCACCGGGCTGGTGGAAAGCGGGGTAAACCTGCGTGCCATCCAGGTTAAAGGGGTAAACCCGCAGCAGGAAGAGCGTTTAAGCGCATTGCCGAAATATGTGCAGAACGGCGCGTGGGCAAACTTTAAGCCCGGCGAGCAGCAAATCATTATGGGTAAAGGCGTGGCTGACGCGCTGAAAGTGAAGCAGGGTGACTGGGTTTCTATCATGATCCCCAACGCCAGCGCGGACCATAAATTACAGCAGCCAAAACGCGTGCGCCTGCACGTAACGGGTATTCTCCAGCTGAGTGGTCAGCTCGATCACAGCTTTGCGATGGTGCCGATGGAAGATGCGCGTCAGTATCTGGACATGGGCGACAGCGTGACGGGCATTGCCATTAAGGTTAATGACGTCTTTAACGCCAATAAGCTGGTCCGTGATGCGGGTGGGGTCACCAATAACTACGTCTACATCAAGAGCTGGATTGGCACGTACGGCTATATGTACCGTGATATTCAGATGATCCGCGCCATTATGTACCTGGCCATGGTGCTGGTGATTGGTGTGGCCTGCTTTAACATCGTCTCGACACTGGTAATGGCGGTTAAAGATAAGAGCGGTGATATTGCCGTGCTGCGTACCCTGGGGGCGAAAGACGGTCTTATTCGCGCCATTTTCGTCTGGTATGGTTTACTGGCCGGGTTGTTTGGCAGTCTCTGTGGTGTGGTGATTGGCGTGGTGGTTTCTCTTCAGTTGACGCCGATTATCAATCTGATCGAAAAACTTATCGGCCATCAGTTCCTGTCGGGTGATATCTATTTTATTGACTTCCTGCCGTCTGAATTGCACTGGCTGGACGTTATTTATGTGCTGGTTACAGCACTTTTACTGAGTCTGCTGGCAAGCTGGTATCCGGCGCGTCGCGCAAGCCGAATTGATCCGGCGAGGGTATTAAGTGGCCAGTAATTTCGTCATGATTTAGCGGCTTTCGGGCCGCCAAATCAGAAAGAGGAATGCGTTATGTATTATGGATTTGATATTGGTGGCACCAAAATTGCGCTGGGCGTATTTGATGAAAATCTCAAACTACAATGGGAAACCCGCGTTCCCACCCCACGCGAAAGCTACGATGAATTCTTAACCGCCATTGCCACGCTGGTGGCGCAAGCCGATGCGCGCTTTGGCGTGAAAGGCTCTGTGGGGATTGGTATTCCGGGGATGCCCGAAACTGACGACGGCACGCTGTATGCCGCCAACGTGCCTGCTGCCAGCGGCAAACCGCTGCGTGCTGACCTTTCCGCTCTCCTTGAGCGCGACGTGCGTTTAGACAACGATGCCAACTGTTTTGCCCTTTCCGAGGCTTGGGATGACGAGTTCCGGGAATATCCGCTGGTGATGGGGCTGATCCTCGGCACGGGGGTTGGCGGGGGAATTGTTGTTAACGGTAAGCCCATTACGGGGCGCAGTTATATCACCGGTGAGTTTGGCCATATTCGCCTGCCAGTCGATGCCCTCGAGGTCGTTGGGCGTGATTTTCCGCTGACGCGATGCGGGTGTGGCCAGCATGGGTGCATCGAGAACTATCTCTCCGGGGGCGGGTTTGCATGGCTATACGAACACTTCTATCATCAGAAAATTGATGCCCCGCAAATCATTACGCTGTGGGAGCAGGGCAATGAACAGGCGCGTGAACACGTTGAACGCTACCTGGATTTGCTGGCGGTGTGTCTGGGGAATATCCTGACCATCGTCGACCCCGATATGCTGGTGATTGGCGGCGGGTTATCAAACTTTACCGCGATAACGGAACAGTTGTCCGGGCGTTTGCCCCGACATTTATTACCCGTTGCCCGCGTGCCGCGTATTGAGCGTGCGCGCCACGGGGACGCAGGAGGAATGCGCGGAGCCGCCTTCCTTCATCTCACCGATTAGTCTACGAGGTTACTATGCTGTCGCGTCGCCAGGGTCGACTCAGCCGTTTTCGTAAAAATAAACGCCGCTTGCGTGAGCGCTTGCGCCAGCGGATCTTTTTCAGAGACAGGATGATGCCAGAAGCGATGGATAAACCCAGAGTGGTGGTACTGACCGGTGCGGGGATCTCTGCCGAGTCCGGTATTCGCACGTTTCGTGCGGCTGACGGGCTGTGGGAAGAGCACCGTGTAGAGGATGTGGCTACCCCGGAAGGCTTTGCCAGAGATCCCGATTTAGTGCAGGGGTTCTATAACGCGCGCCGTCGGCAGCTTCAGCAACCCGAGGTAGCACCAAACGCGGCTCATCTGGCGCTGGCCCGGCTGGAAGAGGCGCTGGGCGACCGTTTTCTGCTGGTCACCCAGAACATCGACAACCTGCACGAGCGCGCCGGTAACCGCAATATCATCCATATGCACGGCGAACTGCTGAAGGTGCGTTGCGCCTGGAGCGGCCAGGTGCTCGACTGGACGGACGATGTGCAACCTGATGACCGTTGCCATTGCTGCCAGTTCCCGTCACGCCTGCGCCCGCACGTGGTCTGGTTCGGTGAAATGCCGCTGGGAATGGATGATATTTATAACGCGCTGGCGATGGCGGATGTGTTTATCGCCATCGGCACTTCGGGCCATGTCTATCCGGCGGCAGGGTATGTTCATGAAGCCCGGTTGCAGGGGGCGCACACCGTTGAACTCAATCTGGAACCGAGTCAGGTCGGCAGCGAATTTGAAGAGAAGCATTACGGGCTGGCAAGCCAGGTAGTACCGGAGTTTGTCGATAAGCTGCTGAAAGGGCTGTAACCGCGCATGTTGTATTGGCAAGGCCGGGTAAGCAAACAGCTACCCGGCCTTGTTTTTGGTTATGAATTAAAGAAGGCCAGTGTCTTCTCCAGCGATTTGGCCTGCTCGTCCAGCGACATGGCCGCCGCAGAGATCTGCTGAACCAGTGACGCATTCTGCTGGGTCGTGCTGTCCATCTGATTGACCGCAGTGCTGACCTGGCTAATCCCCCGGTTCTGCTCGTCCAGCGCCTGGACAATCTCGTTAATCACCAGATGAACATGTGAAACGGCTTCAATGATCTGTTTCATCATTCCACCGGTTTCGTTAACCAGCTCTACCCCTTTGCTGACGCGGCCCGAAGACTCTGCAATCAGCTGCGAGATTTCTTTGGCGGCACTGGCGCTGCGCTGGGCAAGATTACGTACTTCACCCGCCACCACGGCAAAACCGCGCCCCTGTTCGCCTGCACGAGCGGCTTCCACGGCAGCATTCAACGCCAGGATATTGGTCTGGAAGGCAATGCCATCCACGATGCTGTTGATCTCACCAATCTTACGCGCGCTTTCGTCGATCTCGCCGATGACATCGACCACTTCATTCACCAGCATTTCGCCATGACCCGCAATGGTGGCCGCCTGGTCAGTGAGACGCGTCGCCTTATGGGCGTTGTCGGCATTGTTTTTCACCGTGACGGAAATTTCCTCCATGCTGGCCGCGGTTTCCACAATGGCTGCCGCCTGTTCCTCGGTGCGGGATGCCAGGTCGAGATTACCGGCGGCAATCTCGCTGGTACCGCCATGAACGGAATGGCTGGCTTCGTTGATGTTATCGACGATGCGTTTAAGCTGCATCTGCATGGTATGAAGCGCGTAAAAAATGCTGCTGGTATCACCCGCCCGCACGGGAATGGCATTGTTCAAATCGCCTCTGGCGACCGCCAGAGCGATCCCTGCGGCCGCAGAAGGCTCTCCGCCAACCGGACGATCCACTTTGCGGGTAAAGATCTGCGCCATCACCAGACTCACCACCACGATGCTTAATACCATCAGAATAATGGCTTTCAGCAAAAACTGGCGCGCCTCGGCCATCACTTCACTTACCGGCGTGACGATGGCCAGCTTCCACGGTGTCTGGCTGTTGCCGATGTTAATCGTCTGCCAGGTAATAAACGCCTCTTCTTTCAGCAGCGGGTCGTCGGCGCGGGAAACCTCACTGCCGGTCACTTTGCCGGAATAAGGTTTACCCACTGCGCCCTTGTCAGGGCTGGAGACCACGTTATTACCCACCGAAAGGAGCAGGGCGTAGCCCGTGCCGTTCCAGGGTTTAATGGCCCCAATCATTTTTTGCAGCGTGGCGAGAGAGAAATCGGACGTCACCGATCCGAGAAACTGCCCGTTGTGCATGACAGGTGCGGCAATCGAGGTGAGCATCACGTCCACGCCGTTATAGGGGTAGATATAGGGCTCGATGATCACATCTTTCTGGCGCTGCTTTGGTAGCAGATAGTAGTCGCCGCTACCCGGTGTTTCGAAGTCGGTCAGCAGGTGTAAAGCCGGCTTACCTGTGGCATCACGGTCAACGTAACGGGCGTAGCGGCCTGCCGGATCCTCACCGCTCTGACCGGCAAAGCTGGCATCTTTGTCGTCAAAAGCGTTGGGCTCAAAAGCCATCGACATGGACAGAAAATTGGGGTGAGCCGCAAGATAATGAACCAGCAACTGGTTCAGCCCCTGGCGATCGGGGATCCCCGCATCACGTATTGCCAGCGCGCTGTTGCCAATATCATGGGCGGCAGCCAGCGCGGAATCCATCTGCTTGCTGACCTGTAACGACTGAACCTGGGCAATTTGCTGGACGTGTTTTTTAGCCAGCTGTTCCTGCTGAGCCATCCATTGCCACATCATAAAACCAATCGTTGCCGTAAAACCCACCGTCACGGTGATGAAAATGGATAACAGCATCAACGTCTTGACTCTTATTCTTTGCTTCTGGACCATGGCGTTTTTCATTCTCTTCTCCCGTAAAGTTGTGCCTGGCAGGCAGACACAAAGTATTTATCGGATATATCGTCATTTTTCTGTATAGCGGAGAGTTTATTTAATTTAAATTTTACAAACCTTAAATCCTGTTAATTAGTGTGGTTACCATTAATTTGTGCCATAAGTCAAAATAGCGCTCGATAATGGTCGATATACTCGTGTAGAAAGAGGATGCTTATAACAATAAGGCCGATAAGGAGGGCGGTATATGTACGCATTTATCGCAAGACAACCCATTTTTAATACGGACATGAATACCATTGCGTATGAATTGTTGTTCAGGGATGGGATGAATAACCGTTTCCCGGATGTGTCGGCGGAATATGCCACGTCCCGGATGATTTCTGACCAATTTTTATGTGTTCCGTCCCAGCGGATCGCAGGGGCACTGACGTCGTTTATTAATTTCCCCTCACACATGGTCATCAACCGCAGCGGGGAAGCGCTGGATAAAGACAACGTGGTCATTGAGATCCTCGAAGACGCCGTGCCCGGAGAGGAGTTGCTTCAGGCCGTCAAAGAGATGAATGCTAATGGTTATCGCTTTGCGCTGGATGATTTTACCCTTGCGGCGGAATGGGATGCTTTTTTACCCTATATTTCGATACTGAAGTTTGATGTAAGGAATAATACCTTAGCGCAAATTGAAAATTATTTGCAACCACGTAAAAGCCTGACCGCACATATTAAGTATCTCGCTGAAAAAGTTGAGACTAAAGAGGAATTCGAAAAATATCGTGAGGCAGGATTTACCCTATTTCAGGGATACTTTTATTGCCGCCCGGAGATCATTAAATATAAACGCTTATCGCAAAACCAGCTGGCGATTTTCCGGCTTCAGGTGGAAGTGGGGCGCAATAAACCCGATTTCAGGATAATTGAGTCGCTGATTAAAACTGACCTCACGTTGTCCTATAAGATCATGCGGTATATGAAACATACTGCATTTAAATATGCGGGTGCCTGTAATTTCAGCAAGTTAACCCTGAGCGAAGTGCTCATGTACCTTGGTGAAAACCAGCTCAGACGGTTTGTGGCGGTCGTGGTGCTGGCCAGCGCAGGCAATGACACTGTTAACGAGCTTTACCCTCTGAGCATGATGCGGGGGAAATTCTGCGAGCTGGTGGCAGAGAAAATGGACGAGCCGCTGCTGGCTGAAAACGCGTTTATCTGCGGCCTGTTCTCGTTACTCGATACCATCCTTGAGCTGCCGATGGCGGAACTGATGAAACAGATTGCCGTGCCGCAGAGTGTGAGCAATGCGCTGTGTCATCAGGAAGGCGTATTGGCCGAAATAGTGTCGCTGTGTCGTTTGTATGAGCAGCAGAAGTGGAATGATGCAGCAAAAAAATGCAATGCACTGGGGCTGTCAGAGGAGGAGGTCATCGAAGCCATGCGCATGGCCACGCTCTGGGCCGGGGAGAATGCCGTTAATTAATCCTTCCTCACTCCGTGCAGACGGAGTGAGGAAGAGCGTGACGCCGGTTAGCGGCCAGCTTTTAACTTCTGGTAGTAGTCTTCGTAAATGCGGCTCGCGTCGCCAACATCATTCTGCCATTCGCCTTTACTGATTGTGTCGGCATCCGGATACAGAGACTTATCGTTGGCAACTTCCGGGCTCAGTAGTTTACGCGCTGCCAGGTTTGGCGTGGGATAACCGATGGTTTCGGCAACCTGTTTTGCCACGTCCGGGCGCAGCAGGAAGTTGATAAGCTTAAGGGCACCTTCAACGTTTTTGGCGTTAGACGGGATAGAGAGGCTGTCCATCCAGAAGATCCCGCCTTCTTTTGGCCAGACCACCGTCAGCGGCGTACCGGCCTGACGCGCAACCCAGGCGGAGCCATTCCAGACCATCCCCAGGTTTACTTCACCTTCCATATACGGGTTAGCCGGGTTATCAGAGTTGAATGCCGCCACATTTGGCATCAGTTTTTTCAGCTCGTTATAGGCAGCTTCAATCTCTTTCGGATCGGTGGTGTTACCGGAATACCCGAGCTTACGCAGCGCCATCTGGAACACTTCACGCGCATCGTCGGTCAACAGCAGGCTGCCTTTATACTCAGGTTTCCACAGATCTGCCCAGCTGGTGACGGTTTTCGGGCCAATGGCATCGCTGTTGATCCCAATGGCGGTTGCTCCCCAGATATACGGAATAGAGTAGTCGTTATTCGGGTCGAACGGCTTGTTGAGCATCTGCGGATCGAGGTTATTGAAGTGGGACAACTTCGTTTTATCGATCTTCTGGATCATGCCCTCTTTACGCATTTTGTCGACGAAATAGGTCGATGGAACCACCAGGTCGTAAGCACCGTCTTTGTACGTTTTGAGCTTGGCGTACATGGTTTCATTCGACTCATAGGTGGAATAGATAACCTTGATACCGGTTTCTTTGGTGAACTGTTCCAGCAGGCCCGGCGGCACATACTCGGTCCAGTTGTAGAAATAGAGTGTCTTGCTGTCATCAGCGTGCGCCGCGCTCATACCCAGCACCAGCGCCGCAGCGGCAAACATTTTTTTCATTTCGATGTCCCCAGAGATTTTGTTTTATCACGCGCAACAAGCTGGCTGGCAATAACCAGAACCAGCGATAACACCAACAGAATAGTCGCCAGCGCATTCACCTCAGGTGAAACGCCGACTTTCACCATCGAGTAAATCTTCAATGGCAGAATTTCATAGCCAGGCCCGGTCACGAAAGAGGAGACCACAACGTCATCCATCGACAGGGTAAAGCTCAGCAGCCACCCGGCGGCAACGGCAGGCATTGCCAGCGGCAGAATGATCTTGCGCAGGATAGTTATCTCGCTGGCGCCCAGATCCTTCGCTGCTTCAAGCATCCTGACGTCAAACCCTTTCAGACGCGAGTAAACAGTGACCACCACAAACGGCAGGCAGAAGGTGATATGGGAAAACAGCAGCGACCAGAACCCCAGCTGTACGCCCAGCAGCATAAACAGCACCAGCAGTGAAATCGCCATCACGATATCCGGCGACATCATCACCACAAACAACATCCCACTGACAAACGGTTTACCGCGAAAGCGATAGCGATAGAGCGCAACCGCGGTCAGGGAGCCTATCAGCGTGGCAAAGGTGGCTGAGACGATAGCCATCGTCAGCGAGTGCTGAGCCGCCTGCAACAGGCTGTCGTTGTTCATTAACAGGCTGTACCATTTGGTCGTGAAACCTTGCCAGTTGATCCCGAAGCGCGAGCTGTTAAACGAGTTCACGATCAAAATGATAATCGGGATGTATAAGTAGGCATAAATGGCGGTCATAAAACCGCCGCGAAGCAGTCGACCGATCATTCGAGTTCCACCTTCTTAT
This sequence comes from Enterobacter sp. Tr-810, assembly GCF_011752765.1. Classification (NCBI taxonomy): domain Bacteria; kingdom Pseudomonadati; phylum Pseudomonadota; class Gammaproteobacteria; order Enterobacterales; family Enterobacteriaceae; genus Enterobacter; species Enterobacter sp. Tr-810. The sequence continues at coordinate 351,274 of NZ_VWWW01000002.1, read as the reverse complement.
TCAGTAAACGTGCGGCGCGCCAGTACACCAGCAGCATCAGGCCCATTACCAGCGTGAGGGTAATGCTGGTGGCAGAGCCGAACGGCCAGTCACGGATGTTCAGGAACTGGCTCTTAATGACGTTACCAATGAGCAGGTTTTTCGCGCCGCCCATCAGGTCGGAAACGTAGAATAGCCCCATGGCTGGCAGCATCACCAGCAGACATCCGGCAATAATGCCCGGCATAGTCAGCGGAATGATAATGCGGATAAAGGTTTGCAGCTTACCCGCACCCAGATCCTTCGCGGCTTCCAGCAGCGGTTTGTCGAGCTTCTCAATGCTGGAGTAGAGCGGCATCACCATAAACGGCAGCAATATGTACACCAGGCCAATGATGACTGCGCCCGGCGTAAACATGATACGCACAGGCGTATCGATCACCCCAAGCCACAGCAGAAATTCATTCATGTACCCTTTAGTACTGAGGAATAACTTCAGCCCGTAAATACGGATTAATGAGTTGGTCCAGAAGGGAACAATCAGTAAAAACAGCAGCAGGGGGCGCACTTTCTGCGGCAGGCGCGCCAGAAACCACGCAAAGGGATAGCCCAACACCAGACAGGCGACGGTCGCGATCAGCGCCATATTGAGTGAGTGCAGCAGCACCTCAAAATAGAGCGGGTCGAGCAGGCGCGAGTAATTGTCCAGCGTGAAGACCAGCGACACGAAATTGGCATCGTCACGGGTTAAGAAGCTGGTCGCGATAATCATCAGGTTGGGTAAAAAGACAAACAACACAAGCCAACCGACGATAGTGGCAATCACCACATTCTGGAATTTACTTGTGTTCTTCATCAGCCAGTACAACCTCCCAGCTTTCTACCCAGTTAATAACCATTTTCTGATCTAGGGAGTGGTCAAAGTCAGGGTCGTCCTCGTTAAAGAATTCGCTGACCATCACCATTTTGCCGTTTTCCAGCTCAACCACGGACTCCAGGGTCATCCCTTTGTAGTTCCGTTCGCGGATGTAGCCGATAAGGCCTTCGGCATCCGCCTGATGGTGGATCTCATCGACGCGCAAGTCTTCCGGACGCAGCAGGACATTCAGTTTCTGCCCCGACTGAACATCAAAGCTCACGTAGATATTACATTCACGGCCTTCAACGTTTGCCCGCACCCGCTGTTCGTCCAGACGCTCAATGACCGTTGCGTTGAAGATGTTGATCTCGCCGATGAAGCTTGCCACAAACAGGTTTTTCGGCTCTTCGTAGATTTCGCGCGGCGTGCCGTCTTGCTCAATTTTGCCGTCCCGCATCACCACAATGCGATCTGACATAGTGAGCGCTTCTTCCTGATCGTGGGTCACGAAGACAAAGGTGATGCCAAGCTTACGTTGCAGTGCTTTCAGCTCGTTTTGCATCTGTTTGCGCAGTTTATAATCCAGCGCTGAGAGGGATTCATCCAGTAGCAGCAGGCGTGGCTTGTTGACCACGGCGCGCGCAATGGCGACGCGCTGCTGTTGACCACCGGAAAGCTGATGCGGTTTACGCTGGGCAAACTCTTCCAGTTGCACCATCTTCAGCGCATCGGTCACGCGAGGTGGGATCTCGTTTGCTGGCGTTTTTTGCATCCGCAGGCCAAACGCCACGTTCTCAAACACGGTCATGTGCGGGAACAGGGCATAGCTCTGAAAGACGGTATTGACGTGACGTTCTTCGGCAGGAACCTGCGTGATATCGAGGTTCTCAAGATGGATGTGGCCGTTATCGACATTTTCCAGCCCGGCGATAAGGCGCAGTACGGTTGTCTTGCCGCAGCCTGAAGGGCCAAGCAGCGTAAGAAACTCACCGTCATTGATGGTCAGATTGAGATCGGAAATTACGTCTTTACCATCAAAGCTTTTACGAATTCGTTCCAGTTGCACCAGCGGTGAAAGGGAACGGGGTTGTGTATTCAATTTTTGCGCTGTCCCATATAGACGCTCCGGGTGGCACTCCGAAGCGGGGTTTGTGTGTAACCACCTTGGTGACTCGTAATGAGGGCGGACATTCTACGGCAAACCACTGTAATCGCCAATCCTTGTCACTGATTCATAAGCTACATTTATTATCGCACCTCAGCATAAACGGAAAAAATTCTCGTTTGCGGGATAAAAGTGACCTGACGCAATATTTGCGTTTTGATGCTTATTGATAATGTTGTCACAAAAAGTGAGGGTGACTGCATGGATAAATTACTTGAGCGTTTTTTACAGTACGTATCGCTGGATACCCAATCTAAACCGGGCGTCCGGCAGGTGCCGAGCACCGAAGGCCAGTGGAAGTTATTAAACCTGCTGAAAGGGCAACTCGAGGAGTTGGGGCTGGTCAACGTCACACTCAGCGATAAAGGCACTGTGATGGGAACGCTGCCTGCGAATATCGACGCAGATATCCCGGCCATCGGCTTTATCTCCCATGTCGATACCTCACCGGATTTTAGCGGTAAGCATGTTAATCCGCAGATTGTCGAAAACTATCGTGGCGGTGATATTGCGCTGGGTATTGGCGACGAAGTGCTCTCCCCGGTGATGTTCCCGGTATTGCATCAGTTGCTGGGGCAAACGCTGATCACCACCGACGGTAAAACCCTGCTGGGTGCGGATGACAAAGCCGGTGTTGCCGAGATCATGACCGCGCTGGCTGTACTGAAAGGCAAAAATATCCCGCACGGCGATATCCGCGTGGCGTTCACGCCAGATGAAGAGGTGGGTAAAGGCGCGAAGCATTTTGATGTTGAAGCCTTTAACGCGCAGTGGGCCTATACCGTCGACGGCGGCGGCGTTGGCGAACTGGAGTTTGAAAACTTCAATGCGGCGTCGGTCACCATTAAAATTGTGGGCAACAACGTGCATCCAGGCTCTGCAAAAGGGGTGATGGTGAATGCGTTGTCGCTGGCCTCTCGCATTCATGCAGAAGTCCCGGCAGAAGAGAGCCCGGAGCTGACCGATGGCTATGAGGGGTTCTATCATCTGACCAGCATCAAAGGCACCGTGGACAGCGCGCAGATGCACTACATCGTCCGCGATTTTGATCGTAAAGCCTTTGAAGCGCGCAAGCGCAAGATGATGGAGATCGCCAAAAAGGTAGGCAAGGGGCTGCATCCTGATTGCTATATTGAGCTGATCATTGAAGACAGCTATTACAATATGCGCGAGAAAGTGATGGAGCATCCGCATATCCTTGATATCGCCCAGCAGGCGATGCGTGACTGCGACATTGAGCCTTTGCTGAAACCAATTCGCGGCGGCACCGACGGCTCGCAGCTTTCGTTCATGGGGCTGCCGTGCCCGAACCTGTTTACTGGCGGGTATAACTACCACGGCAAACACGAGTTTGTGACGCTGGAAGGCATGGAGAAAGCGGTGAAAGTGATCGTGCGGATCGCGGAGTTAACGGCGAAACGGTAGCCACAAGGCAGTGTGAGGTTTTGTTGGCCGGGTAAGGCGAAGCCGCCACCCGGCACATTTCAACACTCAGTCCTCAAAGAACCAATACCCGCTGTTCACCAGCGCGGCCAGCATTGCGAGGAATGACGGGTCTTCCAGCGCATCGCCAAAGGTATCCGCAGTCAGCACCATGTGGCTGGCAATGGATTCAAGCGCCGGGCGGTGCGGAGAATCCAGCTTCTCGCCGTTAACGAAAACATCTTCGCCAATGCGCAGCACGCGCAATCCTCCGAGGCGTACCAGCTTATCGCCCTGTTGCAGCGCATCATAAATCTCGTCGGCCTGATACGGCGGCTCCGGCGGCGCTACGTCCAGCTCGTGACGGGACTGGCTGATAAACTCACCAAACCATTGTCTGAAATGTTCAGGTTCGTTAATCAAATCCAGCATCATCCCGCGCAGCTTATCCAGCTCCTGCGGCAGAATATCGGCGGGATGCTCACGTGCCGGCACATCCGGGTCGCTGTAACGATAGCTGCCCAGCTCACGCTGCAACACGTAGTCGGCAAAACCGCTGATCATCTCCCGGCCACTTGGCGCGCGGAAACCAACGGAATAGTTCAGGGAGTTTTCCAGGGAGTAACCTTCATGCGGGAATCCAGGCGGAATATAGAGAATGTCGCCAGGCTCCAGCTCCTCGTCGATAATCCCTTCAAATGGATCTACCTGAAGCAGGTCCGGATGCGGGCAGTGCTGTTTCATCGGCACTTTCTCACCGACGCGCCAGCGGCGGCGACCGGTACCCTGAATGATAAACACGTCGTACTGATCCAGATGCGGACCAACGCCGCCGCCGGGAACGGAGAAGGAGATCATCAGATCGTCCATTCGCCAGTCGGGCAGGGCGCGAAACGGACGCATTAACGCTGCGGTAGGTTCATGCCAGTTGTTCACCGCCTGAACCAGTAAAGACCAGTTGTTTTCACCCAGGTGATCGTAGCTTTCGAATGGGCCGTGGCTGACTTGCCATTTCCCGTCCTGGTGACTGACCAGGCGGCTGTCCACTTCGTTTTCCATTGCCAGGCCGGCCAGCTCATCAGGGGAGATGGGGTCGATGAAATTGCTGATCCCGCGTTTCAGAACGACCGGGCGTTTTTGCCAGTAGCGTTCAATAAATTCGGGCCAGTTAAGTGTTAAGTGATATTCCATATTTTTTTATTCCGCAGGCTCTTACTGAAACGGATTATAACGGAAGCAGCAGAGCCTGGGTGCGAGATCCTCGCATTTTTCACATAACGGATTAACTATCGTTCAATGTGGGTTGTTGACGACCAAAAATAACTTCCATTCGCGCGCCACCCAGCAAGCTTTCGCCGGTTTCAATCTTGCCATCGTATTGATCAACAATCTCCAGCGCGACGGATAAGCCAACGCCCTGGCCCGGGCGCAGCGTGTCGGCACGTTGCCCGCGGTCAAAAACGACATCACGTTTATTGCGCGGAATTCCCGGGCCGTCATCCTCAACAATAATATGCAGTTCGTTTTCCGTCTGTCGGGCAGACACCTCAACAAATTCCAGGCAATATTTGCACGCGTTGTCGAGCAGGTTCCCCATCACTTCCATAAAATCATTTTTCTCACCCACAAAGCTGATTTCCGGGGAAATATCGAGGCTGATATTCACCCCTTTGCGTTGATAAACCTTGTTCAGCGCGGAGGTGAGGTTATCCAGCAGTGGGGCAACCGGATGCAGTTCACGGCTTAGCAATGCGCTACCTGAACGCATACTGGCACGATGCAGGTAATAGCCGATTTGCTGGGAAATACGGCTGATCTGCTCAAGCATCACCGGCTCGGCGTCATCGACGCTCAGCTTTGCGCTGCGCATTGATCGCAACGTGCTTTGCATCACGGCGAGCGGTGTTTTCAGGCTGTGTGTAAGGTCAGTGAGGGTGGTGCGGTATTTATCGTAGCGCTCGCGCTCGCTTTTCAGCAGGCGGTTAAGGTTGCGCACCAGGCTTGTCAGTTCACGGGTGGTGTCCGGGTTGAGCTTCTCACGGTGATGCTCTTCCAGTTCACGCACCTCTTTCGCCAGCGATTCTATAGGGCGCAGGCTCCACCAGGCAGCCAGCCAAAGCAGGGGGATGACCAGCAACAGGTTGGCAGCCAGAACGTAAATGAACCAGCTCCACACCATATAGGAACGTTTCAGTTCAACCGGAATGGTGTCGATCACCACGATAGTCAGTTGCGGCATCTGGGTTGTCGCAGGATACAGGTTAATGGCGACGGAGTGGGTCATCTCCGTTTCGTTATCATCTGCACGGATCTCATCGAGTTTCTGCTGAAGGGAGAGATCGTTACGGATCAAGGTGCTGGAGGCGTTAAGATCGGCTTCAATTTCATGAAAGCCGTTGGTTTTGAGCCACTCAGGGCGGATGCGCTGGACAAGCCAGGGAACATCACGCTGTGCCCACAGTAACTTACCCTTTTCGTTGTAAATCAGTGCCATGGTGGGGCTTTGCTGATTCAGGTTTTCCGGCATGTCCACGCTGATGTGGTTATCTTCCCACTTTGCCAGGGTGTAAAACAGATTACTTTCACCGCGCAGCAGGCGAAACGTGGTTTTATCAAAACTTACGCTATACCCGACCAGGGCAACCATGCCATAAGACAAGGAGAGCACCAGCACAACGGCGGCGGTTGCCAGCAGAAAACGAACCCGCAGCGAGAGGGGTAAAATGTGGCGGAGTATCCCTTTCATTTAGCGTAATTCGAACAGATAACCCTGACCACGAACGGTGGTTATCACATCCTGTGGATACTGGGCCTGAATTTTCTTACGTAAACGACCCATCAGCACATCAATGGTGTGGCTCTCACGCAGCTCGGCATCCGGATAAAGCTGGAGCATCAGCGAATCTTTGCTCACCACTTTACCGCTATTGCGGATCAGCGTTTCCATGATGGTGTACTCAAACGCGGTGAGTTTGATGACCTCGTCATTAATGGAAAATTCACGGCGTGAGAGATCAACCTGGAAGGGTGGAATAGAGATAACCTGCGATGCCAGCCCGCTGTTACGGCGCAAAAGCGCCTGCATCCGCGCGGCCACTTCTTCAATATGGAACGGCTTGGTCACGTAGTCATCTGCGCCAGCACTGAGCACTTCGACTTTATCCTGCCAGCCTTCACGGGCGGTTAAAACCAGAACCGGCAGTGACACGTCATGACTGCGCCAGCGGCGGATCAGCGACAGACCATCTTCATCCGGTAATCCTAAATCGACGATGGCAATATCCGGCAGGTGTTCATTGAGATAATAATCGGCTTCTTTTGCATCTTCGGCATCGTCCACCTGATGTCCCATCTCCTGAAGTTGTACTTTCAGGTGATGGCGTAGCAATGCATTATCCTCAACAACCAATACGCGCATCATCTCTTCTCCCTAAATTAATGGTATGAATAGTTTAACGCCGATTATGTTGTTGTGGGGATAAACATTTATTAAACCGGGGAAAAGCAACCCTCTTTCCGGGCGGAAAGAGGGTAGAGGGAGGACTACTTCAGTTCATCAACCATAGTGATGGCGCGACCGATGTAATTCGCCGGGGTCATCTCTTTCAGGCGAGTCTTCTCTTCTTCCGGCAGTGCCAGGCTGTCGATAAACTGTTTCATGCCTTCAGCGTCAACGCGCTTACCGCGGGTCAGTTCTTTCAGTTTTTCGTATGGCTTTTCAATGCCGTAACGACGCATAACGGTCTGGATTGGCTCTGCGAGGACTTCCCAGTTGTGATCCAGTTCGTCCAGCAGACGGTCGCGGTTCACTTCCAGTTTGCTCACGCCCTTCAGGGTGGACTGGTAAGCGATCAGCGCATAGCCGATACCCACGCCCAGGTTACGCAGAACGGTGGAGTCGGTCAGGTCACGCTGCCAGCGAGAAACCGGCAGTTTGCTCGCCATATGTTGCAGTACGGCGTTTGCCAGGCCCAGGTTGCCTTCGGAGTTTTCGAAGTCAATTGGGTTCACTTTATGCGGCATGGTGGAAGAGCCGATTTCGCCGGCGATGGTTTTCTGCTTGAAGTGGTTCAGTGCGATGTAACCCCACACGTCACGATCGAAGTCGATCAGAATGGTGTTGAAACGCGCGATGCAATCAAACAGCTCGGCGATGTAGTCGTGCGGCTCAATCTGTGTCGTGTACGGGTTCCACTGAATACCCAGAGAAGTGACGAACTCTTCGCTGAACTGGTGCCAGTCAACTTCAGGGTAAGCGGCGATGTGGGCGTTGTAGTTACCGACCGCACCGTTGATTTTACCCAGAATTTCAACTTGCTCCAGCTGGCGGTACTGGCGCTCCATACGGTACGCCACGTTTGCCATCTCTTTACCCATGGTGGATGGGGTAGCTGGCTGGCCGTGAGTACGGGAAAGCAGCGGAATATCACGATATTCAACGGTCAGGGCTTTTACCGCATCGATGATTTTGCGCCAGTAAGGCAGAACCACGTCTTTGCGCGCGGTAGAGAGCATCAGCGCGTGAGACAGGTTGTTGATATCTTCTGATGTGCAGGCGAAGTGAATGAATTCAGACACCGCGTGCAGAGCAGGCACGGCGGCCACTTTCTCTTTCAGGAAATACTCAACCGCTTTCACGTCATGGTTGGTGGTGCGTTCGATGGTTTTAATGCGCGCGGCATCTTCTTCGTTGAAGTCAGCAACGATTTTATCAAGGTAATCGTTTGCCTGGGCGTCAAAAGCAGGAACTTCCTTGATTGCTGCCTGGGCGGCCAGCTTTTGTAGCCAGCGTACTTCAACCTGTACACGGAACTTCAGCAGACCATATTCGCTGAAGATCCCGCGCAGCGCGCTGACTTTATCGCCGTAGCGTCCGTCGACAGGGGAAACGGCGGTCAGTGAGGATAATTCCATAATTCGCAACTCCGGGAGGTTAACAATGAGCAAGAATTTGTTTTGCCTGAGTTGTCAGGCGATTACGAGAAAACATTAATTGCAGGCGGCCACCGCCGACCTGATGCCACAGAACGGCAGCACGAATACCAGCCAGCAGTGAGGCGCGAACCTTCGCCTGCACTTGTGGACTTTGCAACACGGCAGGGGAGCCGGTGACCTGGATGCGCGGCCCCAGCGGGCTTACCACATCAACATAGATGCCTGCCATGGCGCTCAGCAGGGTTTCAGATTGCAGATCGAAGTGATCGAGCTGACGCTGTAACCCGCCAATGCGGTCGCCGAGGGTATCCAGAGCCCCTTTGGCTGCATTTAATTTCCGTTCCAGTACCATCAGGCTTAACGTGTAACGGGTCAGTTCCGCGTTTAGGCCCTGACGATTGCTGGCGTTAAGAACGCCGAGCAGCGTTTCAAGACCGAGGCGAAGATTGGTTTCACTGCCACCGAAAACACCCAGCGTAGAGCCAGGGTTAAGGTCAATTACGCTGTTCAGTGAAACGTGCAGGGCATCAGCGTCGCAATGACCCTGATGCGCAAGCTGTTGCACCAGACGGGCCGACTGGCAAATTCCCGCCAGCGCCAGGGTGATGTCGTAATAATTCTTCGCCACACGTTCTCCTTTATGTGTGCAATCGCTGTTAAACAGCGGGCAGCGGCAGGCGCTGTTCGATGATCCCACCACCCAGGCAAATTTCACCGCTATAGAAAACGGCAGACTGACCCGGGGTGACGGCAGCAACAGGTTCGTCGAAACGCACTTCGATGCGATCGTCATCCAGTGCGGTAACAGTGCAAGGAATATCGGTCTGACGGTAACGCGTTTTTACAGTGCAACGCAGCGTGCCGGTTACCGGCTCACGATCCACCCAGTGCAGCTGTTGGGCAATAAGGCCAACGGACATCAGGCGCGGGTGATCATGGCCCTGAGCCACGATCAGGATATTGTTTTCGACATCTTTGTCGACGACGTACCACGGATCTTCGCTACCTTCTTTGGTACCGCCGATTCCCAGACCTTTACGCTGGCCGAGGGTGTGGTACATCAGGCCCTGATGCTGGCCAATCTCTTCACCGTCAACGGTGACAATTTTACCCGGCTGGGCAGGCAGATAGCGACCGAGGAACTCACGGAATTTACGCTCGCCGATAAAACAGATGCCGGTGGAATCTTTTTTCTTCGCGGTGATGAGATCAAGCTCTTCGGCAATTTTACGCACTTCTGGTTTTTCCAGCTCGCCGACCGGGAACAGGCTCTGGGCAATCTGCTCGTGGCTGAGTGTATAAAGGAAGTAGCTCTGATCTTTGTTGCCATCCAGGCCACGCAGCAGCTGGCTTTTGCCATTCACATCTGCGCGACGCACGTAGTGCCCGGTCGCAATGTAATCTGCGCCCAGATCTTCTGCGGCGAATTCCAGGAAGGCTTTAAATTTGATCTCTTTGTTGCACAGAATATCCGGGTTTGGGGTACGGCCGGCTTTGTACTCTTCAAGGAAGAGTTCAAATACGTTGTCCCAGTATTCTGCGGCAAAGTTAACGGTATGCAGTTCGATGCCGAGCTTATCGCACACGGCCTGCGCATCGGCGAGATCCGCTGCGGCTGTACAGTATTCCTCGCCATCGTCTTCCTCCCAGTTCTTCATGAACAGGCCCTCCACCTTATAGCCCTGTTGTTGCAACAGGTAGGCGGAAACGGAGGAATCGACACCGCCGGACATGCCGACGATCACTTTTTTCTGGCTGTTATCTGACATGGAATACTCACGACATTGAACTTCAAGGCGGCGTATTCTATCACGCGCCCCCACCATTGACACCCTCTGTAAACGGCCAGTTAAATTCTCCAACGATCTCAAGCGGCAGCCGGTTTCCGTTCTGATAACAACGAATGCTCTCAGCAACCAGCGGTGAACGCAGGTTTGGCGCGTTCAGGATCTCATCGGCAGTGACCCACAGGCAACGATCGATATCGTCATCATGCGGTTCAGTGGCGCACGTTTCGCTAAGCTCAATGGCAAATAAGAAGCGCAGGAACGGCGTGCGATCGGGGGCAATCCACTGATGCAGACGAATGAAATGCTGCGGATCTGCATGAATGCCTGTCTCTTCCCACAGCTCGCGGCGTGCCGCCTCCACCAGCGTTTCGTCCGCTTCAAGATGGCCGGCTGGCTGGTTCCAGAGCGCTTTTCCGTTGATGGTTTCTTCAACGACCAGAAATTTACCCTGGGCGTGCACTACACAGGCAACGGTGACATGAGGTTTAAACATGGTTTCTCCTTTAAGGGGCAACGTCCCGCCATTCGCCGTTCGCGAGAGTGTCCAGAGTGTAGTCGCCCATTGCGTAACGAATAAGGCGCAGGGTCGGGAAACCTACGTGGGCCGTCATGCGACGGACCTGGCGGTTACGTCCCTCATACAGGGTGATTTTCAACCAGCTGGTGGGAATGGCTTTACGTTCACGAATGGGGGGATTGCGCGGCCAGAGCCACTCCGGCTCGCTCACAAGCTCAACACCCGCGGGCAGGGTGGGGCCATCATTTAAGGTTACGCCCGTGCGTAATCTGGCCAGCGTTTCTTCGTCAGGTTCACCTTCAACCTGGACAAAGTAGATTTTACCCGTGCGTTTACCCGGCTGCGTCAGGCGCGCCTGAAGCCCGCCGTCGTTGGTTAACACCAGTAACCCTTCGCTGTCACGGTCCAGACGCCCGGCGGCGTAGACGCCCTGCACGGGGATGTAGTCTTTCAACGTGCTGCGCCCGGCTTCATCGGTAAACTGCGGCAAAACATCGTAGGGTTTATTGAACAGAATCACCCGCTTTGGCTGGGTTTCTTGCTTTCTTCTGGTGTCTTGTCGTGAGCTGAATCGCTCAACCCGGTGATTTCTAAAAGAAGTTTTCTTCATGGTATTTTCAGGCTCTATCAATTGCCGCATTATAGCCTAATAACGAAGACCTTTCATGGCGGCAGACAATCAGGTACTATCGAAAGGCTCATTACAATTTATTAACATAAGATCAGTAACAACCAGAAGCGCTCGAAGGAGAGGTTAATGGAAAGCAAAGTAGTTGTTCCGGCGGAAGGTAAAAAGATCACCCTGCAAAACGGCAAAATTAACGTTCCAAACAACCCGGTAATCCCGTTCATCGAAGGTGACGGTATCGGTGTAGACGTTACTCCTGCAATGCTGAAAGTGGTTGATGCCGCTGTTGAGAAAGCCTACAAAGGCGAGCGTAAAATTTCCTGGATGGAAATTTACACCGGTGAAAAATCTACTCAAGTTTATGGCCAGGACGTTTGGCTGCCAGCAGAAACGCTGGACCTGATCCGCGATTACCGTGTTGCTATCAAAGGCCCACTGACCACCCCAGTCGGTGGCGGTATCCGTTCCCTGAACGTGGCTCTGCGTCAGGAACTGGATCTGTATGTGTGTCTGCGTCCTGTGCGTTACTACCAGGGCACCCCAAGCCCGGTGAAACACCCGGAACTGACCGATATGGTTATCTTCCGTGAAAACTCAGAAGACATCTACGCAGGTATCGAATGGAAAGCTGACTCTGCCGACGCAGAAAAAGTGATCAAATTCCTGCGCGAAGAGATGGGCGTGAAGAAAATCCGCTTCCCTGAACATTGCGGTATCGGCATCAAGCCGTGCTCCGAAGAAGGGACCAAGCGTCTGGTGCGTGCAGCAATCGAATACGCAATCACCAACGACCGTGACTCTGTGACTCTGGTTCACAAAGGCAACATCATGAAGTTCACCGAAGGCGCGTTCAAAGACTGGGGCTACCAGTTGGCGACCGAAGAGTTCGGCGGCGAGCTGATCGACGGCGGCCCATGGCAGAAGATTAAGAACCCGAACACCGGCAAAGAGATCATCATTAAAGATGTGATCGCCGATGCGTTCCTGCAACAGATCCTGCTGCGTCCTGCTGAGTACGACGTGATCGCCTGTATGAACCTGAACGGTGACTACATCTCTGACGCCCTGGCGGCGCAGGTTGGCGGTATCGGTATTGCCCCTGGCGCGAACATTGGTGACGAGTGCGCGCTGTTCGAAGCGACCCACGGTACTGCGCCTAAATATGCAGGCCAGGACAAAGTGAACCCAGGCTCTATCATCCTGTCCGCAGAAATGATGCTGCGTCATATGGAATGGTTCGAAGCCGCAGACCTGATCGTTAAAGGTATGGAAGGCGCGATTAACGCGAAAACCGTAACTTACGATTTCGAACGTCTGATGGAAGGCGCTAAGCTGCTGAAATGTTCAGAGTTTGGCGACGCGATTATCGCGAACATGTAATCCAGATTCTGGGTTAAACAAGAACGGGAGCCGATGGGTTCCCGTTTTTTTTCGTATTGTTTATCTGTAAGGAGCAGGCGTTTACCCTTAAGATGCGCAGTGTAGAACCCGCTAACCGCCAGATGAGAGACAAGATGAACAACGACATCCCCCTGAAATACTACGACATCGTAGATGAGTATTCGACAGAAGCCGCGGAGACGGTGAGCGAGGTGGAGCGTGACTCGCTTGCGAACTATTTCCAGCTGCTGCTGACCCGTTTAATGAACAACGAAGAAATCAGCGAAGAAGCGCAGCAAGAGATGGCCAGAGAAGCTGGCATTAATGCGTTGCGCATTGATGATATCGCCAACTTCCTGAATCAATGGGGTAACGAGTAACGGCGAAAGCGCCGTGCCGTACGCTTAAAACGTTTTGCCCTGATGTTTTGCTATGCAGCTCAGCATAACGCTATCGGACCACAGGCATTTTTTTCGTACAACGTGCGAAGAGGGCTGTTCGACGAACAGGGCGAACATCAGCGTCAGGAAAAACAGTATCAAGGGAACCGCTAAAGATAGTTTCACGTTTTTACCAAATGAGTGATTTTGCCAGGCTAATCTACAGCCTGAATATGACGGCTTTATTGTTGGAATATGAAATGCAAATGCCTGAGTTAGACAACCTCTACAGCGCAACCAACCTGAAAACGCGGGCGATTTGGCGTGAGAGTATCGATCCTGGCAACCCGATACAAGCGTATTATGCACCGCAGAAATTTGCGCTGGCGACCGGTTTTCAGCCGCAGATGTCTGGCCTCATTAAAGCGCTGTTCAGTGAACTCCATTCTTTGACCCGAAACGACAGCCTGGCCGATCTTCAACCGGTGAGTGGTTTTCATTTCACGTTTGTGCCGCTGACGCTGCCGTTATATGAAGAAAATGAACCGTTACCCGCGAAGATAGATCGCCTGATTGGGGCCTGGCCACCTTTTGTGGGGCAAACTATCACTATCCGGGATTTACGACTGGTGGCGCTGCCGGGGCAGTTACTGCTCGCCGGAATACCCGAAAATCCCGCGCCAGCACTTCGCCAGACTTTTTGCGAGCAGATCCTGAATTCCACCTGGAAAGACGAATTGCTGCTGCGTCACGCGAAAACACCGTTACCCGCGCCATTCTGGCATACGACCCTGCTGCGCTATGGAGCGGAACGTTTACCCGAGTCTTTGAGGTCGTTCTTCCTCGAGCGTGAATCACAGCGGTACGGAGAGGTTGCAGGAAAACTCAAACTGGTGCGCATCAATTACAACTGGACGCGCTGTTACCCCGTTGCGCTAGCGGTTGGGGAAGTCGACTGAGCCTGTGAGGATTTTCGCCAGTTCATCTCGGCTGAGTGATTTTGAAAAATACCAGCCCTGGATCAGTGAGTCTCGGTAGCGTTCAGAGATAAACGCATATTGTGTTTCATTCTCCACCCCTTCAAAAACGAGCGTTTTATTCAGTTTTAACAGTGCATCGCAAAAGATAACGAAGATATCTTTTTTATAGCTTTCATTAATGCCATCTACGAGAGATTTGTCTATTTTAATTTCGTCATATTCGAGGTTGGCCAGCCGTGCAATATTCGAGTTTTGTACGCCGAAATCATCGATAGATATTTTAACCCCCACTGATTTCAACTCTTTACAGAAATCAATAAGAATATCGTGGTGGGCAACTGCTTTTTCAGAAAGCTCGATTTTTATCAGCGACAACGGAATGTTGTTGAGCAGGCACTCCCGGCGCAAAATTTTACTGAACATCCCGTCTTCAATTTCGATACGCCCGACGTTCAATGAAATTAATAGCTGATGTTCATTCGCGAGGCTGGATATCTCAGCGAAAGATTTCTTGATGATGTTGGTGTAATAATTATCATAAAGCCCGAACTTCTCAATGAGAGGGATAAAGAGTTCGGGTGATACATCCATAGCGTTACTGTCCTGCCAGCGGGAAAGCACCTCAACGCCGACGATTTTTTTATCACCCGGACGGACGATGGGCTGGTAGTGCACGCCGATGGTATTCGCTTTCACGGCTTTGACCAGCGTCTTTTCCAGCGAGAAACGGTCTTCGTAAAGCCGAAACGAATAGAGCGAAATGGATATCCAGATAAAGTATAAGACGACCGTCAGCAGGATAAATATGGCTATGGATAACGACGCCAGACCCGCATCATGATGCTTTACAATCACACATAAATCCCACCGTGAGCTGCACTGGGTAATCGTCAGGGTAAAGAATCGAGAGGGAAGCCAGCTGCTTTTTTCGATAACCGGATTGACGGTGAAAAATGTTCTGCCGAGGTCTTTGGTGGTTGAGCTTAACGAGTAGCTTGCGGTGACCGGGGTAAATTTATCGTAGGCATAGCGTGAGGTGAATATAATAATATTGTTGTAAATCGCCGCATTACCGGTAAAGAAATCTTTTTGCGAGAACTGCGCCAGGATAAAACCATTGGACGTTTTATGTAATTCAGAAGGAAGGCTAACGGGCGTGGTCAGTTTTCCCCAGAAGGCGGTACAGGCAATTTTACCGTTCTCAATAAAACCAATATCACCGAAGTAGAGACTATCAAGTTTTAACTTTCGGTAATTATCCAGGCTTGCTTTATCACATCCCTGTGTGGTCACGCTTTTTAGTGCGGTTGCTACGCTTTGGGATAAACCTTCGGAGTATTGCAGGAGGGTATTTGAAATCTCAAGCTGCTTGTTTTTCTGTTGCTCCAGAATAATGGCATTCACAGCATAAAAAGAGAGAAGGACCAGAAAAATTGCAATGAGTGAAACCGCAATGATCTTCTTCATTTTTTTCTGCGTCCTTTCTGCCTCCTGATTTTCAGAATCTTAACACAGGCAGTAAAAGGCACAAGCCTGGTAATAACGGTAGGTTACTTTACGGGATGGCGTTTTGTTCCGCGATGGCGCTATCAGTTTTCCTGTTTCCCCGAGGCTCGTGGGTGAGATCTCAGCTATGCTGTATTTATCTTCATAAGCGGCGCTGAGTTAGCCTAACCCTCTAATTCAACATAACTAAATGCTTGTTTTTTCTTTTCTAAGGAAAAATCGTGCGCAACGCTTTTATCCCAATCCTGAGTGCAGTCTTCCTCTTTCTGGTGGGAATGCTGACAATCAACTGGCAGCTGTGGCACATGGCGACGTTAAACTCCGCCGGGGCAGCCAGGTCCAGCACCTTTAAAATCGATGCCATCCTCAATGAAGCGGTGAATGCAGCTGATACTGCACAACGCGTTGCGGCGCAGGGCTGTACCAGCGGTGGGCAACTGGAATTAGGTACAGAGGCAGCGCTTAAACCCCATCTGCGCGCAATTATGATCGAGCAGGGCGGTACTATTATGTGTACCTCTTTGCCGGGTAATGGGGTGTTAATTATTCATCCCGAAACCTTACCGGACGAAAAATTAATGCTGTTGTCCGGGAACCGATTAATTAATGGTGTCCCGGTGCTGGTTTTCCAGCGTCCGATACCTGGTGGGCGGGTCATCATTAGCGTCAGCGATGCTCATTTGCGTGACGTGATCGCAGGGACATCCGAAAACCTGGCGCTGGTGGTGAATAAACAGCAGCTTGCGCGCATAGGTGATGTTAGCCCACTGCCGACGTCGCAACCGTCGACAACGCTTGCGTCATCAGCTCTCTTTCCTTTCAGCATGGCCTGGCAAGCCCCTGCGTTCTTTGATATGACGCGGCTGGTCCAGCAGGGGTGGAGCCTGATGCTGTTGGTCTTTATCCTCTCCGTTGCGGTGGGTATTTTGTGGCGCCGCTATGCAGGTAAAAGCACCACCTTTGAAGAGGACCTGCGCAAAGCCATCATCAGAGGCGACATCGTGCCTTTCTATCAACCGATTATGAATGGCAAGACCGGTGGGCTATACGGTGTTGAGGTGCTGGCCAGGTGGAAACATCCGAAATCAGGCTATATTCCCCCTGACGTGTTTATTCCTATTGCTGAGCGCAGTGGGTTAATCATCCCGCTGACGAAGGGGCTGATGGAAAAAGTGGTCAGCCAGCTAAAACCGTTGCTTCCGAAATTACCGGATGGATTTCATATTGGGGTGAATATTAGCGCCCGGCATATTAATTCCCCGACATTTATCGGGGACTGCAACACCTTTGGCCAGGGGTTCAAGGGGAAAAAGATCAAGCTGGTTCTGGAAGTGACCGAGCGGGAGCCCTTGCTCGACAACCCTGAACTCATCGAAAATCTTAATACGCTGCATAATTCGGGGTTTGTGATTGCTCTGGACGATTTTGGTACCGGTTATTCAGGGCTGTCATGCCTCGATGCGCTGGCCATTGACTATATCAAGATCGATAAAAGTTTTGTCAGCCGGGTATCGGAACAGAAAGATTCAACTATTCTGCTGGACTGCGTGATTGAGATAGCAAAGAAATTGTCGCTCAGCATTGTGGCGGAAGGCGTTGAAACAAAAGAACAGTTAGAGTATCTGAACCGTAATCAAATCAACCTGTTGCAAGGGTACTATTTCGGTAAACCCGTTTCGTATGTTGAGTTCATTAAATTCCTGCTCTCGAAACCTAAAGAGGAGATCAGGGTGTACGAGGAAGAAAAGGTCTGAACGCCGGGCAGGGGAACCGCCCGGGCGTTGGCGGCTCAGAACCACTCAAACCTGGCAGACAGCAACAACAGCAGCGTGCTGGCAGAAACAAGGTTAAGGCAAATCACAAACTTGCTTGATACGTTCATGTTATCAAAGACATTCCTTTGTGCACAGGCCGCTAAGGATAGCGCCAAACTCTGCGGGAATAAACGGTAAATTGCATTGGTTTTGCGCAGGTCAGCCAGAGAAGGGGCGTGCTAAAAGCAAAAAAAAGCCCACTAAAAAGTGGGCAAGAAATACTGGAAGCAATGTGAGCAATGTCGTACTGAATACCTGAGTGTTTTGCTCAACTATTCAGTATTGAGAAAGATAATCTTTCTCAATAAAAGATGCAACCCCGCGTTTATTGTGTGTTTCCAAAAGAGATGTTTTCCCGCGTCTTGTGGCTGACATGTAAAGCATGCTTTACCCAACAAAAAGGCATTTGTGATGCTTATCACAAATTTCCTTTTATGCATCCTGTGCTATCCTTTTCTGTGTCGTTGATTTAATGACAAAAAAACCATACAGAGAGGAAGACTATGGGAATCATATCCTGGATTATCTTTGGGCTGATTGCGGGGATTCTGGCGAAGTGGATTATGCCAGGCAAAGATGGCGGTGGTTTTATTGTAACCGTAGTACTGGGGATAGTGGGTGCGGTCGTTGGGGGCTGGATTAGCACCCTCTTCGGTTTTGGTAAAGTTGATGGTTTCAACTTTGGCAGCTTTGCCGTTGCGGTGATTGGCGCGCTGGTTGTTCTGTTTATCTACAGAAAAATCAAAAGCTAAACCTGACAAGCGTTAAAAAAGGCTGCCCGATGGCGGCCTTTTTACTGGGCAGCATTACCACCAGCCAAAGTGGGTTCCGGCAACGGCCACGATGGCAATGATCAACATAATGATGGTTGTTTTTCTCATTTACGCCCCCGGGGCGGCATAACCGCCAACGAAAAACCATGCTAAAAAAACCACTGCCGTTATAAAAATAACGACCGGAAAGAGTATTCCAATTCTCATACCATCACCTGTCTCGGTTTACATAACGCCGTAGAGTGTACGGGGTTAATCCAGAGTGAGAAAGCGTGTTTTGCTCTTTCCTTTTTTATCCTGATACATCTCAACGTCTGCGGCGCGTAATGCGCTGTCGGCGTCCGTGCTGCTGGGGTCAACTTCCACCACGCCAAGACTGGCTCCAGGATAGACAATATGGACGTTTCCAAGCCAGTATTCCCCAGCTATCCGGGCGCTGATACGGGTTTTGAGCACGTTTATCTGCGTGTCGTCACTTTTGTTTTCACCTTTACTCAGGCAGGCAACCAGAAACTCATCACCACCCAGTCGGCCGATGATTTCGTCCTGAGTCTGTTCCTGAGTCAGCCTTTTACCCACCTCAACTAAAAATTGATCGCCCGTTTCATGCCCGTAATGGTCATTAATCAATTTAAAGTTGTCCAGGTCGATAAAGGCGATAATGGCAGTGCGATTAAGGTGGCGCGCCAGTGAAAACAGGGTAGTGAGGTTTTCAAAAATAGCACGACGGTTAGGTAAGCCGGTGAGGGCGTCCGTATATGAGTGTGCGATCAGGGCCGCATTGGCTTCGCGCAACTGAGCAACCAGGGACTCTTTCTGGATGTACTGGGAAATCAACCCGGCAAACAGTCTCAACACCTGCTCGCCGCGCTCGCTGAGTTGTTTTTTCTCGGTACTGGTTGCACACAGTGTGCCGTAAAGCGAACCGTCAGCCAGATGGATGGGAATACTCATGTAAGTGGTGATACCGAGTGCTTTTGCGGCATCACAGTCAGCCCAGCGTTCAGCCACCTCGTTACTGAAAATCGTATCGCTATCAATCGCGCGCTTGCACAGCGTGTCACCCCAGGGAACGCTCAGCCCCTCTGGGATCTGCATCTGCTTGCTATTACGGGCATACAAAATATGCTGCAATCGCGCGCTGATATCGACCTTCGTCAGATAGGTCGACTCCATTTCGGTCACAATCTCCAGCATCTCCAGTAACTGACGTACCAGACTTTCCAGGGATTGTTCCGTCGCGAGAGTTTCTGAAACATGGGCAAGGATAATATCCGACATGACGTAGGTAGACTCCCATGCAGAAGACGTCTGCATCTGCATGTTATGCTGAAATTTTCGGCTCCAGCCATAGTAAAACATGAATATACAAAATTTAATATATTTCTGGTTGAGGCGGGGGGCGGGAAAAAGGGCAAAAAAAAGCCCCGTTGTTGAGACCGGGGCAAAGACATCTTGATTACGGAATGATGTTCTCTGGTCATATCGAGAACCAGCACACTATAAAGTTGAAAAGTGCAGGTTTAATGGAGAAATCATGGAGAAAATAGCGCCAGTTGATTAGGCTAAGGTTTCGTAAATAAAAAAAGGATAAAGAATGAGATATCTGTTACTTGCGCTGATGCTGCCGCTTGCGGCCTGTTCAACAGCAACGCCACCAGACGCCCCAAAACCACCGCAAGTGGGGATGGCTAATCCTGCCTCGGTTTACTGCCTGCAAAAAGGGGGCGTTCAGGTTCCGGTGCAAAGCCCGCAAGGGGTACGCACGGAGTGCAAATTACCGGGCGGCGAAGTGATTGATGAATGGGATCTGTATCGTCGCGACCACCCGCAACCTGCCAGGTGACAGCAGTATAAGGACTGCGATACACTTCTCTTTAGGATTATTCTTACCTAACAATACTCACTGCGAGAGAAGTATGTTTCAGTTAAAACCGGGCAGCCTGGCCATGATTATTGGCGCGCGTACCACTGCTGGTCGTCGTAATATCGGTAAATCTGTTGAGCTGTTTGGTCTGTGCCAGCCGGGTTTACGTTTTGTGAACCCGGTAAACGGCGTAATGACCCAACTGCCGGCGACAGCCGACCGTGCGCTTTGGCTGGTGACGGGTGATGTCTACGCCTTCGACAATCAGCATGGTTTTGCGTTTGTGCGCCCCGAACACCTGATGCCACTTCAGCCTGACGAAGCGCCGCAAACCCACAACGAGCTGGCGATCAGCTGATTTTAAGATGGCGCAGCCAGTCGGCTAACACCAGCGCGTGATTCTGCTGCGTATTTTTAGCGCCATACAGCAGCGTGACGGTCTGTTTTTTTGCCCGTTCGGCCAGGCGGAGCCCTTCATCCTGATGCTGCGCCAGCTCTTCCCGATACGCCTGACTGAAGGCGTCAAAATCAATTACTTCACTGTGAAACGCTTTGCGCAGCTCGTTCGACGGCGTGAGCGTTTTACACCATTCATCGCAGGCGAGGTCTGTTTTTTTGATCCCGCGCGGCCATAATCTGTCTACCAGAACCCGATAACCGTCCTCTGAGCTCGCCTCGGCGTATACACGTTTGCATTGAATCATCGTCTCTCTCCATGATGTGTCGGCCTACACACTATAGCACTACGGTTTTTACCAACTAATTTTAAGGTATTGTGATTATTGCAAAAGATCGGTAGTCTGAGGTTCCTTATGTTATCTGATAATACTCTGGCATAAGGAACCTTTCATGGAACTCTCCCCGGTTAAAACCACGCTGCGTATTGCCCTGGTTGGCGATTACAATCCCGACGTGATTGCGCATCAGGCGATCCCGCTGGCAATTGATGACGCTGCCGCTGTACTTGAACTCACCGCCGATTATGACTGGCTTGCCACAACGGAATTAACCAGCCCGGAAGACCTGGTGGGTTACGATGCCATCTGGCTGGTTCCTGCAAGCCCGTATAAAAATGCCGAAGCCGCTTTTATTGCCGCGCGTTATGCACGTGAAAACAGCGTGCCATTCCTTGGGACATGCGGTGGGTTCCAGCACGCGCTGATTGAGTATGCCCGCAACGTGCTGGGCTGGGATGACGCCGGACATGCGGAAACCGATACCGAAGGGACGATGGTGATTGCACCATTAACCTGTTCGCTGGTGGAAAAAACCGACGCCATCGAACTGCGCAACAATACGCTTATCGCAAAAGCCTACGGCAAACCTGAGATTGAGGAAGGGTATCACTGCAACTACGGCGTCTCGCCAGAATTCGCCCAGGAGCTTGAAAGTGGCGATATGCGCGTCACGGGCTGGGACGAGCAGGGCGAGATCCGCGCGGCAGAGCTGGTCACGCATCCGTTCTTTGTGATCACGCTGTTCCAGCACGAACGCGCGGCACTGGACGGCCGTCCTGTGGTGCTGGCGCAGGCCATGCTGCGCGCAGCGCGTGGGTAAAGAAAGGCAGACCTCCCGGTCTGCCCTGTGCTTAGCGGGGTGTGATTTCCCGATCGCGCCCGGCAAGCACGCCGCATCCGGCCATCACGATGGAAGCTAGTGCACAGGCCATCAACGGAATTCGCCAGTCGCCCGCCGAATCGTGAATTTTCCCCATCAGAGGTGGGCCGCACGCTGCCAGCAGATAACCAATCGACTGTGCCATCCCCGACAATGCCGCTGCCTGGTGCGCCGAGCTGGCGCGCAGGCCGATAAACGTCAGGCCGAGGATCATCGTGGCGCCTGAGCCAAAGCCAAACACCACTGTCCAGACGAGGGCGAGTCCGGGGGCAAACCAGAAACCTGCCCCGCTGACAGCGCACATCAACGCTACGCATCCTGCGATCCCTCGCTGATCTTTCAGACGATGAAGGATCAGCGGCACGGCCAGCCCAGGTACTGCGGTGGCAAGTTGTAACACGCCATGCATGGAGCCTGCCTGCGTTTCGCTGTAGCCGTGGCTTTGCAAAATGGCCGGTAGCCAGCCGATGATGACGTAATAAATCAGTGAGTTGATGCCAAGGAATAAGGTCACCTGCCAGGCGAGGGCAGAGCGCCAGATGGCGCGGTTATGCAGCGCCCCGGCACCGGTCACTGTGGCAACAGGAGTGCGTCTCCACTGCGGCAGCCAGAGCAGCAAGGCCACCAGCGGGAAGGCGATCAGCATGAGTAACGCCCCGTGCCATCCTGCCTCTCCCAGTGACAGCGGAACAATCAGCGCAGAACCAAGCGCTGCTGATGCGCCCATGGTCAGCGAGTAAGCGCCGGTTAACCTGGCGACCTGGCCTGGGAAATCACGTTTGATAAGCCCGGGCAGCAACACGTTTCCAAGCGCAATACCGCAACCAATAATCGCGGTGCCGGTAAACAGCAGGGCAGCGGAAGGCAAAGAGCGAATGCCAATACCGGCACAAATCAGCAGCAGAGAGACAAAAAGGCTTCGCTCCATGCCAATACGCCGGGCAAGACCCGCAGCCAGCGGGGAGATTAACGCAAACGCCAGCAGCGGAAGCGTGGTGAGCAGGCCGGTTTGCGCGGTGCTCAGACCGTAATCATGGCGAATAGTGTCAAGCAAGGGGGCCGCGCCGGTAAAGGTCACGCGCAGCGTAGTGGCAATCATCAGGATGCCTGCGATCAGCAGTGCTCCCTGTTTCCCTGAAGGTCGAATATCAGCAGTCGTCATTATTTTCTCTAGCGTTGAGGCGAGGGCACACGATACCGATTTTTTTGCGTGTTGAAATCAAGCTAAAATGACAGTTTATCGCTAATATCGGACAACTTTATGATCGGCCTGGGACTTGATGGTTACGACCCCGACAGCCAGCATGATGCTGCGGTGGCGTTTCGAATTCGTGTTGTCGCAGAAGAGCAACACATACCGCAACACCAGCATCGCAAAGGGCAGTTGATACTGGCGTTAGGCGGCGCAATTACGTGTGAAGTTGAAAGCGCCATGCTGATGGTGCCACCGCAGTATGCAGTGTGGATCCCGGGTCAGGTTCCCCACAGCAATAAAGCCACGCCAAGCGCCCAGCTCTGTTTTTTGTTTATCGAACCCGGAGCGGTCAGCCTGCCGGACCGCTGCTGTACGCTCAAGATATCGCCGCTGGTGCGGGAGCTTATCCTGACGCTTGCTTCACGAACCCGGGAAGAACTTCAGTTACCGGCCACGTCACGGCTGGTTGATGTGCTGTTTGACGAACTGCAGCAACAGCCGCAGGAACACCTGCAACTGCCAGTATCACTGCATCCTAAAATCCGCTTTATGAGTGAACGAATGGCCGAGGAGCCCGCCGAGTGGCAGACCCTGGCGCAATGGGCGCACCACTTTGCGATGAGCGAACGCAACCTGGCGCGGCTGGTGGTAAAAGAAACCGGGCTGAGCTTTCGGCGCTGGCGGCATCAGTTGCAGCTCATTGTGGCGCTACAGCTGCTTATTAGCGGGCGATCCGTGCAGCAGGTGGCGCAGTCACTTGGCTATGACTCCACCACCGCGTTTATTACGATGTTCAGAAAAGGGTTAGGGCAAACCCCTGCCCGATATGTGGCGGGGCTTTCTAGGACTTCCCAATAAAGAGTGACACCAGGCCTGCGGCAATCAGCGGGCCAACCGGCACGCCGCGGAACAGAGCCACGCCCAGGACGGTTCCCACCAGAAGCCCGGCGACCAGCGATGGCTGGGAACTCATCAGCGTTACCCCGCGCCCGCCAAGCCAGGAGACAAAAATACCGACGGCAATGGCAACCAGCGATTTCCAGTTCACAAACGAATGCAGCAGCGTCGATGCCGGGAGCGTGCCGCTGGCAATCGGCGCCATCACCCCAATCGTCAGAATGATAATCCCGACCGTCAGGCCTTGTTTTTCAATCCAGGGGAAAAAGGTATTTAGCGGGGTGACGCGCACGATAATAAGCACCAGTATTGAGACGGCAACCGTGGTGTTATGGCTAATAAAGCCCAGTGCAGCGAGCCCCATAAGAATTAACAGGGTAGGGTCAAACATGTGTCATCCTTGCCAAAAAAAGTAAGCCTGCTTACTTTACGCGTAAAAATTCCGGCAAACAGCTTTTATAAAAAGATCTTATCGCTGTCATGTGACTGTCATTTGCGGAGGATAAAAAAGAACCAGTCACAGCAAAAGGGTATACATGATGAACGATCAAATGTTTGTCGAAACGCTGATTATCTCGTCTTCGTTTTTTACCATTGCAATCATTCTGGTGGCGTCCGTTATTTTTCTGGAAAAACATGGCTGACTGATTAGCCAGCCGCAGTCGTTATATTTTCCGAAAAGCAACCAGCTCAGGCCGGGCGATACGCAGGTAATCCTGGGTATCCATAATTACGGATTTCTCCAGTAAACCCGCGTTGAAGGCGATTTCGTCAAAACGCTCGAACAGCAGCGGGTCGGCGACCAGCGTCAGATCCGGGTGGAAGCTAAAAGGCGGTATAGCACCAAAGACGCAGGCTGTGAGGTTATCCACTTCCGCCGGGCTGGCCAGAGATGCTTTAAGCCCACCAAAATGGCTGGCAAGCTGGCTGAGGTCGGCTTGTTGATCGGCGGCAAGGATCGCCAGCACGTGCTTTTTAACGCCATTTCCCTTCACTTTACAGACCAGCGCTTTTGCGCCCTGCCCAAGATCGGTGCCGCGGATCTCGCTTACTGCTTCGCATTTTCCCACCGCGTCATGTTCCACCACGCGAAACTGCACCTGTTGCTGGGTTAATAATGCGATAAGTTGCTGGTGGGTATCAGTACCTTTTACTTCATCCGACATCGCGTTTTACCTGTTTTATGCCAATCGCAGAGTTGTACATTAACACAGATTTTTTCGCCGGTGCGTACCTCAGAATTGGCGGTTATATACGCAGAGTGACAAAAGTTGAAATTCAGTTTGTTATTATCAAGCTCCGGTATTATCACAGGAGTGGTGAAGTAATGAACAGGAAATACAAGGAGATAGACGCAATTGTACGGGGGCTGAATCGTGCGACCGATGCCCACTTCAAATGGCTGGTGAAGGTGCTACGTTTTGTGGCCAGCCGAGATGTTGAACTGCCAGAAATCACCTGCGGTGAGGCACATAATCACTGCGAATTCGGAGGCTGGCTGAATGAACAGCTCGCAGCGGAAGGTGTGGACAGAAATTACCTTCTCGATATTAATAAAAAACATATCGCGGTGCATCAGGCCTGCCGTCAGCTTATTACGGATCTGGAATGTGCGTCGCAGCGGCAGCGTCATTTCGACCGGTTTGAAACCGCGCTACTGGAATTCACCGATTCACTGACACGGTATAAAGTACATTTACTGCAATTGCGAACCAGCTACGATGCGCTGACAGGGCTGCCTCTGCGCCGTATTCTGGACGAGTCTTTCGACAGCATGAATGCCCAGTACAGTGAAAATGGGTTATATCTCCTGCTGCTCGATGTCGATCATTTTAAAAAGATTAACGATACCTATGGCCACTTAGTGGGTGACATGGTATTGCGAACGCTGGCAATTAATCTGGAAGACCATATTCGTCGCGATGAGTCCGTTTATCGCTATGGGGGCGAAGAGTTTATTATCCTGCTTCAGGCCGGGAGCGATCGCGCAGCGACCGTCGCGGCAGAACGGCTTCGCCGGGCGATTGCCGCAGTAGAAACCGTGTCGGGTGAACACCGTATTCGCATTACATTCTCGGCGGGGTTAACGCGAGTCCACCGGGATGAACCGCTACGGGAAGTGCTGGAGCGGGCGGATATGGCTCTGTATAAAGGCAAAAATAGCGGCCGAAACTGCACCATCTTGATTAACCGGCGGCTGGATTGTCTTAATGTGAGCGCATAAAGAAAACAGCCAGCGATGTCGCTGGCTGTTGGATTACGCGTTGCTGGTAGTGGATTGTTTGTGGAACAGCTCCCTGAACACCGGGTAGATATCATCCTGATCGCGGATGTGCTGCATGGCAAAGTTGTCAAACATCGACTGTAAGTGTTCATATTCACGCCACAGTGTCTGGTGGGCGCGCCGGGTAATTTCGATATAGCTGTAGTACCGCACCACGGGCAGAATTTTCTTCGCCAGAATTTCATGACACAGCGGTGAGTCATCTGCCCAGTTATCGCCATCGGACGCCTGCGCTGCATAGATGTTCCACTGCGCCGGGTCATAGCGTTCTTTCACGACTTCATCCATCAGTTTCAGGGCGCTTGATACGATAGTGCCCCCGGTTTCCTGCGAGTAGAAGAACTCGTGCTCGTCCACCTCTTTTGCCTGCGTATGGTGGCGAATATAAACCACTTCCACGTTCTTATAGGTTCTGCTCAGGAACAGATAGAGCAGGATATAAAAGCGTTTGGCCATATCCTTCGTGGCCTGATCCATTGAGCCTGAAACGTCCATCAGACAGAACATCACCGCCTGGCTGGACGGCTCTGGGCGCTTCTCGTAGTTCTTGTAACGCAGGTCAAAGGTGTCGATAAACGGCACCCGGTCGATCTTCGCACGTAACTCGGCAATCTCTTTACGCAGGCGTTCCTCTTCAAGAAGTTGCGCGGGCTCGGTGTTCTCAACCACTTTCAGGCTGGTTTCCAGTTCGCGCAGTTCACGACGTTTCCCTGCCGTCATCGCCGTACGTCGCGCCAGTGAGTTCTGCAATGAACGCACGACGCTGATATTGGCAGGCACACCGTTGGCGGTGTAGCCCGCACGGTGGGTTTTGTACTCGTTCAATTGACGATGCTGGTTCTTTTTCAGATTCGGCAGAGCCAAATCTTCAAAGAGCAGATCGAGATACTCATCTTTCGAAATCTGGAAAACAAATTCATCCTGACCTTCACCGTCCTGGCTGGCCTGTCCCTGACCGCTTCCCGAACCACCGCCGCCACCTTGCGGGCGTTCGATTCTGTCATTCTGAACGAAGTGGTCATTACCTGGATGGACACGATGGCGCAGGCCGCCGCGTCCCTGATGGAACATCGGTTCGCTAATGTCATCCGTCGGGATAGAAACGGATTCACCGCTATCGACGTCAGTCACCGAACGCTTGTTGATGGCTTCGGAGATCGACTGTTTAATTTGCGCTTTATAACGGCGCAAGAACCGCTGGCGATTCACCGTGCTCTTGTTTTTGCCGTTAAGACGCCGGTCAATAAACCAGGTCATATACCCCCCGTACTGCATTTGCCAACTTGCAGTGTCCTGAAATGCCGGACATTTTTTGTAGGCCCGGTAGGCGCAGGCGCTACCGGGCACTTGTGTTAAGACGATTTGCGTACGCGCAGATACCATTCGCACAGCAGGCGAACCTGTTTGCGGGTATAGCCTTTCTCCATCATACGGTCGACAAAGTCGTCGTGTTTTTTCTGCTCATCGGTTGAGGTTTTGGCGTTAAACGAAATGACCGGCAACAGCTCTTCGGTATTAGAGAACATTTTCTTCTCGATAACCGTGCGCAGTTTTTCATAGCTGGTCCAGTTCGGATTCCGCCCGCTGTTGTGCGCTCTTGCACGCAGCACGAAGTTGACTATCTCATTACGGAAATCTTTCGGATTGCTGATCCCCGCTGGCTTCTCAATTTTTTCCAGTTCAGCGTTCAGGGATTCACGGTCAAACAGCTGGCCGGTATCCGGGTCGCGATACTCCTGATCCTGGATCCAGAAGTCGGCATAGGTCACATAGCGGTCGAAAATGTTCTGACCGTATTCCGAGTAAGATTCCAGATAAGCTGTCTGGATCTCTTTGCCAATGAACTCGGCATATTTCGGGATCAGGTAGCCTTTAAGGAACTCAAGGTAACGTTCGGCTTGCTCTTGCGGGAACTGTTCACGTTCAATTTGCTGCTCCAGCACATAGAACAGATGAACCGGGTTCGCAGCCACTTCCGCATGGTCGAAGTTAAACACGCGGGAGAGGATCTTAAACGCGAAACGCGTGGACAGACCGTTCATCCCTTCGTCGACCCCGGCGTAGTCCCGGTATTCCTGGTAGGACTTCGCTTTTGGATCGGTGTCTTTCAGGCTTTCGCCATCATAGACACGCATTTTCGAGTAAATGCTGGAGTTTTCCGGTTCTTTCAGGCGCGAGAGGATAGAGAAGCGCGACAGCGTTTCCAGCGTCCCCGGGGCGCAAGGTGCATGAACCAGCTCACTGTGGTTGAGCAGTTTTTCATAAATTTTGATCTCTTCAGAGATCCGCAGGCAATAAGGCACTTTGACGATGTACACACGGTCAAGGAACGCCTCATTGTTTTTGTTATTACGGAAAGTGACCCATTCGGATTCGTTCGAGTGAGCCAGGATAATCCCGTTGAACGGCAGGGCGGAAATACCTTCCGTCCCGTTGTAGTTCCCTTCCTGGGTGGCGGTCAGCAGGGGATGCAGCACTTTAATCGGTGCTTTAAACATCTCGACGAATTCCATAATCCCCTGGTTTGAACGGCACAGTGCGCCCGAGTAGCCGTAGGCATCCGGGTCGTTTTGCGCGTAGTTTTCCAGTTTACGGATATCGACTTTACCGACCAGAGCAGAGATGTCCTGGTTGTTCTCATCACCCGGTTCCGTTTTGGCGATGGCAATCTGTTCCAGAATAGAAGGCCACACCTTCACGACGCGGAATTTGGTGATATCGCCACCAAACTCGTGGAGACGTTTCGCTGCCCACGGCGACATGATGGTGCCGAGATAGCGGTGCGGGATGCCAAACTCTTTATCCAGAATCTGCGCATCTTCCTGCGGGTTGAACAGGCACAGCGGATGGTCGTTAACCGGGCTGCGTTCACCGTTGGCGCTCAGCACATAAATAGGCACGCGCTGCATCAGCGCTTTAAGACGTTCGGCCAGCGACGATTTACCGCCACCCACAGGGCCTAATAAATAGAGGATCTGTTTCTTCTCTTCCAGACCCTGAGCGGCATGTTTCAGATAGGAGACGATTTGTTCAATGGCATCTTCCATACCATAGAACTCTTCAAACGCCGGATATCGGGCGACCACCCGATTCGAAAAGAGACGGGAAAGCCGTGGCTCCAGGGCAGTATCAACCATGTTTGGCTCACCAATAGCCATCAATAGCCGTTCTGCCGCATTGGCATAGGCACTGCGATCTTGCCGACAGATGGTAAGAAACTCCTGCAGTGTGAACTCTTCGTCCTTGGCAGCTTCATAGCGCTGGCGATAGTGATCGAATATATTCATGGCATGCCGTCCTTTCGTTTTTTAGCACAGGATAAGAGCCGTTCGTATGAGTAGTGGAGGCTCCCGGAAGAGAATTTCTCGCACCGTAATGCCAGAGCAGCAACCTGTGTGCCAGGTCGGTCGCCAGGAATCACAAGGCGCTCAGGAATTTCTCCTCTTAAATTAAAGCGTAGATGGCATTTGCAAAACTTGCATGTCGGCAAAATCTAATTTCAATGACATATCAATAACTCAT
Organism: Enterobacter sp. Tr-810; assembly: GCF_011752765.1. Classification (NCBI taxonomy): domain Bacteria; kingdom Pseudomonadati; phylum Pseudomonadota; class Gammaproteobacteria; order Enterobacterales; family Enterobacteriaceae; genus Enterobacter; species Enterobacter sp. Tr-810. The sequence goes on along the minus strand of NZ_VWWW01000002.1, from coordinate 321,764 downwards.
CCAAAAATTTCCGCCTTTGTTATAAGGCATTTTTGCGCTTTTCATCCTGTCGTCACATAAATGAAAGCGGGCGGTCATCTGAAAAATGGAAAATACCGGGTTTATCAAACTCATTAGCAGGCAAAAAATTTTGGGTTGTAGGGGAAGGGCGGTTACACTGCACCCGCTGATTATTTGACTACAGGAAAGAATGGATTGTGACCAAACTCAAACTTCTGGCATTAGGCTTATTGGCCGCCACCTCAGTTAGCACCGCGCAGGCGGAGGATCAGTGGACTGTTGGCGCGGGCGTAGGCGTGATTAACAGCCCGTACAAACAGTATGATCGCGATATTTATCCGGTTCCGGTCGTGACCTATGAAGGCGATAACTTCTGGTTCCACGGTCTGGGTGGCGGCTACTATCTGTGGAACGATAACGCCGACAAACTCTCTGTCATGGCGTACTACGATCCAATGCATTTCAAACCAGGCGATAGCGATAACAACCAGTTGCGCCGCCTCGACAAACGTAAAAGCTCCATGATGGCCGGGCTTTCTTACGTGCATAACACTCAGTATGGTTTCCTGCGTACCGCGCTGGCAGGCGATACGCTGGATAACAGCAACGGCTTTATCTGGGATCTGGCCTGGCTGTACCGCTACACCAACGGCGGACTGACCCTGACGCCAGGTATCGGTGTGCAGTACAGCAGTGAGAACTACAACGACTACTATTATGGCGTGTCCAAAAACGAGTCTCGTCGTAGCGGCCTGAAAACCTATGGCGCTGATGACGGCTGGGATCCGTACCTGGAACTCACCGCAAGCTATAACTTCCTCGGTGACTGGAGCGTGTACGGCACTGGCCGCTATGTGCGTCTGAGCGATGAAGTGAAAGATAGCCCGATGGTCGACAAATCCTGGTCCGGTATCTTCTCTGTGGGTGTGACCTACAAATTCTGATTGTGCATTTTCACAGTGCAATCTATGCATCAAAACGGGGCGCTTGCGCCCCGTTTGCTTTACGGTGGTGCAGATAACAGGAGAATGATATGAGCGCAAAAACGGTGACATTTTCCGGTGCACGTACCCTTCCGGCCATCGGGCAGGGCACCTGGTATATGGGTGAAAAAGCAAGCCTGCGTAAAACCGAAGCGGATGCACTGCGTGCGGGCATCGACCTGGGCCTCAGGCTGATTGATACCGCAGAGATGTATGCTGAAGGCGGAGCTGAAGAGGTTGTTGGTGAAGCAATTAAAGGTCTGCGCGATAGCGTGTATCTGGTGTCGAAAGTCTACCCGTGGAATGCCGGCGGGCAGAAGGGAATGGCGGCATGTGAAGCCAGCCTGCGACGGCTTGGCACCGACCGCATCGATCTGTATCTGCTGCACTGGCGCGGTGGTTTTGGCCTGGAAGAGACGGTTGAACTGATGGAGAAGCTCCAGCAACAGGGGAAAATTGGCCGCTGGGGGGTGTCGAATCTGGATTACGGCGACATGCAGGAATTATGGCGCGTAGAGGGCGGCGCGGCCTGTGCCACTAATCAGGTGCTGTATCACCTGGCTTCACGCGGAATTGAATACGATTTACTGCCCTGGTGCCAGCAACAGGCCATACCGGTGATGGCTTACTGCCCGTTAGCCCAGGCCGGACGCTTACGCAGCGGGTTAATGAATCATCGGGTGGTGAATGAGATTGCCCGCGACCATCACGCCACCGCCGCACAAATTCTGCTGGCATGGGTCATTAGCCATCAGGGCGTGATTGCGATACCGAAAGCGGCATCAGTGGAACATGTAAAAGAAAATGCTGGGGCGTTAGATATTACGCTTACCGCGCAGGAGCTGCTCAAACTGGAGCGTGCATTCCCGGCACCGGCTCATAAAACGCCATTAGATGTGGTTTAACGGTGTGGAGTTTCCTCTCCCCCCAATGGGGAGAGAGGCTGCTGGAGACGATTAGCCTTTAACAATGCTAATGGTCTGCGCCAGACGAGAAGGTTTCTCGGAGCTGGCTTTTTGCAGTGGTGAAACGCAGGCGGTTTCGACACAGACAAAGGTTTTATAGCCGTCATCCGGCACGTCACCCATGCTCACAGAGAGCGCCGGGCCCGGGTTCCAGCCTACAACGTTGCTATTGTGGTGGTGGATAACCTCGATCCGGCGATTGAGGTTCGCATCGTGGATCACGCTGCACGCTTCCGGGTGCAGATAAACGCGGTCGGTACGATCCGGGAACGTCTGCACGCCATCGCTCAGTTTCCCTTCTTTCGCGTTATCGACTTTATCGATAAAGGTATCGCCAAGGCCGCTGACTTTTACTGCACCGATATCACCTACGTTGAAATAGGTGTGCAGGGCAGAAGACGTTTCGAATTCCCCGTGGGCTTCCAGCTCAATTTCACAGGTTTTACCCAGTTTGAAACGCGCATACAGCGTGAAGTCGTGTGGCCAGAGTTTACGGGTCTCATCGTTGCTGTGCAGCTCAAAGGTCAACACCGCGCCGTTGTCATCTTCATTGTGCGCTTTCAGCGTCCACTGTTGATTGCGGGCAAAACCGTGCGCAGGCAGGCCTTGTTCTGCCGCTGGGCCAAACCACGGCCAGCAGATCGGTACGCCACCGCGGATCGCCGCGCCTTTTTTGAACGAGGTAATATCGCTCAGCCACAGACCTTCTGCTTCACCTTCTGGTTTCCAGGAGAGCAGGTGAGCACCGTTGAGCGCCACTGACGCTTTAACGCGTGGGTGATCAACAACGATAATATCGGCATCATCGATTTTGCGGTGGGAGAGCACAGGGGTAAGTTGTTCGACTACCGGAAGTGCAAAAATTTTATTAATCATTACGCAATCCTCTGTCTTTAAAGCAATAAAAAAGGCGACCGAAGTCGCCTTTTTGGATCAGTTTCTCATCTCAACTTATTTGGAGATGTGAGCGATCAGGTCCAGTACTTTGTTAGAGTAGCCGGTTTCGTTGTCGTACCAGGATACCAGTTTAACGAAGTTGTCGTTCAGTGCGATACCAGCTTTAGCATCGAACACAGAGGTGCAAACTTCGCCGTTGAAATCGGTAGAAACAACGTCGTCTTCGGTGTAACCCAGAACGCCTTTCATTGCGCCTTCGGAAGCAGCTTTGATTGCTTTCTTAATTTCTTCATAAGAAGCAGCTTTTTCCAGACGAACGGTCAGGTCAACTACGGAAACGTTAGGAGTTGGAACGCGGAACGCCATACCAGTCAGTTTACCGTTCAGTTCTGGCAGAACAACGCCTACAGCTTTAGCAGCACCGGTAGAAGATGGGATGATGTTCTGAGCTGCGCCACGGCCGCCGCGCCAGTCTTTGTGAGACGGGCCATCAACGGTTTTCTGAGTAGCGGTAGTTGCGTGAACGGTGGTCATCAGGCCTTCAACGATACCGAAGTTGTCGTTGATAACTTTAGCCAGTGGAGCCAGGCAGTTGGTGGTGCAGGATGCGTTGGAAACGATGTCCTGGCCAGCATATTTTTCGAAGTTAGCACCACGTACGAACATTGGAGTGTTGTCTTTGGATGGACCAGTCAGAACAACTTTTTTCGCACCAGCGGTGATGTGTTTACGCGCGGTTTCGTCGGTCAGGAAGATACCGGTAGCTTCAGCTACAACGTCAACACCGATTTCGTTCCATTTCAGGTTAGCTGGGTCTTTCTCAGCAGTAACGCGGATGGTTTTGCCGTTAACAACCAGGTGGCCGTCTTTCACTTCAACGGTGCCGTCGAAACGACCGTGAGTTGAGTCGTACTTCAGCATGTACGCCATGTATTCAGCGTCCAGGAGATCGTTGATACCAACGATTTCGATGTCAGAACGTTTCTGAGCAGCACGGAAAACAATACGGCCGATACGGCCAAAACCGTTGATACCTACTTTGATAGTCATATATTCCACCAGCTATTTGTTAGTGAATAAAAGGTTGCGTGTAAAATTACAAAAACCTTACGCAGCGTCAAGCGGAATCGTGTCAATCATTGCGACAAATCAATCCTGTGACTAACGTTTGTGCGACTGACTCGCCTCACTTTCCCTTTGAGCTAGCAACCACATGGGGGCTGCGCCCGGAATTTTAAAGGCCTGCCAGTATAAAAATGTGAAATAGATCACATTTGGCTGACCACCTTTTCGCGACACATAAGTTTAGAACAAAAGTGCACGCGTGGGTGTTAATGTTTTGTTAGAATCCGGTATATAAGATGCCTGTTTCTACAGCGAGATGTAAGCATATGTCGAACCAACGTAACCCTGATGACCTGAAAAATAACCTCACAGAAATGCAGTTCTACGTGACCCAGAATCACGGGACTGAGCCCCCATTTACCGGGCGTTTGTTGCACAATAAGCGAGACGGTGTTTATCACTGCCTGGTGTGCGATGCGCCCCTGTTCAACTCCCAGACCAAGTACGATTCTGGCTGCGGTTGGCCGAGCTTTTACGAGCCGGTTAGCGATGACGCAATCCGCTACCTGGATGACTCGTCGCACGGGATGCAGCGTATTGAAATTCGCTGTGGCAAATGTGATGCCCACCTGGGGCATGTCTTCCCGGACGGTCCTCAGCCAACAGGCGAACGTTTCTGCGTCAACTCAGCGTCATTAAGCTTCACTGATGACGAAAATGGCGACCAGACCAAAGGTTGAAAAAACGATTCAGCAAATTATTCCTTTGAAAGGGAGACATCATGAATATTGATGACATGATTAGTGGCATGACACCGGAAGTTTATCAGCGTCTGGTGACGGCGGTTGAACTGGGAAAATGGCCTGATGGTGTCGCCCTTACCCCGGATCAAAAAGAGAACAGTTTGCAGCTGGTGATGTTGTGGCAGGCACGTAACAACACCGATGCCCAGCACATGACCATCGACACCCAGGGTCAGATGGTGATGAAGAGCAAGCGCGAGCTGAAAGAAGATTTTGGCATCACGCCAAAGCCGATTGCGACCCTGAAAATGCAATAACGGTGCGGGCTGATGCCCGCACCCAGCCCTCTCCCACGGGGAGAGGGCTTGATGTCTTACTACTTATGCGGGATCCCGAGCGACTCCGCCAGTTGTTTCGCTAACTGATTATTGTCATCTGCGCCATATTCCCAGAACATCGCCCCGGCAAGACCTTTCTCCTTGATATAGTCCGCTTTGATGGCAACTGAACGTGGGTTCTCATAAGAGATAGCGAACAGCGCTTTTCCGTCGGCTGAGTTTACTGAAAGCCACGGCACTTTTGCCTGATCGTCCCAGTGTTCGGTAAAGCGTTTCTGCGGGTCGTTCAGCAGTTTTTTCACGATGTCGTTGTACTTCACGTAGGTGTCTTTGGTCAGGTCATAGCCGAGGGATTTGAACAGGCCGATTTCCTGTGGGCCGAAGTAGGGCTGCGTTACCGGATTTTTTTGCGCATCCGGTTTCGTCCAGTCGATGCCTGGCTCAACCGCACGTTTCGGTACGCGCCCGTAGAAACCGATCCCGAGGTTCATCTGTTTGGGTTTCACCCCAGCCGCAAGGTAGTTGTTCACCACAAAATCCACGCTGTATTTATCGGCGGCGGCAACGGTCGGCCAGGCGCTGGAGTCATACAGGTTGGCGTTGAAGTACTGCGTGCCGTACGCCATGTCGTAAGTCATCAGGTTGATATAATCGAGCAGCGGGGCGATGGCTTTCACATCCACCCAGCTTTTCGGACTTTCCGCATTAGCGCCTACCGCAATGGTAACCAGCTTTTTATGCCCGAAGGCCTCGCGCATCTCTTTGAGCAGCGCGGTGAAATTATCCCGGTCGGCGGGCGTGCTTGCGACCAGCCCCCACGCGCCGTTCACCGGATACTCCCAGTCGAGGTCGATGCCGTCCAGACCGTATTTATCAACAATCTCCTGTGCAGAGCGGATAAACACGGCGCGAGTCTCTTTAGTGGCCGCCGCGCCAGAAAAACCGCGAGCCCCCCAGCCACCGACGGAAAGCAGCACTTTCAGATTGGGGTTCTGTTTACGCAGGGCAGGGATTAACGCCAGATCAGAGGCCACTTTTGGTGATAACCAGATTTGATGGAGTTTTGCCGGATCTTTGAGTGCGGCGTTGGTTTCGTCTTTCTCGTCGTTATAGACCAGGCCAAACGAGTAGTTCAGGTGTGTTATCTGACGAACGTCGAGTTTATTGATATCCCCGCCCGGGCCGGCGGTAACATCGCCACCTCCGTTAAAGTAGCCCACGGACATCAGGGTATTGGCGGAGGCAACTGACGCGCAAAGCAAGGGTAATGCTGCCAGCAATGGCAAACGTTTCATATAAGTTCCTCTTTGACATATCAAACATAACCACGCCACGGAAAAGGCGTGGCGAAAAAACAACCTGAAGAGAATAGCATTGCCGCTGCGCTTGCGATGCGAGGCAGTTCACTTTATGGGAGATCGGAGAGGGGGTTTCCGGGTGGACCCGGCCCACAAAACCAGAGAAAGTAGGCCGGGTAAGGCGAAGCCAAAAGACTACGCCTGCGTTTCCAGCCAGTCTTCCAGCGTATACAGCGTTGCACCGGCGGTGGACATCTCCATAAACGCCAGCGTGCTGTCATGTGGTTGAATGTTTACGCCGCGACACCCGTCAGTGATCACGTTAACGCTGTAACCCAGCGCCAGCGCATCCAGCACGGTGAATTTCACGCAATAATCGGTCGCCAGCCCCAGCACAATCAGTTCGGCGATATCGTGATGGCGCAACCACTCATCCAGTGCCGTTTTCTGACGATGTCCGTTATCAAAAAACGCGCTGTAGCTGTCGATGGACGGGTTTTCCCCTTTGTGGAAAACGGCATCAATGGCTTTCTGATTCAGTAACGGATGCAGTTCCGCGCCTTCAGTCTGCTGAACGCAGTGATCGGGCCAGAAGGTTTGCGCCAGCCCGTCGAGTTGACCCTGGCTGTAGGGCGCAACGTTATGCTGGCTGGCGAAGCTACCGTGGTTGGCTGGATGCCAGTCCTGGCTTGCCACAACGGCGTCACCACGCGTTTTACACCAGGCGATCAGCGAATTAGCCACATCAATGGTGCTATCGCCTTCCGCCACGGCCAGCGCGCCGCCCGCGCAGAAATCATTTTGTAAATCAACCAGTAACAGAGCTCGTTGGGCCATGCCTACTCCTTATTCGTCTGGCGTCAGTTCGCCGCGCAGGTTTTGCATCATCGCGGTACGAATGGCCTGAACATCCAGATCCTGACTCAGTAAATAGTGAAGTTTAGTCAGCGTGGCCTCGACGGTCATGTCGGCACCGCTAATAACACCGGCATGAGCCAGGGCGTTGCCGGTGGCATAACCGCCCATATTGACCTTACCGGACATACACTGAGTCAAGTTAACTACCACAATCCCTCGCTCGCTCGCTTCCTGTAACTCTTTCAGGAACTCACCGTTCTGCGGGGCATTACCCACGCCGTAGGAGCGCAGGATCAGCGCTTTAACGGGCTGACGCAGGAAGTTACGTACCACATCCGCTGAAATCCCCGGATAAATGGTGACTACGCCAATCGGCTGTGGGGTGATCGGGTGAACAACCAGTTCACCCGCCGTATGCGGTGCAGGTGGAGTTCCCAGACGACGAATATGAATACCTGCTTCCAGCAGCGGTTGCAGGTTTGGTGAAGCAAAAGCATCAAATCCATCCGCGTGAGCTTTGGTCGTACGGTTGCCACGATACAGACGGTTGTTGAAGAACAACGAGACTTCGTTGATCGGGTAATTGGCCGCCACGTACAGAGAGTTCAGCAGGTTGATTTGCCCGTCAGAGCGCAGCTCCGCCAGCGGGATCTGCGAGCCGGTCACGATAACCGGTTTGCTGAGGTTTTCCAGCATGAAAGAGAGCGCCGACGCGGTAAACGCCATGGTGTCGGTGCCATGCAGGATCACGAAGCCATCGTATTCGTCGTAATGCGCTTTGATATCGTCTGCAATATGCTGCCAGTCTTCCGGCGTCATATCGGAGGAGTCCATCAGCGGCTCATACTCGTGGATGGTGAAGTCAGGCATTTCGGGGCGATGGAATTCTGGCATTAATGCCAGCTGGCGTTGCAGGTGGCCGGACACAGGAATATAGCCATTTTCAGAGCGCTGCATCCCGATGGTACCGCCGGTGTAGGCGACATAAATTGATTTCTTCTGCATGATAGTGAGTTCTTTTGCTTCAAAGAAAAATCCCCTCTTCGCGAAAAGAGGGGACGGGTTTTAACGGACGTTAGCGCAGGTCAGGCAAAATGCGTAACGGCTTTGTGGATCGTTAAAGGCGGCAAGCTTATCACCCTCTGCTTTCATCGCTTTAGCCGCGGTGGCAACAGGGGCAGGCAGGTACGCCTGAATAGCTTCCGGGAGCATAGCGCGAACGGAGCCGGACATGCTATCCATCACCAAATCGAGGAACGATGGCTCGTCCTGGTAATACTCAACATGCCATTGTTTGAGTTTTGCCAGTTCAGCCGCTTTCGCGACGGCGTCATCAAAATCACCCAGACTGTCTACCAGACCATTGTTTTTGGCATCTTGTCCGGTCCAGACGTGGCCCTGAGCTATCTGGTCAATCTGCTCTGGCGTCTTCTTACGGGAGTCGGCAACCAGGGTGATAAAGCGCTTATAACCGCTCTCGATGCTGAGCTGCATCATCTCTGACACTTCCGGTGGCAAAGATTTTGTCACGGACACATCCGCCAGCGGTGATGTCGATACCCCATCGGTATGAACGCCCAGATAATCAAGGCTGTTCTCAACGGTGTTGATGACCCCGAAAATACCAATTGAGCCCGTCAGTGTGCTGGGGTTAGCAACGATATAGTTAGCCGGTGTTGAGATCCAGTAACCACCGGAGGCCGCCATACCGCCCATCGAGACAACCACAGGTTTGCCCGCAGCACGCGCCGCAACCAGTTCCGCACGGATCACTTCCGATGCGCTGACGCTGCCGCCAGGGCTGTTGACGCGCAGAACAATGGCTTTCACTTTCGGATCAAGACGCGCATCGCGGATCTGCGAAGCCGTGGTATCGCCGCCCACGTTCCCCGGCGTTTCCTGACCATCCATGATCGCACCGTTAGCAAAGACCACCGCCACGCTATCACCGTTTTCACTCGGTTTTTTCGTCGTGTAGTCATACATGCTAACAGCGCTGTAGTTTTTGTCTTCTTTGCTCCAGCCGAACTGTTTGGTCAGGGCTTTTTCGATATCTGCACTGCTACCCAGTGAATCAACCAGCTTGTTCTCAAGTGCATATTTGGCGGTGTCACCGTCAACCTTGCGCAGGCCGTCGAGCATCCCCTGAGCACCAGGGAACACCTGTTCAGCCGTAATCTGGCGGTTGGCCGCGATCGTGCCCAGATAGTTTTGCCACAGTTCGCCAATCCAGCGGCTGTCTGCTTCACGGGCGGCCGGGGACATATCGTCACGGATAAATGGCTCAACGGCGGATTTATACGTGCCCACGCGGAAGACATGGGTGGTGACTTTCAGCTTGTCGAGCAGCGACTTGTAGTACAGCCCATTGGTTGCAAAGCCGTGCAAATCCACCGTGCCCTGCGGCGAGAGCCAGATTTTATTGGCAAAGCTCGCCAGGTAGTACTGACCCTGGGTATAGCTGTCGCCCACGGCAATAACCGGCTTACCGCTGTCGCGGAATTCGCGCAGGGCTTTACCAATGTATTGCATGGAAGGCTGGTCGCCACCGGCAAAATCTTTCAGATCAAGCACGATCCCGGTAATGTTGCGATCGTCTTTTGCCTGACGGATGGTTTCAACGATATCAAACAGGGAGTTTTCCTGAAGGCGATCGGATGTCGCGCCGAACAGCTGGCGGCCAATCACGCCCAGGCGATTGCTGGTGGAGGGCTTATCGACGACGACCCCGGTGATATCCAGCAACAATGCGCCGCGCGTGGAATGCTGCGCCTGGCTTGTGCTGCTGATGTGCATCCAGATGCCCGCGCAAACCAGAATCAGGAAGATGAAGAACACATTCATCACCAGTTCGCGGACAAAGTTGAGCAGTCGCCACGTCCATTTAAAGAAACCGGCAAAGATTCGCCAAAGGGTTCGCATGTATACTCCCTAACCAGAAAATGACTGTATCCGTCGCCAGTGGACGGCAATGTGAGGTTATCGTAATGACCCGACCGCCACTTGTCAGCAGGAATCGCCCGTCACGCTGTAACAAAATCTGCCGCCGTGTTAATTTTGTTAGGAAAATTCAAGACAGGAGTTAACCAATGGACGCACTTGAACTGCTTGTTAACCGTCGTAGTGCTTCGCGCCTGGCCGAACCGGCGCCAGCGGGCGAGCAGCTGGAAAACATTCTGCGTGCCGGGATGCGCGCACCAGATCATGGCACATTACAGCCGTGGCACTTCTTTATTATTGAAGGCGAAGGCCGCGATCGTTTCAGCGCGTTGCTGGAGCAGGGTGCGGTAGCCGCGGGACAGGACGAGAAGGGCATTGAAAAAGCGCGCACCGGCCCGTTCCGTGCACCGATGATCATCGCGGTGGTCGCAAAATGCCAGGCTGAACATAAAGTGCCGGTCTGGGAACAGGAAATGTCTGCGGGCTGCGCCGTCATGGCGATGCAAATGGCGGCGGTCGCTCAGGGCTTTAACGGCATCTGGCGTACCGGCGCACTCACCGAAAGCCCGGTTGTCCGCGAAGGGTTGTCCTGCGGCAAGCACGATAAAATTGTTGGCTTCCTCTATCTCGGTACCCCGCAGCTTAAAGCATCCAGCACGATAAACGTGCCGGACACCACGCCTTTCGTCAGCCGTTTCTGATAACGCGCGCTAAACTGTCTGGATTCTGAGCATCTGCCGCAGAATTCAGACAGTCATACTTACCTCTTTATGGAATGAGCGCTACCATAGCGCGATTGCAATGACAGGAGATGTCCATGAGCGAGCAAACCATTCGTTTAACGCAATACAGCCACGGAGCCGGTTGCGGTTGTAAAATTTCCCCAAAAGTGCTGGAAACCATCCTGCACAGTGAACAGGCGAAGTTTGTCGACCCGAACCTGCTTGTCGGCAATGAAACGCGTGACGATGCAGCGGTTTATGACTTAGGTAACGGCACCAGCATTATCAGCACCACCGACTTCTTTATGCCGATTGTCGACAATCCGTTCGACTTCGGGCGTATTGCGGCCACCAACGCCATCAGCGATATCTTCGCGATGGGCGGTAAGCCGATTATGGCGATTGCCATTCTGGGCTGGCCAATCAGCACCCTTGCTCCAGAAATCGCCCGCGAGGTGATTGAAGGTGGGCGCTTTGCCTGCCAGCAGGCGGGGATTGCGCTGGCTGGCGGCCACTCTATTGATGCCCCTGAGCCTATCTTCGGCCTGGCCGTCACGGGCGTGGTGCCGACCGAGCGCGTTAAGCGCAACAGTACCGCGCAGGCGGGCTGCAAACTGTTCCTTACCAAGCCGCTGGGCATTGGCGTGCTCACCACTGCCGAGAAAAAATCCCTGCTTAAACCAGAACACGTTGGCCTGGCAACGGAAGTGATGTGCCAGATGAACCTCGCCGGTGCAGCGTTTGCCAATATCGATGGCGTGAAGGCGATGACCGACGTCACCGGCTTTGGTCTGCTGGGCCACCTGAGCGAAGTGTGCCAGGGCGCAGGTGTGCAGGCGCAGGTCTGGTATCAGGACGTACCAAAGCTGCCGGGCGTGGAAGACTACATTGCCCAGGGCGCAGTGCCGGGCGGTACTCAGCGTAACTTTGCCAGCTATGGGCATCTGATGGGTGACATGCCAGAAGCGTGGCGCGACCTGCTGTGCGATCCGCAAACCTCTGGCGGCCTGCTGCTTGCGGTCACGCCAGACGCGGAAGCAGAAGTACAGGCAACGGCTGCGGAGTTTGGTATCACTCTGACGGCCATCGGCGAACTGGTGGACGCCCGCGGTGGCCGCCCGATGATCGAGATCCGTTAATTCGATGCGGTTGTTTATTGCCGAAAAGCCGAGCCTGGCCCGTGCCATCGCCGATGTGCTGCCTAAGCCGCACCGCAAAGGCGATGGTTTTATCGAGTGCGGTAACGGGCAGGTGGTGACCTGGTGTATTGGACACCTGCTCGAGCAGGCGCAACCGGATGTCTACGACAGCCGCTACGCCCGCTGGAATCTGAACGACCTGCCTATCGTGCCGGAAAAATGGCGCCTGCAACCTCGACCGTCCGTCACCAAACAGCTCAACGTCATTAAGCGTTTCCTGCATGAGGCCTCTGAAGTCGTCCACGCGGGTGACCCAGACAGGGAAGGGCAACTGCTGGTGGACGAGGTGCTGGATTACCTGGAGCTGGCCCCGGAAAAGCGCCTGCAGGTCCAGCGCTGCCTGATTAACGACCTTAACCCGCAGGCCGTGGAGCGGGCGATTTCACGCCTGCGCGCCAACAGCGAGTTTATCCCGCTGTGCGTTTCCGCACTGGCGCGTGCCCGTGCTGATTGGCTGTACGGGATCAACATGACCCGCGCGTATACCATTCTGGGACGTAACGCGGGGTATCAGGGCGTGCTCTCGGTCGGACGCGTTCAAACCCCGGTTCTGGGGCTGGTGGTGCGTCGCGATGAAGAGATCGAAAACTTTGTCGCCAAAGACTTCTTTGAAGTCAAAGCTCACATCGTGACGCCAAAAGAGGAACGTTTTACGGCGACCTGGCAGCCAAGTGATGCTTGTGAGTCGTATCAGGATGAAGAAGGGCGGTTGTTGCATCGCCCATTGGCAGACCATGTGGTCAACCGCATTACCGGCCAGCCCGCCATCGTCACCAGCTATAACGATAAACGGGAATCAGAACCTGCGCCGCTGCCGTTCTCGCTTTCGGCATTGCAGATTGAAGCGGCTAAACGCTTTGGTCTGAGCGCGCAAAATGTGCTCGATATCTGCCAGAAGCTGTACGAAACCCATAAACTGATCACTTATCCGCGTTCGGATAGCCGCTATCTGCCGGAAGAACATTATGCCGGGCGCCATTCGGTGATGAATGCGATCGGTGTTCACGCGCCGGATCTGCTACCACAGCCCGCCGTCAATCCGGACACGCGTAACCGCTGCTGGGACGATAAAAAAGTGGATGCCCACCACGCCATCATCCCTACGGCACGCACCAGTAATGTGAATCTGACGGAAAACGAATCGAAGGTGTATAACCTGATTGCCCGTCAGTATCTGATGCAGTTCTGCCCGGATGCGGTGTTCCGCAAATGCGTCATCGAACTGGAGATTGCCAAAGGTAAGTTTGTCGCCAAAGCGCGTTTCCTTGCGGAAGCGGGGTGGCGTACCCTGCTGGGCAACAAAGAGCGTGATGAAGAAAACGACGGCACGCCGCTGCCGGTGGTCGCCAAAGATGATGAGTTGCTTTGCGAAAAGGGCGAAGTGGTTGAACGTCAGACTCAGCCACCACGCCATTTCACCGATGCAACGCTGTTGTCAGCCATGACAGGTATCGCCCGATTTGTGCAGGATAAAGACCTGAAGAAGATCCTCCGCGCCACCGACGGGCTGGGTACGGAAGCGACCCGCGCAGGGATCATCGAACTGCTGTTTAAGCGGGGTTTCCTCGAGAAAAAAGGGCGTTATATCCATTCAACGGAACCTGGTCGGGCGCTGATCCACTCGCTGCCAGAGCTGGCGGCAAGGCCGGACATGACGGCGCACTGGGAATCCATCCTGACGCAAATCAGCGAGAAGCAGTGTCGTTACCAGGACTTTATGCAGCCGCTGGTGGGGACGCTTTATCAGTTGATAGATCAGGCGCGCAGTACGCCGGTGAAGACGTTCAGAGGAATGGTTGCACCGGGTGGCGGTGCGAAGAAGCCGTTCAAAAAGAAGAAAAGTGCAGCCTGATAACGCCGGTTTTCTCCCTCTCCCCGTGGGAGAGGGCCGGGGTGAGGGCACCCGGCCGCACGATAAAACTTAGATCACACCTTGCCCAATCATCGCATCCGCCACTTTCACGAACCCGGCGATATTCGCGCCACGCACGTAGTTAGTTTGTGATGCTTCACCACCAAACTCGACGCAGGAGTGGTGAATATCCAGCATGATGTGGTGTAAACGCGCATCCACTTTTTCCGCTTTCCAGCCCAGACGCGCGGCGTTTTGCGCCATCTCCAGACCCGAGGTTGCCACTCCGCCTGCATTCGCGGCTTTGCCTGGTGCAAACAGCACGCCTGCTTCCAGGAATAGATCGGTTGCGGCGATGGTGGTTGGCATGTTCGCCCCTTCGGCAACGGCTTTCACACCGTTGGCGATAAGGGTACGCGCGGCGTCCACGTCCAGTTCGTTCTGGGTCGCGCACGGCAGGGCAATGTCCACCGGCACCGCCCACGGCTGCTTGCCTTCGAGGTAGGTCAGGCCAAACTCACGGGCATAATCCGCCACGCGACCGTCGCGGCTGGCTTTGATTTCGCAAAGACGCGCCAGTTTTTCAGCCGTAAAGCCGGCCTCGTCGACGACAGTCCCGCTGGAATCGGAGGCGGTAACAACCCGCGCGCCAAACTGCATCGCTTTTTCGATAGCGTACTGCGCCACGTTACCGGAGCCAGACACCGCAACGCGCATCCCTTCAAACCCCAGACCATGGCGTTTCAGCATGGCTTCGGTGAAGTAGACTAGCCCGTAACCTGTGGCTTCCGGGCGGATCAGACTGCCGCCGAAGGAGAGGCCTTTACCGGTAAACACGCAGGCGCTGTTATTGGAGAGTTTTTTCATCATCCCGGCCATAAAGCCCACTTCACGGCCACCCACGCCGATATCACCTGCCGGAACATCGGTGTCCGGGCCCAGATGACGATACAGCTCGGTCATTAGTGCCTGGCAAAAACGCATCACTTCGCCTTCGCTTTTGCCTTTAGGATCGAAATCGCTGCCGCCTTTGCCGCCACCCATAGGCAGCGTGGTCAGGGCGTTTTTAAAGGTCTGCTCAAAGCCGAGGAATTTCAGAATGGATAAGTTAACGGACGGGTGGAAGCGCATCCCGCCCTTAAACGGACCAATTGCCGAGTTAAATTGCACACGCCATGCGCGGTTAACCTGTACCTGATTGCGATCGTCAACCCAGGTCACGCGGAACTGAATCACACGCTCCGGCTCGACCAGGCGCTCAAGTAGTGACATCTGGCGATAGCGCGGGTTTTCTTCCAGGAATGGCCACAGGGTGGTCATGACTTCACGAACGGCCTGAGCAAACTCGCTCTGGTGCGGATCGCGCTGTTGAACGTGGGCAAGAAAAGTTTCCAGAGAGCGTGTCTGATCCATAGATATAAGAACCTCTTATTTTAATTTCTGTGTGTTGCGTAGACGTTTTATGACGTTTTTTTGACTATATCACCCGCACCGCTTTGTGAGGCAAGCAGAAATTTCCCCCTAAAGGGAAATTCATCATCGCGTCCGGGTCATAACAAAAAACGATGACGAGAGAAATTAAAGGTTCTGCCAGGTTTACCGTTATAGTCATTATCAGGAGACAACAGGAAGAGACTTCTATGAATCGTTATGTGATGACCGCTTTGTTTGCCGTTTTATCCGCAGGCGCGCAGGCCGACCGAATTCGCCCGGATGTACAGGTCAATGTCCCGCCGGAGGTATTCAGCTCCAGCGGTCAGAGTTCGCAGCCCTGCAACCAGTGTTGTATCTATCAGGATCAAAACTATTCAGAAGGGGCGGTAGTGAAGGCTGACGGCGTGCTGTTGCAGTGTCAGCGTGATGAACGGGCCGTTAGCACGAATCCGCTGGTCTGGCGTCGCGTAAAAGGATAAAGGCGTTAAGCAGCGGAATATCCGCAGGCGCCAGGGCATAGGTTAACGCCTCCTGCGGCGTACACCACACCAGCGCACTGTGGTAATGCGCCGTCAGCTCGCCGCTGAACGAAGGGACATGCCAGGCATGAAGGTGGATGAGTCGCCCGGAGACTTCTCGCTGATGGCTTGCCACATAGCGTGCAGGTTCGGCGTTAATGCCTAACTCTTCGCGTAATTCGCGGACAAGCGCCTCGGGCTGCGTTTCTCCGGCTTCCACTTTCCCGCCAGCGAATTCCCACATGCCGGGCTGATCGGCATGGGGCGGGCGCTGCGCCAGCAAAATTTTGCCCTCTTTTTCAAGAATGGCTGCCACTACATCGATGGTTTTCAGCATGGTCGTCAATAATTGATAACGAAAAACGACATATTATCGTGCCCTTTCAAAGAGTCCAGCCATCAGGAGAGTCAGGTGAAAGAGACACCCGCCTGGGTAGCCCCCTTAAAAAACCTTCCCGTCAGTTTAAAACCGATCGTAGCGATGCAGAAAAAACACTACGGCGCGGTGCTGAATCCCACCCGCTGGTGGGGACGAATGCCGCGCCTGTTCTGGCTGGTGGCTCTGTTTGTGGGTTTTCTGGAGCGTCGTGATGCGCGCCTGAGTCCTGTACTGCGCTCCCTGCTGATGACGCGAGTCTCTCAGATTTGCCACTGTGATTTCTGCATTGATGCCAATAGCCTGCGTCTGGCCGAGCGCTGCGGGGCGATGGATAAAGTGCAGGCGGTGAGCCACTGGCACGACGCCGACATGTTCAGTGAAGAGGAGCGCGTGGCGCTGGCCTATGCCGAAGCGGTGACCGCCACGCCGCCGCAGGTGGAAGAGACGATAAAAACGCAGCTCAAACGCTATTACACCGATGAGGCGATTGCTGAGATGACGGCGTTAATTGCTTTTCAGAACTTATCCGCGCGTTTTAATGCCGCGCTGGATATCCCGGCGCAAGGGTTGTGCGCCACATTCAAAGGGAAACCTGATGCTTGACCGACACCTGCATCCGCGCGTGAAACCGGCGCTGAACCGGCTTGCGACGTTGCTCGACAGGCCGTTTATCTCTCCTGACGGGTTAACACTGGCGGGGTTTGCCATTGGGGTGCTGGCGTTGCCCTTTCTGGCGCTGAACAGTTATCTGGCGGCGCTGGTCGCGATTGCGCTCAATCGCCTGCTGGACGGGCTTGACGGTGCACTGGCTCGACGTCGCGGGTTGAGTGACGCAGGCGGGTTTCTGGATATCGCGCTCGATTTTCTTTTCTACGCGCTGGTACCGTTTGGCTTTGCGCTGGCAGCACCTGCGGAAAATGCGCTGGCGGCGGCATGGCTGTTGTTTGCTTTTATGGGCACGGGCAGCAGTTTTCTGGCGTTTGCGGCACTGGCTGCAAAACACAATATTGATAACCCCGGCTATGCGCACAAGTCGTTTTACTATATTGGTGGATTAACGGAAGGAACGGAGACCATTGCGCTGTTCGTGCTGTGCTGTCTGTTTCCGGCGCACTTTTCACTCTTCGGCTGGGTATTTGGCGCGTTGTGCTGGCTTACCACCACAACGCGCATCTGGAGCGGTTACGTGACGTTAAAATCGCTCACCCGCTAGCGTGAGCTTTCCGGCCCGCGCTCCCCGGTGGAAACCGGGTTTTGCGGGTGGCTGCTCCATTCGTACCAGCCGCCATCGTAAACGGAGACGTTTTTCCAGCCCATTGCCCGCGCGTACATAAAGGCCTCGGACGCCCGCCAGCCGGTACCACAATAGAATGCAACATGCTGTTCAGGCTGAATATTCCACGTTTTCCACATCGCGGCAATATCGTCGGCGCTGCGCATGGTGCCGTCCGGGTTATGGAAGTCTTCCATGTGTGTGGCATCGCTGCCGGCATGGCCCCAGCGCGCCCCGGCGATTTCACCTTTTGGCTTAATGTAGCTGTAGCCGCTGGTGACGCCGGTGAACTCAGGCCAGGAACGGATACTGGCCAGCGAGGCATCCTGACGATGCAACATCCCACGGGCTTGTTCCATATCGACCATCAACTGCGGCTGACCGGGTACCGGTGCGCCAAAGTCGGGGGCGGGTTTCACGTCGGCTGGTGTACCTCGTTCAACAGGCAGCCCGGCGTCTGACCAGGTTTTCCAGCCGCCATCCAGAATGCGCACATCTTTCACCCCCGCGTAGAGCATGATCTGCGCAACGCGTGCTGCGGCATAGACGTCACGGCCGTAGAGGATCACCGTGGTGTCCTGGCGGACTCCGTGTTTGGCCAGCATCGCTTTGAGTTTGTCATCAGAGACTTTATTCCACAGCGGCTCGCTTTCAACCTCATTGGTATCAATATAGCCAGCACCCGGAATATGGCTTAGCAGGTAGTATTTCGGAGCTCCCCAGCCCGCTTCAAGCACTTTCCAGTCTCCCGTCGGGGCAGCGACGACTGGCTTTTTCTGCTGTAACTGATGCAACCATTGCGGATAAACCAACTGCTCGAAGTGCGGTAAACGTTGCAGGCGGTCAGCGGTTTGCAGCGCATCGCTTAACAGTGAGACATGGCGATATCCGGCTTTTTCCAGGCGCGCTTGTATTGCCTTGTTATCGGCATCGCTGCCGTACAGCGCAATTGCCGTTTCAGGCGTGAGCTGATGCTGATTCGCCCAGCTGGCAAGCTGCTCGTCGCTCATTGCGCCAAGCCAGGAGGCAGAGAGGTTAAGCGCCGCCGGTTCGTGCCCGGATGTGCCGGTCAGGGTTTGCGGCCAGCCGTTGTAGAACGCACTGGCACGCGTATCGATCACCGCGCCATGCTGTTGCTGGATCTGTTCCAGAGTAAGGGAGTGGGGCATCTCAGCCGCCAGAGAGGACATAGAAGCGAGGCCGCAAAGCAGGGCCAGCGCAGTCAGTTGAGAAACACGTTTCATCGAAAAGCCTGACGTCAGTAAAAGAGGGGCTCATTGTTATCTCACCTGAAACAGAAAACATTGCGTTAGCACAGGGCCGGGGCGTTTATTGCCAGCGAGAAAGCTGGATAACGTCACCCCCGGGCGGGATATCCTCTTCATCATGCGTGACCAGTACCACCGGAATATTGCGCGCGCGAACGGCATCGAAAACCCAGGCCCGAAACGATGCGCGTAACGTTTTATCAAGACGACTGAAGGGCTCGTCCAGCAGCAGCGCCTGCGGTTGCGCGAGTAAAGCACGCAGCAGGCTCACCCTGGCGCGCTCCCCGCCGGAAAGCGTTGCAGGATCGCTGGCGTAGTGTCCGGCCAGCCCCGCAGAGTGCAGTGCATGTTGCACGTCGTCCTTGCGTCGTTGCCCGGTAATATGCGCTGGCAGGGCCAGCATCAGGTTTTGCCCCACGCTAAAGCTGTCAAACAGCAGGGCGTCCTGAAATAAAATCCCCAGACCGCGCTTTTCGACCGGAAGCGTGTCGCAGCGTTTTTCATCCAGCCAAAGCTCGCCCTGAGCGTTAAAATCCGCAGACAGCGCACCAATCATCCAGGAAAAAAGCGTGGATTTACCGCTGCCGGATGGCCCCATCAGCGTCACGATCTCTCCGCGCGGCACGCTGAAGTTAACTTCGCGAAAGAGGGGCTCAATAGAGAGATTGTTGACGCTCAGCATTAACGTAGTCCTTGTCGGTAGCGACCTGCAAGCCGGGATAAGAGCGCTGCAAGGCCAAATAGTGTGCCCGTGAGCAGCAGCAGGCCAAGTGCGCGGTTAGCGAGAATGGATGGGCTGCCGCCGCTGCTGAGTGCTACAGCCTCGGTCGTGAGCGTGGCAAAGCGTCCGGCACCCACCCACAGGGTAGGCATGTACTGCGCCATACTGACGGAAAACCCCGTCGCGACGGCAAGCAGCGCCGGGCGAGCCAGCAACGGACATTTGACTAACCAGAATATTCTGGCGCGCGACCAGCCCAGCGTTCTGGCAATCAGTATGAGTCGCGGGTCAATTCTGCGCCAGGCAGGCTGAAGCACCAGCAACATCCAGGGGATCACCCACAGCAAATGGCTCCACAGGACGGCGGCATATTGCCCGTCGATCCCGAGTCGCAGTGCAACAACGTATTGCCCGAACACCAGCGGTAATGCAGGAAGTGCCAGCGGAAGCCAGATCCAGAAGGCCCCACGTTGCGGCCCCCATTCCAGCCACAACACGAGAATGATCAGCGCCAGCAGGCTGGATGCCATGCCCAGAGAGAAACTGGTGGCGTAAGGGGTGAGGGCGGTATCACTGCCCCTGGCGAGGAAAACGAGCACCAGTGCGCAAAACAGCCCGCAGCCCGGCACTAACCAGCCGAGCGTTTTTACCGGCACAGCGTGATGGCTGCTATGACGAACGCCGCTGACGTCCGGCAGTGTGCGCCGCCACATTTTCCAGATGCACAGCCCGGCCACGGCCAGGATCGCCAGCAGCAACAGTAATAGCAGGCATAATAAGGTCCCTTTGATTTGTTGTTCGCTGTCACCCTGATTCAGCCACTGCCAGGCCAGCACCGCAAGTGTCGGGGGATTCCCTGGCCCGAGAACGATGGCCACATCAACTACCGAAAGTGACCATGCCAGCACGGCAAGCATCACGGCACCCAGCGCGGGAGCAATGGTCGGAAGAACCAGCCAGCACAGGCGCTGAATACGCCCGTAGCCAAAGCTCTGCAATACCACGTTTTGCTGCGCCAGCTGTTTTTCCGGCAACACGGCGTAAATGGCCCACAGGACGAACGCACTCTCTTTGATGGCAAGCGTCAACCCTAATCCGATACCTGCGCTGTCCTGCTGGGGCGATAAAAAAGTAACGTACTGATAAAACAGGCCGCCTTCGGCAAAAACCAGCATGGCGCTGGTGGCGAAGGCAACGTGAGGGATCGCCAGCATCCACGGCAGCCGCGTGCTTAACCGATGCCAGTGCTTGCCAGGCCAAAGGGCGGTAACCATACACAGGGCGATAAACAGTGAGCCTGCTGTGGCAATCAGGGTCGATACCAGGGTGGCGATAAATGCCTGGGGTAGCTGAGGGTCATTCAGCAGGGATTGCCAGTTGGCAGCTGAAAACGCTGGCGTTATCAGCATCACGCCCGCCGGGATCAGCGGTAAATAAATGACCGCCATTGCCAGCCAGACAACCCCGCTCAGCGCGTACCGTAGCGGCGCAGCCATTCCTGCTCCAGTGCATTAACCCAGGCGGCGTGCGGCTCAGCCAGCATATTCGGTAGCCCGTCGGTGGTGTGAGCGTTCAGTTGCGCAGCTTCGGCCGCCGGTAATTTCCGGGTATCCAGCACGCTCGGGTCGCCCCAGATAGCGGGATCGGCTTTACGCGTCTGCGCGGCAGGGGAAAGCAGGAAGTTAGCCACCACTTTCGCGCCCGCACTGGCCGTGGAATTTGCCGGGATCGCAACAAAATGGACGTTGCCAATCATCCCTTGCTCAAAGCCAAAGCTATAGCTGTCGGCAGGTAGCTCACCGCTGGTCACTTTTTGCCGGGCGTGGGCGGGGTTAAACGTCAGCGACAGATTCAGGCTTCCGCTGGCAAGCAGCGCATCCATACGTGCTGGTGAGGGCGGAAAATCCTTCCCTTCACGCCACAGCAGTGGGTGCAGTGTATCGAGATAGTCCCATAGCGGGGCGGTCACCGCCGCAAAGGTACGGGTATCTGGCGCGGTTTTTAGCGCATCCGGCTGGGTGGTGAGCGTCAGCAGAAGCTGTTCAAGAAACGCGGTGCCGGTGAAATCGGGCGGGCGCGGATAGGTGACTTTGCCAGGATGGCGTGTCGCATATTCCAGCAATGCCTGCGGATCGCGCAGCGGCGTCGGGGTGGTTGCATGACGGGCGATAAAAGTCAGCTGTGCGCCACCCCAGGGCGATTCCGCGCCGTCTGTGGCGACGGAGAAATCTTCCGTCACCGGTTTGCGGGTATCAACGAATCGCCAGTTAGGGAGCGTTTGCGCCCACTGGGTTTGCAGTAAACCGGCCTCTTTTAAGGTGCGAAAATTTTCACCGTTCACCCACAGAAGATCGACCGACCCGTTGGTTTTCCGTCCGGCAGCGTATTCAGTCTGGATGCGTTTAACCGCATCGGCCGCATCTGCAAGGTGAACAATTTTCAGGGTGATGGCGTAGTGCGATTTCATCTCACCGCTTACCCAGTCAAGGTAGCGGTTTACCGCCGGGTCGCCGCCCCAGGCATTAAACCAGACGGTTTGCCCACGGGCCTGATGTTGAATGTCTTGCCAGCTATCCGCGGCAAAGGATGAGCTTGCCAGCAGCAGGCCTGTCAGAAACGCGCAAAAACGCACACGGCGCATAATGCCTCCCTGTTTAATGCAAAGAGTGAAAGTAGCGAGAAAATAGCCAGCGAGTGACCAGCGGTAATAACCCCAGTAGTGTAAAGGCGATTACCATTCCCGGCGACAGAATATCGCGCAGGGAGGTCAGTTTTCCCAGTTCGCGTCCGGCATTAAGAAAGATAGCCGTGGCGGGCAGCATGGCTAGCTGGCTTACCCACCAGTAACGCCACACGCCAAGACGGGTCAGCCCGGCGAGTAAGTTGACCACGAAAAAGGGGAACAGCGGCATCAGGCGAAGCGCAAAAAGGTAATAAGCACCATCGCGGTTCATACCGGCGTTAACGGTTTTCATTTGCTGGGTAAAGCGCTGCTGTACCCAGTCGCGAAGCAGGTAACGGCTCACGAGCATTGCCAGTGTGGCGCCAAGCGTGGACGCAAACGAAACCAGCACAATCCCTTGCCATACGCTGAACAGCGCACCACCCAGTAACGTCAGAATGGCTGCCCCGGGAATAGACAGAGCAGACACCACCACATACACCGCGAAATAGAGTGCCGCACTTTGCAGCGGGGAGTGTGCAACCGTGGCTTGCAACGCCTGGTGATGGGTTCGTACCGAATCGAGGGAAAGCATTCCCGGTGGCAGAAAGGAAAATGCCAAAACAAAGGCGCCCAGAAGGGCGCACAGGAAGAGGATTTTTCGAATGTTCACATGCAGTTACAGTTTGAATTTAGCCCACACCGGCGCGTGGTCAGACGGTTTGTCCATACTGCGGATGTCATAATCGATACCGGTTTCAACGCAGCGCTCGGCCAGCGGAGAGCTTGCCAGCAGCAGGTCTATACGCAGACCACGGTTGTCATCAAAACCTTTAGAGCGGTAGTCAAACCACGAGAAGCGATCTTGTGCTTCCGGGTTAGCCGCACGGAAGGTATCGACAAGGCCCCAGTCCATCAGGCGCTGCATCCACTCGCGCTCTTCCGGCAGGAAAGAACATTTCCCGGTGCGCAGCCAGCGTTTACGGCTGTCTTCACCGATCCCGATATCCAGATCCGTTGGGCTGATGTTCACATCACCCATAATTAATACCGGATTGGTCTTGTTTAACTCGGTGTTCAGGTAATCCTGTAAGTCCTGATAAAACTTCGCTTTTGCCGGGAACTTGGTTGGATGGTCACGGCTTTCTCCCTGCGGGAAATAGCCATTGATCACCGTGATATTTCCCAGCGGAGAGGGGATCTCCGCCATGATGATCCGGCGCTGGGCTTCTTCATCATCACCCGGGAAGCCGCGACGTACGGAAACCGGCGTTTCTTTGGTCAGCAGCGCAACGCCATAGTGGCCTTTTTGCCCGTGGTAGAAGACGTTGTAACCCAGTTTCGCTACCTCTTCGAGAGGGAACATATCGTCGTGAACTTTTGTCTCCTGTAGGCCAATCACATCCGGTTGATGTTGCTCAACGATGGCTTCCAGTTGGTGAGGGCGGGCACGCAGGCCGTTGATATTAAAAGAGACAAATTTCATAGTCGCTGCCAATGCAAGGTGAATAGTGCATGGATGGTAGCAGAATTTGGCGCATCTGTTATCGGGTATGACCAATAACTGCGACAGATAATGCCAACGGTGCAAAATTTGCACCATTCCAACGCGTCACGCCCTCAAACGGTGCGTAAACGGCCAATAAATTTCGCTGGCGATCACAATTCCAGAATTATATTTGGCCTGTGAATAGTCTTTCACGTTTTCGTTCGGCAAACCGCCGCTTATCGTAAAAATATTCACTTTTTATGCAATAACAGTGAATAACTCCATATCGTAACTTGTTGATATTCTGTTCCATCATCCCTTTTATGCACTTTTATCGCTGGCTGGCACGAACTCTGCAATCTACATTCACAGTGCAAACACTCAATTATTTAACATTTAAACAACCTTTTATTTACCGGATGAGGTCGCTATGTCTCTGTCAATTACGCGTGAAAATTTCGATGAATGGATGATGCCGGTTTACGCTCCGGCGGCTTTTATTCCAGTTCGTGGGGAAGGCTCGCGCCTGTGGGATCAGCAGGGCAAAGAGTATATCGACTTTGCGGGTGGGATTGCGGTAAACGCGCTGGGCCATGCGCACCCGGCGCTGCGTCAGGCATTGAACGATCAGGCGGCGAAGTTCTGGCACACCGGTAACGGTTATACCAACGAGCCTGCGCTGCGCCTGGCGAAAAAACTGATTGATGCGACCTTCGCAGAAAAAGTCTTTTTCTGTAACTCCGGGGCAGAAGCCAACGAAGCGGCGCTGAAGCTGGCGCGTAAATATGCCCATGATAAATTCGGCGCGCATAAGAGCGGTATTGTTGCCTTCAAGAACGCCTTCCATGGCCGCACGCTCTTCACGGTGAGCGCGGGCGGTCAGCCGTCCTATTCCCAGGATTTTGCACCACTGCCACCGGATATCCGCCACGCCATTTACAACGATCTGCAATCGGCCGCTGAGCTGATTGACGATACCACCTGTGCGGTGATTGTTGAGCCGATGCAGGGTGAAGGCGGCGTGCTTCCGGCGCAAACAGCCTTCCTGCAAGGGCTGCGTGAGCTGTGCGATCGTCATAACGCCGTGTTGATTTTCGATGAAGTGCAGACCGGGGTCGGTCGTACCGGCGAACTGTATGCCTATATGCACTACGGCGTGACGCCGGACGTACTCTCTACCGCTAAAGCGCTGGGCGGCGGCTTCCCGGTCGGGGCGATGCTGACCACCGATAAATTCGCCAGCGTGATGACAGTGGGCACCCACGGGACCACCTACGGCGGTAACCCGCTGGCCTCTGCTGTGGCCGGACAGGTGCTGGATATCATCAATACACCAGAAGTGCTTAATGGCGTGAAGCAACGCCATGACTGGTTTGTCGAGCGTCTGAACGCTATCAACAGCAAGACGGGCTTGTTTAAAGAGATCCGCGGTCTGGGGCTGTTAATTGGCTGCGAACTCACGCCGGAATTTGCCGGAAAAGCTAAACTTATTTCACAGGAAGCAGCAAAAATGGGCGTGATGGTGCTGATTGCCGGTGCCAACGTGGTGCGGTTTGCCCCTGCGCTTATCGTCAGCGAAGAAGAGGTTAAAACCGGTTTAGACCGTTTTGCGCTGGCCTGTGAACATGTGAAGTCCGGGGTGTCATCATGATGGTCATCCGTCCCGTTGAGCGCGGCGATCTCGCCGGGCTCATGCTGCTTGCCGGAAAGACGGGAGGCGGGCTGACCTCGCTTCCTGCTGATGAAAAAACGCTGTCGGCGCGCATTGAGCGCGCCCTGCATACCTGGCAGGGGACGTTGCCAAAAAGCGAACAGGGCTATGTGTTCGTGCTGGAAGATACTGAAACGGGAACCGTTGCCGGGATTTGTGCCATCGAGGTGGCTGTAGGTCTCAATGACCCGTGGTACAACTACCGTGTTGGCACCATGGTTCATGCATCGAAAGAACTGAACGTCTATAACGCGTTGCCCACGCTCTTTCTCTGTAATGACCACACCGGGGCCAGCGAACTTTGTACCCTGTTTCTGGATCCGGCCTGGCGCAAAGAGGGCAATGGGTATCTGCTGTCGAAATCGCGCTTTATGTTTATGGCCGCGTTTCGCGATCGTTTTAATGAAAAAGTGGTTGCCGAGATGCGTGGTGTTATCGATGACAAAGGGTATTCCCCGTTCTGGGAAAGCCTGGGCGAGCGCTTTTTCTCGATGGAGTTTAGCCGTGCGGATTACCTGTGCGGCACCGGGCAGAAAGCCTTTATTGCCGAACTGATGCCTAAACATCCTATCTATACCCATTTCTTAAGCCCCGAAGCGCAGGCGGTGATCGGTGAAGTGCATCCGCAAACTGCGCCTGCCCGCGCGGTGCTTGAGAAAGAAGGTTTCCGTTACCGCAACTATGTGGACATCTTCGACGGTGGGCCAACGCTTGAGTGCGATATCGACCGGGTTCGTGCGATCCGCAAAAGCCGCCTCGTGGGCGTTTCTGAAGGCCAGCCCGCGCCGGGTGAGTGGCCAGCCTGCCTGGTTGCCAACGAGCACTATGACAATTTCCGCGCCATGCTGGTCCACACCAACCCGAAATGTGAACGTCTGGTGCTGACGCCTGCTCAACTGGATGCCCTGAAATGTAATGCCGGCGACACGGTTCGCCTGGTAAGACTCTGCCCTGAGGAGAAAACAGCATGAGTTTATGGATTAATGGTGACTGGGTAACGGGCGAAGGTGAACAACGCGTTAAAACCAACCCGGTGGGCAAAGAGGTGCTATGGCAGGGGAACGATGCCAGTGTCGCGCAGGTGGAACAGGCCTGTACGGCGGCCAGGTGCGCATTCCCGGCCTGGGCCAAACAGCCCTTTACCGTGCGCCAGGCGGTCGTTGAGAAATTTGCCGCACTGCTCGACGCCAACAAAGCTGAACTGACGCGCATTATTGCTTTGGAAACCAGTAAACCACGCTGGGAAGCCACCACTGAAGTCACGGCGATGATCAATAAAATCGCCATTTCGGTGAAGGCTTACCATACCCGTACCGGTGAGCAACAAACAGAGATGCCGGATGGTGCGGCCACGCTGCGCCATCGTCCGCACGGCGTGCTGGCGGTGTTTGGGCCGTACAACTTCCCGGGCCATCTGCCGAATGGACACATTGTGCCAGCATTGCTGGCGGGCAATAGCGTGATTTTTAAACCCAGCGAATTAACGCCGCTGACCGGTGAAGCCGTGGTCAAACTCTGGGAACAGGCTGGTTTACCGCCTGGCGTGCTGAACCTGGTGCAGGGCGGACGTGAAACCGGGCAGGCGCTGAGCGCACTCAGCGATATCGACGGTTTGCTGTTTACCGGCAGCGCCGGAACGGGGTATCAGCTGCATCGCCAGCTTGCGGGGCAGCCGGAGAAAATCCTTGCGCTGGAAATGGGCGGGAACAACCCGCTGATTGTCGAAGATCCAGATGACATCGACGCCGCAGTGCATCTCACTATTCAGTCCGCCTTTATTACCGCCGGGCAACGCTGCACCTGTGCGCGTCGTCTGCTGGTAAAACGTGGCGCGCAGGGCGATGCGTTCCTGAAACGTCTGGTTGAGGTTACTGCGCGTCTCACGCCCGCAAAATGGGATGCCGATCCACAACCGTTTATCGGCGGATTGATCTCCGAGCAGGCTGCGCTGAATGTGCTGAAAGCCTGGCAGGATCATGTTTCGCGTGGGGCAAAAACGCTGCTGGAGCCGAAACAGGTGCAGGCGGGTGCCTCGCTGCTGACGCCGGGCATTATTGAGATGAGCGGTGCGAGCAACGTACCGGATGAAGAGGTGTTTGGCCCGTTGTTGTGCGTCTGGCGTTATGACGATTTTGACAGCGCCATTGTGATGGCGAATAACACCCGTTACGGACTGTCGAGCGGGCTGATTTCCCCGCATCGGGAAAAATTTGACCAGCTTCTGCTGGAAGCGCGAGCCGGGATTGTGAACTGGAATAAACCGCTTACCGGTGCAGCAAGCACCGCGCCGTTTGGTGGCGTGGGGGCATCGGGTAACCACCGTGCGAGCGCGTGGTATGCCGCAGATTATTGCGCGTGGCCGATGGCCAGCCTCGAAACGCCTGCGCTGACGCTGCCGGAAACATTGAACCCGGGTCTGGATTTTACGCAGGGGAATGGCCATGAAAGCGCGTGAGGTTAACTTTGACGGGCTGGTGGGGCTTACGCACCACTACGCCGGGCTGTCGTTTGGTAATGAAGCCTCAACAAAGCACCGTTTTCAGGTTTCTAACCCGAAGCTGGCGGCGAAGCAGGGGCTTTTGAAAATGAAAGCGCTGGCAGATGCCGGGTTCCCGCAGGCGGTGATCCCGCCGCAGGAGCGCCCGAATGTGCCAGTATTGCGTCAGCTGGGATTCAGCGGCACTGATGAGCAG
This sequence comes from Enterobacter sp. Tr-810, assembly GCF_011752765.1. NCBI lineage: Bacteria > Pseudomonadati > Pseudomonadota > Gammaproteobacteria > Enterobacterales > Enterobacteriaceae > Enterobacter > Enterobacter sp. Tr-810. The sequence goes on along the minus strand of NZ_VWWW01000002.1, from coordinate 293,756 downwards.
GTGATAGAGAAAGCCGGAACTCAGGTGCCTTCTCTGCTCTCTGCGGCCAGTTCCGCGTCTTCGATGTGGGTGGCGAATGCCGCAACCGTCGCGCCATCAGCGGATACGCTGGATGGTAAAGTGCACCTGACCGTTGCAAACCTGAACAACAAATTCCATCGCGCCACTGAGGCAGAAACTACCGAGCGTGTCCTGCGCGCTATTTTCAGTAATGATGCGCATTTTAGCGTGCACTCGGCGCTGCCGCAGGTGGCGATGTTTGGCGATGAAGGTGCCGCTAACCACAATCGTCTGGGCGGCGACTACGGGGAACCGGGCCTGCAACTCTTTATATACGGGCGTGAAGAGGGCGGCAGTACGGCGCCGTCCCGCTATCCGGCGCGTCAAACGCTGGCGGCAAGCCAGGCGGTAGTGCGGCTGAACCAGGTGAACCCGCAGCAGGTGATTTTTGCCCAGCAAAACCCACATGTTATCGATCAGGGCGTCTTCCATAACGACGTGATCGCGGTGTCTAACCGCCAGGTGCTGTTCTGCCATGAACAGGCATTTGCGCATCAGGACAAACTTCTGGCCACGCTGCATGAACGCGTGCCCGGCTTTATGCCAGTGCAGGTGCCAACGGACGCGGTAAGCGTGCAGGATGCCGTTGAAACCTACCTGTTTAATAGTCAGCTGTTGAGCCGGGATGACGGCAGTATGGTGCTGGTGCTGCCGCAAGAGTCGCGTAATCACGCCGGTGTATGGCGTTATCTGAGCGAACTGGTGAAGGCGGATAACCCTATCGATGAATTGCGGGTCTTTGACCTGCGCGAAAGCATGGCAAATGGTGGCGGGCCCGCATGTCTGCGTCTGCGCGTGGTGTTAACTCAGCAGGAGATGCAGGCGGTTAACCCTGCGGTGATGATGAATGAAACCTTGTTTAACACCCTGAACAACTGGGTGGATCGCTACTACCGCGACAGGTTAACGCAGGCTGATCTGGTAGACCCACAACTGTTGCGTGAAGGGCGTGAGGCGCTGGATGACCTCACCACTATTTTGCAACTGGGCTCTGTTTACCCGTTCCAGCGTTAAAGGAGGCGTTATGGAGAATTTACTGGCGCTGACGCTGGCTAATGAAACACCTGAACAGCCTGAAGGTGACGGCCCCTCGTTCCACTGGCGATGGCTGGGGCGGGGCGTGCTTGAACTGGCGCCGTTTGAGGCCAGCGATCGGTCGTTGGTGCTCTCCTGCGGAATTCATGGCAATGAAACTGCGCCGGTTGAGATTGTCGATTTGCTGTTGCACGCGCTGTATCGCGGAGAGGTTGCCCTGCATTGCCGTCTGTTGGTGGTGCTAGGCAACCCGCAGGCGCTGGCGCAAAACAAACGTTATGTCGAGAGCGACATTAACCGGATGTTTGGTGGCCGCTGGTCGCAGTTCCCGCAAAGTGACGAAGCCGGTCGCGCGCAGTGGCTGGAAAATGTCGTGTCAGATTTTTTTGCCACTGCCGGGGAAAACCGCTGGCATCTCGATCTGCATACGGCGATTCGCGCTTCATACCATGTGCGATTTGGTGTTTTACCGCAGCGTAATCAGCCGTGGGATGAGGCATTCCTGGCCTGGCTGGGGGATGCGGGCCTGGAGGCGCTGGTATTCCATCAGTCACCCGGCGGTACGTTTACCCACTTTACCTGCGACAATTTCGGCGCGCTGGCCTGTACGCTGGAGCTGGGCAAAGCGCTGCCGTTCGGGCAGAACGACCTCTCACGTTTTGCCCCTACGCATCTGGCGCTGCGGGCGTTGCTGGGGGGAACTTTACCAGAACATTGTCAGGAACATGTTGAGCGCTATCGGGTGGTGCAACAGATCACGCGGCGCAGCGAAGCGTTCCAGCTGCACATGGCCGCACATACGCTGAACTTTACGCCGTTTCGTCAGGGGGTTTTACTGGCAGAGGATGGCGATGAGCGTTATGAAGTGCATGAAAAAACAGAGTATGTGCTGTTTCCAAACCCTTCCGTTGCGTTTGGCCTGCGGGCAGGGCTGATGCTGGAGAAAATCAGTTAATACCGTCGCGGCCCTCGACAGCAGGCGGAGGGCCGCAGTCCTGAATGTTTATTTTTGCTGACACTAACAAACTTATTTTCTTAGCTATTATTGCGGAATGCATTTTTTTGCAGATTATTCCTGGTTATTTGCTTTTAAAATAATCATCGATTCTATATACTCCTTCATAATCTCTTTAAAATCACCGTGTTGTATATTTTCGTTTCAACTCTCCACGCTTTATCCTTAATTCCTCCACATTTGGCGAAAATTTGTTTTTTACACTTTCATTGTTTTACCGTTGCTCTGACTTATTGACGATAAACCCCGTAAAGTTAATCTCGTCAACACGGCATAGCGCCGAAGAATAACTGAAAGTAAGGAAATAAATTATGCGTAAGTTAACTGCACTGTTTGTTGCTTCTACCCTGGCTCTGGGCGCTACCGGCATGGCGTTCGCCGCAGATACCGCGACCACCACGACTGCCGCGCCAACTGAAGGCAAAATGATGATGCATCATAAAGGCAAGCCGGGGATGCACCACGACATGATGTTTAAAGACCTGAACCTGACCGATGCACAGAAACAGCAGGTTCGCGACATCATGAAAAGCCAGCGTGACCAGATGAAACGTCCGCCGCTGGAAGAACGCCGCGCGATGCATGACATCATCGCCAGCGATAGCTTCGATAAAGCAAAAGCCGAAGCGCAGATCGACAAAATGGCTGAGCAGCACAAAGCAGGAATGCTGGCTCGCATGGAAACCCAGAACAAGATCTACAACATTCTGACCCCGGAACAGAAAAAACAATTTAATGCCAATTTTGAGAAGCGTCTGACAGAACGCCCGGCGCCGGAAGGTAAAATGCCAGCACCAACCGAATAATCGGTTCAACATCTTAAGACCGCCGGGATCCTGTCCACAAAAGCGCAAACGCTGTGGACAGGACCGGCGGTTTTTTCTTTTACAGCCTCTTGTCTGCCGCCAGAAGCGCGGTATCCTCCTGTAGTCGCTCCAGAGAATGTTCAGCAGAGTCATGGCGTTATTTTTTTCTTTACGCCCGTCTAAGGCCTGCGCGTTCTGCTGCCGATAATACGTCTGTGAGTTCCCAACGATAACAACCAAGAATGCAGCGATAGTGATATTGCTGCCCTGGCACATGTTGTGCCTTTCAGGAGTGGTGATGGAGTTCTTTGATATCCGTAAAATGCCGGTCAGTCTCTGGCGCAATGGTGCCGGCGAGACACGTGAAATTTGCTGTTTTCCTCCCGCGACGCGCGATTTTTCCTGGCGCGCCAGTATTGCAACTATCGCCAGCAACGGCGAATTCTCGTCTTTCCCGGGGGTCGACCGGGTCATTACCCTGCTGGAAGGTGGGGAAGTGACGCTGGATGCCGGTCAGGCATTTTGCCATACCCTGAAGCACCACCAGCCCTTTAGCTTCACAGGCGATCTGCCGGTGAAGGCTCTGCTCAGTGATGGCCAGATGTCGATGGACTTCAACGTCATGACCCGTCGGGATCGCTGTAAAGCGAAAGTGCGTGTGGCCGACCGTACCTTCACCACTTTTGCTTCACGCGGCGGTGTGGCGTTTGTGCTCAGCGGTGCCTGGCAGCTTGGCGATAAACTGCTGACGGCGGATCAGGGCGCCAGCTGGGATGACGGCACGCATACCCTGCGCCTGCTTGAATCCGAAGGCACGCTGCTGTTTGGCGAGATTATCTGGCTGGCAGGCCACTGAGTGAAATAACCTCATACTCGCCGGTGAATAATGGTTTACAGAGAATTTTGTAGCCATCGTGATCGAATCCGGCGGGTATGCGCAGTAATGTTGTCGCGTCGTCTAAACTATCGACCGCCCCCAACCATAGCCAGTTGTGGATGATGTGATATTGCGTCATTTCATCCCCGGCTTCTTTGAGTGCAATGGCGCCTTCCCACGGCCAGCAGGTGATGCTGATGGCCTCCAGCCCGGCAAGAAATCGTGCCTGGTGATCCGCAATACTCTCTTTTCCACAGCAGGCTCCGGCACAGCGCTTCAGCGCGGAGCGGAAACAGGCGCGGCCTCTGGTTGTGGCTTCAAGCCCCAGCAGGCTGTAACAGAGCTGGAGATCGTCAGCCAGCGTCTGCAACGTTTGCTGCGCGGCGCGTTTACTGGCAAACAGGCCGTACAGGTTGGACGTGTGCGCGAAATCGACGTCGCGTGCGTAAACCACCTGCGGCTTGCCGTTGATGACCTGTAAAGAGCAGAGCTGGCGATTGCGGCGCAGGCGCTTATTGAAAAGCGGTTGTTGTTCTTTAATCAGGCGGGCTTCAAGCAGCAGTGCACCCAGCTCGCCAGCCGTCCGGATAAAAGTGACCCGCCGGGACTGGCGAAGCATTGCCGCCTCATCCGGCGTACGGAAATGGGACATCACCCGGCTGCGAATATTAACGCTTTTGCCGATATACAGCGGCAGGGTGTCGCTTTCACCGTGAAAGAGATACACACCTGGCTGCTTCGGTAACGCTTCAAGCCAGGGGCGAAGATGTTCGGGATATTCATAAATTGCCGCCGCTTCAAACTCAAGACGCGGGGCAGATTGACGCCTGCTCACATAGCACTCCGGATACTGTTTATGTATACAGTCTAGCAGGTGTGGGGTGGTTAAAAAAGAGGCTGTGGTTCAGGGAGGATTGCCGGGTGGCGTTTTTACTCACCCGGCAAAAGGTGGCTATTTCTTCCAGAAATCGTCGAACACCGTAATCGGCGTGTGGCGCTTGTGCTCGGTTTTCAGGTACCAGCCTTCGATAATTTTCGCGATACCTGCATCCAGCGTTTTACCTTCCAGGTAATCATCGATGTTTTCATAGGTCACACCCAGCGCGGCTTCATCCGGCAGGGAAGGGCGATCGTCTTCCAGGTCGGCTGTAGGGGCTTTCTTATATAAATGTTCCGGGCAACCGAGCGCGGCAAGTAACTGCTTACCCTGACGCTTGTTGAGGCGGAAGATAGGGTTAATGTCGGTACCACCGTCACCATATTTGGTGAAGAAGCCGGTAACGGCCTCTGCGGCATGGTCAGTCCCGACCACTACCCCTTTGGTCATACCCGCAATGCTGTACTGTGCTTTCATACGCTCACGCGCTTTTTCGTTACCACGGACAAAATCGCTCAGCTCAATACCTGCCTCGCGCAGCGCCTGTTCACTCGCCAGCACCGCCCCTTTGATGTTCACGGTAAGCACGCGGTCGGGCTGAATAAAGGTAATGGCGTCCTGACAATCCTGTTCATCGGCCTGCACACCGTACGGAAGACGCACCGCAATAAATTGCAGCGCAACGTCTCCGGTTTCTTCACGCAGTTCTGAAATGGCCTGCTGGCACAGTTTGCCGGTCAACGTGGAATCCTGACCACCGCTGATGCCCAGTACTAGTGACTTCAGGAAAGGGTTCGTTTTTAAATAGGATTTTAAAAAATCGACGCTACGGCGGATCTCTTCCTGTGCATCGACCACTGGCTTGACGCCAAGCGCCTGAATAATCTCTTGTTGCAGAGCCATTACGCCCTCCATATGCAGAACTAAACAGAATGTATGATCCGTTAAAACTAACCCTTTGGGCGTAAAACGACAAGGATCACAGTTTTGAGTGCGGGAATTTACGGCGATTTAGCAGGTTATCTTTGTTTTAGCGGAATCCTCCGAAATTCCTCTGGCGAAACTCACAAAGTTGAACAATAGTACTTTTTATCCCATGCTTAGGTAACACGCTGAAATACAAGAGGACGGAATATGAACAAGAATGTAGCAGGAATTCTAAGTGCAGCGGCGGTTCTGACTATGCTGGCAGGGTGTACAGCTTATGATCGCACCAAAGATCAGTTCACACAGCCCGTAGTTAAGGATGTCAAAAAAGGCATGACGCGTTCGCAGGTTGCTGCGATTGCCGGTAAACCTTCTTCTGAGATCACGATGATCCATGCAAAAGGTACCTGCCAGACATATATCCTGGGTCAACGGGATGGTAAGGCTGAAACCTACTTTGTTGCACTGGATGATACTGGACACGTGATCAATTCCGGTTATCAGACCTGTGCCGAATACGATACCGATCCGCAGGCACCTAAGGCGCAGTAACCCTGCTTGCCTGAGGATGTTAACAAACCGGCCAGATGGCCGGTTTTTTTATGTATAGGGAAATCTTATTTCTTTGCGCGAATTATTTACCCGAAATGTGAAGGTAGTCAACAAGCCAGGTCAATGAGAGACAATTTGAGTCTGTTCAGAATTATCCCCTCTCTGTACCATTGCGTATACTCACTCCAACGACAAACAATGGTAAGCAAACCATCCGTCAGCCGGGATAGCGAGTCGAGTGAGAACGCGACGTCGGGTGGTTAAAAAAGAGGGAAGTTACTATGGAAAAGAAACATATCTACCTGTTCTGCTCTGCGGGCATGTCAACCTCACTGCTGGTTTCCAAGATGCGTGCGCAGGCTGAAAAATATGAAGTCCCTGTGGTGATTGAAGCGTTTCCTGAAACGCTGGCGGGTGAAAAGGGCCAGAGTGCCGATGTTGTCCTGTTAGGGCCGCAAATCGCTTACATGTTGCCAGAAATTCAACGTCTGTTACCGAATAAACCGGTCGAAGTTATCGACTCGGGGCTGTATGGCAAGATCGATGGTTTAGGTGTATTGAAAGCTGCTGTTGCAGCAATTAAAAAAGCTGCTAATTAATTTTTATTTTTCCCGTCAAAGAGTTATTTCACACACAATACGCCGTAACATGAGTTGCGGCATTTAAGGGTATTTTCCTATGAGTAAAGTCATCGCTTCACTTGAAAAGGTACTCCTTCCTTTTGCTGTTAAAATAGGAAAGCAGCCTCACGTTAATGCCATCAAAAACGGTTTTATTAAATTAATGCCGTTGACGCTGGCCGGGGCAATGTTCGTTTTAATTAACAACGTTTTTCTGAGCTTTGGTGAAGGTTCCTTCTTTTATTCATTAGGAATTCGGTTAGACGCTTCTACAATTGAAACCCTTAATGGTTTTAAAGCCATCGGCGGCAACGTATACAACGGTACGTTGGGTATTATGTCGCTGATGGCGCCATTCTTTATCGGGATGGCGCTGGCAGAAGAGCGTAAAGTGGATCCGCTGGCAGCGGGCTTATTATCCGTTGCTGCCTTTATGACCGTTACTCCTTACAGCGTGGGCGAAGCGTATGCTGTAGGCGCTAACTGGTTAGGTGGTGCAAACATTATTTCCGGTATTGTGATCGGTCTGGTGGTTGCAGAGATGTTCACTTTTATTGTCCGCCGCAACTGGGTTATTCGCTTGCCGGACAGTGTTCCTGAATCTGTTTCCCGTTCATTTTCCGCGTTGATTCCAGGCTTCATTATTCTCTCCATCATGGGGATTATTGCCTGGGCGCTTTCTCACTGGGGTACAAACTTCCACCAGATCATCATGGACTCTATCTCTACGCCACTGGCGTCGATGGGTGGCGTGGTCGGTTGGGCGTACGTGATTTTCACTTCTCTGCTGTGGTTCTTCGGCGTGCATGGTTCACTGGCACTGGCAGCGCTGGACAGCGGCATCATGACCCCGTGGGCACTGGAAAACGTTGCGCTTTACCAGCAGTACGGTTCCGTTGATGCGGCACTGGCAGCCGGTAAAACCTTCCATGTGTGGGCGAAGCCGATGCTTGACTCCTATATCTTCCTGGGTGGTACAGGGGCTACGCTGGGTCTTATCATCGCGGTCTTTATTGTCTCTCGTCGCGCTGACTACCGTCAGGTTGCGAAGCTGGCGCTGCCATCAGGCATCTTCCAGATTAACGAGCCGATTCTGTTTGGTCTGCCAATCATCATGAACCCGGTAATGTTCATTCCGTTCATCCTGATTCAGCCGCTGCTGGCCGCTATTACTCTGACGGCGTATTACCTGGGCATTATCCCGCCAATCACCAACATTGCTCCGTGGACAATGCCGGCAGGTCTGGGTGCGTTCTTCAACACCAACGGTAGCATCGCGGCCTTCCTGCTGGCGATATTCAACCTCGGGATTGCAACACTGCTTTACATGCCGTTCGTGGCGATTGCGAACAAAGCTGCAACCATCATCGATGAAGAAGAGAGCGAAGAGGATATTGCCCTCTCACTGAAATTCTAAGTTTGACCGGCGCGGGGCAACCCGCGCCAGCGAAAAGGAGCTAAAAGATGTTAGATTTGGATAGTATCGTTGCTGAAGAAACCGAAGAGAACGATCTGGAAGAAGTGGTGATGGGCCTTATCATCAATTCCGGACAAGCACGCAGCCTGGCTTATGCCGCACTCAAACAGGCTAAGCAGGGCGATTTTGTCGCAGCGAAAACCATGATGGATCAGTCCCGTACCGCACTGAATGAAGCACATCTGGTACAGACAAAGCTCATAGAAGGCGACCAGGGCGAAGGGAAAATGAAAGTGAGTCTGGTGCTGGTTCATGCCCAGGATCACCTGATGACCTCGATGCTGGCGCGCGAGCTGGTGGCTGAGTTAATCGAGCTTCACGAAAAAATGCACTAAGTCAGAGCCGTAAGCAGGAGGTCAGCACGATGGAAATTAAAACCGCACTTGAGCAGCAACTGTTTAATGGCAAGAATTTTCACGTGGTTATTTACAACAAGACGGAGAGCGCCAGTGGCTTGCACCAGCATGACTACTACGAGTTCACGATTGTTCTGACCGGACGTTACTACCAGGAGATCAACGGTAAGCGTGTTCTGCTGGAGCGTGGTGATTTTGTCTTCCTGCCGATGGGCTCTTACCACCAGAGCTTTTACGAATTTGGCGCAACGCGGATCCTCAATGTCGGCGTCAGCAAACGCTTCTTTGAGAAACACTATCTGCCGCTGGTGCCATTCTGCTTTGTGGCGTCGCAGGTGTATCGCGTTAAAAACGAGTTTATGACCTGGATAGAAACGGTCATAGCTTCGCTTAACTTCCGCGACAATGAGTTCGACGAATTTATTGAAACGGTAACCTTCTACGTGATGAACCGCCTGCGCCACCATCGTGAAGAGCAGCAGGTGATTGACGATATCCCACAGTGGTTACGTGGCACCGTTGAGCTTATGCACGATAAAGGCCAGTTCAGCGACAATGCGCTGGAGAATATGGTGACGCTGTCAGGAAAATCTCAGGAATATTTAACCCGGGCTACCCAGCGTTATTATCGTAAGACACCGGTGCAAATTATTAATGAGATCCGCATTAACTTTGCCAAAAAACAGCTGGAAATTACCAACTACTCCGTAACCGACATTGCTTATGAGTCCGGCTACAGTAGCCCCAGCCTGTTTATTAAAACATTTAAAAAATTCACCTCATTCACGCCTAACAGTTACCGGAAAAGTTTGACGGTAATTAATTGACTATCGGCGGTATTATCCGCCAGAAATATTGACGTAATTGCTTGCCCAAAATAGCGGGACGAGAGCGCTATACTTTGCAGGCGGTTAACCTGATACGTTAAGGGAGATATTATGCAACAGAAATTAAAAGTCGTAACCATTGGCGGCGGCAGCAGTTATACCCCGGAATTACTCGAAGGTTTTCTGAAACGTTATCATGAATTGCCGGTCAGCGAATTATGGCTGGTGGACGTAGAAGAAGGGCAAGAGAAGCTTAATATTATTTTCGAACTGTGCAAGCGCATGGTCGAAAAAGCGGGCGTACCGTTAACCGTGCATAAAACACTGGATCGCCGTCTGGCACTGAAAGATGCCGATTTCGTGACGACGCAGCTTCGAGTAGGCCAGCTGAAAGCCCGCGAACTGGACGAGCGCATCCCGCTAAGCCACGGTTATCTGGGCCAGGAAACCAACGGTGCGGGCGGTCTGTTTAAAGGTTTGCGAACCATTCCGGTGATTTTCGACATCATCAAAGATGTGGAAGAAATTTGTCCGAAGGCGTGGGTGATTAACTTCACCAACCCGGCCGGCATGGTGACCGAAGCCGTCTATCGTCACACCGGTTTTAAACGCTTTATCGGCGTGTGTAACATTCCTATCGGCATGAAAATGTTTATCCGCGACGTGCTGGAACTGAGCGACAGCGACGATCTCTCCATCGATCTGTTCGGCCTGAACCACATGGTCTTTATCAAAGATGTGATTGTTAACGGTAAATCGCGCTTTGCTGAACTGCTCGACGGCGTAGCTTCCGGTCGCCTGACCGCGGCATCGGTTAAAAATATCTTCGATCTGCCGTTCAGTGAAGGGCTGATCCGTTCCCTGAACCTGCTTCCATGTTCGTATCTGCTTTATTACTTCAAGCAGAAAGAGATGCTGGCCATCGAAATGGGCGAGTACTATAAAGGCGGAGCACGCGCGCAGGTCGTGCAGAAAGTTGAAAAACAACTGTTTGATTTGTACAAAGATCCAAACCTGAACGTGAAACCAAAAGAGCTGGAACAGCGCGGCGGGGCGTACTATTCAGATGCGGCCTGTGAAGTGATCAACGCTATCTACAACGACAAACAGGCCGAGCACTACGTCAACGTGCCGCACCACGGACACATCGACAACATCCCGGCTGACTGGGCGGTTGAGATGACCTGCATCCTGGGTCGCGATGGCGCGAAACCGCATCCGCGTATCACTCACTTTGATGACAAAGTGATGGGACTTATCCATACCATCAAAGGGTTTGAAGTGGCGGCAAGCAACGCGGCACTGAGCGGCGAGCTGAATGATGTCCTGCTGGCGCTGAACCTGAGCCCGCTGGTGCATTCCGATCGTGACGCAGAACAGCTGGCGAGCGAGATGATCCTGGCGCATGAAAAATGGCTGCCAAACTTTGCTGCAACGGTTGAGAAGCTGAAGTTCAACCACCGTTAAGAGGGAGAGCGATGGAAAACCTGCTGATCGTAAATGCCGACGATTTTGGCCTGTCGAAAGGGCAGAACTACGGCATCATTGAAGCCTGTCGTCGGGGTGTGGTGACTTCGACCACGACGCTTGTCAACGGCGAGGCGGTTGACCATGCGGCAGCGCTGAGCCGTGAAGTTCCGGAGCTGGGCGTGGGGATGCATTTTGTCCTCACTCTCGGGATGCCGATTTCACCGATGCCGGGGCTGACACGCGACGGACAGCTGGGTAAATGGATTTGGGAAATGGCCGAGCAGAATGCCTTGCCACTCGAGGAAATTACCCGTGAACTGGATTGTCAGTTCAACCGTTTTGTCGATCTCTTCGGTCGTGAGCCAACGCACATTGATAGCCATCATCACGTGCATATGATCCCGGCAATTTTCCCGATTGTTGCGGATTTTGCCCAACGTAAAGGGGTGGCGATGCGCGTGGATCGTGAAGTGCAGGCGCTGCACGGGCTGTTGTTATCCTCTGCGGCAACGACCGACGGTTTCAGCAGCGCGTTTTACGGTGATGAAATTAGCGAAGCACTGTTTCTGAAAGTGCTGGATGATTCTGTCGCGCGCGGTGAACGCTCGGTAGAGGTGATGGCGCATCCTGCGTTTGTCGACAACATCGTGCGCAAGAGCGCCTACTGCTGGCCACGCCTGGCGGAACTGGATGTCCTGACGTCGGCGTCGCTGAAATATGCGATTGCCGAGCGCGGGTATCGTCTGGGGACGTTCAGGGATCTGTGAGTAAAAAAGCCCGGTGGCGGCTTCGCCTTACCGGGCCTACAAAACCAGTCGAAATGTTGGCCGGGTAAGCGCAAGCGCCACCCGGCTTTTTTACGCCGGTATCCGGTCAATCTTACTGCTGCGCGACCACACGCGGTGGGCAGCAAGCAATTCAAACAGCTTCGTCGTAAATGCATCGTCGACGTTATCGCCTTCGACAATCCCTTCTTCGCCCTGAGCTGCCACCTTTAACAACGCTTTAAACTGGCGCGCTTCGCCCGCCAGCGCAATGGGTTTCAGGTGCTTATAAGCTTCCAGCAGATAGTAAACGGCATCACCATTGTTAAGCAGGCTGTTGATATCGCCACAAGGCACAATTACCGCATCCACAGTCAGGGAAGGCGCACCGGCAAAGGTTGCGGCAATGGGCAGCACTGAACCGTCATCGGCGTTCACTTCCCCCATACGAGAATAAAGTAGTTTAGCGTGCACACCCTTCGTTTTGAGCGCCTGCATTATGCCCAGCACGTCGCTGGCACGTGTTTTGTCGTTCAGCAAGATAGCCACCACGCGACCCTTAATCGTGCCGCCCGGCACCGCATAAAGGCTGAGGGACGGATCCTTCTTCAGCCCGTTGACGTCTTTTGGCGGTACGGCATTGCGCTGCTCGTCGCTCAGGGTAATGCCGAGCTTATCGGCAACGCCCTGAGCCAGCTGAATATCAATATGCGCCAGTTGGTCGACAACGCGCTCGCGGATGTAAGTTCGCACGACTTTGCTCAGTTCAAAGCTAAAGGCACCGATAATATGTTGCTGCTCAATCGGGGTCTGGCTGTTCCAGAACAGGCGAGGATGCGCATAATATTCGCCAAACGATGGGCTTCGCTCACGGATTTTTGTCCCTTCAACACGTTCCGGATAAGACTCAAAACCGCCGCGTTGCGGGCCCGGTGGGGTTTCACGTGGCCAGTTATCGTTGATTGAATTTGGCTCATAGTTCGCCGGATTGGTATCGATATCCTGGCGATGCATCCCGTCACGCTGGAAATTATGATACGGGCAGGTCGGCCGGTTAATTGGGATCTCGTGGAAGTTTGGCCCGCCAAGACGGCTGATTTGTGTATCGGTATAAGAGAACAGACGCCCCTGTAACAGAGGATCATGGGTGAAATCGAGTCCGGGAACGATATGCCCTGGGTGGAATGCCGCCTGTTCGTTTTCGGCAAAGAAATTGTCCGGGTTGCGATTGAGCACCATTTTGCCGACCAGTTGCACCGGAACCAGCTCCTCGGGAATAAGCTTGGTCGGATCCAGCAGATCGAAATCGAATTTGAATTCGTCCTCTTCCGGGATCAGTTGAAGTCCAAGCTCGTATTCCGGGTAATCTCCCGCTTCGATAGATTCCCACAGTTCACGGCGGTGGAAGTCCGGATCACGCCCGGTCAGCTTTTGGGCTTCATCCCACACCAGTGAGGCTTTACCCGCAACAGGCTTCCAGTGAAAGCGCACAAAGGTGGCTTTACCTTCGGCGTTAATCAGGCGGAAGGTGTGAATACCAAACCCTTCCATCGTGCGCAAGCTTCGCGGAATGCCTCTGTCCGACATTGCCCACATGACGTTGTGCAGCGTTTCGGGTTGCAGAGAGACATAATCCCAGAACGTATCGTGCGCGCTTTGTCCCTGCGGTATGGCCCAGTGGGGCTCAGGTTTTACCGCATGGACAAAGTCAGGAAATTTATTCGCATCCTGAATGAAGAATATCGGGGTGTTATTGCCAACCAGATCGAAAATGCCCTCGTCGGTGTAAAACTTGGTCGCGAACCCGCGGATATCGCGCACCGTGTCAGCTGAACCTGCGCCACCCTGAACGGTGGAGAAACGGACAAACACGGGCGTGATTTTTTCCGGGGCGGAAAGAAAGCCCGCTTTGGTGATCGCTTTCAGGCTTTTATAGGGCTGGAAATAGCCATGTGCAGCGGAACCGCGAGCGTGAACAATCCGCTCCGGGATCCGCTCGTGGTCGAAATGGGTTATTTTCTCCCGCAGGATAAAGTCCTCCAGCAGGGTTGGCCCACGCGTCCCTGCGCGCAGGGAGTTCTGGTCATCGGCGATACGTACCCCTTGATTGGTGGTGAGGGCAAAGTCTTCGCCGTTTTTGCGCTGAGCGTTAAGCGATTTCAGCTTCTCATTCCCCGTATCCGGGGATTTCAGGCTTCCTGATGCCGTAGGTTGTTCGCCTGGGGCTGAAAGGCCGGGGGAAGGTTGATGCGATCCATCCGCAGGTGCGAGTGAGTCCATGCCCGGTTGAGATTCTTCAGTGCCATGAATGGGTGATTGATGTGTTTTATCTTTGTTCGACATTGCACGCGTCTCCTTTATTCATTGCTAAAAACCTTATTAAGGGTAGAACAATGTGATGAGGTGGCTGGCGAACTCAGAGTTTTCAGATGCCATTGTTAACGAAAGAAGCTGCATACTGCATGGAAGGCGCGACGCGTGGGGGAAGGATCGGCTATCATAGAATTTTCCTGTTTCCAGAATTTGCTTTAGTGAACCAGTCTCTTATGAAACCTCTTCGTCAACAAAACCGCCAGGTTATTAGCTATGTGCCCCGCGTTGAACCCGCTCCGCCTGACCATGCTCTGAAAGTGGATGGTTTTCGCGATGTCTGGCAGCTACGGGGTAAATACGTGGCCTTTGTGCTGATCGGCGAACACTTCCGTCGTTCCCCTGCGTTTACGGTGCCGGAATCGGCGCAGCGCTGGGCGGTACAGACCCGCCAGGATGAAGAGGTTGAAGAATAACAGCCATAAAAAAACCGCCATCAGGCGGTTTTTTTAATTCAGCAATGATTAACGGTGCGCCAGTTCGACGTCGTCTTCACTTTCCAGAACCGCTTTGTCAGTCTGCTTCAGCCACTGACTGGTTAGCGTACCCGCGGTCATGGAGCCGCTCACGTTCAGTGCGGTACGGCCCATATCAATCAACGGCTCGACGGAAATCAGCAGCGCAACCAGAGTGACCGGCAGACCCAGTGCAGGCAGTACGATCAGCGCGGCGAAGGTAGCACCACCGCCCACACCAGCAACACCTGCGGAGCTCACGGTGACAATGCCCACAAGCGTTGCAATCCACACCGGGTCGAGCGGGTTAATACCCACAGTAGGGGCAACCATCACAGCCAGCATTGCCGGGTACAGACCTGCACAACCGTTCTGACCGATGGTGGCACCAAAGGACGCAGAGAAGCTGGCGATAGATTCAGGCACACCCAGACGACGGGTTTGCGCTTCAACGTTCAGCGGAATGGATGCTGCGCTGGAACGGCTGGTGAAGGCAAATGTCAGTACCGGCCATACTTTGCGGAAGTATTTCAGCGGGCTAACGCCGTTCACACCCAGCAGGATGCCATGCACCACGAACATGATGCCCAGACCCAGGTAAGAGGCAACCACAAAGCTACCCAGCTTAATGATGTCCTGCAAGTTAGAGCCAGCAACGACTTTGGTCATCAGGGCCAGTACACCGTAAGGCGTTAACTGCATTACCAGACGCACCAGCTTCATGACCCAGCTTTGCAGGGTATCGATAGCCGTCAGAACGCGTTCACCTTTCGGGGCATCGTCTTTCAGCAGTTTCAGCGCTGCCACACCCAGGAAGGCCGCGAAGATAACCACGCTGATAATTGAGGTTGGGTTCGCACCGGTCAGGTCAGCAAACGGGTTCTTCGGAATGAAGGAGAGCACCATTTGTGGCACGGTCAGGTCGGCGACTTTACCTACGTAGTTAGACTGAATGGCCGCCAGACGCGCGGTTTCAGCAGAGCCTTGCACCAGACCTTCTGCGGTCAGACCAAACAGGTTGGTTACCAGAACACCCACCAGTGCGGCAATCAGCGTAGTGAACAGCAGCGTACCGATGGTCAGGAAGCTGATTTTACCTAACTGAGTGGCGTTATGCAGACGTGCAACCGCACTCAGAATGGAAGCAAATACCAGCGGCATCACGATCATCTGTAGCAGCTGTACGTAGCCGTTACCCACGATGTTGAACCACTGAATAGAGTCTTTCAGTACCGGATTATCTGAGCCATAAATAGCCTGTAATACCAGACCAAATACGACACCCATACCCAGACCGACCAGTACTTTCTTCGCCAGGCTCCACTGTTTGTGGCGCGCCTGAGCCAGAAGCAATAGCAAAATAGCGAACACAACGACGTTCGCGATGAGTGGAAAGTTCATCCCCGTTCTCCTGATTTATTATGTGGTCGGTTTTACCGAACCTGTTGGCGCAAGGTTAGCAGAAGTGTGATGTAGCGCTTATATCCAAATGGAATGGGTTATGACAAATACGCTTATTTTGCGGATTTAATGTTCTATTTGATGATTAATAAATCGATTGAACTGAAATTGCAGCGAATTGATCATCTGGGAAGACCAGCGAACTGCACCATTTTCGGGCAAGGTTTGCGGCATCCACACGGCATAGGCAAAAAGCGCCATACATAAAACGCGCTCCAGCTGGTTACCTTTCTGTGGCGCCAGGATCGGCAGGCGGAACCGCCAGCGGCACGGCCACAGTAACGGCACACCTGCAGGGGTCAGCATATCGGCGAGAATATGGCTCAGATAGCCGAGCACCATGCCCTGAATGGCATCTGCGGGCACAATCCAGCTTTCAGGAACCTTTAAATAGAAGAGTGTCAACAGACCAAACACGGCCAGCAGGCTGTGAGTGAATCCCCGGTGACCAAACGCCCGGGCGATGGGTTTGGAAAACCACTTCAACCGCTGTCCAAGAAATGATTTAGGGTGATCAATATCGGGTAACAGGCAGGTGAGTACCGCTGAAGGCACAATATGCCACCAGTCACCCTGGGCCAGTACGGGCGTTAGCTCAGCGTTTTTGGCAAACACTGCGCAAGCAATAGAAAAAAGCAGGTGGCCTTCCGCCGTCATGATAAAACCCAGGAAACTGTCAATTCATACAGTATAGGGTTTTTATACAGTGGGCGGAAGAGGTGACGGTGTAACTCTTTGTCACAAAACTACGTTAACGTGCGAGCCAGCCACCATCAACGGCTAAGGTGTGGCCATTAATGTAGTCTGATGCCGGTGACGCCAGGAATACCACCGGGCCTTGCAGATCGTCGGGCAATCCCCATCGCCCCGCAGGTATACGGTCCAGGATCGCCTGACTGCGTTGCTCATCATCACGTAACTGCTGCGTATTGTTGGTGGCCATATAACCTGGCGCAATGGCATTGACGTTAATCCCCTGAGCCGCCCATTCGTTTGCCAGAAGGCGAGTGATGCCAAGCACGCCGCTTTTCGAGGCCGTATAAGAGGGAACACGGATGCCGCCCTGGAACGAGAGCATGGAGGCAATGTTGATAATTTTACCGCCCTGGCCCTGGGCAATAAACTGCCGGGCGACCGCCTGAGAAAGGAAGAAGACTGATTTCAGATTCAGGTCAACGACCTCGTCCCAGTCTTTTTCACTGAAGGAAAGCGCGTCTTCACGGCGGATGGTGCCCGCGTTATTCACCAGAATATCGACGCGCCCCATCTCTGCAACCGCTTTCGCGACGACGTCATGGAGACTTTCCTGCTTGCCGAGGTCGGCCCGGATCGCCAAAAAACGTCTGCCGAGGGCGGTGACCCGGGCGGCCGTTTCTTCAGGAATTTTTCGGTTTACCCCCACGATATCGCACCCGGCCTGAGCCAGGGCAATGGCCATGCCTTGTCCAAGCCCGGTATCGCACCCGGTGACGATGGCCACTTTTCCAGAAAGAGTGAAGGTATCCAGTATCATACGTGCCTCAGAAGTAGGGTTATTGTCGTTCTGACCCAAGAATAGGAGGCAATAAGCAGAAAAGCAAATAAAATGAAACGATGTTTTATTTTTATGATTTGCAAATTCAGGCAGCGGGTGCTGCCTGAGGAAATGCGTTATTCACCGCGCAGGTGTTGCACGGTCAGGTCGGTCAGTGAGGCAAGTTTAACGTCAGCAAGCGCAAAGCGCGGATCATGCTGGCCTTCTTCGGCAGGGACGACAATTGAGCGCATCCGCGCAGCCTTTGATGCCACCATGCCGTTAACGGAATCTTCCAGCGCAACGCAGGTGAGAGGATCAAGCCCAAGCTTCGCGGCGCAGTCCATGTAGACCTGCGGGTGCGGCTTGCTGTAGGGGAGCTTTTCTGCCGATGCCAGCGCATCAAAGCTGTCACGCAGCTCGAACATGGTCAGCACTTTTTCCAGCATATGCAGTGGAGAAGCAGAAGCCAGCCCAACCTTAAGGCCTTGCGCTTTGCACAGGGCGATTGCGTCACGCACGCCAGGTAACAACGGGCGATTCTCTTCAACCAGCGTAATAGCGCGATTGATGATGCGCGCAGTCACTTCGTCGCGGCCAGGCCCAACCCACGGCTGGTGGGCGTACCAAAGTTCAACCACCATATCGATGCGTAACCCCAGCGTATCGGGGAGTTCGTTACGGCGACGAATGTCCACGCCAAGGCTGGCCATAACATCCAGTTCTGCACGATCCCACAGCGGCTCGGAATCAATAAGTAATCCATCCATGTCAAAAATAGCGGCAAGAATTTGGCGCGGTGTCGACATCACAACTTCTCCTTAATTCAGGGTGTACGACAGACGATAAGTGCTAAGTACAGTCTGCAATTTAGCATATTGCCTTTAAAGAGCGGGCGAAAATGATGTGCAGCAGGTAGACTTAGGCACAAATAACGCGTCTTTTGGAAGGGGAACTGATGACGTATCAACAAGCTGGACGCATTGCTGTCTTAAAACGTATTGCCGGGTGGGTGATCTTTATTCCGGCCGTGATTTCCACGCTGATTTCCGTACTTAAGTTTATGTACGATCACAGCGAAAAACAGCCGGGTATCAATGCGGTAATGCTTGATTTTGCGCATGTCATGATTGAAATGATGCGTTTTAATACGCCTTTTTTAAACTTCTTCTGGTTCAACTCACCAACGCCCGATTTTCACCAGAAGCTCAATGTCGGCTTCTGGATAATCTATGCGCTGATCTTTGTCGCAATGGCGCTCCAGGCGTCGGGTGCCAGAATGAGTCGCCAGACGCGTTTTTTGCGTGAAGGTGTGGAAGACCAACTGATCCTGGAGCAGGCGAAAGGGGCGGAAGGATTGAGCCGCGAGCAGATTGAGTCCCGCATCGTGGTTCCGCGTCACACCATTTTCCTACAGATTTTTCCGCTCTACGTCCTGCCGGTGATAATTATCGTGGCCGGATATTTCTTCTTCTCGTTACTCGGTTTCATATAAGAACAAACGGGTGGCATCTGGCCACCCGTTCCTGTCTTATGCCGCCAGTACGCGCTCCAGCGCGCGCTGGGCATTTACCAGGTGCTCGCCGCCAAACAAAATCGCGCGGTTAATCAGGGTGTAAAGCTGGTAAACCGGCTGGCGCTGAAGGAAGTCTGCCGGGAGTGGCGACACTGACTGATACCCGTCATAGATTTGCGCAGGCTGCTCAGGATGGAGCGGCAGCATGGCAAGATCGCACTCTCTGTCGCCCCAGTAGCAGGCCGGGTCAAAAATATACGGTCCATCTGGCCCCAGCGCGCAGTTTCCTGACCATAAATCGCCATGCAGAAGCGAAGGCTGAGGCTGATGCGAAGCAAGACGTTGCTGAACGTGCTCGACAATGGCGTCGATATTGCCAAATTCCAGCCCTTTTTCCGCAGCCAGCTCAAGCTGCCAGCCGATGCGTTGTTCGGCAAAGAAAGTTGACCAGCGGCGTTGCCAGGCATTGGGTTGCGGAGTGGTGGAGAGATCGTTATCAAAATCGAGCCCAAACTGGGGTTGGTCGCTCCACTGGTGCAGACGCGCCAGTTGCTGCCCGAGGATAAAGGCGTTATGGGCATCTAACGGACGGGCAGGGAGATAATCCATGACCAGGAAGCTGTAGTCACGATCGCTGCCTAACGCCCAGACCTGAGGTACCGTAACGGTCTTGCTGCGGGATAACAGCTCTAACTGGTCGGCTTCGGCCGTGAAGATAGGGAGGAGCTCCCGTTCATCACATTTTACGAAGAAATCACGTCCTGCGTAGCGTAAATGCCATGCGGCGTGGATCTCTCCGCCTGGCAGTTCGTTACGCAGTTCAATTTCACCTTCACCCAGTTGCTCACTTAAAAGATGACTGATAGCCTGCCACATGATGTCTCTCCCATGTTGTCTGCCAGATCATAAAGTTAGCGCAAAACCGCTGTAAAAAAATACGAACTAACGCACACCTGAGCCGTTTGGATCCACGCAGGGCACTTATTGTTCTTTTTTTTGCCAGTTTTCCCAGGTGTCTACGTCAATGTCGGCTGTTTTGTGGGTGGCACTTTCAATCAGGCTGCTTGCCAGCGCGCTGACTTCATCTCTGGATAACGCGCTTATCAGCCCAAATGTCAGCGTGCCGAGTTCATGAATATTGCCTTCTTCATCCGTTAGCGTGAGTAAAAAATTGGCACGAGTAAAGGCGTTGTTGATTTCATTGAGTTCGGTCAGTGATGCTTCATGAAAACTGACGGTTATGACATAGCGAGTGATATCTCCACTGCTCATATTTCACCTCATTGTTATCATGAAAGTTTTCTTAGCATAGTCGATAGTACGCGTTTGGCGAACCCGGGGAGCATTTCCCCTCCATGAAGAAGGGGAGAATGTCTTAACTTCTGGAAAGGTAATCCACAATTTTTAGCGTATCGGCAAGAGAACACAACCGTGTACCCTGGTTAATCGTTGCTGCGCTACCTGCCGCCACACCGTAGCGCGTCATCTCCAGTAACGAGGCCCCTTGCGCCAGTTTCAGCGCCATTGCACCCACCATGCTGTCGCCTGCACCCACGGTGCTCTGGCTCTTCATCGGCGGCGGGACCACCTGCACAAAACCGGAGCCATCAACGGCTAACGCCCCTTGTGGACCAAGAGACACCACCACGCGCAGGGCTTTGCCGCTGTGAATCAGTTCTTGCGCCGCAGTGCGAACATCGTCAGGCTGGGTGAGCTCACGGTTGACCAGCGCACTTAGTTCTTTCTGGTTGGGTTTGACCAGCTCAAGTTGCCCTGGCTCTAAGGCGGCCTGAAGTGCTTCACCAGAGCTGTCAACAATGCAGCGGATCCCCTTCTGCTGGACGGCCCGGATCAACTGCGTCAGCCTTTCCGTTTTGACACCAGGCGGCAGGCTGCCGCTAATGACCAGCAAGGCACCACTCTCGATGGCCAGAACTTTTTCCTCAAGCTGGCGGAATTCATCTTCGCTCAGTTTCGCGCCGGGCATAACGAAACGGTACTGTTCGCCGCTGGATGTCACGTGGACGTGCAGGTTCTGCCGCGTCCAGTCCTGGGCGTTAACGGTTGAAACTGCGACCTTTTCATCTGCCAGCAGTGCGACCAGATGCTCCCCGGTAGCGCCGCCGGCGGGGAATATTGCCGTCGCCTTTCCGCCGAGGTGCGTAATGGCGCGCGCCACGTTGATCCCACCGCCGCCTGGTTCAAATACAGGGGCGCTACAGCGCAGTTTACCTTCCGGGTAAATCTGCGGCGTCAGGGTGGCGGAGTCGAGGGAAGGGGAGAGCGTGAGTGTATAAATAGAAACCATCATTACCTCCTTTTAGTATGGGTATCAGTAATCCTGGCACCAATTCACCAGAAGGCAAAGTAATTAACATCATGATTTTCAATATGAATAACGAGGAAAGTAACCAAATTGTTTTATAAAATAAAACGCGTTTTGGGATCGTTCTTATTCAAAAAATGAAATAAGAAAACATTGCTATGTTATTTGAGGCTTTTTATAATTTCTTACCTTTCTCTGGACGCCTTGTCATTGATCCTCAAGAAAGTTTCCGGGACCGTGATGGTCTCTTTTTTTGTTGTACGGACTCCTTAATAAAATGAAGCTTTTGAAGACAGTACCCGCTGCACTGATGCTGGCGGGTGGCGTGTTTGCGTCAATGAATGCGACCGCCGATGATACCGTTTTTACTGTCATGGACGATCCCACCACGGCGCAAAAGCCCTTTGAAGGTAACCTGAACGCCGGATATTTGGCGCAATCCGGTAACACGAAAAGTTCTTCGCTGACGGCGGACAGCACGCTGACCTGGTACGGTAGCAACACGGCCTGGTCCTTGTGGGGTAACGCCAGCAACACCTCCGCTAACGACGAACGCTCTTCCGAAAAATACGCAGTAGGTGGACGTAGCCGTTACAATATGACCGATTACGACTACCTGTTCGGCCAGGCCAGCTGGTTAACCGACCGGTACAATGGCTATCGCCAGCGTGATGTCTTCACCGCAGGTTATGGTCGCCAGTTCCTGAACGGGCCTGTTCACAGCTTCCGTTTTGAATTCGGTCCTGGTGTACGTTATGACGAGTACACCGACGGCGATACTAAAACCCAACCGTTAGGCTATGCGTCTGGTACTTATGCCTGGCAGATGACCGACAACACCAAATTTACTCAGGGTGTTTCTGTATTCGGTGCCGATGATACAACGCTAAACTCTGAAACGGCGCTGAATGTAGCAATCAATGAACACTTTGGTTTAAAAGTGGCTTACAACGTGACCTGGAACTCTTCACCTCCAGATACTGCACCGGATCACACCGACCGCAGAACCACGATTTCACTGGGCTACAAAATGTAATTTCCGCGGGCCGAAATATTATCGGCCCGTTTTTTATTTTTACGAACTGTGCTATTTTATATTGAACAGCGTTTTAAAATATTTATTCGGCAGATATCTCCATATTTTCTCCATAATGACTCTCTTCGTATTACATTCAGTTTATTTGACACGAATTGATAAATAAATTGACTAGGCAAAAGTGTGATCCAGATCTACACTCATAACACAGGCAAAATTTCGCCTTAAGTCGTTCTGCAATAATTCAGTAAGAGAATAATCATTATGAAAAAAATCAAAACTGCCGCAGCAGCAATGGTGCTTTCTGCACTCTCCTTTGGCGTATTCGCTGCTGATGAAGTGACTCCACCTGCCAGTAACACCAATACCCAGGTCGGCATTGCTAAAGCGTCTGACGTTGAAGCAGGCTCTAACATTGCCCCGGGCTCACAATCTACCGGTCAATCAATGAATGACGCATTTGATGTGCATAAACTGGTTGCAGGTGAGTGGTCCTGATACGTTTCTTGTCGCGTTGTTATTGAAATTAAACCAATAACTCAACCCGTCAAAAACCGGATTGTGATGTACCGGTTTTTTGCGGTTTAAAATGATGTAAAGATAATTAAAGTTTATTCATTACCTGTATTTCGTATTCGCAAAAAAACCTTCACCGAAATGTATTATTCGGTAAAGGCATTTCGCCTGTCTAATTCCATGACGTTTTAGCCCCAGATCATTGCCGCCCAGCGCAACAGTAACATCGCTCCGCAGATAGCAATTAACACCAGCACCATTTTCCAGTGTTTTACGGCAAATCGTTTTGTTGGCATAACCTAATCCTTGTCTGTTGATAATGCCAGTGTACCAAAGAGAGCGGTGAAATGCGCATTATCCGGGGTTAGGTTATGCCACATCATAGTGGTGCGGTTCAGAACCAGTGGAATCTTTCGGCGAGAATCAACAATAAACCGGTGGCTGAAAGTATATTCAATATCACTACGGTTCTACTGGATACGTTCATGTTGTGCCCCTTAAGGTTTAAGGACCTGTTCAAGAATAGCTCAGCACGACTGGAATGCGAGCGCCAGGAAGCGAACCCCTGCAAACTCATGCGAAAGTACCAGGTACTTCTGTCTGCCACAGAGGGTGCATTCTCCCTTTTGTTAGTGTTAACATTGCAAGGCCTGCCGTAAATCCGCATTTGTCTGAATTCGTCAGGTGCATGATAACGAACCAATTTGACGATTGTTGGTCAGATGGCCTCGTAATCTACTGTTAAATCACGATTATTTTCTTTGTATATGCTCTTATGTGTGGGGCATCACTGCAAATAAGGATATAAAATGCCTGTAATTACTCTTCCTGATGGCAGCCAACGCCAATACGACCACGCTGTTAGCCCAATGGATGTGGCCCTGGACATCGGTCCTGGACTCGCAAAAGCGACCATTGCTGGCCGTGTAAATGGTGAGCTGGTTGATGCGTCCGATCTGATTGAAAACGATGCGAAACTGTCAATCATCACAGCGAAAGATGAAGAAGGTCTTGAGATCATTCGTCACTCCTGTGCGCACCTGTTAGGTCATGCAATCAAGCAGCTGTGGCCAAATACCAAAATGGCGATTGGCCCGGTTATCGACAACGGTTTCTACTATGACGTTGACCTTGACCACACCCTGACCCAGGAAGATATCGACGCGCTCGAAAAACGTATGCACGAGCTCGCTGAATCCAACTACGACGTCATTAAGAAGAAAGTCAGCTGGCACGAAGCGCGTGAAACCTTCGTGAAGCGCGGCGAGAGCTATAAAGTCTCTATTCTTGATGAGAACATCTCTCATGATGACAAGCCAGGCTTGTACCATCACGAAGAATACATCGACATGTGCCGTGGGCCGCACGTGCCGAACATGCGTTTCTGTCATCACTTCAAACTGATGAAGATTGCAGGCGCTTACTGGCGTGGCGACAGCAACAACAAGATGTTGCAGCGCATTTATGGTACCGCATGGGCAGATAAGAAAGCCCTGAGCGCCTACCTGCAACGCCTGGAAGAAGCCGCAAAACGCGACCACCGTAAAATCGGTAAGCAACTTGACCTGTACCATATGCAGGAAGAAGCGCCGGGTATGGTTTTCTGGCATAACGATGGCTGGACTATCTTCCGTGAACTGGAAACTTTCGTGCGCTCCAAGCTGAAAGAGTACCAGTATCAGGAAGTGAAAGGCCCGTTCATGATGGACCGTGTGCTGTGGGAAAAAACCGGCCACTGGGACAACTACAAAGATGCGATGTTCACCACCTCTTCTGAGAACCGTGAATACTGCATCAAGCCAATGAACTGCCCGGGTCACGTTCAGATCTTCAACCAGGGTCTGAAATCCTACCGCGACCTGCCGCTACGTATGGCGGAGTTCGGTAGCTGCCACCGTAACGAGCCATCAGGTGCGCTGCACGGTCTGATGCGTGTTCGTGGCTTTACTCAGGATGATGCGCATATCTTCTGTACTGAAGATCAGGTACGTGACGAAGTTAACGCCTGTATTCGTATGGTCTACGATATGTACAGCACTTTTGGCTTCGAGAAGATCGTGGTCAAACTCTCAACTCGCCCTGAAAAACGTATCGGCAGCGACGAGACCTGGGATCGTGCTGAGGCGGATCTGGCCGTTGCGCTGGAAGAGAACGGTATTCCGTTCGAATACCAGCTTGGCGAAGGTGCCTTCTACGGCCCGAAAATTGAATTTACCCTGTATGACTGCCTCGATCGCGCATGGCAGTGCGGTACTGTACAGCTGGACTTCTCCCTGCCGCAGCGTTTAAGCGCCTCTTATGTTGGCGAAGACAACGAACGTCAGGTACCTGTAATGATTCACCGTGCAATTCTCGGTTCTCTGGAGCGCTTCATCGGCATCCTGACCGAAGAGTTCGCCGGCTTCTTCCCAACCTGGCTTGCGCCAGTGCAGGTAGTCGTGATGAACATTACCGATTCTCAGTCTGAATACGTTAAAGAATTGACGCAGAAACTACAAAATGCGGGCATTCGCGTAAAAGCGGACTTGAGAAATGAGAAGATTGGCTTTAAAATCCGCGAGCACACTTTACGTCGTGTCCCGTATATGTTGGTCTGTGGTGATAAAGAGGTGGAAGCAGGCAAAGTTGCCGTTCGCACCCGCCGTGGTAAAGACCTGGGGAGCCTGGACGTAAGTGAAGTGATTGAGAAGCTGCAACAAGAGATTCGCAGCCGCAGTCTTCAACAACTGGAGGAATAAGGTATTAAAGGCGGAAAACGAGTTCAAACGGCACGTCCGAATCGTATCAATGGCGAGATTCGCGCCCAGGAAGTTCGCTTAACAGATCTGGAAGGTGAGCCACTGGGAATTGTGAGTCTGAGAGAAGCGATCGAAAAAGCTGAAGAAGCTGGAGTAGATTTAGTTGAAATCAGCCCTAACGCCGAACCGCCAGTTTGTCGTATCATGGACTACGGCAAGTTCCTTTATGAAAAAAGTAAGTCTTCTAAGGAACAGAAGAAGAAGCAAAAAGTTATCCAGGTTAAGGAAATTAAATTCCGTCCTGGTACCGACGATGGCGATTATCAGGTAAAACTCCGCAGCCTGATTCGCTTTCTGGAAGATGGCGATAAGGCCAAGATCACACTGCGTTTCCGCGGTCGTGAGATGGCCCACCAACAGATTGGTATGGAAGTGCTTAACCGCGTCCGTGACGATCTGAGTGAACTGGCAGTAGTCGAATCCTTCCCTACGAAGATCGAAGGCCGCCAGATGATCATGGTGCTCGCTCCTAAGAAGAAACAGTAAGGCCTTCAAGCAGCAAAATCTGTGGAGCCTTCGGGCCTCATAGGTTTTGCTCGCCTATGTTTCGTTTATTTAACAATGCGAAGTGGAAGTTATTAAGATGCCAAAAATTAAGACCGTACGCGGTGCTGCTAAGCGCTTCAAAAAAACCGGTGGTGGTGGATTTAAGCGTAAGCACGCAAACCTGCGTCATATTCTGACCAAAAAATCTACTAAACGTAAACGTCACCTGCGTCCAAAAGGCCTCGTGTCTAAAGGCGATCTGGGTCTGGTTATCGCGTGCCTGCCGTACGCATAAGCCGTTAACGTTTAATTTTTTTTACTAAGAATATAGATACAGGAGAGCTCACATGGCTCGCGTAAAACGTGGTGTAATTGCTCGTGCACGTCACAAAAAAATTCTGAAACAAGCTAAAGGCTACTACGGTGCGCGTTCACGCGTATACCGCGTTGCCTTCCAGGCTGTTATCAAGGCTGGTCAGTATGCTTACCGTGACCGTCGTCAACGTAAGCGTCAGTTCCGTCAACTGTGGATTGCACGTATCAACGCAGCAGCACGTCAGAACGGTATTTCTTACAGCAAATTCATCAACGGCCTGAAAAAAGCCTCTGTTGAAATCGACCGTAAGATCCTGGCTGACATCGCAGTATTCGACAAAGTAGCGTTCACCGCTCTGGTCGAAAAAGCGAAAGCAGCACTGGCGTAAGCCAGTTGGAAGAGGGGGCTTTGCTCCCTCTTTTGTTTTAACCTTATCAGAACATTGACTTTTACCCGTCCAGGCTTTTCAATAAGGTCTTAACGGCTCTAAACCTATAAGGTAACGCAAGCATGAATGCTGCTATTTTCCGCTTCTTCTTTTACTTTAGCACCTGATATCAGGAGGCTAGCGCGTGAAAGATGAAACGAAAAACAGCGCCGAATAAGCCTCCTGATGGAGGCTTTTTTTGTGTCTAAATTCGAGAGATTAAGTCCACCAAATCGGTGTCTGCACCGACATAATGAGGAAAACCATGTCACATCTCGCAGAGCTGGTTGCCAGTGCAACGGCCGCCATTAACCAGGCCTCAGATGTTGCCGCGTTAGACAACGTCCGCGTCGAATATCTGGGTAAGAAAGGGCACCTGACCCTTCAAATGACTACCCTGCGTGAGTTGCCAGCAGAAGAGCGTCCGGCAGCGGGTGCGGTGATTAACGAAGCCAAAGAGCAGGTACAGCAGGCGCTGAATGCGCGTAAATCCGCGCTGGAAAATGCGGCACTGAACGCGCGTCTGGCTGAAGAAACCATCGATGTTTCCCTGCCTGGTCGTCGTATTGAGAACGGCGGTCTGCACCCGGTTACCCGTACTATTGACCGTATTGAAAGTTTCTTCGGTGAGCTCGGCTTTACCGTGGCGACTGGCCCGGAAATCGAAGATGACTATCACAACTTCGATGCGCTGAACATTCCAGGCCATCATCCGGCACGTGCTGACCACGACACTTTCTGGTTCGATGCTACGCGTCTGCTGCGTACCCAGACTTCTGGCGTGCAGATCCGTACCATGAAAGATCAAGAGCCGCCAATTCGCATCATCGCGCCAGGCCGTGTTTATCGTAACGATTACGACCAGACGCACACCCCAATGTTCCACCAGATGGAAGGCCTGATCGTTGATAAAAACATCAGCTTTACCAACCTGAAAGGGACGCTGCACGACTTCCTGAATAACTTCTTTGAAGAAGATTTGCAGGTTCGTTTCCGTCCTTCCTACTTCCCGTTCACCGAACCTTCTGCGGAAGTTGACGTGATGGGTAAAAATGGCAAATGGCTGGAAGTGCTGGGCTGCGGCATGGTGCACCCAAATGTTCTGCGTAATGTCGGCATTGATCCTGAAGTGTACTCTGGCTTTGCCTTCGGTATGGGCATGGAGCGTCTGACCATGCTGCGCTACGGCGTAACCGATTTGCGCGCATTCTTCGAAAACGATCTGCGTTTCCTCAAACAGTTTAAATAAGGGCAGGACAGAACAATGAAATTCAGTGAACTGTGGTTACGCGAATGGGTGAACACCTCTCTCGATAGCGAAGCGCTTTCCAACCAAATCACCATGGCAGGCCTGGAAGTTGACGGCGTTGAGCCGGTTTCAGGTGCCTTTAACGGTGTGGTTGTGGGTGAAGTGGTTGAATGCGGCCAGCATCCTAATGCCGACAAACTGCGCGTAACAAAAGTGAACGTGGGCGGCGAACGCCTGCTGGATATCGTCTGTGGCGCGCCAAACTGCCGTCAGGGGCTGAAAGTTGCTGTGGCAACCGTGGGTGCGGTACTGCCGGGTGATTTCAAAATCAAAGCCGCAAAACTGCGTGGTGAGCCGTCTGAAGGGATGCTGTGCTCTTTCTCTGAGTTGGGTATTTCCGACGACCACAACGGCATCATTGAGCTGCCGCTGGATGCGCCAATCGGTACGGATATTCGCGAATACCTGAAACTCGACGACAACACCATCGAGATCAGCGTGACGCCAAACCGTGCCGACTGCTTAGGCATTATCGGTGTGGCGCGTGATGTTGCCGTGCTGAACCAGGTTGAGCTGAACGTGCCAGATATCACGCCAGTGGCTGCCACCATCGCCGACACTCTGCCGATTCAGGTTGAAGCGGCCGATGCGTGTCCACGTTACCTGGGCCGTGTTGTGAAAGGCATTAACGTTAAAGCGCCAACCCCACTGTGGATGAAAGAGAAGCTGCGTCGTTGCGGCATCCGCTCCATTGATGCGGTTGTAGACGTGACTAACTACGTTCTGCTGGAGCTGGGTCAGCCAATGCACGCGTTCGATAAAGATCGTATCGAAGGCGGTATTGTTGTGCGTATGGCGAAAGAGGGTGAAACCCTGGTTCTGCTGGACGGCAGCGAAGCAAAACTCAACGCCGACACCCTGGTTATTGCGGATCATGGTAAAGCGCTGGCGATGGGCGGTATCTTCGGTGGTGAGCATTCCGGTGTGAATGACGAAACGCAAAACGTACTGCTGGAATGCGCCTTCTTCAGCCCGCTGTCTATCACCGGCCGTGCGCGCCGTCATGGCCTGCATACCGACGCTTCTCACCGCTACGAGCGTGGCGTTGACCCGGCACTGCAATACAAAGCAATGGAGCGTGCAACGCGCCTGCTGATCGATATCTGTGGCGGCGAAGCGGGCCCGGTTATTGATGTGACAAACGACGCTACTCTGCCGAAACGCGCAACCATCACCCTGCGCCGCAGCAAGCTGGACCGTCTGATTGGCCACCACGTTGCGGATGCTCAGGTTAGCGACATTCTGCGTCGTCTGGGCTGTGAAGTCACCGAAGGTCAGGACGAATGGAAAGCCGTTGCGCCATCATGGCGTTTCGATATGGAAATCGAAGAAGACCTGGTGGAAGAAGTGGCGCGTGTTTACGGCTACAACAACATTCCAGACGCGCCGGTACAGGCAGGCCTGGTCATGGGCTCTCACCGCGAAGCCGACCTGTCCCTGAAGCGTGTGAAAACCATGCTCAATGACAAAGGCTATCAGGAAGTGATCACCTATAGCTTCGTTGATCCGAAGGTACAGCAGTGGATCCACCCGGCTGAGGAAGCGCTGATCCTGCCAAGCCCAATCTCAAGCGAAATGTCAGCAATGCGTCTGTCCCTGTGGACGGGGCTGCTCGGGACTATCGTTTACAACCAGAATCGTCAGCAAAACCGTGTGCGCATTTTTGAAAGTGGATTGCGCTTTGTGCCAGATAATCAGGCAAATTTAGGCATCCGTCAGGATCTCATGCTGGCTGGCGCCATCAGCGGTAACCGCTATGAAGAACACTGGGACCTGGCAAAAGGGACGGTTGATTTCTACGATATGAAGGGCGATCTGGAAGCGATTCTCGATCTGACCGGTAAATTATCTGAAATTGAATTCCGTGCGGAATCCATCCCGGCCCTGCATCCTGGCCAGAGCGCTGCCATTTATTTAGATGGCAAACGCGTTGGTTTCATTGGTGTTGTTCACCCTGAGCTGGAGCGCAAACTGGACCTGAACGGCCGTACCATCGTGTTCGAGCTGGAGTGGAACCCGGTTGCAGACCGCGTCATTCCTCAGGCGCAGGATGTTTCACGCTTCCCGGCGAACCGCCGTGATATCGCGGTTGTGGTCGCTGAAAACGTGCCTGCAGCAGATATTTTGGCCGAATGTAAGAAAGTTGGCGTAAATCAGGTAGTTGGCGTAAACTTATTTGACGTGTACCGCGGCAAGGGCGTAGCAGAAGGTTTCAAGAGCCTCGCTATCAGCCTTATCCTTCAGGATACCAGCCGTACACTCGAAGAAGAGGAGATTGCCGCTACCGTCGCCAAATGTGTAGAGGCATTAAAAGAGCGATTCCAGGCATCATTGAGGGATTGAACCTATGGCGCTTACAAAAGCTGAAATGTCAGAATATCTGTTTGATAAGCTTGGGCTTAGCAAACGGGATGCCAAAGAGCTGGTAGAGCTGTTTTTCGAAGAGATCCGTCGCGCTCTGGAAAACGGCGAGCAGGTAAAACTCTCCGGTTTTGGCAATTTTGATTTGCGAGACAAAAACCAACGTCCGGGCCGCAACCCGAAGACGGGGGAAGATATTCCCATTACAGCCCGCCGCGTGGTGACCTTCAGACCCGGCCAGAAGTTAAAAAGCCGTGTCGAAAACGCAACGCCCAAAGCAGAGTAATATGAACTAACTAAAAAGGTCGCATTCGCGGCCTTTTTTCTTTGCTCTCCTGTAAACCCACCGTAAAATCAAATACATCTCATTCTGATAAAACCATGTCTATGCCTGATTTCGCTCACCGCCAGCGCCAATCCGACCTGCGCCGCCTGCTTGCACTTGTGCTGCTGCTCTTTGTTGCCGCAGCCGTCAGCCTGTGCGCGGGCGACAGGTGGCTGGGGCCGGAAAGCTGGTTTGGCGCAGACGGGCAGCTTTTTGTCTGGCAAATCCGATTGCCGCGCACCCTGGCGGTGATCCTCGTTGGCGCGGCGCTGGCGCTCTGCGGCACCATGATGCAGGCGCTGTTTGAAAACCCGCTGGCGGAGCCGGGCCTGCTGGGGGTATCAAATGGGGCGGGTGTGGGCCTGATTGCAGCGGTCATGCTGGGGGGCGGCGAGCTTTCAGCCTGGAGTATTAGTCTGAGCGCCATTATCGGTGCGCTTGTTATTACCGTGATACTCCTGCGCTTCGCAAGACGTCATCTATCGACCAGCCGGTTGCTGCTGGCCGGGGTTGCGCTGGGGATCATTTGCAGCGCACTGATGACCTGGGCGGTCTACTTTTCAACCTCATTTGATTTACGCCAGCTGATGTACTGGATGATGGGCGGGTTTGGCGGCGTTGACTGGCACCAGGGGTGGCTGATGGTATTGCTTATCCCGGTGATAATCTGGGCGTGCTGCCAGGCACAACCGCTGAACATCCTTGCACTGGGGGAAACCTCTGCCCGCCAGCTCGGCATGTCGATGAATTTATGGCGCAATGTGCTGGTTATTGCCATTGGCTGGATGGTAGGGGTGAGCGTAGCGCTGGCCGGTGCCATAGGTTTTATTGGCCTTGTCATCCCGCACATGCTACGACTTTGTGGCGTCACGGATCACCGCACGTTACTCCCGAGCGCGGCCATAGCCGGTGCGGCAACGCTGTTGGTGGCTGATATTATCGCCAGGCTTGCACTGACTGCCGCTGAGTTGCCGATTGGCGTGGTCACCGCCACGCTAGGCGCGCCAGTATTTATCTGGCTACTATTAAAAGCCGGACGTTAAACCTACCCAACCACGGAATAAACTGAGGGGATGCTATGCAGTACGATATTCTGAATACCGAAGTGACCACCATTGACGGCGAAAAAACCACGCTTGAGGGCTACAAGGGCAACGTTTTGCTGCTGGTGAATGTGGCCTCCAAATGTGGCCTGACGCCGCAGTACGAGCAGCTTGAAGCGCTGCAAAAAAACTGGGAGAGCGAAGGCTTTACCGTGCTTGGGTTCCCTTGCAATCAGTTTTTGGGCCAGGAGCCGGGCAGCGAAGAAGAGATCAAAACATTTTGCAGTACCACCTATGGTGTGACCTTCCCGCTGTTCAGCAAGATTGATGTCAATGGCGAGCACCGTCATCCTCTGTATGAAAAGCTGGTGTCTGCGGCACCGACCGCGGTTGCCCCGCAGGGCAGTGGCTTCTACGAGCGTATGGCCAGTAAAGGACGTGCGCCGCTCTACCCGGACGATATCCTGTGGAACTTTGAGAAATTCCTGATTGGGCGTGACGGGCAGGTTGTACAGCGTTTCTCTCCGGATATGACGCCGGAAGACGCCGTAGTGACTGACGCGATTAAAAAGGCGCTGGCGCACTAATGACCTTGCTGATGCAGCTGACGGATGTGGCTGAAAAAGGACGCCTTGAGCCAATGAGCGCTGCCATCAATGCAGGAGAGATCCTGCATCTTGTGGGGCCGAATGGCGCAGGAAAGAGCACGCTGCTGGCGCGCATCGCGGGGCTGACCACCGGGCAAGGGGAGATAACCCTGTTGGGCCACTCGCTTGACCAATGGTCACCTGTGTCGCTGGCGCACCGGCGGGGTTATTTAGTGCAACAGCAAGTCCCGCCATTTGCGATGCCAGTCTGGCACTATCTTACGCTGCATCTGCATGATAAAAGCCGCACTGCGCTTCTCGAAGAGGTGGCGGCGGCATTGGGGCTAGAGGACAAACTGTCGCGAAATGCCAGCCAGCTTTCTGGCGGCGAGTGGCAACGTGTGCGTCTGGCGGCCGTTATTCTTCAGATCCATCCTGCGGGTAATTCGCAGGGATGCTTGCTGTTGCTGGACGAGCCAATGAGCGGCCTGGATGTTGCTCAGCAGGCCGCGCTCGACACTATCCT
Organism: Enterobacter sp. Tr-810; assembly: GCF_011752765.1. NCBI lineage: Bacteria > Pseudomonadati > Pseudomonadota > Gammaproteobacteria > Enterobacterales > Enterobacteriaceae > Enterobacter > Enterobacter sp. Tr-810. The sequence goes on along the minus strand of NZ_VWWW01000002.1, from coordinate 260,722 downwards.
GAGTTCACTCACCCGTGCGGGTGTCGCTGTGGTCATGAGCAGCCACGATCTGAACCATACGCTACGCCATGCCCACCGGGTATGGTTGCTGGCCCGGGGTAAAATGATTGCCAGCGGCGCGCGGGATAGCGTGCTGACGCCTCCTCATCTGGCTACCGCCTATAACATGCACTTTCGCAGGCTGGATATCGAAGGGCATAAGATGCTGATTTCTACGGCTCAGGAGTAACCGTTTCTTGCGCGGTTGCACAATTGCACGCTAAATTACGAAAAGAACAATAAAAGCAGAGGATTCGTCTGAAAATGCGATTCTGGTTTCTCCTTGCAGCGGCGTTATTTCTTGCGGGATGCAGTAGCCATCGTGCGCCACCACCTAATGCGCGACTGTCTGATTCCATTACGGTCATTGCCAGCCTTAACGATCAGCTGAGCAACTGGCGCGGCACGCCGTATCGTTACGGTGGGATGAGCCGTGGCGGTGTGGATTGCTCGGGTTTTGTGCTCATGACGTTTCGCGATAAGTTTGATTTACAGCTACCGCGTGAAACGCGTAAACAGGCTGAAATCGGCACTGAAATTGATAAGGACGATTTACTGCCTGGCGACCTGGTATTTTTCAAAACAGGCTCAGGCGAAAGCGGTCTTCATGTTGGTATTTATGATACGGATAACCAGTTCATTCATGCCTCAACCAGTCGTGGGGTGATGCGTTCATCTCTCGATAATGTTTACTGGCGTAAAAACTTCTGGCAAGCCAGGCGTATTTAGCAATGCTTAACATGTCAGTTTCCTGGCGCGTACTGGCTAAAAAAACGCGCCTGAATTTCAGATATATGTTGATTAAAGTTAAATTTATGCCGAATTAATTATGTCTGTATGTGTCTGTTTTATCTAAAACTGGCTATTAATGAGTAACCAGGATAAGATTATTTTTAGATTCAGGGATAAATCTGAAAACTAATACGGAACTAATGAAATTAATCTTATTAAAATCAATACAGTGGAATTGTGTCAGCAATTGCTCCAGGATGTCCTCTTTCATCTTTAAAGCGGGGCGAGCGCAATGATTATCACGCTAGATAATGCTTACCAGTCTGAGTTTTTACTTTGTCCTGCACGTAATAGTGCCGGGGAGCTTAAAGCTTTAGAAATTATGGTTAACTTTGTTGGCGTGGATACAGACGTACGAATCCCCACTGAACTGGTTATCCCACATCTTTCACCAGCGGAAGAACTCGCGCTGTTTCAGGAAAAACTGCAACTGCTCGAGACCTGCAAACTGTTCTTTATTCAGCATCAGCTTATTGCATGGATTAATATTACACCTGCAATTGTTGAGTTTTTATTAACAAATGAAAACGCTGTTTCAATAATCGAACGCTTCCCGTTTCTGGAGTTTACTGTTAATGAGAACTATCCAGGTTTAAATAACGGGAAGGACGATCTGGCGATGGCAAGGATGGCGATCCGTTATCCGCTGGTACTGGCCAATTTTGGTGCCGGGGCCGCTTCTCTGAAGCCTGTGTATGACGGTTTGTTTAAACGTGTGATCATCGACAGAAACTTTATTCAGCAACGCGTCACCGAGCTGTCATTCGAGCCTTTTATGCGTGCGATCCTCTGGCAAATAACACCGCACTGCCAGTCGGTGATTGTCGCTGGTATCGACGACCACGGAACATTGCAGCGCGTGATGCCATTTGAGTTCGGCGCGATGCAGGGTGGGCTGTGGCCTGCCGTCACGGCGGAACAAGTGACTCTGTTGGTTCAGTGATAACCCTTGTTTTCGCCCGTGTTTAAGTCCAGGTAAACCCTCTACACTAAAAGCAGGAGGACTTATGACCCTGTCTTTTACTGCACACTGGCATGACGAGTTGCCCGGCTTTTACACCGCGCTCAAACCAACCCCATTACAAAATGCCCGGCTGATCTGGCATAACGACCAGCTTGCCGATGCATTGGGCGTTCCGCCTGCGTTATTCCAGCCCTCTGAAGGCGCTGGCGTCTGGGGCGGCGAAACGCTGCTCCCTGGCATGAATCCCCTGGCCCAGGTCTACAGCGGACACCAGTTTGGCGTCTGGGCGGGGCAGTTGGGCGATGGCAGAGGCATTTTGTTGGGTGAACAACAACTCCCCGACGGACAATCATTCGACTGGCATCTGAAAGGTGCGGGTCTTACCCCGTATTCCCGCATGGGCGATGGCCGCGCGGTACTGCGCTCAACCATTCGCGAATGTCTGGCGTCTGAAGCGATGCATGCCCTGGGTATTCCCACCACACGGGCGTTATCCATCGTGACCAGCGACACACCTGTCGCGCGAGAAACGATGGAGCAGGGGGCGATGCTGATGCGCGTTGCGCAAAGCCACCTGCGCTTTGGCCATTTCGAACATTTCTATTATCGACGTGAGCCGGACAAGGTCCGCCAGCTTGCCGATTACGCTATTCGCCGCCACTGGCCCGCATTGCAGGACGAGGAGGATAAATACCGACTCTGGTTCTGTGATGTGGTGGCGCGTACCGCGTCAATGATTGCCCGCTGGCAAAGCGTGGGCTTTGCGCACGGTGTGATGAACACCGATAACATGTCCATCCTGGGGCTGACCTTTGACTATGGCCCGTACGGCTTCCTCGACGATTATCAGCCGGGCTATATCTGTAACCACTCTGATTACCAGGGGCGTTACAGCTTTGACAACCAGCCAGCGGTCGGGCTGTGGAATTTGCAGCGCCTGGCGCAATCTTTATCGCCGTTTATTGATGTTGACGCCCTCAACGATGCGCTCGATACCTATCAGGACGTTCTGCTGCGCGAGTACGGAAAATTAATGCGCGGGAAATTGGGGCTGATAACGCAAGAGAAGGGGGATAACGACATCCTGAACGGGCTTTTCGCGCTGATGGCCCGCGAGGGCAGCGATTACACCCGTACCTTCCGGATGCTGGGCCAGACGGAGCAACACAGTAGTGCTTCTGTGCTGCGCGATGAGTTCATCGACCGCCAGGCCTTTGATGACTGGTACCGGCAGTATCGGGCGCGTTTGCAGCGCGATAATGTGGATGATGCAACCCGTCAGGCGCAAATGAATGCGGCTAATCCGGCGATGGTCTTGCGCAACTGGCTGGCGCAGCGGGCAATTGAACAGGCAGAGCAGGGTGAATACTCGGAGCTGCACCGGTTGCACCTGGCGTTACGCACGCCTTTTGCCGACAGGGATGATGATTATGTCAGCCGCCCGCCGGACTGGGGCAAGCGGCTGGAGGTCAGCTGCTCAAGCTAAGGGGCGAGAAAAACCTGCGGTACGTGGTGAGCCGGATGCCTGCCGACGTGAACCTGCGCGCCATACCAGTGCGCCAGGGTGTCGGCCTGCAAGACCTGTTCGGGCGAACCGTGGGAAACTATCTGCCCGTTATGTAATAACACAACCCGATCCGCCCACAGCGCGGCAAGATTCAGATCGTGCAGAACAATACAGACGTGTAATTTTCCCCGACCGGTTAAGGTTTTCAACAGACGCAGCAGGTGCTGCTGATGGTAAAGATCCAGCGCCGAGGTGGGCTCATCCAGAAACAGCCAGCCGCCTGGCTCGCCATCGCACCACAACTGCGCCAGCGCGCGGGCAAGCTGCACGCGCTGCTGTTCTCCTCCGGACAACGCCGCGAACTGCCGTCCGGCCAGCGGTAAACAGCCCGTTATCTGCATCACTTCACGTACAACCGCCGCTTCAGGATGGTGTGTCCAGGGCGCGCGGCCCATTCCTACTACGGCTTCTACCGGCCAGTCAAAGCCCAGCTGTGTCTGCTGTCGCATCACTGCCCGACGACGGGATAATTTTTCCGGGTGCCAGTCGTGAAGGGGGTTTCCCGCCAGTAAGCATTGTCCGCTCGCCGGTTTGAGATAACCCGTGAGCAGGCGCAATAACGTCGATTTCCCGGCACCGTTAGGGCCAATCAGCGCCACCAGTTCACCCTGGGATAACGAAAGGGATACGTCATTAATCAGGGTGCGGTGTGCTACGCGAAAGGTGAGATTTTCTGCACTAAAACAATCAGCCATGCTGGCCTCCCCGACGGAAAATAAGCCACAGGAACCAGGGGGCGCCAAGGATGCTGGTCAGAAGCCCAACCGGCATTTCCGCCGGAGCCACCAGGGTTCGCGCAACCGTATCGGCAATCAACAGTAAAAATGCGCCAGCCAGTACGGAGCCAGGGATCACCGCCCGGTGGTCGGCCCCAAGCCACATTCGCATCAGATGTGGCACCACCAGCCCGACAAAGCCGATAACGCCACTGACGGCAACGGCAGCCGCCACCAGCAACGCGCTGCACAGCAGTAAAATGCGCTGAACAACCTTCACATCGACCCCGAGATAATGCGCCTCTTCTTCGCCCAGTTGCAGCAGATTGAGCGCAGTCGCAAGCCGCCAGATGATCCACACCGTGGGTACCATCAGCGAGGTCACGGCCAGAAGCGTTGACCACTGGGCCTGCCCAAGGCTACCCATTCCCCACAACGAGAGCTGGCGAAGCTGAGCATCGTTGCTGATCCAGGAAAGTACCCCCACCGCCGCGCCACACAGCGCGTTGATGGCAATACCCACCAGCAGCAGCCGCGACAGCGAGCTTTCCCGCTGCTGGCTGAGCAGGAAAATCACCACGGTTGCCGCCAGCGCGCCGAGAAATGCCGCCAGCATCGGCGCATATAACATCACCAGGGCTGGCAGCGAAAGCGGGATAACCACCCACAGTGCGACGGCCAGTGCAGCGCCGCTGCTGATCCCAAGCAGACCCGGATCGGCAAGCGGATTGCGAAACAGCCCCTGCATCACACAGCCCGCCAGCGCCAGCGAACCGCCAATCACCAGCGCCAGCAGCACGCGGGGCAGGCGGATGGTCAGCCAGATCTGACGAAGTGCGTCATCGCTGTTATTCCACAGCAGGCTCACCGGCAGGCGCAACGCGCCAAAACCGGTTGCCAGAAGCGTCATCACCAGTAGTGCTACGGCCAGCATACACAGGGAGAGTGTGATACGCCGGGTCATCAGGGCAACTGCTCGGCTTTGGTGCGCAATTGTTGAATGGCCTGCGGCGTGCGCACGCTGAAGCCCAGCAGCGCCATATCATCAATGGCAAGAACCTGTTTGTTACGTCCAGCCGGCGTTTGCGCCAGACCTGGCAGTTTCCACAGATTCTCTTCGCCACCGAGCGCTTTCACACCGTCCTGAGAAATCACAACCAGATCGGGCTGGCTTGCGATAACCCCTTCCTGCGAGAGTGGCTGATAGCGGGTGAAGCCCTGCATGGCATTCTGCAACCCTGCGGCCCGAATGGCGGCATCGGCCCCGGTCTGTTGTCCTGCCGCCATTGCGGTCATGCCGCCGTGGTTGAGGATAAACAGCACACGCTTGTTAAGCGGTGTCGTGGGCAGTGCTGCTAATTCCTGACGCAGCTTGCCGCGCAGGATCTCGCCCTGTGCCTGCTGATGAGTGGCTTGCGCAATCACACGGACTTTTTCATCAATCACGCTCAGGTCATTGCTGCCGGGGACGGTGACGACTTTCACATGGCTTTGTTCGACCTGCTTTAAGGCAAGAGAAGGCTGTGCCTGCGCACTTGCCAGCACCAGCGTCGGGCGCATGGATAAAATCCCTTCGGCATTAAGCTGGCGCAAATACCCCACATCCGGGAGATCGTTTGCCGCCTGCGGCCACTGGCTGGTACTGTCGCGCGCGACCAGCGACGACTGAGCACCCAATGCATAGACAATCTCCGTGACATCGCCGCCAAGCGTGACCACTTTCTCAGGCGTGGCCGCAAACGCGACTAGCGGTAAGGCGCTGAGCAGGGCGAACCATTTTTTCATGCGGCCAGCCCTTTTGGTGTCAGGGCATCAATCTGGCTACGCCACTGGCTTTGCTCTGGTTCACCTTCGGTACGCTGACCGTACAGCTGTGCGATTTGCGTGCCGTCGGCGGCAAACAGCTCCAGGCTGGTCACATGGCCGTCAGCGGTAGGTTTGCGGGTTACCCAGGTTTCGGCGATGGTCTCTTCCAGCAGATGCAGGGTAAAGGTCGGGTTAAAGATGTTCAGCCAGCCTTTCATCGGCACCAGTTTTTCCACTACGCCGGTGAAGATCTGCACGCAGCCGCGGTTGCCGACAAACACCATAATTTCGTTGCCGTCCTGACGGGCAGTATCCAGCAGTTGTGCCAGCGCGCGGTTATCGACCTTGCACGCCAGATCGTCACCCACCAGGCGGAAGGCCTGCTGGCGGGACAGATTGTGGCGTTTCAGCAGGGTAAAGAACTGATGGACGTCGGTCATGGCACGCCACTCTTTATCCACGAGAGCACCGTCGGCGTTTTCAGTATGAACAGGCAGTTCCGCGGCTTTCAGCGCCAGTGGCGGGTTATCGGCAAAGATAAAGCGCGTCAGCACATCGCCCCAGGCAGAAACGTCAGTATTGTCGGTGGTGTACACCTTCAGCAGCGCATCGCCCTGATGGTCGAAGAACTGAATGCTCTGACGTTCACCACGGGCGGTCGTTTCGCTGATATGGAACACGCTCGCCCACTGGTTCAGGAACAGACGTAAGTCCAGCGCACGCGGATTCAGCACCAGCCCGGCGTGGCCGTTGAGGTGCTGGTTGGTGAAGGTGCCAACCTGCTCGTGAACGGCATATTCGTTGCGGCAGATGCACTTGGTTTCGCCCACGGTTTCCAGTGCGCCTAAGATCTCGCGAATTTCTCCGTGCAGCCGCCATGCATCATGCCCCACACGTGCAAAGGTCAGCTCGGCTTCACTGATATTCATCAGGCCTGCGATGTCACGCGCGTACTTACCCGGGTTTTCTTCTTTTAGCTCAAGCCAGCGTGTGTAGTGATTCATTGTCTCTTCCTTTCTTTATAGTTGCCCCGGCGAACCGGGGCGAGGGGATTACCACTGATAACTCACGAAAATCTTACCGTTACGGCCATCCTGTGGGATGCCCTGCGGTGACCAGTACTCTTTATCAAAGGCGTTACCCAGCACCAGCGTGGTGGTTACCCCTTTCAGCTGCTCCTGGCCTTTATAGCTCACGTAGAAATCGTTGACCGCGTAGCCGGGTTGTTTGCTGTAGCTGCTGCTGATATGCGTTGAACGATCAACAAATGTGCCGATCCAGCCCACCGAGAAACCGCTTTGCGCCACCGGAATGTCCAGCTTGCTGGTGACGGTATCCGGGTTGATGCTGGAGATGTACTCGCCGGTGTCGGTATCTTTGCCGCGTGTACGGTTATAGGCCATATCCAGGCTGAACAGGTCGGCGGAGTATTTCGCCATCACGTCCCAGCCCCAGATTTTGGCGTTCGGCACGTTATAGGACATGGTCGTCGCGGCAGCAAAATCGACGGTGGTTGAGATGTAATCTTTCGCTTTGGTGTCGAAATAGCTGGCTTTGAACTCCAGCGCATCACTGGCCAGCATCAGGTTGTCAAAGCGCAGACCAAAACCGTACTCCTGGGTTTCGTTGGTTTCCGGGCGCAGGTTCGGGTTTGGCACCCAGTAGTTAGTATAGAAACTGCCGATGGAGAAGTGCTTCGCATCGTTGTACATCTCACCCATTGTCGGGGCGCGGAATGCCTGGGCGTAAGAGCCGAACAGCATCAGCCAGTCGGTCGGGCTGACGGTTAACCCCGCGCGGGATGACCACTGGTCGGCATCCACATCGTCATAGCCATCACTGCTGCCGCGATAGTTGTCATAACGCGTACCGCCGAGGATCGTCACAGGCAGGTCACGCAGGGTGATTTCGTCCTGCAACCAACCAGAGCTGAAGTCAATTTTCGCGTCCGGGAAACCGGTGGTTACGCCACTCGGGTTCTGCTCCTGGCGGTAGTATTCGCCGCCGTAGGTGAGCAGGTGTGATGCGAAAGTATCAGAGAACAGACGGGTGCGGTTTTCAACCTTGCCGCCTTTGGTGGTTTGCTTGCGGAATTCGCCCGAGCCATCGACGTTCTGGGCATTAATACGCGCTTCCGACCAGTAGACTTTTGCATCGGCATTGAGCCAGTCGTTGCCTTCCGGGGCAATGTTGTAGCCGAGCTGGGCGTCCCGCTGGATGGTGGAACGGTCTGTCATTGGATTGCTGGTATCGCTGGCTTCAGACGTTTGCGGATTTTTTGGCTCCTGCGCCGCATTGTTGTAATAGCGCAGAGAGCCGCTCAGCGTCTGGGCGGTGTCGATTTTCCAACTGCCTTTCGCCAGCATATTGCTGATGGATTCATCGTTTGGTGCAGTCGTGCCGTTGCTCTGGCGAATGTCCCCGCGATCGCGGCTTGACCAGGCGACTAAGCCATCCAGGGTATCGGTGCGACCATAGGCGCTCGCCCCCATCCCGATACTGTGATCGCCTGTAGCCCCAGTCCCGAATACGCGATAACCGCTGTTTTTGCCGGGCTCCAGCAGGTCTTTGGCATCGGCGGTGTCATAGGAGATCACGCCACCCAGCGCACCACTGCCGTACAGCAGGGCAGACGGGCCGCGAACCACTTCAATGCGCTTGATCAGCGCCGGATCCAGGAAGGTGCTGTTGAGGTGCCCGGTGTCAGTGCCCTGGCGTACACCATCAACCAGCACTAACACACCGCGACGATCGTAACCGCGCAGGTTGACATCCTGGCCGTTTGTACGTCCGGTGCCGTCGAGCGTCAGGCCCGGGACTTTGCGTAGCAGGTCTGCGGCGGAGCTGGCGGTCTGGTTTTCCGGGGTGGTAGCGTCAATCACGCTCACCATCATCGGGGCTTCAAAGGCACTGCGGGGATTACCGGTCGCGGTAACGGTAATATCATCTGCGGCAGCAAACGCGGCGCCCGGCAAGGTGCTGACAATGGCCAGCGCCAGAAGTGATGGACGCAAAGACGCGGAATGCAGGTGTGGCATAGCAACTCTCCATTAAGAATCGAAAGCGCTGGCTGCCTGGGGATTACCTGGGTGGCTGGCGTATTTTTTTGAGTAATTTATTTAGTCAGGATCAGTTTTCCGGCATGGGTCTGGCGCAGCAGGTAGTGCTGGCCGTCATGCTCGATAATGACCCGCCCCTCATCACCCAGCAGACTTTTGCTGTCGATACGACGGTCGTCAGGAGAAGGGAAAGGCGCTGTGTGTGTTTTTATAGGCGTTGCCGCGGTGTTATCCATACGTGACATAATGTTTACAAATAACAATCAATGTAACAATGATAATCATTATCAACAAAGTCAAAATTCACGGCAAGCCTTTTTGTGAAAAATTTGTGACGGGATCAAATTTGAGGAGAAGGGTGCGGTCTGGTGCCCTCACCCCGGCCCTCTCCCAGAGGGAGAGGGGGAAGGGAAAAACATCAGAATCGAGAGTCTACCGCTGCCGCCAGTTTCTCCAGCAGTAGCTCGCTGTCTTCCCAGCTCAGACACGGATCGGTAATCGACTGGCCGTAAACGATAGGCTGGCCAGCCACCACTTTCTGCGTCCCTTCTTTCAGGAAGCTTTCAGCCATGATCCCGGCCACGGCCGTTGAGCCGCTGCGGATCTGCTGACAAACCTCATCGCAGACATCCAGCTGGCGGCGATGCTGTTTCTGGCAATTGCCGTGGCTGAAGTCCACCACCAGGTGCTCAGGCAGATCAAATTCGGCCAGCGTTTCACAGGCGGCAGCGATATCTTCTGCGTGGTAATTCGGCTTTTTGCCACCGCGCATAATGATATGGCCGTACGGATTCCCGCTGGTCTGGTAAATGGTCATGTGGCCATTTTTATCCGGCGAGAGGAACATATGGCTGGCACGGGCCGCGCGGATCGCATCAACTGCGATGCGGGTATTGCCGTCGGTACCGTTTTTAAACCCAACCGGGCAGGAGAGGGCAGATGCCATTTCGCGGTGGATTTGGCTTTCAGTGGTTCGTGCGCCAATCGCGCCCCAGCTGATCAGGTCGGCGATAAATTGCCCGGTCACCATATCGAGGAATTCGGTCGCGGTAGGCACACCCAGTTCATTGACCTGTAACAGCAGCTTACGCGCCAGCTCAATACCGTGATTCACGCGATAACTGCCGTTCAGGTCAGGGTCAGAAATTAGCCCTTTCCATCCAACAACGGTGCGGGGTTTTTCAAAGTAGGTACGCATCACGATTTCCAGGCGATGCTGGTGTTTTTCACGCAGCGCCTGAAGTCGTTTAGCGTAATCCATCGCGGCATCCAGGTCGTGAATGGAACAAGGGCCGATGATCACCAGAAGACGGCGATCTTCACCATTCAGGATTTTTTCAATACGACGGCGCGAGGCCGTGACATGTTCCGCAACGCCTGCGGAAACAGGATGTCGCACCGCCAGTTCAGCCGGGGTAATCAGGCTATCAATACGCGCAGTGCGGAGTTCGTCGGTTTTGTTCATGGAATATCTCAGAAAATTTTTGCTTCATCGGCAGACTACCGGGAAGTGATGGGCATCACCTTAAACCAATCCCTGCTGATTTCAAGTTCGGGGCGAAGCCGCCCCGATGATGTGCAGGATGATACCTTAATCTGGATTAATGTACTAGCATATTAGTACATGCGACGATTCAGTCCCATGATATCGAGGATTTTGGTAGCGATTTCTTCTACCGAATAGTTGGTGCTGTTAAGCCACGGGATTTGGTTCTTTCGGTACAGGGCTTCAACTTCTGAGACTTCCATACGGCACTGGCGCATCGAGGCGTAGCGGCTGTTCTCACGGCGCTCTTCACGAATGGCGGCCAGGCGTTCCGGGTTTATCGTCAGGCCAAACAGCTTATGTTGCAGTGGCTTAAGCGCGGCGGGTAACACCAGGTTATCCATATCGTCAGCAATAAAGGGGTAGTTCGCTGCGCGGATCCCGAACTGCATGGCCAGGTAGAGGCTGGTCGGGGTTTTGCCGCAGCGTGATACGCCAAGCAGGATCACCTGCGCCTGATCGAGATTACGCAGGGAGATACCGTCATCGTGAGCCAGGGTGTAATCAATGGCCGCGATACGGGCATCGTACTTGATCAGGTTTCCGGGGTTAAGACCGTGGGTGCGATGGGCAATCGGCGTGGGATCAAGCTTCAGTTCACCTTGCAGCGGAGCTACCAGGGCCTGCACGATGTCCTGACAAAAGCCTTCACTTTGCAAAATAATCTGGCGAATTTCCGGGATCACGATGGAATAGAAGACCAGCGGACGCACGCCTGATTGCTGATAGATGGCGTCAATCTGGTCTTTCACGGCTTTCGCGCGACTCTCATTTTCCACAAACGGCAGCGTGATGCTGTTGATGGAAACCGGGAACTGCGACATGACCGCATGTCCCAGCACTTCGGCGGTAATCGCCGTACCATCAGAAATATAAAAAACGTGGCGATCGACAGCATTATCCATTTTTCTCACCCTGAATATCGGACCTAATTGACTGAAAGCATAAATTAAAAAAGTAAAATACAACAGAGAGGGAATCGTCTTAATTATAAATGAAACGGTATTTTTAATTTTAATGAAAAGTGGATTTCATTTTTTGAAAAACCGATATAAACCGAACATTTTTGTGGGAATCCATTGTAATCATTGGGTTAGCGATTGATGGGGAAGTGTCCGAAAAAATAAAAAATAAAGTTGCTTACACGATTCACCGTTTTTTTCGCGAGAACAAATATGCCAGGATAAATACGCATTAAGGTGTTTCTTAATCCCGTTCAAATATCACAAAAGGATTGTTTCGATGTCCAACAATGGCTCGTCACCGCTGGTGCTTTGGTATAACCAACTCGGCATGAATGATGTAGACAGAGTTGGGGGCAAAAATGCCTCCCTGGGTGAAATGATTACCAACCTGTCCGGTATGGGTGTCTCCGTACCGAATGGGTTTGCCACTACCGCCGAAGCGTTTGACCTGTTTCTTGACCAAAGCGGTGTAAACCAGCGCATTTACGAACTGCTGGATAAAACGGATATTGATGATGTTGCTGAGCTTGCCAAAGCCGGCGCACAGATCCGCCAGTGGGTCATCGACACACCTTTCCAGCCGGAGCTGGAAAAAGCGATTCACGACGCGTACGACCAGCTTTCCTCTGATGATGCGCAGGCCTCGTTTGCGGTACGCTCTTCAGCCACCGCAGAAGATATGCCAGATGCCTCCTTCGCCGGTCAGCAGGAAACCTTCCTCAACGTGCAGGGCTACGATGCCGTGCTGGTGGCGGTGAAGCACGTGTTTGCTTCCCTGTTCAACGACCGCGCCATCTCGTATCGCGTGCATCAGGGCTATGACCACCGTGGCGTGGCGCTCTCGGCAGGCATTCAGCGCATGGTGCGCTCAGATGTCGGCTCATCCGGCGTGATGTTCTCCATTGATACCGAATCCGGCTTCGACCAGGTGGTGTTTATCACCTCTGCGTGGGGTCTGGGTGAAATGGTTGTGCAGGGTGCGGTTAACCCGGACGAATTCTACGTGCACAAACCAACGCTTGCGGCAAACCGTCCGTCTATCGTGCGCCGTACCATGGGATCGAAAAAGATCCGCATGATTTATGCCCCGACTCAGGAGCACGGCAAGCAGGTTAAAATTGAAGACGTGCCGCAGGAACAGCGCGACCGCTTCTCTCTGACCGATGCCGAAGTGCAGGAGCTGGCGAAGCAGGCCGTGCAGATTGAGAAACACTATGGCCGCCCGATGGATATCGAGTGGGCCAAAGACGGCAACACCGGCAAGCTGTTTATCGTGCAGGCGCGCCCGGAAACCGTCCGTTCTCGCGGTCAGGTGATGGAGCGTTATACGCTTCATGCACAGGGCAAAGTGATTGCTGAAGGCCGTGCCATCGGTCACCGCATTGGTGCGGGCCCGGTGAAAGTTATTCAGGACATCAGCGAGATGAACCGCATTCAGCCGGGTGACGTGCTCGTTACCGACATGACCGACCCGGACTGGGAACCGATCATGAAGAAGGCTGCGGCGATTGTTACCAACCGTGGTGGCCGTACCTGCCATGCGGCGATTATCGCCCGTGAACTGGGTATCCCGGCGGTGGTTGGCTGTGGTGATGCGACCGAACGCATGAAGGATGGCGAGAACGTCACCGTCTCCTGTGCGGAAGGTGATACCGGTTATGTCTATGCCGAGCTGCTGGACTTCAGCGTGAAAAGCTCCAGCGTGGATACCATGCCGGACCTGCCGCTGAAGATCATGATGAACGTGGGTAATCCGGACAGGGCGTTTGACTTCGCCTGCCTGCCAAACGAAGGGGTTGGCCTGGCGCGCCTGGAATTTATCATCAACCGTATGATTGGCGTGCACCCGCGTGCACTGCTGGAGTTTGACGATCAGGACGCGAAACTGCAAAACGAAATTCGCGAAATGATGAAAGGCTACGACTCGCCGAAAGAGTTCTACGTTGGCCGTCTGACCGAAGGGATCGCGACGCTGGGTGCGGCGTTCTATCCGAAACGCGTCATCGTGCGTTTGTCTGACTTTAAATCTAACGAATACGCCAACCTGGTGGGCGGTGAGCGTTACGAGCCAGAAGAAGAGAACCCGATGCTGGGCTTCCGTGGTGCCGGACGTTATGTGTCTGACAGCTTCCGTGACTGCTTTGCGCTGGAGTGCGATGCGGTGAAACGCGTGCGCAACGACATGGGGCTGACCAACGTTGAAATCATGATCCCGTTCGTACGTACCGTGGCACAGGCCAAAGCGGTAGTAGAGGAACTGGCGCGTCAGGGTCTGAAGCGTGGTGAAAACGGACTGAAGCTCATCATGATGTGCGAAATTCCGTCTAACGCCCTGCTGGCTGAGCAGTTCCTGGAATATTTCGACGGTTTCTCTATCGGCTCAAACGACATGACGCAGCTGACGCTGGGTCTGGATCGCGATTCTGGTGTGGTTTCCGAGCTGTTCGATGAGCGTAATGAGGCGGTTAAAGCACTGCTGTCAATGTCCATCAAAGCGGCGAAGAAGCAGGGTAAATACGTCGGGATTTGTGGTCAGGGTCCATCCGACCATGAAGATTTTGCCGCCTGGCTGATGGAAGAGGGGATCGATAGCCTCTCCCTGAACCCGGACACCGTGGTGCAAACCTGGCTGAGCCTGGCAGAACTGAAAAAGTAATGCCGTAATACCCGTTTGCAGAAAAGGTGAGGATATTTATCCTCACCTTTTTTATTTTCATGCCGACATGCTCCCCGTCACAAATAAAGCAAAAAACCAAATATCATAATTTGTCTGTTAATTTAGACAATTGTTAGCGCGCAAAGCGTTGCTAATACTTGAGCCTTAACTGCGCATTACCCTACACGATGCGCAACTGGTTGAAATACGTTTTAACCTGATAAAAGGCCCATAAAAATGAACATCTCCCCTGTCTTACGTACGAAAGATAAAATAGGTTACGGTTTAGGTGATATGGCCAGCGCGCTGGTCTGGCAAACCGCAACCTTATTTCTTGCCTATTTTTATACGGATGTATTTGGTCTGCCGGCAGCAATAATGGGAACCATGTTTTTAGTGGTGCGCGTGGTTGATGCCTTTGTCGATCCCTGTATTGGCGCGCTGGTGGATCGCACGCAAACCCGTCATGGCCGCTTCCGCCCATGGCTGTTATGGTTCGCCATTCCTTTTGGCGTGAGTTGCCTGATTACGTTCTATGTTCCTGATGTCGGGCCAACGGCGAAAATCATCTACGCCTGCGTGACCTACACTATCCTGAGCCTTATCTATTCGGCCATTAATGTTCCCTACTGCGCGATGCCTGGATCGCTCACCCTTGACCCGCGTGAACGTCATTCACTGCAATCCTGGCGCTTTGGGTTGTCCTTTATCGGCGGCCTGATTGTCACGGTCATTGCGCTGCCGCTGGTGGCAAAACTGGGTGATGGCAATGTGCAAAAAGGCTATTTCTACGCCATGAGTTTAATGGGGTTATTAGGCATTATCTTATTCTTCTGCTGTTTCCTGATGACCCGCGAGCGTTATTCTCCGCGCAGCGACACTTCCGGCTCGATGATTACCGATTTAAAACGACTGGCAGGAAATAGTCAGTGGCGGATAGTGTTTGTATTTAATATTTTATTGCTGACCGCAGTGGTGACGCGTGGCTCGGCAACCCTGTATTACGTGAACTATGTATTGTTACGCCCGGAGCTGGTTTTCGCCTTTATTGTTTCCGGTATGGTGGCTTCCCTCAGTGGTGCATTATTGTCTGAACGGTTATTGGGTAAATTCGACCGGGTGCGGGCCTATCAGTGGACGATTATCACTTTCGTTATATTCGGCGCACTTATTTTCTTCCTGCCGCCGTCGCAGGTCTGGCTGATATTCGGCCTGAACATTATCTTCAGCTTTATTCAAAACCTGACCACGCCGCTGCAATGGACCATGTTCTCTGACGTGGTGGATTACGAAGAGCATCGCAGTGGCCGTCGTCTGGATGGGCTGGTGTTCTCCACCGCGCTGTTTGCCATCAAATTTGGCCTGGCGCTGGGTGGGGCCGTGGTGGGCTGGGTGCTGGGCATGGTGGACTATGCACCGGGCCAGGCCGTACAGGCTCCGCATGTGCTGAGCACCATCAACGCACTCTTTACGCTGATCCCCTGCGCGCTGTTCATCGGTATGGTCGCGCTGCTCACCGTTTACAAACTCAATAGCCGACTGGTTGACACTATTGCCCGCGAGCTTGCCAGCAAGCGCCAGGCGCGCCCGGACGAAGAAGCACTCACCCCGGCACTTCATCATGTAATCAAGGAGTAACGTATGACTGCAATCTATAAGGATGCGGGTCGTCCCGTGCACGAACGTGTGGCGGATTTACTGGCCCGTATGACCTCAGAAGAGAAATTTGCGCAGATGCACGCGTACTGGCTGATCCTCGATGAACACGGCAACCACCGCGAGCGGACGGATTTAAGTGATGAGTTTGCGGGCGCCAGCGAACAGGCTGCGCTGGGTGAGAGGCTGAAGCTGGGTGTCGGACAGATAACCCGGCCACTGGGGACGCATATTGTTGACGCCAGAACGGGCGTGCGGGCGGCAAATCGCTTGCAACGGATGATGATGGAAGAGACGCGGCTCGGCATCCCGGCGCTGTTCCACGAAGAGTGTCTGGTCGGCTTGCTCTGTAAAGACGCCACCTTATTCCCCTCATCGTTGAACTATGGTTCAAGCTGGGATCCGGCGCTCGTCAAACGTGCCGCAGAGCACATTGGTGCCGAGGCCCGCTCGGTGGGTTGTCAACAGGGGCTGGCACCGGTTCTGGATGTCTCACGCGATGTCCGCTGGGGGCGCACCGAAGAGACGTTTGGTGAAGACCCGTGGTTAGTAGGCGTGATGGCCAGCGCCTATGTCGAGGGATTACAGGGCGAAAAACGCGACCTGCTGGCAACCCTGAAACACTATGTTGGCCACTCCTTCAGCGAAGGGGCGCGTAACCATGCGCCCGTGCATCTGGGGTTCAGTGAACTGAACGATACCTTCCTGCTGCCGTTCGAAATGGCGGTGAAACTCGCTAATGCAGGGTCGGTAATGCCTGCTTATCACGATATCGACAACCAGCCTGGCCACAGTGACAGTTTCCTGCTGACGACGGTGCTGCGCGAGCAGTGGGGTTTTGATGGCATTATCGTTGCCGATTACGGTGGCGTGAGCCTTCTGCATCAGCATCACGGTATTTCGCATGACGCCGCTGAATCGGCAGCTCTGGCGTTTAATGCCGGGCTGGACGTTGAGCTGCCAAAAGATGATTGCGCGCGCCATCTGGCACAGGCGGTTGAACGCGGGCTTATCACCATGGCGAAGGTGGATGAGATCGTGGGGCGCGTACTGACCGAGAAATTCCGTCTTGGTTTGTTTGAAAAACCCTATGCTGATGAAAACGCCATTGATCTGCAAAATAACGCCACCCGGCAGGTTGCGCGTGAGGTAGCGACCCGTTCGCTAACCTTGCTTGAGAATAACGGCATCCTGCCGCTCAGCGGAAAACCGCGTGTGGCGGTGGTGGGGCCTACGGCAGACGATCCTCTGGCATTGCTCAGTGGTTATAGCTTCCCGGTACATCTGATAATCAGCGATATGGTGGACGAAACCTCGCAGGTGACGACACCGCGCGCGGCGCTTGAGCACTACCTGGGGGCGTCACAGGTTCGGTATGCCAAAGGTTGTCACATCATCGAAAAACGCATGGCGGGCGCGCCGGTCTTCCCGGGCGACAGCGGCGGAAAACCGATGCAGCAATCTCCGGTTTCGCGCAGTACCGCCCTGATCCCCGAGGCTGTGCGTGCGGCACAAGAGAGTGACGTGGTGGTGGCCTGCGTGGGGGATCTTGCCGGGTTGTTCCAGAGCGGGACCGTCGGGGAAGGTTCCGACACGGACTCCCTGAACCTGCCAGGCGTGCAACAGCAGCTACTGGAAGCGCTTGTCGCAACAGGTAAACCGGTGGTGGTGGTGGTGACCGGGGGAAGGCCGTACAACCTGCAAGGCCTGGAGGACAAGGTCGCGGCATTTATGCTGGCCTGGGCACCAGGACAGGAGGGCGGCTGGGCGATTGCCGACGTGCTGACCGGCCGTGCTGAGCCACAGGGCAGGCTGGTGGTCAGCGTGCCGAAAAGCGCAGGGGCGATGCCGTATTACTACAACCACAAACTCAAAAGTGGCGGCACACCATTTGCGTTTCATTTTGGCTCGCGTTATCCCTTCGGGTTTGGTCTGGGCTGGAGCGACTTTGGCTTAAGCAACCCAAAACTGGCATCAGATAAGATTGATATCACAGGGGAAGTGACCCTGAGTATTGATGTGACCAACCGCGGTGAACGCAGCGGCAGCGAAGTGGTGCAGGTTTATGTGCGCGATAAAGTAGCAAGCCAGGTGCGCCCGTTGCAGGAGTTGAAAGCCTTCCAGCGGGTGACGCTCTCACCCGGTGAGACAACCCGGCTGACCTTCACGTTGCCGGTCGATATGTTCAACTTTACCCGCCGCGACGGTAAACGAATTGTCGAGCCTGGTGAGTTTGAGCTACAGATTGGCACGTCGTCGGCAGATATTCGCGAAGTGGTTACGGTGAACGTCGCCGGTGAGACACGTGAATTGCCTGCCGACTGGCGGATGCTAAGTCAATGTGAGGTGGTTGCGAAATAATCAATTATGCTCACCCTGGGCACTATTGCGAGGGTGAGCATGAATATATCGTATAAAAAAAGAAAAATATCTTCTTGAATAGCACAATTACCCCAAAAATCAGCGCGACATGAGAATAATCTTACGCCGTTCAATTATCTGGTCCAATATTTCTGATATTTTTACTATAGAACACCGCGTTAGCAACTATAGATTTTATTCATTGGGTGAATGTTTTAAATGAATTAATAGATAATGAAAAATATAACAAGATGATTCAGGTCAGTGAGGTGGTGAACTGAGTCACAGATGCTTCATAGATTGTAGGTAAAGAGGTTGAGGCCGGAACTGTGAGTGAGGCATATGCTTTTCGCGGATCGTTACCGTGATTAATAAAGGAAAGTAATGAGGAAATCTAGATGCTATCACAGCATGGATAATGCTCCTGATACATACTGTGCAGGAGGCTGTTTATGGTTAAAGTGAAAGTGTAAACAAACACTATATTATCTGTGGTGTTTGTTTGATTAACGGAGACTGCTTCTGTTTTCCAGGGAGGGAAATAATTTCATGGCGATTATAATTCACTCCATTGAGGGAGTTGTTATTCTAATTGAGTAATGAACTTTTGCCCTTAGGACATAACTTATGACTCTGTATTTTTAAACTTATCATTTATTATGACTGTTAATATAATTGACCTGGCTATATCACTTTCAGAATGAGCTCTGTGTTAGCCATTACAGACTGCTAAATGGTCTAATAAGGATGTGGTTTAGTTTACATCTAAATATCGTAAACCTTTAAAAATGATGATGTCCTTATACTGCTGACAGTAATGAAATGCGAAAGCGTTAAAATAAAGATGTTATGAATCAGCACTGCTGCTGGTGTTGCTATTATTAATCCTGTATTGACCTGTACCTCAGGAAAATAAAAGCAGCGCAGGCGCGTATTCTGGCAGAAGTAGGGGCCGAAATGGGCGGCTTAGCTGCAATGATTCCACACCCAGAACAAGAGCCTAGTAAGTGGGAATATGAAGCTGAATTAATCGCTAAGGCTCAAACAGCATTAGACAAAGCTACAGCAGGTGAGAAAGTACCAACTAAAACGATTGAGGTAGCTAAGCTGATTATTGCAGGAGCAACCACAGACGACGTACAGCAAGCTTTATTAGGTTAATTAATATTCTGGTGACGCGGTTAATAATAAAATGAATGGCGGGGCTTACAGAGCGTTTTAGAGACATCCACAAAAGACAATTAACATGCAACACGTAACTATTAAATCTACGCACTTTGCAGCGTGGTTAGGTCATTTCATGCTAACTATTTGGGTTTGTGCTATTACAGGTAGCTTAATTGGTTTAGTGATTAGTCAGATAGATGGTGATTTACGTTCCTTTGATGTTGACTCGTGCGCTGCTATTGGAATGGTTATTTGTGTGGTCTTATATCTTCTGTATATATTTATTAGGGCTGGTTTGGGTTATGAGAATTATTAGGAATGAGCAAGAAAGATAGCGTTAAGCATTATGCTCACTTCTTAGTAAATGGATGTGCTGGATTTGTAGAAGTAATGGAAGGTGGTGCTATGTGGGCTAGGTTTGGTGTCGGTCGTATGGCTTATAGCTGTATGCAGGGCAAGCTTAAATCAACTGTGCATAGTGTGATGGTTCAACATTCATTAATTAGTAGCTGGAGCTGGTAGGCAAGTGGATTCAATTATTTCAGTGGTAGTTGTTGGCTATCCGGTTGTGTTAGGGCTTGCTGTTCTTTATATGTTGGTGTGTTTGGCCTTGTCTTTAAAAGATGGTCAGCATCAATATAAAGCGCTTTGTGTGGCTATGCTCCTTGTGCCTGTAATGCTTCTAGCTATCTTCTTTGATAATGATAGCTGGGTTCAATACCTGTTAGGCTTTGGTGCTGCGATCGTGGTGTTGGTGGCTATCTTCTGGATGATGGAGAAGCACGAACAGGCAGACAGGGCTAATAGGTTTGAGTTATTTAAGCATGAACACCCCGAATCTATTTATTTGCCTAATGGTTTTGGTATTCACCATGTAGAACGTAATGAAGAATGTGACTGGCTTTATTATTATATGAATATTGCTGTGTTTGAAGGTGGCTCTACATTTCCAACACGGTTATCAAAAGGAACACACAACAAAGAAGAATTTAGCTGGAAGCGTTCAGAATACACACCACCATCTACAGACTTTATGAAGCGCGAACACTGTTTAGATGTTTGGTTTAATGATGGCGTGAGGATTCATTTTAATTTTCCAATTGAAATGGGTAAAGAATGTGGCTGGATGGAGCAGGGATATGATTCACCACGTATAGCAATAAAGCTTTCTCGTTAACAGGTGATGGTGATGATTTTCTCTATAGGTGTAATGATTGTTAAGGCTGGTGTGTGGTGTTTGGGTTTGTTTGCAATCCTGTTAGCTATCTACGCCCCGTTCTATTTAATTGGTGGATGGATTGACAGGGTTAAATACAGAAAGCGTAAGGCGCGATATGAGAAGGAGGCAGCAGAGGAAGAAGCGCGTGAAGAAGCTGCTATTAGCCGCTTTAATACTGAACACCCTGAAACAGAGCTTTTAGGGTGGCATTTCCCGATAGAGCTTGAAGATAATTTAAAGGTAGTGAATAAGGGGGTGTTGTTTCCTGCTGATTTTGATAGGCGTCCTAATACTGAATTTAAAATGAATGGAACAACCTACACGGCGTTTCTTTCTCAAGTGGTAGATAATACGCTGGTGATGTTTTTTGATAATGATGTAGTCATGAGAGTAGATTTACCATTTAAACTAAAGTCTCGTTATATTTTCGGGAAGATTGATTTTAATGAAACAGGTGAAGTATTCGATATGGCTAAACATGTGGTTAGATGAAATTAGATAGCCTCACAATTTACAGGATAGGTAGAGAGGAAATTAACCCACTAGGAAGGGCTATTGAAAGATTGAAGTTTCACCCTTACGGCGATTTAGCAGAACGCTATAAGGAATGGAAAGAAAAGCCCACTAGGGCAATGTTATTTTTACTCAATAGGAATTAATAAATGAAAGTTAAATCTTTAGCTGCTGCTTTAGCTGCTGTGCTTGCTTGCGTGTCTGTTTCAGGATGTGCTTTAACGGTTGATGGTAAAACGCAGCCTGTAGCCATTAAAACTAATGCACCTGCTTTGTACACCATTAAGAACGATGAAGGGGCTACGGTGGCTTCTGGTGTTGCTCCTGCTACCGTGAACCTTAGAAGGGATGGAGCGCCTTACACGGTGAGCCTGAAACGCACTGATGATAGTCAGGAGGCGACAAGCCAAATCACTGACAATCTGAACGGGTGGCTGTGGGGTGATTTGCTTTGCGGAATTATTGTGTGTGGTGGTGTTGATTTGGCTACGGGTGCTGCATGGGATTTAGATGAATCCGTAACTGTGGACACTGTAGCCAACGTGAATAGCGTGAATGTTAATAGTCCATTGAACACGGTGAATGCAGGGAAACAGCCTGTAGTGATTAACAACACGCTGAACAATACCAATAACCACTAATGAAGCCTCTGATGGTAGGGCTAATAATCCTGCTATGCTGCTCCTGTTCATCCTATAATAAATGGGTTGATGAATGTGCAGGTGGAAAAACTAATAATACGCAACGTGTATTTAGCTATACGCCTCTAGGGGCATTAGGTACAGTGGGTGTATGTGATTATAAACGTGCTTAAGAATAATCTCTTAATTCTGTTCTTATTCCTATCAGCGTTAGGCGGCTTCTTGCCGCTTTTTTCTTTTGTAGTATTGTATTTATATAGCCTGGTGACCTGTTCATCACTGGATTGGTGAAGGTGATATTACTGTTACTAGCTATATTCCTGCTTGCTACGGCTTACGGGGTGAGGGTGGCTATCTGGTTAGTGATATTCCTCTAGAAATGAGTGAAGCGCTTAGAGCTAGCTGGAAGCTGTCTAATGATGGCTACGTTAACTGGACTTCACCAGAGGCAAAGATTCACGATCTGGACCATTCACGCTAGGGTTAACAATGCAAATGGGTGATGTGTTACGCATGAGTGCCTAACCCTCAAAGGCTGCCTTAACAGGTGGCCTTTTCTCGTTTGATGCACACCAGAAACAAAGTAATACACACTCTAAGCTATTGATTCTTTCAGGGGAAAAGAGGCAACGCATTTTAAGCTACATACACGCGGCACACACTAAGCACCTAGCGAAATCCCTAATTAGCTGTATGCAAACGAAAAAAAAGCCCATCGTGGGAGATGGGCAAAGACTACACACAGCAATTCGTTGTTTCACTCAGGGGATTTCCATGCTTATAAATCAAGGTGTTGATTTATAACCGTGAGGTAATAGTAGGCATTGAGGTTTTTTGCGTCGATCAGATTCGTCTCAATAGTTAAAGAGACGTAAAGATTTTTTGAGGTGAATGACAGAGTTACAGGCAATGTGGCGGGTCTGACCAGTGAAATGATTAATGATGTTTAAGTATTGCGAGGAAATCAGGCCGGGTAAGCGCAGGGCCACCCGGCAATACCGTTACTGTTTGTTCTTCTCTTCCAGATCTTCCAGTTCGCTGAGGATCACATCGGGGTCGGTGCCTGGTGGTGGTACTTCATGCACCCAGGCAGAGAACAGACGCCAGGTGACAGCGAGCAGCACCGGGCCAATAAACAGGCCAATCATGCCGAATGCAATCAACCCGCCGATAACGCCAGACAGGATCAGAATCAGCGGCAGATCTGCGCCCAGACGAATGAGTATCGGGCGAATAACGTTATCCATCGTACCGACCACGCAGCTCCAGACCAGCAGAACGGTGCCCCAGGTGGTGTCCCCGGACCAGTAGAGCCAGATGATGCAAGGGATCAGCACCAGCAATGGCCCAAGTTGCGCAAGGCAGGTCATTATCATGATCACGGTAAAGATAGTGGCGTATGGCACACCAGAAATCGCAAGACCGATACCGCCCAGAACAGCCTGCACCAGGGCCGTCACCACCACTCCCAGCGCTACGGCGCGTACGGCCTGAGCCGCCAGCAGGATCGCCGCATCACCGCGTTTACCGGCCAGACGAGTAGCAAAATGTCGCACACCCAGTGCGACCTGCTCACCACGCCAGTACAGCAGGGCGCTGAAGGCCAGCATCAGCGTACAGTGCATCATAAAGCGACCGATGTGTGCGGCCTGCCCGACAAACCAGGTGGTTGTCGTGCCAATATAAGGACGCACTTTCGCCATCAATGCGCTGCCGCCCATCTCCAGCAGGCCGTGCCAGCCGCTGTACAGTTTTGAACCGATAACCGGAATGCTATTTAGCCAGGCGAGATCCGGCAGCGTCATGTCGCCGCTGCTGATGGCGCGAATAACCGGGCCGCTGGTATCAACCAGGCTATTAACCAGTAAGGCAATCGGAATAATAAACAGCAGGAACAGCAGTAAGGTCATGACCAGCACGGCAAGCGCACGGCGGCCAAACAGCAGTTTCTGTAAACGCAGCAGCAGTGGCCAGGTGGCGACGACTACGGTACTGGCCCAGGCGAAGCCGAGCACAAATGGCTGAACAATCCACAGACACGCAATAATCATGATTGCCAGAAACAGCACTGACAGCAGGATTTGCGCAACATCCCTCGGCTGACGAAGATTGACCATAAATAAAACTTTCCTTAGATGAACACCAGCCAGGCTGGCGAGAACATGAAACCGCGTCACTCTAATCATTAGTGATTTCAGCGATTTTTAACAGGCAGATTCTGCATGTAATTCAGCTGAGCGTATAAGAAAAAAATGTGATAAAACTTTCACGACACAACGCAAACGATTTCACACCTCTAATTAGGGTCGACCGTAATGATCCCACAGATTTCTCAGGCACCTGGCGTCGTTCAGCTGGTGCTTAATTTTTTGCAGGCACTGGAGCAACAGGGTTTTACAGGTGATACCGCCACAAATTATGCCGACAGGCTAACGATGGCGACCGATAACAGTATCTACCAGCTTCTTCCCGATGCCGTCGTCTTTCCCCGCTCGACGGCAGATGTGGCATTAATTTCCCGTCTGGCGGCGCAGGAACGTTTTACGTCCCTGGTGTTCACCCCGCGTGGCGGCGGCACCGGCACAAACGGCCAGGCGCTTAATCAGGGCATCATCATTGATATGTCCCGCTATATGAACCGCATTATTGAAATCAACCCTGAAGAGGGCTGGGTGCGTGTTGAAGCGGGCGTTATCAAAGATCAGCTCAACCAGTATTTAAAGCCCTACGGCTACTTTTTCGCGCCAGAGCTTTCTACCAGTAACCGCGCGACCATTGGCGGGATGATCAACACCGATGCGTCCGGACAGGGGTCGCTGGTGTATGGCAAAACCTCCGATCATGTGCTGGGCGTCCGCGCTGTACTGCTGGGCGGCGACATCCTTGATACTCAGCCAATGCCCGTTGCGCTGGCTGAAACGCTGGGCAAAGATAACACCGCCAGCGGGCGAATCTATCGCACCGTACTGGAACGTTGTCGCGACAACCGCCAGCTGATCCTCGATAAATTCCCCAAACTGAACCGCTTCCTGACGGGCTACGATCTGCGTCATGTGTTTAACGATGACCTGACCCAGTTCGATCTGACCCGTATTTTGACCGGTTCGGAAGGCACCCTGGCATTTATTACCGAGGCGCGTCTGGATATCACCCGGCTGCCGAAGGTACGCCGCCTGGTCAATGTGAAATACAACTCTTTCGATTCTGCGCTGCGCAATGCGCCATTTATGGTTGACGCGCGGGCGCTGTCGGTTGAAACCGTCGACTCCAAAGTGCTTAACCTGGCGCGGGAAGATATTGTCTGGCACTCCGTGAGCGAACTGATCACCGATGTACCGGATAAAGAGATGCTTGGCCTGAACATCGTTGAATTTGCAGGCGATGACGCTGAGCTGATTGAAAGCCAGGTGTCGATGCTCTGCCAGCGTCTGGACGAGCTTATCGCCAGAGGTGAGGGCGGGGTTATTGGCTGGCAGCTGTGTAACGACCTTTCCGGTATTGAGCGTATCTATGCGATGCGTAAAAAAGCGGTGGGGCTGTTGGGCAATGCCAAAGGTGCAGCGAAACCCATTCCGTTTGCAGAAGACACCTGCGTACCGCCGGAGCATCTGGCTGACTATATTGTTGAGTTCCGTGCGTTGCTGGATAGCCACGGGCTGAGCTATGGCATGTTTGGCCACGTGGACGCCGGGGTACTGCACGTGCGCCCGGCTCTGGATATGTGCGACCCGCAGCAGGAGATCCTGATGAAACAGATCTCCGATGACGTCGTCGCGTTAACGGCAAAATATGGCGGTCTGCTGTGGGGCGAGCACGGAAAAGGCTTCCGCGCGGAATACAGCCCGGCGTTTTTCGGTGAGCAACTGTTCGGGGAGCTGCGTAAAGTCAAAGCGGCGTTTGACCCGGATAACCGTCTCAACCCGGGCAAGATTTGCCCGCCAGAAGGCGTGTATGCGCCAATGCTGCGCGTGGATGCGGTGAAACGCGGCACTTATGACCGGCAAATTCCTATCGCCGTTCGCTCATCCTGGCGTGGTGCCATGGAGTGTAACGGGAACGGTCTGTGCTTTAACTTCGACGCGAAAAGTCCAATGTGCCCGTCGATGAAAATCACCAGTAACCGTATTCATTCGCCAAAAGGGCGTGCAACCCTGGTGCGGGAATGGCTGCGTCTGCTGGCCGATCGCGGTGTTGATCCGCTGAAGCTGGAAAGCGAGTTGCCGGAAAAAGCGGCCAGCCTGCGCACGCTGATCGAACGCACGCGGAACAGCTGGCACGCCCGTAAAGGCGAATATGATTTCTCTCATGAAGTCAAAGAAGCCATGTCCGGTTGTCTGGCCTGTAAGGCCTGTTCGACCCAGTGCCCGATTAAAATCGACGTCCCGGAATTCCGTTCGCGTTTCCTGCAACTTTACCACACGCGCTATCTGCGCCCGGTTCGCGATCATCTGGTCGCCACGGTGGAAAGCTATGCGCCGCTGATGGCGCGAGCGCCTAAGACGTTCAACTTCTTTATTAATCAACCGCTGGTACGCAAGCTCTCAGAGAAACATATCGGCATGGTGGACCTGCCGTTGCTGTCGACGCCATCATTACAGCGTCAGCTGGTGGGACATCGTTCTGCAAACATGACCCTGGAGCAGCTTGAAGCGTTAAGCGCAGAGCAAAAAGCCAACGTAGTGCTGGTGGTGCAGGATCCGTTCACCAGCTACTACGATGCGCAGGTCGTGGCCGATTTTGTCCGTCTGGCTGAAAAAATCGGTTTTCAGCCGGTAGTGCTGCCGTTCTCGCCAAACGGCAAGGCGCAGCACATCAAAGGCTTCTTGAATCGCTTTGCGAAAACTGCGCAAAAAACGTCGGACTTCCTCAACCGTGTTGCTACGCTGGGGATCCCAATGGTCGGCGTCGACCCGGCGCTGGTGCTCTGCTACCGCGATGAGTACAAGCAGACGCTTGGCGAAAAACGTGGGGATTTCCACGTCATGCTGGTGCACGAATGGCTGCCTGCGGCGCTGCAAAAAACAGCGGCCAAAGAGGTCAGCGGTGAGTCCTGGTATCTGTTTGGGCACTGTACCGAGGTAACTGCATTGCCGGGGGCGCCTGGACAGTGGGCCTCTATTTTCGCCCGCTTCGGCGCGAAGCTTGAGAGCGTCAGCGTGGGGTGTTGCGGCATGGCGGGAACCTACGGGCATGAAGTCAAAAATCATGAGAACTCACTTGGGATCTACGAGTTGTCATGGCATCAGGCCATGCAGCGTTTACCGCGCAACCGCTGTCTGGCGACAGGTTACTCCTGCCGCAGCCAGGTGAAACGCGTTGAAGGTAACGGTGTACGCCATCCATTACAGGCTTTACTGGAGATTATGGGATGATCTGGAAACGAGCAGTGACGCTTCAGGCGCTCAATGCCATGGGAGAAGGGAATATGGTGGGTTTGCTGGATATTCAGTTTACCCATATTGGTGAGGATTCGCTGGAAGCGACCATGCCTGTCGATAGCCGCACGCATCAGCCTTTTGGCCTGCTGCACGGCGGTGCGTCGGTGGTACTGGCTGAAACGCTTGGCTCAGTCGCAGGCTATTTGTGTACCGAAGGGGAACACAAAGTGGTGGGACTGGAAGTGAACGCCAACCATATTCGCTCTGTACGCAGTGGTCGTGTGCGCGGTGTTTGCCGCGCATTGCACGCAGGCAGCCGTCATCAGGTGTGGCAGATTGATATCCTGGATGAACAGGACCGTCTGTGCTGTTCATCGCGTCTGACAACGGCGGTAGTGTAAAGCGTGTAAACATCCGTGATGTTTTGCCTTTGGTCAAAATATGTGCAGTGAAACGTGTTATACTGCTCAGGTTTTGTACATAAGCGAGGACATCATGGATACCGAATTGAACCCAACCCAACTGGCAGTTGAATATTTACGTCGCGATAAGAGCAACCTGTCTCCGGCACAGTACCTGAAAAAGCTGAAACAGCTTGAGCTGGAATTTGCTGACTTACTCGCGCTCTCTTCCAGCGAGCTGAAAGAAGAGATCTATTTTGCCTGGCGGTTGGGCGTTCATGTCCATTGATTGCTGATAAAAAGGCCGCGTTTGCGGCCTTTTTTGTGTTTGAAATTCAGTATCGGGCGGGGAGTTTGTTGATTTTAATGAGCCTGCCATCTTCCATTTCGATAAATCCGCCGGTTTTTAAATCTGCCAGAATGCGCATCACGCCGCTGCGCGAGAGCTGGGTTTTCTCCCTGATATACCGCTCCACTGTGATACTCCTGCGAAAATTCTCGTCTTCATTCATCAACAGCATAAGCTGCTGGCGAATCATCTCATATGCCGTTGGTACACCGCGGGGCATGATATTGTTATAGAGCCGGTTATACATAAACATCAGGTGTTTTGAGATAAGCCCCCACAGCGCTTCGTCTTTGATAATCTCGTTAAGTTGCTCAGTCGTCAGTGTGGCGATAAGGCAGGGGGTGATGGTTTTAAGATAGTCATCAAAGAAGATATCTGTGATATTGGCGACACCTAAAACGGCCGGGCCTTTCGCCGTAGAAAGCAGCCTATTGTCGCTTCTGCGATATATAGCGATTGTCCCTTCAATAACCAGATAACACATGCCCTGATGGTTTACCTGAAGGTCAAGTTGCTCACCACGGCCCGTTTTTCGCGTTACAGAGTAGGGCTGTAAATGGGCAATAAGCTCTTGCGCGTAGGGTGAACCTCGATGAGATGAGCCTGAAGCAGACATGGCGGATAACCTTTAAGAAAAGCCCATCTGATTATATTGCCAGTGCGGGAACCTGTGCCACAATTACGCCAGTATCAGGCTGGCAGAGACTGTGGCCTGCGCCAACCATTTTCGCGAATGTCTGGATGGCGGGGGAGGCAAGTTGATCATTGCGTGAGTGAGAGGCTCGCCAGGCGAGCCTCAGGGGCGTCATACATTTACTGCACTGATTAATCGCGTCTTCATGGACTGATACGCTGATGCGGCAAAATCTTCCGCCCAGCGTTGGTCTTCAATCGCCTCAATTTGTACTGCACAGTATTTTGTTTCCGGTGTTTTCGATATCGGGTCGAGATTATCCTGCGTCAACTCATTACAGGCACCAATCCACCACTGATACGTCATATAAACCGCACCGGCATTGATGCGCTCGCTGATGCTGGCGCGGGTGATCACTTTCCCCCTGCGCGATCGCACCCAGACCAGCTGCCCGTCGCGTATGTTCAGCGCGTCGGCATCTGCCGGATTTAACTGCACGCGGCCAGGTTCGTCGGCAAGGCTTTGCAGTGCTGCACAATTGCCGGTCATTGAGCGGCAGGAGTAGTGGCCAACTTCCCTTACCGTGCAGAGCACAAGGGGATACTCCGCATCAGGAATTTCAGCTGGGCGGCGCCATGCCGTAGCGAAAAGTTGCCCTTTGCCGGTTGGCGTGTCGAACTGATTGTCTTTATACAGGTGAGGGGTCCCCGGGTGTTCCAGTGTTGGGCATGGCCACTGGACATGACCCATCTCGCCCATTTTTTCATAGGTCACGCCAAAGAACAGTGGGCACAGCTCGCGCATCTCATCCCAGATCTGTTGGTTGGACGTATAGTGCATCGGATAGCCCATTTCGGTGGCAAGCAGGCTGATGATTTCCCAGTCGCGTTTCACGTTGCCGCTGGGCTCAATGGCTTTGCCGAACCGCTGGAAGCCCCGGTCAGCGCAGGTAAATACGCCGCCATGTTCACCCCAGGAGGTCGCAGGCAGCAACACATCTGCCACTTCGGCGGTTTTGGTCATGAAAATGTCCTGCACCACCACAAAATCAAGGGCCTCGAAACCCCGGCGTACCAGGCCAAGATCGGCCTCTGTCTGGAGCGGATCTTCCCCCATGATGTAGTAGGCCTTGATCTTACCTTCCAGCGCCAGGTGTGGGACTTCCGTGATGCGTGTCCCGACGCGGGCATCCATCTGGTTGAAATCGATGTGCCAGGCATCGGCAAATTTTTGCCGGACCGCTACATCGGTGACATCCTGATAACCGGGGAACATGTTAGGCAGCACCCCCATATCACAGGCACCCTGGACATTATTCTGTCCACGTACCGGGCCGACGCCGACAGCCGGGCGTCCCAGGTTACCGGTCAGTAGGGCGAGGCTGGAAAGCCCTTTAACCACATCAACAGCCTGCCCGAACTGGGTAACACCCATCCCCCACATGACGGTGGCCGACGGTGCTGCCGCGAAAGTGCGCATCGCCTGGCGAACGTCGCTGGCGGCAATGCCGGTAAGGTGTTCGACACTCTCTGGGGCGTAATCTTTTACCGCCTCGCGATAGGCATCCAGCCCTTCGGTAAAGCGCGCAACATAGCCTTTGTCGTATAGCTCTTCCTCCAGAAGTACGTAGCCGAAGGCATTCACCAGTGCCATATTACTGCCGTTTTTAAGCTGCAAATGCTGATCGGCAATGCGCGCGGTTTCGATGCGACGCGGATCGCAGACAATAATTTTCGCGCCATTTTCACGCGCTTTGAGCACGCGTCTTGCCACGATCGGATGCGAGTCAGCGCAGTTATAGCCAAAGACCAACAGGCATTTTGAGTTTTCAATGTCGTTGATGGAGTTGCTCATGGCACCATTGCCAAGTGTCTCCTGAAGGCCTGCTACGGAAGGGCCGTGGCAGACACGCGCGCAGCAATCCACATTGTTAGTGTTAAGCACCGCCCGGGCAAATTTTTGCATTACGTAGTTGGTTTCATTGCCTGTACCCCTGGAAGAGCCAGTGGTCATAATCGAACGGGGGCCGAACTGCGCCTTAATGCTTTTCAGTTTGTGGGCGGTATAGCGAATGGCTTCTTCCCAGGTAACGGGGGTGAATGCTTCACCTTTGTGATAGCGGATCATGGGTTGTGTTAAGCGGGGAGTCAGCAGGCGGGTATCGTTGAGAAAATCCCATCCGTAAAAGCCTTTCAGACACAGCGTGCCCTGGTTAGTGACGCCATTGGCGGCTTCGGCACGGATGATTCGGTTATTTTCGACGACAAGATTCAATTTGCAGCCTGCACCACAGTAAGGGCAGACGCTTGCGATTTTTTTCATCAATAACAGACCTGTTAAGAAATGAAGCAAAGTTGACTGGAAAACCCAGTCCCGTAGGCGAAGGTAAGCAGGAACCGTGCCAGGTTTGCTTTGCTGGTTTTACAGGGTGTTATGCTCATAGGTGCGTGTCATCGTCAGACCGTTCGTCAGTTTTGACGATGACACGTTAGGGGAGTGAAGGGGCCTTAGAGATCGTCCATCGTGTAACCCACCACGATTTCCAGGGTCTTACGGATCACATCTGCCTGAACCACGTCGTGGGTGGTTTCCAAAGTTTGAATGAGCCAGAGGATGATCGCTTTATTGGACAGGTGTCCCTCGGAGGCCAGAACACAGCGTACTGCAGTAGAAAAAACAGCGGACTCTTCAGCAAAACGATCGCCTGCGTGACGGAAATATTCCGACAGCGCACTGTCTATAAAAGCAGAATGGTATTCGGGTTGAAGCTGAATATTTTGTCTCATTTGTTCTCACCGTAGCTGTTAAATTGCAGTCAATGTATTTTTTTGGGGTCTGACGGTTTTCCATTTCCAAATAAAGGGATGACATTGTCTCTGTTGTTGTTAAGAGGTCCCTCTCTTTTCGTTCGTCCTTGCGCGGTTCTGCGACGTCTAAGGGCGATGCTGTTTGAGCCGATTTCGGTAATCACCATCGCAAGTGTCTCCCGCCGCTGGGGATCCTTTTCATGTTCCTTCATCACCCGCAGACGCTGTAGCAATCCTTCGGTTGTCACAGGTCCCCGCTCTTTCAGAAGAGAAAGAACGGCTTCACCGATAAGCGTGTCGATCAGTCGGTCTGCGTCACTGCTGTTCATAACTTTACCGTTCGAAGAGCAAACCAAGCAGCATGTGGTAATGTTCTTCCTCTTCCGGCCCGTCGGCTCGTTCGAGGCGGCTGAGCAGCTTGGTACAAAGCGATTTGCGATTAAGGTTTCGTCCGTCGCTGAGAATTTCAACCACTACCTGACCCAGCGTCTCCTGCTGGGTGGGAAGCGCAGCCTTTTCAAAGTACTGTGCAATCGCTGCTGCGGAATCTGTGCCGTAACCTTCCTGCTGCATGTCTCACTCCTGTAAAATCATGTCGTCAATAACGTTACATTTAAGGTATACACAATTTCAAAATCTGTACATGAAAAATGTACAAATTTTTGTGTTTTTTTTAATATTTTTAATAAAGTCTTTTGTTTTTAATTGGTTATATGTCTTTCGTGAAGCGCTAATGTTACAGGATATATTGTACAAAAAGAGCAGGCACTGGTAAGTTGTACAGCAGAGAAAACAGGTCTCATTAACTGCTGTAAATGGTTGAGATGTAAATTATTTGTTAAGCAATTAATGTGCTATAAATGAACATTACCCACGTCTTTTGTGGAAAAAACCCGAACCCCAGGAATAGCATGCTCACAACCATCATTTACCGCAGTCATATCTGCGAGGACGTTCCAGTGAAAGCGTTGGAAGCCATGGTCGCTGCTGCAAACAGTAAAAATCAGCAATCTAATGTCACGGGGATCCTGCTGTTTAACGGCACTCATTTTTTCCAACTGCTTGAAGGGCCAGTGGAGCACGTTTCGTCGATCTATGAGCAGATCTGTAACGACCCACGTCACCATAATGTGGTGGAGTTGATGCGCGATCACGGGCCTGTTCGGCGCTTTGGCAACGTGGGCATGGAGCTTTTCGATTTACGCCAGTTCGACAGGGATGAGGTGCTACAGCAGGTGCTCGACAAAGGAACGACTCGCTACCAGCTGACGTATAACGACCGCCCACTCCAGTTTTTCCGCACCTTTGTCGATGCCACGGAAAAAGAGAACTACTTTGAACTTCCGCCTGCGGATTCATGGGATTTTGTTCCCGAAGAAACGCGCTTATCCGCGCAGCCCGAGGTGATCGCCAAGGGAGCGGATTGCAGCTTTGCGTTCCAGCCGATAGTCGATCCGTTTATGCAGCAGGTCGTTTCCTGGGAGGCGCTTATCCGCACCCATGACGGCGGCTCGCCGGAGGCCTATTTTGCCAAACTCCCGCGTGACGAAGTGTATACGTCCGATCTGCAAAGCAAGCAGGTGGCGCTTTCAATGGCCAGCGCGCTGGGATTACAGGACCAAACATTATCCCTTAACTTGCTGCCCATGACGCTGGTTAACATTCCCAACGCCGTGGATTTTCTGCTCACAGCGATTGAAGCAAATGGGTTTGTGCCAGAGCAAATTGTGGTGGAGTTTACTGAAAGTGAAGCCATTTCCCGCTTTGATGAATTCTCGGATTCGGTCAGGCAGCTAAAAAGTGCAGGCATCAGTGTGACGATCGATCACTTTGGCGCCGGTTTCGCGGGGCTACAACTGCTGGCTCAGTTCCAGCCGGACAGAATTAAGATAAATCGCGATCTTGTCGCTAACGTGCACAAAAGTGGCCCCCGACAGGCTATCATTCAGGCGATTATCAAATGCTGTACCACGCTTGAGATCCAGTTCTGCGCGGTGGGTGTGGAGAAGGCGGAAGAGTGGATGTGGCTGGAGTCTGCGGGAATTTCCCAGTTCCAGGGGCATCTCTTTGCCAGCCCCCGGCATGGCGGTATTCCGGTTATTGCGTGGCCGGAGAAAAAATTCGAATTCTGATAAAGCTGTACACAAAGCGGCAGACTTAACTGTACGAATGGTAAATTTTATACAACAATATATTCACAGGCGAAGGGAAGAGTAGCCCATTCACCTGAGTAAAATGTGGTCTTAGTTATACAAATGGTTTGTACAATCTGATAAGGTTAGTGTAGTTAGGTATGGAAGTTCTGAGCGTGAGGGAGTTAATGGCCTATTACAGTATCGGCGAAGTGGCCGAACGATGCGGTATCAACCCCGTTACGCTGCGTGCCTGGCAGCGTCGTTATGGATTGTTGAAGCCGCAGCGCAGCGAAGGGGGACATCGTCAGTTTGACGATGAAGATATTCTGCGTATTGAAGAGATCAAACGCCTGATGAAAAGCGGCGTTTCGGTCGGAAAAGTTAAAGTCTTGCTGGAAAATAAGGAAGTGCTGACCCAGGGCAATTGGGTTTCGTTCCAGGAAGAGATGATGACCGTTCTGCGTTACGCTAGCCCGGCAAAGCTGCGCGCCAAAATAGGTGAATTCCGCCGCGATCACGCGATGGATGCGCTGATTGACAATATCATCTCCCCTGTCCGCCAGCGAATGAACCAGGATCAGAATACCGTGCGTCACATGGCGAGCCTGCTGGACGGCGTTTTGATCGAATTCGCGATTGCGAGTCTGGCGGAGTCCCGCAAGAAAGCCGGTAAAGACGCTCTTCTGATTGGCTGGGAGTGCGATGACCGGACCCATCTGTGGCTGGAAGCCGCGCGTTTATCGCAAAAGGGCTGGCATATTGACGTGCTGGCAGAGCCGATTGATTCACCGCGTCCTGAACTTTTCCCCGGGCAGAAAATCTTCGTCTGGACGGGCAAATCACCCACGTCTCGCCAGCAGGAACAACTGGATCACTGGCGTGAACAGGGGTTTGCGGTGTCATTTCATCACTGATCGTGAGAGGCCTTGAGGGCCTTTTTTGTTTTTGCCCCTTTCCTCAAAAGCTATCTTAAAAATAGGCATTTCCGATGCATATTTTACTTTTCTCTTTCCTGCCATAAATGCCGCGTATAAATGCATTATTAATCAATGCATTGAACAATTAAATCCATCCTGCCTGCATCCTCCCACAGGGTCTATGCTTAATAAAAGTAGCCAAAAAGGGCGATTTAGCTGAAAGCCCCTGCTGTCAGGGGGTTGAAGTGATAATCGTTATCACTAACATGGTGTTATGCCCTGGTGGCTCAATACATGAGGTGGACCTATGGAATTGCATTCAGAAACCTTCAATCCTGCCGACTTTGCCTGGCGTGGTTTAACGCTCACGCCAGCGGCTGCGGCACATATTCACGAGTTGGTGGCGAAAAAGCCTGAGCTCCTCGGCGTGCGCTTAGGAGTTAAGCAGACCGGTTGTGCGGGCTTCGGCTACGTGCTGGATACCGTCACGGAACCCGCAAAAGACGACCTGGTCTTTGAAACCGATGGCGCGAAACTGTACGTCGCGCTACAGGCCATGCCTTTTATCGACGGAACCGAAGTCGACTACGTTCGCGAAGGTTTAAACCAGCTCTTTAAATTTCATAACCCGAAAGCCCAGAACGAATGCGGCTGCGGCGAAAGCTTTGGGGTATAGGCGGTACTATGTCTCGTAATACTGAAGCAACTGATGATGTCAACACCTGGAGCGGCGGGCACCTCAACTATAAAGAGGGGTTCTTCACGCACCTGCAAACAGATGAACTGGCAAAAGGCATCAATGAAGATGTCATCCGCGCGATTTCGGCCAAGCGTAATGAGCCGGAGTGGATGCTTGAGTTCCGTCTGAATGCTTTTCGTGCCTGGCTTGAAATGGAAGAACCTCACTGGCTGAAAGCGCACTACGACAAGCTGAACTATCAGGATTACAGCTACTACTCTGCGCCATCCTGCGGCAGCTGTGATGATACCTGTGCCTCGCAGCCGGGGGCTGTACAGCAAACAGGTGCCGAGAACAGCTTCCTGAGCAAAGAAGTCGAAGAGGCGTTTAATCAGCTGGGCGTGCCGGTGCGGGAAGGTAAAGAGGTGGCGGTTGACGCTATTTTTGACTCCGTTTCTGTTGCCACCACCTACCGTGAAAAACTCGCCGGGCAGGGCATCATCTTCTGCTCGTTTGGCGAAGCTATTCACGAACACCCGGAGCTGGTGAAAAAGTACCTGGGGACCGTTGTGCCGGGTAACGATAACTTCTTTGCCGCGCTGAACGCTGCGGTGGCGTCCGATGGCACCTTTATCTACGTGCCAAAAGGGGTGCGCTGCCCGATGGAGCTGTCGACGTATTTCCGTATCAACGCAGAAAAAACCGGCCAGTTCGAACGCACGATCCTGATTGCCGATGAGGGAAGTTACGTCAGCTACATCGAAGGCTGTTCTGCCCCGGTTCGTGACAGCTATCAGCTGCACGCGGCGGTGGTGGAAGTCATCATCCACAAAGACGCCGAAGTGAAATACTCCACCGTGCAAAACTGGTTCCCGGGCGATGGCAACACTGGCGGCATCCTGAACTTCGTCACTAAACGCGCGCTGTGCGAAGGCGAAAACAGCAAAATGTCCTGGACCCAGTCGGAAACCGGATCTGCGATCACCTGGAAATACCCAAGCTGCATTCTGCGCGGGGATAACTCCATCGGAGAGTTTTATTCCGTGGCGCTCACCAGCGGACGCCAGCAGGCGGATACCGGCACCAAGATGATCCACATTGGTAAAAACACCAAATCGACCATCATCTCGAAAGGGATCTCCGCCGGGCACAGCCAGAACAGCTATCGCGGACTGGTGAAAATCATGCCTACGGCCACCAACGCCCGTAACTTTACCCAGTGTGACTCAATGCTGATTGGCCCTGATAGCGGCGCGCATACCTTCCCATACGTGGAATGTCGTAACAACAGCGCCCAGCTGGAGCATGAAGCGACCACGTCGCGTATTGGTGAAGACCAGCTCTTCTACTGCCTGCAACGCGGGATCAGTGAAGAAGATGCGATTTCAATGATTGTTAACGGCTTCTGTAAGGATGTGTTCTCTGAACTACCGCTGGAATTTGCCGTTGAAGCCCAAAAACTCCTCGCCATTAGTCTTGAACACAGCGTCGGTTAAGGAAAGCACATGTTAAGTATTAAAGATTTACAGGTAAGCGTGGAAGACAAAGAGATCCTGCGTGGCCTCAATTTTGACGTCAAACCAGGAGAAGTACACGCCATCATGGGGCCAAACGGCTCCGGGAAAAGTACACTTTCAGCGACGCTGGCAGGACGCGAAGATTACGAAGTGACCAACGGCACCGTCGAGTTTAACGGCAAAGATCTGCTCGAGATGTCACCGGAAGACCGCGCGGGAGAGGGCATCTTTATGGCCTTCCAGTATCCGGTAGAAATCCCCGGCGTCAGCAACCAGTTCTTCCTGCAAACGGCGCTCAATGCGGTGCGTAAATACCGTGGGCTGGAGGCGCTCGACCGTTTTGACTTCCAGGATCTGATGGAAGAGAAAATCAAACTGCTAAAAATGCCGGAAGACCTCCTGACCCGTTCCGTGAACGTCGGTTTCTCCGGTGGTGAGAAAAAGCGTAACGACATTCTGCAAATGGCGGTGCTGGAGCCTGAGCTGTGCATTCTCGATGAGACTGACTCCGGTCTGGATATCGATGCCCTGAAGATTGTGGCGGACGGCGTAAACTCCCTGCGCGACGGCAACCGGTCGTTCATTATCGTCACTCACTACCAGCGCATTCTGGATTACATTAAACCG
This sequence comes from Enterobacter sp. Tr-810, assembly GCF_011752765.1. Classification (NCBI taxonomy): domain Bacteria; kingdom Pseudomonadati; phylum Pseudomonadota; class Gammaproteobacteria; order Enterobacterales; family Enterobacteriaceae; genus Enterobacter; species Enterobacter sp. Tr-810. The sequence goes on along the minus strand of NZ_VWWW01000002.1, from coordinate 223,611 downwards.
GATTACGTCCATGTGCTCTGGCAAGGGCGCATTGTGAAATCCGGCGACTTTACGCTGGTCAAACAACTGGAGGAGCAGGGCTATGGCTGGCTTACCGAACAGCAGTAACGCACTCCAGCAGTGGCATCGCCTGTTTGAAGCGCAGGGCGACTTGCGCTCTGAACATGCCCAACAGCACTTGCAACAGATGCTGCGTCTGGGATTGCCGACGCGTAAGCATGAAAACTGGAAATACACTCCGCTCGACGGATTGCTGAACGGCCAGTTTGTGACCCGGCTGGCGGATGTCAGCAAGGCCCAGTGCGATCTGCTGGCGTTGAGCATGAAGGCGGTGCGTCTGGTGTTTGTCGACGGGCGTTTCCACCCGGAACTGAGTGACAATACTCAGGACAGCGGCTTTGAGGTCACCGTGAATGATGACCGCCAGCCGCTCACGGCACCGGTACAGCCTGAAGTGTTCCTGCACCTCACCGAAAGTCTGGCGCAGAGTGTCACACAGATCCGCGTGAAGCGTAACCAGCGTCCGGCGCAGCCGTTGCTGCTGATGCATATCACTCAGGGGCTGGCGGGCGAAGAGATCAACACCGCGCATTACCGCCACCATCTTGAGCTGGCCGAAGGGGCGGAGGCGACGATCGTTGAACACTACGTCAGCCTGAATGATGCTCCGCACTTTACCGGCGCGCGCCTGACCATGAACGTGGCAGCCAATGCGCAACTTCACCATATCAAGCTGGCGTTTGAAAACCCGGTCAGCCACCACTTTGCCCATAACGATATTCTGCTGGGAGCCGATGCGGCGGCATATAGCCACAGCTTCCTGTTGGGGGGCGCGGTGCTGCGTCACAACACCAGCACGCAGCTGAATGGCGAAAACACGACACTGCGCATTAACAGCCTGGCGATGCCGGTTAAATCGGAAGTGTGCGATACCCGTACCTGGCTTGAGCACAACAAAGGCTACTGCAACAGCCGCCAGCTGCATAAAACCATCGTCAGTGATAAAGGTCGCGCGGTGTTTAACGGCCTGATTAACGTGGCGCAACACGCCATTAAAACTGACGGGCAGATGACCAACAATAACCTGCTGCTGGGGCGCCTGGCGGAAGTGGATACCAAGCCGCAGCTTGAAATCTACGCCGACGACGTGAAGTGCAGCCACGGTGCCACGGTTGGCCGCATCGACGATGAACAGATGTTCTATCTGCGCTCGCGTGGGATCGACAAACTGGCGGCCCAGAAGATGATTATTTACGCGTTTGCGGCAGAACTGACGGAAGCGCTGCGTGATAACGCGTTAAAACAGCAGGTGCTGGAGCGTATTGGTCAGCGTCTGCCTGGAGGCGAAGCATGAGTTTTCCCGTAGAGAAAGTACGGGCAGATTTTCCGGTTCTGACCCGTGAAGTGAACGGTCTGCCGCTGGCTTATCTCGACAGTGCTGCCAGCGCTCAGAAACCGAATCAGGTGATTGACGCTGAAGCGGAGTTCTACCGCCACGGCTATGCCGCCGTGCATCGCGGTATTCATACCCTCAGCGCTGAGGCGACGCAAAGCATGGAAAACGTGCGCACTCAGGTGGCATCTTTCCTCAATGCGCTCTCGCCGGAAGAGCTGGTGTTTGTGCGCGGCACAACGGAAGGTATTAACCTGGTGGCGAACAGCTGGGGCAGCGCGCAGGTTCACGCCGGGGATAACATCATCATCACCCAGATGGAGCATCACGCGAATATCGTTCCCTGGCAGATGCTTTGCGAACGCACCGGCGCACAGCTGCGCGTGATCCCGCTGAACGAGGACGGTATCTTACAGCTGGCGGAGCTCGACGTATTGCTCGACGAACGAACCCGGCTGGTGGCGGTCACGCAAGTCTCTAATGTCCTGGGTACCGAAAACCCGGTGGCGGAGATCATCGAAAAAGCGCATCAGGTCGGCGCGAAAGTGCTGGTTGATGGCGCGCAGGCCGTGATGCACCACGCCATTGACGTGCAGGCGCTGGATTGCGATTTCTACGTGTTTTCCGGGCATAAGCTCTACGGCCCAACTGGCATCGGCGTGCTGTATGTCAAAGACGCGATTTTGCAGGCCATGCCACCCTGGGAAGGGGGCGGGTCAATGATTGCCACCGTCAGCCTGACGGAAGGCACCACCTACGCACGTGCGCCGTGGCGCTTTGAGGCTGGCACGCCGAATACGGGCGGGATCATCGGCCTGGGGGCGGCGATTGCGTATGTCTCTTCGATTGGTCTTGATGCCATTCAGGAGTACGAGCAGGTGCTGATGCACTACGCGTTGCAGGAGCTGGCCAGTGTACCGGATCTGGTCTTATACGGCCCGGCCAACAGAAAAGGGGTGATTGCCTTTAATCTGGGTAAACACCATGCCTATGACGTGGGCAGCTTCCTGGATAATTACGGCGTGGCCGTGCGTACCGGGCATCATTGCGCCATGCCGCTGATGGCATTTTACCAGGTGCCGGCGATGTGCCGGGCATCGCTGATGATGTATAACACAATGGAAGAGGTCGACAGACTGGTGGCGGGACTTAAACGCATCCACCAGCTGCTTGGATAACGGAGAGGCAAGAGATGGCCGATTTGCCGGACAGAGATAAACTGCTGCGTAACTTTGGGCGTTGCGCAAACTGGGAAGAGAAATATCTCTATATTATTGAGCTGGGGCAGCGCTTGCCGCCGCTCGGTGAAGAAGAGCATAACCCGCAGAACACGATTCAGGGCTGCCAGAGCCAGGTGTGGATCGTCATGCGCCAGAACGACGATGGCGTCATTGAATTACAGGGTGACAGCGATGCGGCCATTGTGAAGGGGCTTATCGCGGTGGTGTTTATTCTTTATCACCAGATGTCTGCGCAGGATATTGTCGCCTTTGACGTCCGCCCGTGGTTTGAAAAAATGGCGCTGGCCCAACACCTCACCCCGTCCCGCTCTCAGGGACTCGAAGCGATGATTCGCGCAATTCGCTCCAAAGCGTCAATCATTAGCTAGACTTAATAGACAGCATTCATTCTGTTTCGCGAGGTGGTTCCCGCCTCGCTGGTTTTTCAGCTTTCTGGCTTTCTGCCAGTGAATAAGGAATCTCAGCATGAAGCGCGCGTCTATTATTACTCTATTACTCCTCGGTTCGCTCGGTGCGCTTAATTCGGCCTGGGCGGTTGATTATCCGTTGCCGCCTGTCGGCAGCCGACTTATTGGTCAAAATCAAACCTACACCATTCAGGAAGGTGACAATAAACTTCAGGCCATTGCCCGACGATTTAATACTGCTGCACAGTTGATCCTTGAAACGAATAATACGATAGCCCCGGTTAACCCCGCGCCGGGAACCGTAATTACAATCCCATCCCAGATGCTCCTGCCGGATACGCCACGTGAAGGCATTGTCGTGAACCTGGCAGAGCTGCGACTGTACTACTTCCCGCCTGGCGAAAACATCGTTCAGGTATTCCCGCTGGGTATTGGGCAACTGGGTCTGGAAACCCCGGTTACCACCACGCGCGTGAGTCAGAAAATCCCAAATCCAACCTGGACGCCGACACCGGGCATCAGAGCGCGCTCACTGGCGCAGGGCATTAAACTGCCCCCGGTAGTCCCCGCCGGGCCTAATAACCCGTTAGGACGCTTTGCACTGCGTTTAGGCGTGGGTAATGGGGAATATCTCATTCACGGAACCAGTGCGCCTGACAGTGTAGGGTTGCGGGTCAGCTCCGGGTGTATGCGCATGAACGCGCCGGACATTAAGGCGCTATTTGAGCAGGCGCGCGTCGGCACGCGGGTGCAAATCATCAACGAGCCGGTGAAATACTCCGTTGAGCCCGATGGCAGACGCTACGTTGAGGTCCACCGTCCTCTGGCACAACAAGAAGGGGAGAATCCACAGACAACGCCAATTAACCACTCAACCGACTTTGCTACTTTTGTGACTCAGTCCGGGAGTGATAAAGAGCTCATCAGCAAGGCGTTAGCGCGCCGTGCGGGGATCCCGGTCGTGGTGTCAGCAGGCAATGGCCCGTCAGCGAATAATACGGTGTTATCGGTGCAGAACAGCCGGGTGTCAGCGGCGGTGTCAGAAGGCGAGGGTGAGAAGGTTACGCAGTAGAAGTGAAGGCAAAAAAAATGGCGCACAATGTGCGCCATTTTATTAACAGGTACTATTACTTACGGTATTTAGTAGCCTGGTTGTCCAGACGCTGGTTAGCGCGAGCTGCGTCGTCTTTAGCAGCCTGAACGTCGGAACGCATTGCGTTCACGTCGTTGCTCAGCTGGTCAACTTTAGCGTTCAGAGTCTGAACGTCAGAAGACAGCTGATCGATTTTAGCGTTGCTGGAGCAACCAGCCAGCAGAGTAGAACCCAGGATTACCGCGCCCAGTACCAGTTTAGTACGATTCATTATTAATACCCTCTAGATTGAGTTAATCTCCATGTAGCGTTACAAGTATTACACAAAGTTTTTTAGGTTGAGAATATTTTTTTGATGGGAATACGCCTATTTTTGATCGTTCGCTCAAAGAAGCAACGAATTCGGCATTTTTGTCGAAAAAGCTATGTTAAAAAAGGCATTTTTCATCGGATTCATCTTAGATAAATCGCTATTAAATAGAAAAACCCGATTTGCTTTTTGAATAAATCTGGCTAATGCCAGGAATAAAAAAAGCGCCCCGAAGGGCGCTTTTATCAAAAAATTAATTCGTTCGAGAATTATTACAGCACGTGAACAGATGCAGTGTTGGTTGTACCTGCTGGTACCAGAGCACCAGAAACCATCACCACAACGTCGCCTTTCTGTGCCAGGCCGCGTTCAACGAGTTGCAGAGCGACTTCTTTACCCAGACGGTAGAAATCGTCTGTAGACGCGATCTCTTTCACCAGGTGAGGAACAACACCTTTGCTCAGAACCAGCTGACGGGCAGTGGTTTCGTTGGTGGTCAGCGCCAGAATGGTGGCATCCGGGAAGTATTTACGGATAGCACGTGCAGATTTACCGCCCTGGGTCGCAACCACGATCAGTGGTGCTTCCAGTTTCTCAGCAGTTTCTACTGCACCGCGGCACACAGCTTCAGTGATGCGCAGTTTACGGCTGTCGTTGTTGTAGTCCAGACGGCTGGTCATCACGCGGTCGGTACGTTCACAGATGGTTGCCATGATGCTTACGGCTTCCAGCGGGTATTTACCTTTAGCGGATTCGCCAGACAGCATAACTGCGTCAGTACCGTCGAGGATGGCGTTCGCCACGTCGCCTGCTTCAGCGCGGGTTGGGCGTGGGTTTTTGATCATGGAGTCCAGCATCTGCGTTGCGGTGATAACCACTTTACGCGCGCGAACACACTTCTCGATCATCATCTTCTGCGCGAAGATAACTTCTTCAACCGGGATTTCAACACCCAGGTCACCACGAGCAACCATGATACCGTCAGACGCTTCGAGGATTTCGTCGAAGTTGTTCAGGCCTTCCTGGTTTTCGATTTTGGAGATGATCTGGATCTTCTCGCCGCCGTGCGCTTTCAGGTGCTCACGGATTTCAACCACGTCGGAACGTTTACGGATAAAGGACGCTGCAACGAAATCAACGCCTTGCTCGCAACCGAAGATCAGGTCTTGCTTGTCTTTTTCAGCCAGTGCTGGCAGTGCGATGGAAACGCCCGGCAGGTTAACGCCTTTGTTTTCACCCAGGTCGCCGTTGTTCAGCACTTTACAGATAACGTTGTTACCTTCGATAGCGGTAACTTCCATACCGATCAGACCATCGTCCACCAGAACGGTGTTACCGACGGACAGATCGCTGGTGAAGCCTTCATAGGTCACAGCAACGATTTCGTTGTTGCCGACAACAGACTTGTCAGTGGTGAAGGTGAAGGTCTGGCCAGCTTTCAGAGAAACGTCGTTACCGCCTTCCAGTTTGATGGTACGGATTTCAGGACCTTTGGTATCGAGCAGGATTGCTGCTTTTTTACCGGTCTTGCTCATCACGTTGCGCAAGTTCTGGATACGCTGACCGTGTTCAGCATAGTCACCGTGGGAGAAGTTCAGACGCATAACGTTCATGCCGGCGTCCAGCATTTTGGTCAGCATCTCTTCAGATTCGGTTTTCGGGCCGATGGTGCAAACAATTTTCGTCTTTTTCATGACAGTCTTAGTCTTTAAGTTGGGAAGGATATGGAAATCTCGCTCCGGGGGCGCACCGCCGCGGAGTCAAACCTGTGTTGCAAAAGAGTATATGACACGCACTAAGGATAGGAGACATCAAATGAGCGTGCAGAAGAAAGTGTGCCTGAGTGTCAGCCCAACGGAGGAGAGGAAAAGTTGTACGTTGTTTTTTGTATTCCAAGCGCTGAAACCATTCACCAGGGATTAGGCGCGCATTATACGCTGATTTTCAGACAAAAGGAAAATGAAAACAGCGTTTCAAAAATAATCTGTGCAGATTCACATAAGGTTGTTATCAACGCGTTAAGGCATAATGACAACTTATGGCGGCAGGCTCGTCACCTGCCGCATTTAGCTCAAATTTTTAGCGCCTGAGCCAGGTCGGCAATTAAATCCTGCACATCTTCAATACCCACCGAAAGACGGATCAGTTGCGGCACAATACCGTTTGCCCGTCGTTGCTCGGGCGGAATCGAGGCATGGGTCATGCTGTAAGGCTGGCTGACCAGACTTTCAACGCCGCCCAGGCTTTCCGCCAGGGTAAACAGTTTCAGCTTACGGATAATCGCCGTCGCTCGTTGCGCATCGCCTTTTACCACCACCGAAATCATGCCGCCGGGCAGCGCCATCTGCCTGCGCGCGAGTTGATACTGCGGATGGGACTCAAGCCAGGGGAACCACACTTTTTCCACCTGCGTGTGCTGCTCCAGCCATTGCGCAATCGCCAGGGCGTTGGCACTGTGCTTCTCCACGCGCAATGAAAGGGTGCGTATTCCTCGCAGCGTGAGGAAACTGCTGAACGGATCGAGCACGCCGCCCACCGCATTTTGCAGGTAACCCAGTTTATCGGCCAGTTCTGGGTTATCGCCCACAACCGCCACCCCGGCAACCACATCGGAATGGCCGTTCAGGTATTTGGTTGCGGAGTGCACCACGATATCAAACCCCGACTCCAGCGGGCGGTGAATAACCGGCGAAGCAAACGTGTTGTCGGCGACACTGATGAGGCGATGGCGGCGGGCGATATCCGCAATCGCGGCCAGGTCGGCGAGCTTGAGCAGGGGATTCGTCGGCGTTTCGACCCACACCATACGCGTGTCGGGGTGGATAGCGGCTTCCAGTGCTTCCACGTTGCCCGGCTTAACCCAGCTGACCTGCAACCCGGTGCTGCGCTTGCGCACATTTTCAAACAGGCGGTACGTCCCGCCGTAGACATCATCAATGGCAACGATGTGGCTGTCTTTATCCAGCAGCTCCAGCACCGTGGCAATCGCCGCCAGCCCGGAGGCGAAGGCATAACCGCGGGTGCCGCTTTCTAGTGCGGCAATGGCGGTTTCAAGGGCGTGGCGGGTTGGATTCCCGCTGCGGGAATATTCGTAGCCCGTATGTTCACCCGGTGAGGGTTGCGCAAACGTCGATGTGGCGTAAATCGGGGGCATCACCGCGCCGTGTTGGTCGTTAAATTCACCGCTGTGTACGCTGAGGGTCGCTAAATTCTTCATTGTCTCTTCCTTTATTATTGCAGGCGGTTGCGCCAGGCGGTAAGAACGTCGCTGCGCGTAATCAGACCCAGAAAACGATCGTTATCATTAATGACGGCTACCAGGCCGCGGTCGAAAATCGCGTTCAGCGCACTTTCCGGGGCGCGTTTATCCAGAAACTCCACCTGGCGCGTCATGGCACCGGTGACGGGAAGGGCGAAACGGTTACCGTCACCGCCGATGTGGCGAAGCAGATCCCACTCATCGATGATGCCGACGACCTTGCCATCATCCAGAACCGGGAGTTGAGAGATGTCGTACAGACGCATCCGTGCCAACACGGTGGAAAGCGTGTCATCCGGCGCGGCGGTTACCGTGGCGCCTTCATCATGGCGCAGGGCGATGTAGTCAGAGAGATCCCCTGCCTGTGGTCGAGAGATAAGCCCCTGCTGGCGCAACCAGTCGTCGTTGAACATTTTCGACAGATACTTATTTCCGCTGTCGCAGGCGAACGTCACCACGCGTTTGGGTGTTGTCTGCGCCTGGCAATATTTCAGTGCCGCCGCCAGCAGCGTGCCGCTGGAAGAGCCTGCCAGAATGCCTTCTGTTTTCAGCAGCTCGCGGGCGGTAGTGAACGCTTCGCGGTCAGTGATACGCCAGGCGCGGTTGACGCCTTCGATATGGGCCAGAGGGGGAATAAAGTCTTCGCCAATTCCCTCGACCAGCCATGAGCCCGCATGATGGTATTGCCCGGTTTCGACCTGATCGGCCAGAACAGAGCCAGCAGGATCGGCGAGCACAAACTCCGTGTGGGGAGAATGTTCAGCAAACCACGCCTGAAGGCCGCCAAGCGTACCGCCGGAGCCCACGCCAACCACAATGGCGTCGATATCGCCATCAAGTTGTTCATACAACTCCGGTGCCGTGGTTGTGCGGTGGGCCAGCGGGTTGGCGTCATTATTAAACTGATCGATATAAAACGCGCCGGGTAGCTCATTCGCCAGGCGCTGCGCGTAATCCTGATAATAGGCCGGATGGCCTTTATTAACGTCTGAACGCGTCAGCACCACCTGCGCGCCCAACGCGCGCAGGTGGAAAATTTTCTCACGGCTCATTTTGTCGGGGACGACCAGGATCAGTGAGTAGCCTTTTTGCGCGGCGATTAACGCCAGGCCAAGCCCGGTATTGCCTGCGGTGGCCTCAATAATCGTCCCGCCGGGCCGTAGCTGGCCGTTGCGCTCGGCTTCGTTAATCATCGACAACGCAACACGATCTTTGATAGAGCCGCCCGGGTTCTGGTTTTCCAGCTTCAGAAACAAGGCGCAAGAACCGGTATTGAGCTTATGCAGCTGAATAAGCGGAGTACGGCCAATCAGTTCGGTGACGGAGTGATAAATCGTCATGGTTTTTTCCTGTATGAAGGTCATGACGGGATGATAGTGCGGCGAAAATTTAGCGATAAAGAACGTTTAACTGCTTTTTAGAACGGAAAGTAATATTAATGACTATTTCAGAAGCCCAGGCAGCAAGACGTAAAGTGGTCTGGAAGTGGGGATGGCTATATCGGTATAAAATGCTGTAAAAATGAGCGAATTGCCCCCCTCAGGGCCGCGATATATGCGTCTGGCAGATAATCATTACTGAAATTGAGCTATTTGCTTCCCGCCCAGTAAATCCGCCTTTTATTTCTTTTGGTTATAACAAATTCCTTTTTGGTCATTTAAAAGCGGATAATCGCTGATTACTATCTTTTGGACATCCATACTGCTAAACCGCTATATGCGTAACGGATAACGAAGAAGAATGATAGTTCTCAGGAATATTTCGAAGATTTTTGACAACGGGAAGGTGGCGCTCACTGCCGTTGATAACGTCAATTTGACGGTTGAACAGGGACAGATTTACGGAATCATTGGCTACAGCGGCGCAGGTAAAAGCACCCTGATCCGCCTGCTGAACGGCCTGGAAAAACCCAGCACCGGCAGCGTGACCATTAACGGGCAGGATATCTCTGCCGCCAAAGGTGAGGCGCTGCGCCAGGCTCGCCTGAAAATCAGCATGGTTTTCCAGCACTTCAACCTGCTGTGGTCGCGCACGGTGAACGACAACATCGCCTTCTCAATGCAAATTGCAGGCGTGCCGAAAGCCCGCATTAAAGCGCGTGTGGCCGAACTGGTGGAGCTGGTTGGGCTGAAAGGCCGCGAGAATGCCTATCCGTCCCAGCTGAGTGGTGGGCAGAAGCAGCGTGTGGGCATTGCACGTGCGCTGGCAAACAACCCTGACGTACTGCTGTGCGACGAGGCAACCTCTGCGCTCGACCCGCAGACAACCGATCAGATCCTCGATCTGCTGCTGGACATTAACCGTCGATTCAATCTGACCATCGTGTTGATCACCCACGAAATGCACGTGGTGCGCAAAATTTGTGACCGTGTGGCGGTGATGGAAAACGGCAAAGTGGTGGAAGAAGGGGACGTGCTGAGCGTCTTCACCCATCCACAACAACCGATCACCCAACAGTTTGTGCGTCAGGTGAGCCAGTATGCGGAAGAAGAGACATTTAATACGGAGCTTGCAAGTGAACTGGAAGGGACGGTGATCAGGCTGACGTTCACCGGGCACAGCACGCACAAGCCGGTGGTTGGCGAACTGACGTTACGCTACGGCCTGCCGTTTAACATTCTGCACGGGAAAATGACGCAAACCGCCCACGGTGTGTTTGGCCAGTTATGGGTTCACGTGGTGGCATCTGACGAACAACTGAACAATATCCTCGCCGACCTGAAGCAAAGCGATATTGAGGGCGAGGTAATTAAACATGGCTGAAAATCTGTTTCCCCATCTGAAATGGGACCAGCTCTGGGCGGCAACACAGGAAACGCTGTACATGACCGCGCTCTCGGGCGTTGCGACCTTTGTGCTGGGCATTGTGCTGGGTCTGGCATTGTTCCTGACCGCACGCGGCGGTCTGTTCCAGAACCGGACGGTCTACAGCGTGATTTCTATTGTGGTGAACGTGTTCCGCTCAATCCCGTTCATCATCCTGATTGTTTTGTTGATCCCGTTCACCAAGACCATCGTCGGCACCATTCTTGGCGCGAATGCGGCGCTTCCAGCCCTGATTGTGGGGGCGGCACCGTTTTATGCGCGTCTGGTAGAGATTGCCCTGCGTGAAGTGGACAAAGGGGTCATTGAAGCCACGCGCTCGATGGGCGCACGGCTGAGTACGTTAGTTTTTCGGGTTTTACTGCCGGAATCATCACCTGCACTGGTATCAGGTATTACGGTGACGCTGATTGCGCTGGTGAGTTACAGCGCAATGGCGGGGGTGATTGGCGCCGGTGGTTTGGGAAATCTGGCTTATCTGGAAGGATTCCAGCGCAACCACGGTGACGTCACGCTGGTGGCAACGGTGACCATTTTGATCATCGTTTTCATTATCCAGTTCTGCGGCGACATCCTTACATCACTGTTAGATAAACGCTAATACCCGTCATATTTCGAGCCTCAGGCGCGTTGGCTGCATTCGTTCACCCCAGTCACTTACTCTGGTAAGCTCCTGGGGATTCGCTCACTTGCCGCCTTCCTGTGACTCGAACTATTTAGGGTAACAACAACACACAGGAACCATCATCATGAAAAAGACACTGACACTGATCGCCGCAGCAACCCTGAGTGCCCTGAGCTTCGCCTCCTGGGCGGATACCCTGACCGTGGGCGCGTCCAACACCCCGCACGCCGAAATTCTGGAGCAGGCGAAACCGATTCTGGCAAAACAAGGTATCGATCTGGAGATTAAACCGTTCCAGGACTACATTCTGCCAAACACGGCGCTGGCAGGGCACGACATTGATGCGAACTACTTCCAGCACATTCCTTATCTGAACAGCGTGCTGAAAGATCATGCGGGCGACAAGGATTACGATTTTGTCAGCGCAGGCGCTATCCATATCGAGCCAATCGGGATTTACTCCAAAAAATACAAATCCCTGAAAGATCTGCCGGAAGGCGGCAAAATCATCATGCGTGATGCGGTGTCTGAAGAAGGCCGTATTCTCTCCATCTTCGAAAAAGAGGGCGTGATTAAGCTCAAGCCGGGCATCGACAAAGTGACGGCGCGCATCAGCGATATCGTTGAAAACCCGAAAAAACTGCAATTCACACCTAACGTAGAAGCGTCTCTGCTGCCGCAGATGTACAACAACGACGAAGGCGCTGCGGTGGTTATCAATGCGAACTACGCCATTGATGCGGGTCTGGACCCGGTTCACGATCCTATCGCGGTAGAGAGCGGTGAAAACAACCCGTATGCCAACATCATTACGGTGCACCGTGGTGACGAGAAGAAGAAAGATATCGTGGCGCTGGTGAACGTACTGCATTCCAAAGAAATTCAGGACTGGATCCGCACCAAATACAAAGGCGCGGTGATTCCGGTAAACAACTAATCATTTGATTTAAAAGATGAAGCCCGGCGAGTATTTCGCCGGGCTTCTTTTTTGTATCCAGCCGACGAATCATTTAAGCTGAGTCTTTAGAGCAATGGAGTGAGAGCAATGGGCAATGTGACCAAAGACGACGCGCTGTACCAGGAGATGTGCCGGGTGGTAGGGAAGGTCGTGCTTGAAATGCGTGATTTAGGACAAGAGCCAAAACATATTGTTATTGCCGGGGTGCTGCGTACCGCGCTGGCGAACCAGCGCGTCAAGCGTAGCGAGTTGACCACTCAGGCAATGGAAACGGTGGTTAAAGCGCTGGCCGGGTAACACGCCAGCGTTTCGCGAGCTGCTCAAGAGAGCAGCACAGCAGGTAATAAACCACACCGGTAAAGATAAAAATGGCGGCCGGGTAAATTTGCACCCGGTTATTCACTTGACCCGCAACAGTGGTCAGTTCAGGCACGTTTACAATAAAAGCCAGAGACGTGTCTTTCAGCAGGCTGATAAAAATACCCAGCAGTGACGGCAGAATATTGCGTAACACCTGTGGCAATAAAATCCGCCACAGCGTCTGTCCCGTGCTAAATCCCTGGGTCAGTGCCGCTTCATACTGCCCGACGGGTAAAGCACTCAGCCCGGACAACACCGAATGCATCACCGCTGCCGCACTAAACCATGCCAGCGCCAGCGTGACGGTCATCGCGCCGGGTAAATCCCCCCCGGTGATCAGTGGCAAGAGATACCACATCCAGAAAATCACAAAGATAAGCGGGATACCACGGATAAGCTCTGCCCACAAAAAGAGCGTGTTGCGTACCACCCCCGGAAAACGCCAGGCGAGACATGCCAGCCCGATACCGCCCGGTAGCGCCAGCGCGGCGGCACCCAGCGCCATCAACAGCGTCAGAAGCACTCCGCCGGGTTCACCGGCCGCCAGACGGCCCCAGAGTAAATAATCCAGGTTATCAGTAATAACATTCAGTCCGGCAATCATGCGTTCTCACTCCCTGTGTTGGCGATAGCGGCCCGTGAGCGGCGGGTGCGTTTTTTTATCGACGGACCTGTTCGCGCGAGGATCAGCCCAATGGCGACCCCGGTCACCAGATAGAGCACGGTTCCCACGCTAAACGCCTCCAGCGCATGAGCGTTATAGCTTTCGATTTGTCGCACCTGGTAGGTGAGTTCGGCAAACCCAATCCCGCTGGCAAGCGATGACAGCTTCATCAGATTGAGATACTGTCCAACGATGGGCTGCCAGGCGTTCGCAAGCCCTTGTGGCAGAAGGATGTAACGAAAAAGCCGCCATGCAGAAAAACCCTGAGCCAGCGCGGCTTCCCGCTGCCCACCAGGGACGGAGCGCAATCCGGACTCCACCTCCTCAATCAAAAAGGCCGAGGTGAAAACGCCGAGTCCCCAGGCGGAGCAGAGGAATTCCGGCGCGAACCACCAGACGTTACCGGGTAAAACCGACCAGCTGTGATCGGCATTCACCAGTTCGCGAAACGCCTGCGGCAGCCCGTTCCAGGCAGCGAAATACCAGAACAGCAATTGCACCAGTAACGGCGTATTGCGAAACAGCGAAACCCAGCCGCTGACGATGGCATGTCCGGCTCGTCCACCTGAAAGACGTAGCAGCAGAAAGAGAAGCGCCAGAAGGCTTGCCAGAATCACACCGGCGAGCGTGACCCATAGTGTGGTAAGAAAACCGGAGAGGATCCATTGCAGGGGTTGCCCGGTCAGCACCCCGTGCCAGTCGAGCGCAGGCATTACAGATGCTCCTGATGCAGCGGGTTAAGCACTTTTTGCAGGAAACGCTGCGCGCGCGGATGAACAGGCTGGGTAAAGAACTGCTCAGGTGGCGCGGTTTCCAGAATTTGCCCCCCGTCGATAAAGACAATTCGGTCGGCAATTTCACGGGCGAACTGCATTTCATGCGTTACCACAATCATGGTGATCCCGCTGTGGGCCAGCGTTTTCATCACAAATAGCACCTCGCCAATCATCTCTGGATCCAGCGCTGAAGTGGGCTCATCAAACAGGATGATTTGCGGTGAAGAGGCCAGCGCGCGTGCGATCGCCACCCGCTGTTGCTGGCCGCCGGAAAGCTCCGCAGGAAAGTGGTGCGCTTTTTCCAGCATCCCAACGTTGTTGAGCAACTCAAGGGCGCGTTCCTCAGCGGGCTGCGGTTTCCAGCCATGAACATGCTCCAGCGCCAGGGTGATGTTCTGGCTGGCTGTAAGATGGGCGTAAAGATTGAATTGCTGGAAAACGAAGCCAACGCGGCTGCGCAGCTTGCGAAGTGCGGCCCCGGTGAGTTGTCCGGTGGGTTTGTTATCGATAAGGATCTCACCGCCGTTCAGGGTTTCAAGCTGGTTGATAAGGCGGATAAGGGTGGATTTACCGGAACCGGAAGGGCCAAGAATGGCAACCACTTCGCCAGGGGTAATGCTGAGATTAATGCCTTTTAACACGTGGTGGTCGCCGTAGCTTTTTACCACGTCACGAAACTCAACGCTGGCCTGTTCCAGATGTGAAAAATCCGCGGCACTGGCCGCGGAGCGTGAAAATAAACCTGAGAGCATATTACTGAGCTTCTATTTTAAAGGCACGAGGCTGCGGTGACTGGGTTTGCGGGCCAAACCAGACGTCATAAATACTGGCGGCCTGACCATTTTTCTCCAGAGCGACCAGCTCATCGTTGACCACTTTCAGCAGCGCCGTTTCACCTTTTTTCACCCCGACGCCAATCTCTTCTTTGCTTATCAGGTCCGGCAGGATTTTAAAGTTCGCTTTATCCGGCGCCTGTGCCAGCAGCCCGGCCAGAATGGTGCTGTCCTGGGTGATGGCCTGCACGTTGCCATTACGCAGCGCCGTCAGCGCCAGCGGGATATCGTCATAAGAGAGTACGCGAGACTGTGGGAAACGCTGGTGTAATGTCTGCTCGCCCGTGGTGCCTTTCACCGCCCCGATGCGCGCCCGGCTGTATTCGTCCAGCTTATCGGCGGATTTTGCCGGTACCAGGAACTGCTGCCCGGTCACGAAATAGGGGGTGGAGAAATCAACAACCTGCGCGCGCTCTGGCGTGATGGTGATATCTGCCACGATCAAATCTGCCTTGCCAGACTGAAGCAGCGGGATACGGTTCGCCGGGTTAGTAGCCACCAGCTCCAGTTTCACGCCGAGCTTTTTTGCCAGGGCTTTGGCGAAATCAACGTCGTAGCCCACAATTTCATGGGTTTTAGCATCAATAGAGCCAAACGGCGGGTTGGCATCGAAGGTCGCTACTTTTACCACGCCTGCGGCCTTGATATCGGCCAGTTGATCGGCCAGAGCCTGTGTAGAAAGAATGCCGCCTGCCGCCAGTAAACCCAGTGCCAGTGCCAATTTTGTGTAAGCTGCCATAGTGTTATCTCATCGTTTTGTTTTGTCCTTCCACGCTCCCATAAGTGAACCCTATCGCCAAATAAGAAATCGTGCTTTGTAATTAACGAAAAAGCATTAGTGAACAAGGTGTTATCTTCAGGTAAATGAAAGGGCTCTATTTGCACTTCCTGCACATCAACAGTCGATATTGGTATTTCACTTGCACGAGAAAGGGGTGTTTAACTTAGGGCAGGTTCAGCAACGAGGGGTAAAGACGATGAAAAAGTGGATAAGCACGTTACGGCGGTTTTTTGCGGGCTCACCAGCAAGTGCGGAGAACAGCGCGCAACGTGTTCTTGAGTCGATACTGCCTGTTGCCAGCCTGTATGGCGTGGATATCGCGAACATAGATCCGGAGTGGTTCCATGATCAAACGTCACGCTGAATTGCGCTTAAAGCGCGAAATGTACTGGAATGAGCTGTGCGAAGAGTGCTGAGGAAAACAGGGTGGTAAAAACACCCCGAAGATCGGATAACGGCACTGTTTTTTTGTTCTCATAAGGGTTAGCTGATAATGTCGACTGCCTGAATGACGACACCCGTTAACACGATGAGTAATTCAAACCTGATTAAACGCAGCATCGTGGTCTGGGCCATAGTCTGCCTGATTAGCGGTGCGTTGCTGTACGCCGAACAAATACGCCGTCAGTTCTGGGCGCAGGACCGCGAGTTTTCGGCGCTCTATTCCGCTATCGGTGCCGTACTGACGCAAAACGAATCGGTGCTGCCGCTCCTCAGTGGCGATGAAGATACCGCCGCGCTGCGTAAAAAATTCCCGCATATTCTGGCACTGGAAAAGACAATGGATCGGGAGCTGGATGCGGCCAGAGTTGAACCTTTGCACGATCAGCAGTACTGGTTGTACAACCCCTGGCGTCAGATCCGGGTGCTTATCGACCTGGCACCGCTGCTGGCGACCAGCCACACGTTTTCCCGTCTTCATATGCGTTTTTCGACGACCCCTGATGAGATAGCGTCTGGTGCTTTCTGGCACTGGCAGCGTACTTTCCCGCAGCACACTCAACCCTTTACGCTAAATGCAGACGCGGAACCCGACTGGTTCGGGGTTTCGTGGTTTAGCTTTCCGCTGGTCTTTTTCGGCTGGGCGGTGGTGATTGCTGTGGCGAGCGTGGCGTTCTGGCAGCGCAAGGCACGAAAAGAGGCGGAACAACGCGCGCACTACTACCAGCACGCCAGGCTGAACACGCTGGGGGAGATCACCGCGGGCATTGTGCATGAAATCAACCAGCCGCTCACCGCGGTACAGACCTGGATCCAGGGAGCGCAGCGCCAGCAGATGCAGGATAACCCGCAGGCGGTGTCTCAGGCGCTGGCGGCAGCGCTGGTACAGACCCAGCGGATCGGTGCGCTGTTAACGCGTTTTCGTGAACACGTGGTGCAGGAAAAAGTGACCCTGCGCGACACCGACCTGGCGCAGTGCTGGCAGCAGGTGGTGAATTTACTCGAACATGAGCGCAAGGCTGAACATATTACGGTCAGCCATCACTTTGCGCCGGATGCATCGACAGTGCAGGCAGATCGGCTGTGGCTTGAGCAGGTGCTGCATAATATTCTCAGCAATGCTATCCAGGCGCAGCAGGACATTCCTCAGGGTTGGGTGCGGATAGAAAGCCAGAAGAAAGGCGATGCCGTACAGATAACCGTCACCGACGGTGGCCCGGGTTTTAGCCCTGAGGCATTGCAGAATGCATTTATGCCTTTTTACAGCGGGCGAAAAGAGGGGATTGGGCTCGGCATGACCTTAACGGAGTCACTGATGACGCGTATGAACGGCGTCATTACGCTTAACAACGCACCGGACGGTGGCGCGCAGATCCTGCTTCAGCTGGCGAATGACAAGGAGACATCACATGGTTAACGCTATTTATCTGATTGATGATGATGCGTCAGTCCTGGAATCGCTGGCATTTTTACTTTCGGGGATGAATTGGGAGGTGCAGGCCTATGACAGTGTTGACGCCTTCACGGTTGCGCATCAGGGAGACACGGCGCTGGTGGGCTGCCTGCTGCTGGATATGCGGATGCCCGGTAAAGGCGGGCTTGCGTGGCTGGAAGAGGGGGAATGGCCGTGGCCGCTTTTACCCGTGATCATCATGACCGGGCATGGCACCGTCGATGCCTGCCGTCGGGCGTTTCGCAATGGCGTATTTGAGTTTTTCACCAAGCCGCTTGATGCGGATAAGCTGATTGAGACGGTTGGTCTGGCCTTTGAAGAGAGCCAGCGGCTTCTCGGAGCCTGGCAGGAAACATCACGCATCAAAGCCCGCTTTGAACTCCTCACCGCGCGAGAACATGAGGTGCTCAGCGTATTAATGGACGGGCGCAGCAATAAAGAGGCTGCCGCGCTGCTCAGCCTGTCACCCAGAACCGTTGAAGCGCACCGCGCCGCGGCATTGACCAAGCTCGGTGTGACGAGCCTTGTTCAGGCCATCCGCGATTACGACAAATTGCAATCCGTATAACTACCAGGAAGAGTGCGTATTCAACCGAATTACGTTTCCCCGCGCGTCCCGATAACCTCGTGGTGTCTCCCAATAATCGAGGATGTGCGATGAAAAAGTTAATGATGGTTGCGGCGTTTATCGCGGGTGGTGTGAGCCTGACAGCACAGGCCGATGTGCTGGCGCAAAAAAATATCTCTCTGGCCCAGGCGAATGCCCTGGCCTCCTCTGCCATTCAGGCCTGCATGGCGAAAAACTACCAGGTGACGGTGACCGTGGTTGATCGCGCGGGCATCATTAAGGCCGTGCAGCGCACCGACAACGCAGGCCCACACACGGTGAAAGCCAGCGAAATGAAAGCCTATACGTCGCTCAGCACAAAGAATGCCTCGGGCAAAGTGATGGAAGCGGCGCAGAGTAATGCCGGGGCGCAAAATATGCGTGATGTTCCGGGCTTCCTGCTGCTGGCGGGCGGTTTACCGTTGAAACTAGGGGATGAAGTGATCGGGGCGATTGGTATTGGCGGTGCGCCGGGTGGTCATCTTGATGAAGCGTGCGCGCAGCAGGCAATTGATAGCCTGAAGCTGTAACGAGTCACCCGCACCGGGTGTTGCATCCAGTGCGGGTCAATTACGTGATCAGATTTTGCAGGCGTCGCCGCAGTCATCGTCAGCTACAATAGCCTGAGCCTTTTTATCTGCGTCATCCAGACGCTCAGCATTGCGCTCTTCGGCTTCATCCAGTCCGTTAAACACCAGATTGTCGAGATCAATTTCCATCATTTACCTGCTTTGTTCAGTTTTTGCGGTCAGCACAGTATAGGGCAAAAACAGGGATTGATGCATCCCACGGGCGGCAGAACAGCCCAAAGTGCAAAATGCGGGTGGGTAACAGGCTATGTGGTCGGGTCAGCAATATAATTCTTGTATGATGTTAAGCGGGGTAGTTAAACTTTACGAACGTGATCACTGTCACGTCTAAACTAAAACAGATAAAGAGACATTGCTATGCAACATATCATTGAAGGTTTCCTCAGCTTTCAAAAAGAAGTTTTTCCGCAACGTAAAGAACTCTTCCGCAGTTTAGCGTCCAGCCAGAATCCCAAAGCGCTGTTCATCTCCTGCTCCGATAGTCGCCTGGTACCAGAGCTGGTAACGCAGCAAGAGCCGGGACAGCTCTTTGTCATTCGAAATGCTGGCAATATCGTTCCACCGTTCGGGCCTGAACCAGGCGGCGTGTCGGCGACGATCGAATACGCAGTAGTGGCGCTGGGTGTGACCGATATTGTTATCTGCGGGCATTCCAACTGCGGCGCGATGAAGGCGATTGCCGACAACGCCAACCTGGAGCCTATGCCAGCGGTATCCCACTGGTTGCGCTATTCCGATGCGGCAAAAGCGGTTGTGGAAAACAAAACCTGGACCAACGGTACGGATAAAGTGAATGCGATGGTGCAGGAGAACGTTTTCGCGCAGCTGAGCAACATCAAAACGCATCCGTCTGTGGCAGTTGGCCTGCGCAATAACTCAATTCGCCTGCATGGCTGGGTTTACGATATCGAAAGCGGTGATATTCGCGCTCTGGATAAAGAGACCAAAACCTTTGTGTCGCTGTCTGAAAATCCGGAAGTGTTCTTCGAATAATCCGGTTACTCAGGGCAAGGATGCCCCGTTAATTCTCCACAAAAAACAGTTTTCTGCGTGGCCGGGATGCAGGTTTCTCTGCTGCTTTTGCCATCGCTTTTCCTCTCTCCGCGCATTCCGCCAGCCCCTGCACAAAAGGCTGATCGTGCATGAGCCAGGGGATTGCCCCAAAGGCTACCCGGCCGCACAGCGATTCGGGCGCCTGCAACGTATAATCCTCTCCCACATCCGGTATTTCATCACCTGTTGCCAGAAGCTGTTTACGCAGCGTCGGGAAGGGCAGGTCTTTGGTTTTAAGCGGTTTTTGTCCACGCCCATCGATAAATACATCGAATTGCCAGGTGGCGTCCTGGGTCGTGATAACAGTACGATCATTGCCGATATCCAGTTCGTACTCATTCCCCAGCGTAAGAATGCTGAGGATCCCCGCTTCGCGCAGTGCCAGTAGCCGGCGAATGGACTGTGGTGGAATGGCGGCATAGTTATCAATAAACACCCGCGCCAGCCCCATTTTAAAACGCTCGCTGTCTTTTGCGTTAAGGTGAGGAACGATTTCCCCCACCACATCGTGTAGCCGCAGCACGGTATAGCGCCATGCGACGGTGCGTTTTTCATGTTTGTTCCGCACCACCTCCTGGAGGTTGTCTTCTGCCCATAAGAAAGGGTCGTGCTTTTTACGATCTGCAAACCAGGCATCAAGGAGGGTGTCAGCATTAAGCCTGTGAAGATTTATTGCGTCGCACCACTGTGGGTCAGCATTCCTGAGTTCTTTCACCATGAGAGCGAATATCCGGTCGAGCAGGCCGTTAGCTCCTTTTTTAATTTCGGCTTCTGCGACTGCACCGGTCAATATGGCGAGGGGTTCATACGGGATGGGACAATAAAAATCGGCCTCCGGCAGGATCCCGGTGCGCGACATTAATGTTATTTTCAGCCCCTGACTTTTTTCCGCCAGCCGGAACTGGTCGTCGACAAACGTCCCGTGCTGCATCACTACCGCCATGGCGGCATCCAGGCCACTCAGCGAGGTGCCCATAATGCCGACGTGGCAGGGGCGGACTTCCGAGTCCATCAGCCCGGACCACGGGCTTGGAAAGTAGGCGCGGGTGGCTTCATCATCGTCAGGCCAGACGTGGCCAGTGGCAACGATGGCAAGATCCACGCTTTCGGCGAAGGGTTTATCGTTTACCGAAAGTGCGACCCCGTCTGCGTGAGCATCGATGTCGGTCACGCAGGAGGATTCGTATACCTGCACCGCAAAACCCCGCTTTTTAGCCTCTGCGACAATGGCCAAAAACCGATCGCGGAAAAATTCGCCCAGTAAAATACGCGGTAAAAACTGGCGGTCATGCAGTGAATTTTTGTCAACGCCATAGCGGGCGAGATGGGTCTGACTCTGTGTCTTAAGCCAGTCGAGATAGGTGATGAAGAGTGGGGGGATTTCAATACTTGCAATGTTCGCCAGCATCAGGCGCGAATTATCCTCAGTGCTGTATGGCATCCCAACTCCGGCTTCCTTTTCTTGTTCAAAGACCGAGATCGAGAGGGGCGTTTTGTTATTCAGCAGCGAAAAAAAGGTGTAAATCCCGGTAGGTCCCGAGCCGATAATGGCGATTTTTTTCATCAACGGTGTTCCTGCGTTTTCCATGAGAAAAGCGTAGCAGGTGAAGAATTAAAAAATCAGAAGGTTGGAATTATTCAGAATACTAAGAGAGAATTCGCACCATTTCAGGACTGAAATGGTGCGTCCGAGTGGACTCGAACCACCGACCCCCACCATGTCAAGGTGGTGCTCTAACCAACTGAGCTACGGACGCAGAATGGTGCGTTCAATTGGACTCGAACCAACGACCCCCACCATGTCAAGGTGGTGCTCTAACCAACTGAGCTATGAACGCAACGTGTTGTCGGCGACAACGGGGACGAATATTAGCGGCACTGTCCGGATGAGGCAAGAGGGAAAATGCAATTTTCTCTCAGATTTCACGCGATTGCTTTATTCCCGCGCAAAATGAAGAGAAAGTAGCCGCCCGCCAGCGGCCACTGTGTATTTAACGTGCGGCGCGCTGCAAAATCACGGCCGAAGGCTGACGTTGCAGGAAGCGCATACGCAGCATCATCAGGATAGCCGCTGACGTTAAGCCGATAATAAAGCCCATCCAGAACCCGGCAGGCCCCATACGGTCAACCACCAGGTCGGTCAGCGCCAGGATATAGCCGGCAGGCAGTCCCAGCACCCAATACGCCGTAAAGGTGATAAAGAAGATAGAGCGCGTATCTTTATACCCACGCAGGATCCCGCTGCCGATAACCTGAATCGAGTCTGAAATCTGGTACACCGCCGCCAGCAGCATCAGGTGCGACGCCAGGAGAACCACTTCCGGGTTGTCGTTATAGAGAAGGGCAATCTGCTCACGCAGGGCGACGGTAAACAGCGCGGTACATATCGCCATACAGACACCCACGCCTAACCCGGTACGCGCTGCCGTTTGTGCATCAATGGTTGAACCTTGACCCAGACGAAAGCCGACACGGATGGTCACCGCCGCAGCCAGTGACAACGGCATCACGAACATCAGCGAACTAAAGTTCAGCGCTATCTGGTGCCCGGCCACGTTTATAATGCCCAACGGAGAGACCAGCAGTGCAACCACGGCGAACAGCGTCACTTCAAAGAACAGCGCCAGCGCAATAGGCAGCCCGAGTTGCACAAGACGGGTCACGACAGCCATATCCGGCTTGCTGAAAGACTCATCGTTACGGATATCGCGCATGGAGCGCGCGCGTTTGACATAGGTCATCATGCTAAAGAACATGACCCAGTAAACCGCTGCCGTCGCCACACCACAACCGACGCCACCCAGTTCAGGCATCCCCAAGTGCCCATAGATAAAGATGTAGTTCACCGGAATATTCACTAGCAGACCGATGAACCCCATCACCATGCCAGGCTTGGTTTTTGCCAGCCCTTCGCACTGGTTACGCGCCACCTGGAAGAACAGATATCCCGGCGCGCCCCACAGTAACGCGCGCAAATAACCCACGGCCTTATCCGCGAGGGCAGGGTCGATGTTATGCATGGAGCGGATGATGTGGCCTGCGTTCCACAGCACGACCATAATCAGCACGGAGACCGCGCCTGCCAGCCAGAATCCCTGGCGCACCTGGTGCGCGATCCGCTCGCGGCGCCCGGAGCCGTTCAGTTGTGCGATAACCGGAGTCAGGGCCAGCAACAGGCCATGGCCAAAGAGAATGGCCGGCAGCCAGATTGAGGTTCCGATTGCAACGGCGGCCATATCGGTGGCGCTATAACCACCTGCCATCACCGTATCCACAAATCCCATTGCGGTTTGGGCAACCTGCGCGATGATCACTGGTATAGCCAGTGCCAACAACTGACGCGCTTCATTCATGTACTTCTGCACGTGAACACCTTTATTTTGTAGTTATATACCCGTCATACTTCAAGTTGCATGTGCGTTGGCTGCGCTCGCTCACCCCAGTCACATAGTTATCTATGCTCCTGGGGATTCTCTCGCTTGCCGCCTTCCTGCAACTCGAATTATTTAGGGTATGAGAGACTAAAAAAGCCGCCGTTACTGGCAGCAAGAAGAAAATGCAGGGGGATGGCAGCTATTGTAGCGGGCTTTAACTAATTATCTAGTGAAAAAATCGCCAGAAAATGCGCTCCGCTGGCAACCTGTTTTTCCAACTGTTATTGTGGTGGGATTAAACGGTGTCAGCACCGTCCGAAGAAACAGGAGTTGTAAGCATGTTTACTGGTATTGTTCAGGGCACGGCGAAACTGGTGTCCATTGATGAAAAACCCAATTTCCGCACCCATGTTGTCGAGCTGCCGGAATATATGCTCGATGGTCTGGAAACCGGGGCGTCGGTTGCGCATAACGGCTGCTGCCTGACGGTCACTGAAATTAACGGCAATCACATCAGCTTTGATTTAATGAAAGAAACGCTGCGCATCACCAATCTGGGTGAGCTGGTGGTTGGCGATACCGTAAACGTAGAGCGTGCGGCGAAGTTCAACGATGAGATCGGCGGGCATCTGATGTCTGGTCATATCATGACGACGGCTGAAGTTGCGAAAATCCTGACCTCTGAAAATAACCGCCAAATCTGGTTTAAAGTGCAGGATACGACATTAATGAAATACATCCTGTATAAAGGATTTATTGGCATTGATGGTATTAGCCTGACGGTTGGCGAAGTGACGCCAACGCGTTTTTGCGTACATTTAATTCCTGAAACATTACAGCGCACTACTCTGGGTGCTAAAAAACTGGGGCATCGCGTAAATATTGAAATAGATCCGCAAACGCAGGCGGTTGTGGATACCGTTGAGCGCGTGCTGGCGGCAAAAGAAGCCGCAATAATAAAATCTGAAGAAGAATAAAAAATAACCCCGGCTATCCGGGGTTATTTTTTTAGCGGGCGACCCGCAAACCGTGTTCAACACCACGGCTGAAGACCACCTGCCATAGCTGTATATCACGCGCCCTGAATGCACCTGCACAGGCGTTCAGGTAATACGTGAACATCCGTTTGAATCGTTCGGAATAGTTGTCAGCAATCTCCGGCCAGGCACTAAGAAAACGCGACTGCCATGCCATCAACGTGGTGTCGTAATCTGCGCCGAAGTTATGCCAGTCTTCCACAATAAAGTGGGGTTCGCTGGCGTTCGCAATCTGGCGAACCGACGGTAAACAGCCATTCGGAAAGATGTATTTATTGATCCAGGGATCAACGCTATGGTCAGTCTTTTTCGAACCAATAGTGTGTAGCAGGAAGATGCCATCCGGTTTCAGGTTACGATCTGCCACCGAAAAATAGGTGTTGTAGTTTTTCGGCCCAACGTGCTCGAACATCCCGACAGAGACAATGCGGTCGAACTGATCGTTCAGCTCGCGGTAATCCTGGAGCAGAATATTGACGTCGAGGTCGTGACACCGTTCCTGCGCCATTTTCTGCTGTTCCGCAGAGATGGTCACACCCACCACGCTGACGCCGTAGTTTTTCGCCATATAGTACGCAAGGCCACCCCAGCCGCAGCCGATATCCAGCACGCGCATCCCCGGCTGTAACTGCAATTTCTCGCAGATCAGACGCAGTTTTGCCTGCTGTGCATCCTCAAGCGTGGAGGCCTCTTTCCAGTAGGCGCATGAGTATTGCATGTAGGGGTCCAGCATCCGGCTAAAGAGGTCATTACCCAGGTCGTAATGCTCTTTACCCACGATCCATGCCCGTTTTTTGCTTTGCAGGTTAAACAACCGGGCAGACGCGATACGCAGGGTATCTTTTAGATTGCGGGGAAGTTGGTTCTCCAGCCCGGCGCGTAAAACGTTTGAGAAAAAGATATCCAGCCGTTCGCAGTCCCACCAGCCATCCATATAGCTTTCACCCAGCCCTAACGATCCCTCCTGCAACACGCGCTTGAAAAAATCGGGATGTTTGATCTGAGGATCGGATGGGGAAGGCCCGTTGATAGTGATGCCTGCACGACCCAATAATTCACTGACGATCCGGGACCAGTTGTCGTCCGGAACGCTGACTTCTTCTATACACGATGAACTCATAGCTTCTCCATCACCTTGCTGTGATCAGAACCTTCAAACAGCGTAGACGCTTTTTTTGGTTTGTGAGAAATCTCACGGTATTACGCTCCGTGAGGCTAGTATCCGACGTAGAACAGAGGAAGGGAGATAGCCCTTGCCGAAAGGCCTTCCATGGTAAAACGGGAGCACTCCGGCTCCCGTTAACACTTAATATTTATCGTATTTAATCGAACCAAATTTAGTATAGGCCTCAAAATTTGGTGATTCAATAGAAAATTCTTAGCAACCTAATCACTGGAATGTAACATAGTTGCTGGCGCGATTAAGCGTGTGATGTTTCAGCCTGGCCTGCCGTATGTTCCTCACGATGTGCCGCTGACTGCATGTGATATCCGATGCCTGCAAGGGCAACGGTTACCAGCATCACACTGGTGGTAGTGAGCAGTGGCGTTGCAATCAGTGCGGACACCACCAGGCTTGCCAGGAAGCACAGCCCCAGTTGCAGTGTGTTCTGCAAGGCTGCCGCGCGGCCCGTTGCCTGGGGGAACGGGCGTAAAGCCTGCGCCACGACAATCGGATAAATGGCACCGTTAGCAATCGCCATCACGCAGAACGGGATCAGGATTTCTACCAGACCTGCGCCCGGAATAAAGCCAACGGCCCAGGTACCAATAACGCTTAACGCGTACAGCGCCAGCAGCCAGGGTAACATCTGCTGACCCTGCCATTTTTGCAGCGCCGCGCGACAACCATAACCGCCCACCAGGAAGGCGATGGTCTGTGGAACATAGCTCAGTCCGATGGCGGCCGGGCTGTAACCCATGTCATGCAGAATAAAGGGTGAGCCGGTCAGCCATGCGAAGAAGCTGGCGGAGCAGGCAGCGTAGATAAGCACGTTGCCGCGGTACGCTTTGGTGCGCAGCAAAGAGGTAAAAGTAATCGGCTTCGCTTCCGGGTGCGTCTCTTTTTTATGCGCAGGCTTCAGGGCGAATGCGGGCAGCATCAGCACCAGAGTGATGGCAAACAGGGTGGCGAAAATCGCCTGCCAGTCGAAGTGCGCCAGGATCCAGCTGCCCAGCAGTGGAGCCAGCGCAGGGGAAAGGCCAACCAGCGGCATAATGGTGGCAAAAATTCGGTTGGTCCGCGAGGCCGGATAGTAATCCGTCACCAGCGCCTGCCAGGTGACCGCTGCGGCACAAACTCCGACGGCCTGAACAAAACGCAGCACCAGCAGCCAGGTCGCATCGCGTACCCATAACATCCCAAGACAGCCCACGGCAAAAATTGCCAGGCCCAGCAACAGCACCGGTTTACGACCAAAACGGTCAGAGAGCGGTCCCCACAGCAGTTGCGCAAAGGCAAAACCGGCGAGGAACAAACTCAGGCTGGCACTGATGGCGGCGGCAGGCGTTTGCAAATCTTCCTGCATTGCAGCGAATGCGGGTAAATACATATCGGTCGCTAAAAAGCCCAGCACGCTTAAGCCGCCGAGCCAGACTAAAAAACCTTTCCTGGGTTGCATTGTTTTATTCTCCTTAAGGAGGCAGGTGTACGTTGGCGCAGAGTGTAGGGAGTGCAAAGCGGCTTGTGAAACGCTAATATTTGGCGGGTGCATTCAAATTTTTTGCAGGCAGAAAATGTGGTCAGATTATTCTCTTGAAGTTGTGGATGCTGTCGCTCGTAACGGCAGCTTCAGCAGAGCCGCGCAGGAACTCCACCGCGTCCCCTCGGCCATCAGTTACACGGTACGTCAGCTTGAGGAATGGCTGGCGGTTCCGCTGTTTGAACGCCGCCATCGCGACGTGGAATTAACGCCTGCCGGGGCGTGGTTTTTGAAAGAAGGGCGTTCTGTTATCAAAAAAATGCAGATCACCCGTGAACAGTGTCAGCAAATCGCTAACGGCTGGCGAGGGCATCTGTCTATTGCGGTGGATAACATCGTCAAACCCGAACGTACCCGGCAGATGATTGTCGATTTTTATCGCCACTTCTCGGATGTTGAGTTGCGGGTATCACAGGAAGTCTTTAACGGTGTCTGGGATGCGCTGGCAGACGGCAGGGCAGAGATGGCGATCGGCGCAACACAGGCCATACCCGTTGGGGGACGCTACGCATTTCGCGATATGGGAATGTTAAGCTGGAAATGCGTGGTGGCAAGCGATCACCCGCTGGCGGCAATGCCGGGGCCGTTAAGTGACGATACCCTGCGTAACTGGCCGTCGTTGGTGCTGGAGGACACGTCGCGCTCACTACCGAAGCGTGTAACCTGGCTGCTGGATAACCAGCGTCGGGTGATTGCGCCTGACTGGGAATCCTCCGCGACCTGCCTTTCCGCCGGGTTGTGTGTGGCGATGGTGCCGGTCCATTTTGCCAGACCGCGAATCGATGCCGGGGAGTGGGTTGCCCTTGAACTGGAAAACCCGTTCCCGGATGCGGCATGTTGTCTAACCTGGCAGCAAAGCGACGTATCGCCCGCGATGGCGTGGCTGCTGGATTATTTGGGGGACAGTGAAACGCTGAACAGGGAGTGGTTACGGGAGCCAGATTAACTGGCTCCGTACACGATTAACGGCGGTAGTCGCGGAAAGGACCGTCCGCAACGGAACGACGTTCGATAAGACGCGGGTGGACTTCAATCGACTGTGACTCTTCACGTTTGTTAACGATCCTGTCCATCAGCATATTGAATGCTGTTTCACCCAGAGAGTCCTTCGGCTGGTGAATGGTGGTCAGCGCCGGAGTGAAAAAACGCGCGTTGCGCACGTTGTCATACCCGATCACAGAAATATCCTGCGGTACGCGCAGACCCAGCTCATCGGCGGCACAAAGCGCACCCATTGCCATAATATCGCCACCGCAGAAGACGGCAGTCGGACGATGTGGCTGGGAGACAATCTGCTGCATCGCGCGGTAACCGGATTCAGGCTCAAAGTCACCCTGAACAATCCAGTTTTCCGGTACGGTGATCAGCGCTTCTTCCATGGCTTTCATAAACCCGGCCAGACGGCCTGCACCGGTGTTACGCTCCAGTGGGCCCGGGATCACGCCAATCTCGCGGTGACCGCGTTCCACCAGATAACGACCGGCCATGTAGCCGCCTTCGAAGGCGTTATCAATAACGGAGTCGGTAAAATCAGCGCGCGCTTCACCCCAGTCCATCACGACCATTGGGATGTGACGATACTCTTCGAGCATCGAGAGCACAGACTCCGGGTATTCAGAACACATGACCAATAGGCCATCCACGCGTTTTTGCGCCATCATCGACAGATAAGCACGCTGTTTCTCAATGTTGTTCCACGCGTTGCCCAGGATCAGGGTATAGCCTTTCTGGAAGCAGTTTTTCTCGACCGCTTCGATGATCTCTGCGAAATACGCAGCTTCGCTGCTGGTGGCCAGCAAACCAATAGATTTGGTGTGATTAACTTTCAGGCTACGCGCGACCGCACTTGGCGAATAGTGCAGCTCTTTGATCGCCGCCCAGACGGCATTACGCGTCTCTTCCGCGACAAAACGGGTTTTGTTAATTACATGTGATACGGTTGTAGTGGAAACGTTTGCGCGTTTTGCCACGTCTTTAATTGTTGCCATTAAATGTCACTCCAGACCATATCCTAAGCTCCTGAAAAACTTGAAGGTAAACGTTTGCCTTCTCTCACCCTTATCACGCAATCTGGAATTGCGACACGCCGGGAAAACGACACAGGACGTCAGGAGGGGGTCAATGGCCGGTACGCTAATAAATTTAGCGTGGAATTTTGTCCTATCTTGATGAAAAGGGGAAGAGCAAAAGTGGATATCAGTTTAAATCCAGGAAGATTTTTGACGTAAACTGTGTAAAAATGAGCAAGCTCACTTTTCGTAAGGTGATTAAAAGGAGAAAAATTGATGAGTACCGATCTTAAGTTTTCGCTGACGACCACCGTTATCGTGCTGGCACTGATTGTTGCCGCTGGCCTGACGGCTGTATTGCACTGATTTACGCGGGGGGAGAGTTCTCTCCCTCCACACTCCCCGCTGATTGTTACTTCTCTGGCAAAAATCTTTTGCCAAATTGTTAACTTCTCATTTTTTGTGATTGGTGTCATGCTTTTGACTTCTTTGTTCTGTGTCGCGGTACGACACGGCATCCGGAGTTGACTCATGAAAATCAATTTTCCTCTGCTGGCCCTGGCGATTGGCGCTTTTGGGATTGGCACCACTGAATTTTCCCCGATGGGGTTATTGCCTGTTATCGCCCGGGGTGTGGACGTCTCTATCCCTGCGGCGGGTATGTTGATTAGCGCCTACGCGATTGGCGTGATGGTAGGGGCGCCGTTAATGACGCTGCTGCTTTCACACCGTGCGCGTCGTAATGCGCTGATTTTCCTGATGGCCATTTTTACACTGGGGAATGTGCTTTCCGCGCTTTCACCGGATTACACCACGCTGATGCTGTCCCGTATCCTGACCAGCCTTAATCACGGTGCGTTCTTTGGACTCGGCTCCGTGGTTGCCGCAAGCGTGGTGCCTAAACATAAGCAGGCCAGCGCGGTGGCAACCATGTTCATGGGCCTGACCATCGCCAATATCGGCGGTGTCCCTGCGGCCACTTGGCTGGGTGAAGCGATCGGCTGGCGTATGTCGTTCCTGGCAACCGCCGCACTGGGCGTGATTGCCATGGTCGCGCTGTTCTTCTCATTGCCGAAAGGTAGCGCAGGCGAACGCCCGGATGTACGTAAAGAGCTGTCTGTGCTGGTGCGTCCTCAGGTGTTGTCTGCACTGTTGACCACGGTGCTGGGGGCAGGGGCGATGTTTACGCTCTATACCTATATTTCGCCCGTGCTGCACGATATTACTCATGCTACGCCGGTCTTTATTACCGCGATGCTGGTGCTGATTGGCGTAGGGTTCTCTATTGGTAACTATCTGGGCGGTAAGCTGGCAGACCGTTCCGTGAGCGGCACGCTGAAAGGCTTCTTAACGCTGCTGATTGTCATCATGGTGGCTATTCCGTGGCTGGCACGTAACGAGTTTGGCGCGGCCATTGCGATGGTGGTATGGGGTGCTGCGACCTTTGCCGTGGTTCCACCGTTGCAGATGCGCGTCATGCGTGTGGCTCATGAAGCACCGGGGCTCTCTTCATCCGTGAATATTGGTGCGTTTAACCTGGGTAATGCGCTGGGGGCTGCGGCCGGTGGTGCGGTGATTTCGGGTGGTCTGGGGTACAGCTTTGTGCCGGTGATGGGAGCGATTATTGCCGCTCTGGGGTTACTGCTGGTACTGATGTCGGGTCGTAAACAACCAGAAACGGCCTGCGCTGCTGAATAATCAAAAAACGCAGAAGGGCGAACCCTTCTGCGTGTCTCTTATGCTGCGAGGTTCTTCGCAACAAATTCCCAGTTAACCAGCGCCCAGAAATGCTCCAGGTAGTTCGGACGCGCGTTACGGTAATCGATGTAGTAAGCATGTTCCCACACATCGACGGTCATCAGCGGGGTTGCGCTGGTGGTCAGCGGTGTACCCGCGTTGGATGTTGATACGATAGCCAGTTTGCCATCGGCTTCTTTCACAAGCCAGGTCCAGCCGGAGCCAAAGTTTTTAATCGCTGCGTCAGTGAATTTTGCTTTGAAATCAGCAAAGCTGCCGAACGCGGCATTGATGGCTACGGCCAGTTCACCGGTTGGTTCTCCGCCTGCATTCGGTGCCAGGCAGTGCCAGTAAAACGTGTGGTTCCAGACCTGAGCGGCGTTGTTAAACACGCCACCTTCAGAGCTACGCACGATCTCTTCCAGCGTTTTGCCTTCAAAGTCAGTGCCTTTGATCAGGTTGTTCAGGTTGGTGACATACGTCTGGTGGTGTTTGCCGTAGTGATATTCCAGGGTTTCCACGGAAATGTGTGGAGCCAGGGCGTCTTTTGCATACGGTAATGCAGGTAATTCGAACGACATTGCTTCTCTCCTTATTATTTTTTACGTTGCCAATAACCATACAGACAACAAGGATAGAGTAGCAAATTGAAAGGGTATGCAAAAGAGGAACTTACCCCGCCGCAGACGCGGCAGGGCAGGGATTAACGAATGGTTTTCGGGGTCATTACACGGCGCGCGCCAACGTAGTGGCGTACCCAGTAATCTTCGCTCAGAGAAGTGATTTGAATGTCCTGGCCGCTACGGGGGGACTGGATGAATTTCCCGTTGCCCACGTAAACACCCACGTGGTCAGCTGTGCCGCGACCCTGGGTGCGGAAGAACACCAGATCGCCGTTTTCCAGCTCGCCACGATCGACCGGTGAAGCATCGCGCAGGTGATACATTTCGTTCGCGGTACGCGGAATACGGAATTTCACCAGATCTTTGTAAGCGTAATACACCAGACCGCTGCAATCGAAACCGGTACGGGGTGAGGTTCCGCCCCAGCGATAAGGTTTGCCAATTTGTCCCATCAGCTTGTTCATCGCGGTTTTTTGCGCTTTCTGGACGCGCACTTTATGCACTTCCGCAACCTTCATTCCTTTAACACACTTCGCTTTGTGACCTTTGCGGGCCGTGCATTTTTCGGTAACGAGATTAGCGGCAGTTTGCTGGGCTTTGCGCGAGCTGGATGAGGTGGTGTGAGTGGTTTTAGTTTTGCTGGAGGCAGTACGTTTTGTCTGTGCGGTGGTTTTTTTCTTTTCGTTCTTACTGGTGGTTTTTTTCTTACGTTCTGTGACTTTCGCCAGGTGCGTTTTTTGTACAGCAGAATGCCGCGCCTGCTGGGAGGCGTTAGCCACTGGCGTGAAAGAGAGTGTCGTAAACAATAAAGCACAGAGCGTGATCGAGATTTTATTTATCCGCGCCACTGGCCAGTCCCCTGGTAAATGCAGGTCATCAATCATACCTGCGTGTGATTTTCAAAACCCGTCGATTCTAATCTATAAAAACCCGATAAGTTAATAGCATTTTTCAATCTAAAATTGTGTTTCGTTAGCAAGTGCAAAAAAATTCATCAATCTGTAGCACTATTGCTTACTCCTTAAGCAAAACCTTACCCACAGCAGGGTTAAGCTACATTTGGAATGCAACTTATGCCGGTAACGTTTAAAATATATAGACGTGAAAAAAATGTTATTTTCCGATGCCGCTCTGAACCGCTACAATGTCAGACGAATGCCGTAACAGAAGTTAAAGGAAGCAAGACATGAGCACCACTATTGAAAAAATCCAGCACCAGATTGCTGAAAACCCAATTCTCCTGTACATGAAAGGTTCTCCGAAGCTGCCAAGCTGCGGTTTCTCCGCACAAGCAGTTCAGGCGCTGTCTGCCTGTGGCGAGCGCTTTGCTTACGTTGATATCCTGCAAAACCCGGACATTCGCGCTGAGCTGCCAAAATATGCAAACTGGCCGACCTTCCCGCAGCTGTGGGTTGATGGCGAGCTGGTTGGCGGTTGTGACATCCTGATCGAAATGTATCAGCGTGGCGAACTGCAACAGCTGATCAAAGAAACCGCTGCTAAGTACAAGACTGAAGAACCAGACGCAGAGTAAGTTATCTGCGAAAATAAAAAAGCGACCTGTCGAGGTCGCTTTTTTTTGTCGGGTGGTACTGCGCTTACCCGACCTACGATTGAATATCTGCCTCATCACCCATCGGCAGCGGCCAGCCGCCAAGACGTTTCCAGCGGTTCACAATTTCACAGAACAGTTCAGCGGTGCGTTCGGTGTCATATAACGCGGAATGCGCCTGAGTCCCGTCAAACGCAATTCCTGCCGTGATGCAGGCTTTGGATAATACCGTTTGTCCCAGCGCCAGGCCGCTCAGGGCTGCGGTGTCGAAGGTAACAAACGGATGGAAAGGGTTGCGCTTGAGCGATGCGCGTTCGGCAGCCGCCATCATAAAGCTGTGATCGAAGGTAGCGTTATGCGCCACCATGATCGCGCGGCTGCAATCATTGTCTTTCATACCTTTGCGCACCATTTTGAAAATGGCGTGCAGTGCATCGTATTCGCTTACGGCGCCACGCAGGGGGTTATGCGGGTCAATGCCGTTAAAGGCCAGCGCTTCTGGCTGTAAGTTGGCGCCCTCGAACGGGTCAACGTGGAAATGCAACGTGGTGTCCGGTGAAATCCAGCCCTGTTCATCCATCTTCAGCGTGATGGCGGCAATTTCAAGCAGCGCATCGGTTTTAGCGTTAAATCCGGCTGTTTCTACATCAATGACAACGGGATAAAAACCACGAAAACGGTCGCACAGACCGGTAAATTGAACGTTATCGGACATCAGGGTCTCTTACATGGGGAAAAAAGCAGTGCGCATTATGGCAAATTTTAAGAGGGGATGCAGTAAAACTACGGGCGCATATTGCGCCCTGCGGGATCAGTTGCCCAGACCGCGACCAGCGTCTTTGGCTTCAATCAGCTCGATTTTGTAACCATCTGGATCTTCAACAAAAGCAATGACCGTGGTGCCACCTTTGACCGGGCCTGCTTCACGGGTCACATTGCCGCCGTTGCTGCGGATGCGTTCACAGGCTTCAGCGGCATTTTCCACTTCCAGCGCGATATGGCCATATGCCGTGCCCAGCTCGTAGCTGTCTACGCCCCAGTTATAGGTCAGCTCGATAACCGCTTCATCTGATTCCGGGCCGTAGCCTACGAATGCCAGTGAATATTTGTATTCCGGGTTTTCGCTGGTGCGCAGCAGCGTCATACCCAGCACGTTAGTGTAGAAATCGACAGAACGTTGCAGGTCGCCAACGCGCAGCATGGTGTGAAGTAGGCGCATAATTTCCTCATTAACCAATGGATTGGATTATCTTTTTGAACAGAAACGATGTTTTAGTATAGCGGCGAAATGTCGCCGCTATCAATGCACAAGGAGGAATTACAGGGAAGGGTAGTCGGTGTAACCTTCAGCACCGCCGCCGTAGAAGCTTTCAGGGCGCTGTGGGTTCAGTGCCGTTTTACGTTCCAGACGGGCAACCAGATCCGGGTTAGCGATGTAATCGCGACCAAATGCCACTGCATCAATCAGCCCTTTGCTGATCAGATCTTCTGCTTTCTCTGGTGTATAGGCACCGGCACCGATAATCACGCCGTGGAAACGGTCGCGCACTTTCTGACGGAAAGCTTCAGTGTACGGCTGACCGCCTGCCCAGTCAGGTTCAGACATATGCAGGTAAGCAATACCGCGTTTTGCCAGCTCTTCAATCAGATACAGGGCATCCGCTTCTTCATTCGCACCGTTATCAACGTTCTGGAAAGAACCAATCGGGGAAACACGGATACCGATACGGTCGGCGCTCCACTCTTTGCAGACGGCATCAACCACTTCCAGAACCAGACGCGCGCGGTTTTCAACGCTGCCGCCGTACTGGTCAGTACGATGGTTAGAAGACGGCGACAGGAACTGGTGCAGCAGGTAGCCGTGAGCAGAGTGCAGCTCAACCAGGTCGAAACCGGCGTCACGTGCATTGGCAACGGCCTGACGGAAATCGTTAACGATACCCGGGATCTCGTCCAGCTCCAGCGCACGCGGCATAGAGGTATCGACGCGGATCGCATGACCGTTTTCATCACGCAGCGAGGTACGGGTGTTTGCACTCAGCGCAGAGGCGGAAACCGGAGCCTGGCCGCCAGGCTGGATGCTGCTGTGAGAGATACGACCGGTGTGCCACAGCTGTACGGCGATGCGGCCATCTTCAGCGTGAACACCGGCGGTGATTTTTTTCCAGGCTGCGATTTGTTCCGGGCTGTGCAGGCCTGGTGCGCCAGCATAACCTTTTGCCTGAGCAGAAATCTGCGTAGCTTCAGAGATGATAAGCCCTGAACTTGCGCGCTGGCGGTAATATTCACCCATCAGTGGGGTTGGGATATCACCCGGTTCAATGCTGCGAAGTCGGGTGAGAGGGGCCATGAATACACGGTTTGGCGCGGTAACGGCACCCACTTTCAGTGGGGTAAATAATTTTTCAGCTGACATAGAGACTCCTGAGTAGACCAGTCGACTAGTGATTAGGTAAATAAAAACGCCTGCTATACCTGTCATACTTCAAGTTGCATGTGCGTTGGCTGCACTCACTCACCCCAGTCACTTACTGGTGTAAGCTCCCGGGGATTCACTCCCTTGCCGCCTTCCCGCAACTCGAATTATTTAGGGTATTTACGCCAGGCGTTGTAATACTGCTTTTCACATGTGCCAGCGCGCTTTCCAGCGGCACGGCACTGCGAGAAATTTTGGCTTGCAGGTTTGCGCCTAACCAGAGCGCATAGAGAACCTGCGCCTGGGTCAGTGGCTCACCGGGGAAGGCCAGCGTTTTTTCATTGCGGCCTTTCTCAAGCGCCTGGGCCAGCAGGGCGATAACGCCGCTGGCACCTTTGTCCATGGCGGTACGCATATCTTCGGAAAGATCGCACACCTCCGCAGAAAGTTTTACCGTCAGGCATCCGCTGATAATGCCCTGCTGACAGAACTGGGTCAGCGTTTCCTGATAGTAGTTAAGAACACGATCCCGGTAGTTACCTTCGCCACTGGCAAAGTGGGTGGCAAGGCGCTGATGATAACTGGCATAGTGCCGTTCAAGCATCGCCACGCCAAAGGATTCTTTGGAGCGAAAGTAGTGGTAGAACGACCCTTTCGGCACCTCAGCGGTTTTTAACAGTTCGCTAAGCCCCATACCGGTAAACCCGCGATGCATACAAAGACGCTCGCCTGTAGCCAGTAAGTGTTCGCGCGTATCGTGTTCAGTATTTCTGCTCATGTCGGCACTGTAATAGACCAATCGGTCTATTACAAGCAGGTTTATTGACGACATGCGTTCAGGATATCCAGCTGTTGCTGATAAACCTTTGATTTCACGTTCATCATCCCCAGTACCGTTGAGAATAAATTGTCCTGTGAAACCGCATCTTTTGCTGCATGGTCGCGCAGGCATTGCTCGTTAACGCCGTAATTTTTCGCGTAGTCGGGAGAGAGCCAGAACATAAACGGAATATGCGTTTGTTGTTCAGGAGCCAGCATGTACGGTGTGCCGTGCAGGTAGATACCGCTTTCGCCCAGCGATTCACCGTGATCCGACAGGTAAATCAGCGCCGTGTTCATGCTGCCCTGGCGAGCTTTCAGGGTATCGATAGTCTTGCTCACGATGCTGTCGGTATAAAGGATGGTGTTGTCATAGGTGTTGATCAGTGCCTGATGATCGCAATCCTGAATCTCGTTGGTATCGCAGGTTGGCGTGAACTTGCGGAAGTTATCCGGGTAACGGCGATAGTACGCCGGGCCGTGACTGCCCATCAGGTGAATAACCAGAACCGTGTCCTGCTTCAGGCCGTCCAGCACGTTATCCAGACGATAGAAATTAACGTCATCAATGCAGGATTTGTCTTTGCAGAACTGGTCCAGCTTCCACTGAGTCATGTCCGTATGCGGGATACGGTCGCAAGCCCCTTTACAGCCGCCATCGTTATCGCGCCACAACAGGTTGATACCCGCATGTCCCAGCACGTCGAGCAACCCTTCCTGGTGGCGGGCGAGGTCAGCATCATATTTCTTACGTGTCATGCCAGAGAACATGCAAGGAACGGAGACCGCGGTTTCTGTCCCGCAGGAGGATGCCTGAGGGAAGTTGATAATGTTCTGCTTTTTCAGCTCAGGGTTGGTTTCACGGTCATAGCCGTTAAGCGAGTAGTTCGCTGCGCGGGACGCTTCACCGACCAACAATACCAGCACTGTTTTTTTCTGCTGCCCGGCAATCACCGGGCCTTTTTGGGCATCTTCACCAATACGTACCAGCGTCTGATCGCCTGCAAACCAGCGGGTTTTGCTGTACTTCATGATCGCGCTGACGTAGTTAGCAGGGGTCACCATCTTGACGATGCTTTTGTTGTTACGGAACAGCGATGCGTAATCTTTATAGAACACGGAGGCGACCAGAATGATCACCAGCAGCGCGCCGAGCATCGCGGCAATACGCGTCAGCAGCGCGTACCACCATTTACCGGTACGTATACGCGTCAGGGCTAACACCACGGATGGAATAAGACCGGCAATGACAATCCAGATGATCATCTGCGGTGTCACCAGGGCGGTCGCTTCCTGGGAGTTGGTTTCGAACACGTTAACAATCATGTTCTGATCGATAACCGCGCCGTAGGTATACATAAAATAGGTGGCTGCGGCACATCCCATGGTCAACAGGATAAGCAGCGGCTTACGGATAAAGGGGATATTGAGAATGCTAAAAACAATGACCCAGCCGCAAAAAAGCACCAGCGGAACGGATGCTGCGAAGAGCATATCATGCAGCTGTGCAGGGGCAATGATAGCCCAGCTGCGCTGGATGAACAGGGCATTCAGCGCGGTAAAAAAGAGGGCACAACCCAGAGTAAATTTAATGTCGTTACATTGTAACTTTTTAACAAACCACATCATAAACAAACCATTCTTTATCGTGATGCGGCGAGTATAGGGAGAGAAGATTAGTGAAACCTTAATGCCATATTTCTGTGGTAAAGCCCTTGCATGAGCGGCATTTAACGTCTTCACTGTAGGTGATAATCGGTTTCTGGAGGTGTGTGTGGCAGAGCAACTGGAGTTTTTCCCCATCCAGAGCCCGTGCCGGGGAATTTGTCAGGTGGATGAGCGCGGATATTGCCGTGGGTGTATGCGTACCCGCGACGAGCGTTTCAACTGGCAAAATTTTAGCGACACGCAAAAACAGGACATCCTGCGCCTGTGTCGGCAGCGTTTACTGCGCAAAATACGCGCAAACAAAGCAGGCGAAACCGAAGAACCGCAGCAACCTTCACTTTTTTAGCAGCGTAATTGCGTATACTCATGACATTACTTCCTTGAGGAAATTGTTATGGTTCAGCGCATTACCCTTGCACCCCAGGGCCCGGAGTTTTCCCGTTTTGTGATGGGTTACTGGCGGCTGATGGACTGGAATATGTCCCCTGTTCAGCTCGCGAGCTTCATTGAAGAGCATCTCGACTTAGGGATCACCACCGTCGATCATGCCGATATCTATGGCGGCTACCTGTGTGAAGCCGCGTTTGGTGAGGCACTTAAGCTGGTTCCGGCGCTTCGCTCGCGTATGGAGATTGTCACGAAATGCGGCATCGCCACCACGGCTAAACCTGAGCACGCGCTTGGTCACTACATCACTGACCGTGACCATATCGTAAAAAGCGCAGAGCAATCACTGGTTAATCTGGCAACTGACCATATTGATTTGCTGCTGATCCATCGCCCGGATCCTCTGATGGATGCTGATGAAGTGGCGGAGGCTTTCCTGAATCTGCATCAGAGCGGCAAAGTCCGTCATTTCGGGGTATCGAACTTTACCCCTGCGCAGTTCGCCTTACTTCAGTCACGCCTGCCATTTACGCTGGCCACTAACCAGGTTGAGATTTCACCTGTTCACCAGCCACTGCTGCTGGACGGTACGCTCGATCAATTGCAACAGCTGCGCATCCGCCCGATGGCGTGGTCGTGCCTGGGCGGCGGACGTCTGTTTAATGATGATGCCTTCCAGCCATTGCGTGATGAACTGAGCACCATCGCGCAGGAGCTGAATGCGGAAAGCATTGAGCAGGTAGTGTACGCGTGGATCATGCGTCTGCCGTCAAAACCGCTGCCGATTATTGGTTCTGGCAAAATTGAACGTGTGCGCTCGGCGATTGCCGCTGAAGCTCTGGATATGACCCGCCAGCAGTGGTTCCGCATCCGTAAAGCGGCACTGGGTTACGACGTCCCGTAATCCGCTAAAACGTGACCTCCCGGTGAAAATGCTGCCTCTGGTATAGACTTAAGGGGCAAAAAGAAACCCAGGAGGTCACATGAAGCGTTTTGCTCTGGCACTCGTGACACTGGCAGTATGCGCAGGGGCGCAGGCTGCCAGTGACGAAGTAGAAATGAACCTCGTTTCCCCACTTGGCGTAGGCCAGTCCGTCGGAACTGTAAAAATCACTGAAACCGACAAAGGGCTGGAGTTTGCTCCTCATCTCAACTCCCTTCCACCCGGCGAGCATGGTTTTCATGTTCATACCAATGGTAGCTGTCAGCCCGCCCTGAAAGAGGGGAAAGCCTCGGCGGCAGAAGCCGCAGGTGGCCACCTTGATCCTGAACATTACGGTAAGCACGAAGGGCCGAACGGCATGGGGCACCTGGGCGATCTGCCCGTGCTGGTGGTTGACAAAGATGGCAAAGCCACGACGCCAGTCATTGCGCCGCGGCTCAAAAAATTGGATGAAATCAAAGGCCGGGCGCTGATGATCCACGTGGGCGGCGATAACATGTCCGACAAGCCTAAACCTCTGGGCGGTGGCGGCGCACGTTATGCCTGTGGCGTGATGTGATCGCCAATAGTGCCCGGTGGCGGGGCCTGTTCCAGCTGCGACAGCGAACAGTGCAGCCGCCAGATTATTGAGGCTAAATCGCGTGCGGCCGGGAGATGGTGGCGCGCGAGGGTGTCGCAAATACGCTGAAGCTCAACGAGCGTGGCTTCCAGCGGACGTTGCTGAACACCGCGTTCACTCATCACATCGCGCAGTAACGCGATACAGATATCCCTAACCTGCGCCAGCGGATCAGACCGGGTTTCCCATGCACGCAGCTGCCACACCACATGTGAACAGTTAAGCAATACCACG
Source organism: Enterobacter sp. Tr-810 (assembly GCF_011752765.1). Lineage (NCBI taxonomy): Bacteria > Pseudomonadati > Pseudomonadota > Gammaproteobacteria > Enterobacterales > Enterobacteriaceae > Enterobacter > Enterobacter sp. Tr-810. The sequence continues at coordinate 183,824 of NZ_VWWW01000002.1, read as the reverse complement.
CCCCAGCGCAGCAGCCAGCGGCGCGCGAGAACATCCTGACTGTTATTCAGCTGACTCACGTGATGATACACAAGGGATTCATACTCGCTTTCACGCAGATGGGGCTTACGGCTGAGCTGATCGACAAATCCCCGGCGAAGCTCGCGAATATGACGCCGACTTTTGCGCGCATCAGAGCCCGGACGGAGCACCGCAAACGCCAGCCAGGTTAACGCCACACCAAGGATTTTTGCCAGGTTGTCGTTGAGGAAGTTAGCAAAATCATAAACGGGTGGATTGGTGACCGCGATAAACGATCCCATAAAAACGATAAGCTGCCCCCAGAGCCCGGCGAGTTTTGGCATTTGTAGCTTCAGCAATTGCATGGTGGTGAGCAGAGGGAAAAGAAACAGCAGGAACTGCCACAGATCTGTGATTTGCACCATCAGGCCAAACATCACCACAAAACTGAACAGTGACAGCAGTATCAGCGTACGCAGTAACAGCGTCAGGGAGTTAAAGGGTGAAGGGGAAACCGAGTACAGTACGCTGCTAATGGAGGCGAGGGTCAACGCGGCGGAGGTGCTGTCCCACTGGGTTGCGATGCCCCATGTGCCCACCAGGGTAAGCGCGCAGAACGTACGAAAACCGCTCCACAGCGCCTCCATGTTATCGGTATGCCGCGCCAGCGCAGGGCTTTGCGGAACAGAGAACTCCGTAATGGGCGTGGCATTTTCTACGGCGCGGATCCAACGGCTGCTCAGCAGGTAAAGCCGACAAAAATAGCGCAGCCGCTGCCAGAACGCCCGGTGGCGATAGTCATATTCATCCACTGGCGCCACCGGTGCAATAATGCGCGCCACGCTATAGAAGTCGGCCGTGGGTCGCGCAAGCTCGACCAGCAGCGCTTCAATGATTTCACGGGTGTTTTCCGGCGGATTGGGCCAGTTAAGCAACATCCGGCGCAGGCTGGAAATGGCGCTGGTCATACGCAGTTGCTGATGCAGCAGATAGTTAAGCAACGCGTTCTGCCTGCGGAAACGATAGTGGCTCCAGAACGCCTGGATACGCAGTAAATTCATGGTCAGGATCTGGCCGATGACTTTTTCGTGCGCAAGGCGAATTTCGTCGTTGGTGTCGGGCTGCCAGAGAAGACTTGCGTGTTCCAGTAAGCGGGTATGCATGGTTTTTAATGCGGCGATCAGCGCTGTGCCATCCGATGTGCTGGGCAGGATCATCATCATGACCCCGCCGCACAGAATACCGATAATGACTTCACACACGCGCGCCTGGGCGATATCCCACAGTTCGGTAGTGTCCAGGACGTTAATCACCGGGAAGGCAATAATGGCGGCGGTATAGCCTGCCAGCTGAAATGCGTAGGCCACGTTATTGGTAAAATGCGCGCAGGCCCAGGTACAAAAGCCCAGCCACGTCGCCATGCTCAGTAAAAACAGCCAGGGATCGTTAAGGGTATGGCCAGCGATGATCAACGCAGCGGTAGCGCCGAGCAGACTGCCCGCCACGCGTCCCAGACTTTTACTGATAACCCCGCCAACGGTGGGGAAGCTCACCACCGCCGCAGAGGTCATCGCCCAGTAGGGCTCGTCCAGGTTCAGATAGTAGGCCACCATGAGTGCAAGACACATGGCAATGCCGTTACGCAGTGCATAACGCCACTGCGGGCGGGTTGCTTTTATCCAGGGGGTGTTACGACAGGAGAAAGCGGAGAGGTTCATCAACGTGTTCCGACAGAGACGGTACAGGTTGTGCCTGAAACCAGCGTGATGTCTTTCGGCAGGTTGTCAAACTCCACGCGAACCGGAACGCGCTGGGCAAGACGCACCCAGGGCACGTTCGGTTTGATATCCGGAACCAGGCCGGAATCTGTCTCGACGCTTTGATCGTAAATGGCCCGGCCAATGCTTGATACGTGACCCTGTAACGTTTGTGAGCCGCTGTACAGTGTTATCCGCGCCGGCGCACCTTCCTGAATATGGCGCAGCTTCGTCTCTTCAAAATAACCGACAACATAGAATGAGTGGCTGTCTACCAGCGCAAACACCGGCTGCCCCGTGGTGGCGTAATTCCCCACGCGCGTGGAGAGGTTCGTTACCCATCCATCAACCGGAGATGTCACCACCGTTTGCGTCAGTTGCCACTGGGCCTGCTTAAGCGTCGCTTCGGCGACATCGACGCTTGCCTGCATGGCTTTCACATTAATGTTGGCGGTGTCTAAATCTTCCGCAGAGATATAATTTTGCGATAAATGGCGGCGACGATTGGCTTCGTTGTTGGCTTTCGCCAGGTCAGACTGCGCTTTGGCAAGCTGCGCCTGTGCATTCAGGATAGCGATGTGGTAGGGCGTCTCGTCAATACGGAACAGCACATCGCCTTTTTTAACAAACTGGTTATCTTTAACAAGAAGCGTCGTGATACTGCCGGAGACCTGCGGGGTGATATTGACCTGCTCGGCGCGGATTTTACCGTCGCGCGTCCACGGGGACTGCATGTAGTAGGTCCACATCCACCAACCGGCAACCAGTGCCAGGGCCAGAACCAAAAGAGTGGAAAAGTATTTTAGTGTTTTCAGGGACATATTCACCACACAATCAACACGGCAAGGCCAAGACATACGGAAAGAGCAAACAGGGAGAGATCCATCAGCATCGGGTGCCAGATTTCACCGGAATACATCCAGTCTCGCAGCAGGCGGTGTACAACCAGCCAGATTAAAAAACCGACAAAAACGGCTTTAAAAAGAGGAGGAAAATAGACTGATGCACCGACAATCAAGTCCTGGAGGGGTAACCCCGCGGAGCTGTAAGAAAACTTCACGAGCAGAGATCCTTTGCAGTTGAAAGGGTGGCCACAGTGGCCAGTCATTACACGATGAGGCGTGAGTATTCAGTGTAAATCATACTTTCAACATCGCTGAATGCAGTATTGCATTTGTTTTGGCAATATAAATGCTGCACACTATTCTAAAATCAGTATAATAACTTAGCAAGCTAATTATAAGGAGATGAAATTGGAATCGCCATTAGGTTCTGATCTGGCAAGGTTAGTACGCGTCTGGCGTGCTCTGATTGACCATCGCCTGAAACCTCTGGAATTGACACAGACGCATTGGGTCACGCTGCATAACATTCATCAGCTGCCACCCGAACAGTCGCAAATTCAACTGGCCAAAGCGATTGGTATTGAGCAACCGTCGTTGGTACGAACGCTCGATCAGCTGGAGGAAAAGGGGCTGATCTCACGGCAGACCTGCGCCAGTGACCGTCGCGCCAAACGGATTAAACTCACTGAAAAAGCAGCGCCAATCATTGATGAGATGGAAGCTGTGATCAGCAAAACGCGAGGGGAGATCCTGTCCGGGATTTCTCCGGCGGAACTTGAGATGCTTATTAGTCTCATTGCTCGTCTTGAGCAGAACATCAGCGAGTTGCAGTCCCGCGACTGATAACATAAAAAAGCCTTGCATCAGCAAGGCTTTTTTTTACTGGAAGACCACCACGCGGTTACGTCCTGTCTCTTTGGCCTCATACATCGCTTTATCCGCGCTTTCCACGCACTCCTCAGCGGTTATCTGTGAAGATGTCGCGGTAAACACCCCCATGCTGATGGTAATAGGCTCCGGAAGCTGTCCGTTACTGCTGCTCTTATCAAAACTGCTTAAGTTGAGGCGAATACGCTCTGCAACCTGGCGCGCGGCATCGGAATCGGTATTGGCCAGCATCAGGACAAACTCTTCGCCACCGATGCGTGCGGCAATATCCTGAGGACGCACGGAATCCATCAGCAAATTGGCGACAAACTGCAATACCTTGTCGCCCTGTAAGTGGCCATAGCAGTCGTTGATGCGCTTGAAGCGATCGAGATCGCTGACGATAACGGAAACAGGGCGAGTCGCTTTTGCCGTTGCAAGGGACTGGTTTAACGCGTCATAAAAATAGCTGCGGTTGTAGAGACGGGTCAGCGGATCGCGAATCGAATTTTGATAAGACTGCTGGTACTTTAAATGTGAATCACGATAGAGATTAAATACATCATAAAGCAGAACCAGAATGATGAGTAAGGTTGCCGCAGTTTCAAATAAGCGGGCGCGATACCAGGCGATGTCTTCAGCGTGCCCGCCGAAGAACAACATCCCCAGCGTCACGATATAACAGACACATAAAAAAGTACCGCCGACCCAGAACAGGTTGCGCAAACGCGTAATAGCGATCAGTGCCACTAATGCCACTAGCCACAAAATGATAAGCAATATATTGATTAAATGGCTCCAGAGAACCATAAATTGCCGGGTTTCATTATCCACTAAATCAATCGTCAGTACTGATGAATGGCCGGAAAAAAGCCATGCCAACACAACCATACATGCGGTGAATATAAAAATAGCAATAATAATGCTGATATGAGTCAGTCGAGATAAAGGGTAATCCCGGACCATATACAGTAGCGCAGCAAAGATAATCAATACCGCCATCAGGAGATGGCGAAACGTGAAGAAAATCATCGCGTCGTTATAGTTAACGATGTCGAACTGGTAGAGATCAAGCCAGGCAGGGAAGCTCGACAGCGTCCCGGTCATCAGCAGCATCGACCCGGTGAAAGCGCAGGCGATGGCGACCAAATACAAGCGTCTGCGATCGCACCAGTATTTCATGGACATAAAACACGCAATAAACAGATGAAACACGAGTAAAAATATGGTGAGCGTCGGGAATAATAAGGGTGAAAATGACGGGACTAACTCGACCAGTTTTAAAAATGAACCCTGTAATATCCCAATGACAATTATGCAGCCAAAGAAGAAAGCGATATAGCGGTTCTTTATGTAACGTTCAATCGTATTCATGCGTTTATGTTAAAAAAAATAATAATTTATTAAAGAGGTGTGAGTCTGCTTAGTTTAACAACGTCATGAACAAATACTTTGCGCAGGAGCAATATAAGAAGGGGAAACTAAATAGTGGGGAAGGTATTTTGTAAATATATATATTTAAATGATGAATATTGTAAAAGGATGCAGCCAGTTGGCCGCATCCTCTTTGGTATTAACGCGGAGAAACGGTAACCTGGCTACCGTTGCTGGCCAGAACAACACGCTGACCGGCTGCAAACCTGGTGCTACCCTGTTTTTGCACAACCATGATGGTGTTGCCGTCGTCCTTACGGATTTCCAGTTCAACACCCTGCGTTTTGTTCATCGCGCCCTGAACGCCCTGACCTGCAACACCACCGGCTACGGCGCCTGCGGCTGTCGCCAGAGAACGACCCGTACCGCCGCCTACGGTGTTACCCAGGAAGCCACCCAGTACGGCACCGCCGATTGCGCCAACAACGTTGTTGTCATCGCCGCCCTGAATTTGTACAGGACGTGCATTAACGATAGTACCGTAAGTCACGTTCTGAACTTGTTTAGCCTCAGACGCGCTATAAACGTCACCGGAAAGGGAATCGTTATTCACACAACCCGCCAGCGTCAATCCAATCAGCGAAACGCCCAGTACACGTAAAATCATTTGAATCTCCTGTTCACCAAAAACGCCCAGTCAGGGCATCCGTTATGGCTAAATTATATGGCATAAGAGGCCATAGTTCATATCTTTGCACTAACAATAGGAAAATTGTACTTGAATTTGGCTTAACGAGGCATAAACAAGAAGCCCCCTGGTTACGTGTCTGACATTGTTAAAAAATATTATCTCTGCATAGCAAAGCGACGCCGTTTATGGTGGAGTGTGGGTAACTCGCCCACGAAACGTAAGGAAAGCGCATGAAATCGGGTCGCTATATTGGTGTGATGTCAGGTACCAGTCTTGATGGTGTCGATGTTGTTCTGGCTGCCATAGATGAAAACATGGTGGCACAGCAGGCGAGCCTGACCTGGCCGATCCCTGTTTCGCTTAAAGAAGCTATCCTGAGCATCTGTCAGGGCCAGCAGCTTACGCTGTCACAGCTTGGACAGCTTGATGTGCGCCTGGGCGCGCTCTTCGGCGATGCGATACTGGCGTTGATGCAAAAAGAGAAGCTGCAACCGCAGGATGTGGTGGCGATCGGCTGTCACGGGCAAACGGTCTGGCATGAGCCGACCGGCGATGCGCCACACACGATGCAGATTGGTGATAACAACCAGATTGTCGCCAAAACCGGTGTGACCGTTGTGGGCGATTTTCGTCGTCGGGATATCGCGCTGGGTGGGCAGGGCGCGCCGCTGGTCCCCGCGTTTCACCAGGCGTTGCTGGCGCACCCAACAGAACGCCGGATGGTGCTCAACATCGGCGGCATCGCTAACCTGTCAATGCTTATCCCGGGCCAGCCCGTTCGTGGCTACGATACCGGGCCGGGCAATATGCTGATGGATGCCTGGATCTGGCGTCAGTATGGAAAACCTTATGACAAAGACGCCCAGTGGGCCTGTGAAGGAAAAGTGATCATTCCTCTTTTACAATCCATGCTGAGCGACCCGTATTTTGCTGCACCTGCGCCAAAAAGCACCGGGCGCGAGTATTTCAACTATGGCTGGCTTGAACGTCAGCTGATGCCATTCCCCGCACTTTCCCCTAAAGATGTACAGGCAACGCTTGCAGAACTGACGGCCACGTCGATTTCCGAACAGGTTCTCCTCAGCGGCGGATGTGAACGCCTGCTGGTGTGTGGCGGTGGCAGCCGCAACCCGCTGGTGATGGCGCGTCTGGCCGGGTTATTGCCAGGCACCGAAGTCACGACGACGGACGATGCCGGGATCAGCGGCGATGATATGGAAGCGCTGGCCTTTGCCTGGCTTGCCTGGCGCACCATCGCCGGATTACCTGGGAATCTTCCGTCGGTAACCGGCGCGCGTGAGGCGAGCGTGCTGGGTGCGATTTTCCCGGCAAATCCACGTCATAATCAGAGTTAACTGAAATTCAGCGCTGCGTGTAGCCGTTAAAATGGAAAGAAAACAGGAGGGCAGCAGTGTCCTCCAGGACCAGGATAGTCTTCGGAATACGCCCATGAAAAAACTTCTTCTTATTGCTGTGCCTTTACTGCTGTCAGGGTGCAGCGTCTATAACCAGTTCGTTGAACGTATGCAGACCGATACCCTGGAGTATCGTTGCGACGAAAAACCGCTGACCGTGAAGATCAACAACCCCCGTCAGGAAGCCAGCTTTGTGTACGACAACAAACTGCTGAATCTGAAGCAGGGCATGTCTGCGTCAGGTGCGCGTTATACCGATGGCATTTATGTTTTTTGGTCTAAAGGCGATGAAGCAACGGTCTACAAACGTGACCGCATTGTGCTGAACAATTGCCAGCTACAAAATCCGAAGCGTTGAGATTTTTACAGGGGCGGCGCACAATAGCGCCACCTATTGTCAATTTCAGCTAACGCCATGTCAGATAACGACGAATTGCAGCAAATTGCGCATCTGCGCCGTGAATACACCAAAGGCGGCCTGCGTCGCCAGGATCTTCCCGCCGAACCCCTGGTGCTTTTTGAACGCTGGCTGAAACAGGCCTGTGAAGCAAAGCTTGCCGACCCGACCGCAATGGTGGTTGCCACGGTTGATGAGACCGGTCAGCCGTACCAGCGAATCGTGCTGCTGAAGCATTACGATGAGAAAGGGCTGGTGTTTTATACCAACCTGGGCAGCCGTAAAGCGCATCAGATTGAAAACAACCCGCGTGTGAGCCTGCTGTTCCCGTGGCATATGCTGGAACGTCAGGTCATGGTCACCGGTAAAGCCGAGCGTCTTTCCACCCTGGAAGTGCTGAAATATTTCCACAGCCGCCCGCGCGATAGCCAGATTGGTGCCTGGGTCTCTAAACAGTCCAGCCGAATCTCTGCCCGCGGTGTACTGGAAAGTAAATTCCTCGAGTTAAAACAAAAGTTCCAGCAGGGTGAAGTCCCGTTGCCAAGCTTCTGGGGCGGATTCCGCATCCCAATCGAGCAGATGGAGTTCTGGCAGGGCGGTGAACATCGCCTGCACGACCGCTTTTTATACCAGCGCGAGAATGCTGGCTGGAAAATCGACAGACTGGCGCCGTAATCCCCGAAATTTGTTGTTTTAAGCGCTAGCGCTACGTGCGCCAGCGCTTTATTCTATGTACCTTTCGCATCAGGCGAAAAGTCGTGTACCGGCAAAGGTGCAGTCGTTTATACATGGAGAATTTGATGGCAAGCAGTAACTTGATTAAACAATTGCAAGAGCGGGGCCTCGTGGCCCAGGTGACGGACGAGGAAGCGTTAGCAGAGCGACTGGCGCAAGGCCCGATCGCGCTCTATTGCGGCTTCGATCCCACCGCTGACAGCTTGCATTTGGGGCATCTTGTTCCATTGTTATGCCTGAAACGCTTCCAGATGGCAGGCCATAAGCCTGTTGCACTGGTTGGCGGCGCGACCGGTCTGATTGGTGACCCAAGCTTCAAAGCCGCTGAGCGTAAACTGAACACCGAAGACACCGTGCAGGAGTGGGTGGACAAGATCCGCAAACAGGTTGCGCCGTTCCTCGACTTCAACTGTGGTGAAAACGCTGCAATTGCCGCGAACAACTATGACTGGTTTGGCGGCATGAACGTGCTGACCTTCCTGCGTGACATCGGTAAACACTTCTCTGTTAACCAGATGATCAACAAAGAAGCCGTGAAGCTGCGTCTGAACCGTGACGATCAGGGCATCTCTTTCACCGAGTTCTCTTACAACCTGCTGCAAGGTTATGACTTCGCCTGCCTGAACAAACTGCACGGTGTGGCCCTGCAAATTGGCGGTTCTGACCAGTGGGGTAACATCACCTCCGGTATCGATCTGACCCGTCGTCTGCATCAGAACCAGGTGTTCGGCCTGACGGTTCCACTGATCACCAAAGCCGACGGCACCAAGTTTGGTAAAACCGAGGGCGGCGCAGTATGGCTCGATCCGAAAAAAACCAGCCCGTACAAGTTCTATCAGTTCTGGATCAACACCGCAGATGCTGATGTCTACCGCTTCCTGAAATTCTTCACCTTTATGGACATTGAAGCCATCAATGCACTGGAAGAAGAAGACAAAAACAGCGGCACTGCACCTCGTGCGCAGTATGTTCTGGCTGATGAAGTGACCAAACTGGTTCACGGCGAAGAAGGCCTGGCTGCGGCAAAACGCATTACCGCAAGCCTGTTCAACGGTACGCTGAGCGATTTAAGCGAAGCGGACTTCGAACAGCTGGCGCAGGATGGCGTGCCGATGGTTGAGATGGAAAAAGGCGCAGACCTGATGCAGGCGCTGGTGGATTCTGAGCTGCAACCGTCCCGCGGTCAGGCTCGTAAGACCATTGCCTCCAACGCCATTACCATCAACGGTGAAAAACAGGCCGATCCTGAATATACCTTTGTTGACGGCGATCGTCTGTATGGCCGCTACACACTGTTGCGTCGCGGTAAGAAGAATTACTGTCTGGTGTGCTGGAAGTAATCAACAGTATGCAGGGGCGGGGGAAACCACGCCCCTTTGTTTTTTCAGGGTTGTGGTAAGCAAAAAATGAAGAATATCCTCGCCATTCAGTCCCACGTTGTATTTGGACATGCTGGCAACAGCGCAGCGGAATTCCCGATGCGTCGTCTCGGTGCCAATGTCTGGCCGCTTAATACCGTTCAGTTCTCTAACCATACCCAGTACGGGAAATGGACCGGCTGCGTGATGCCGCCTTCACATCTCACGGAGATTGTGCAGGGCATCGCTGATATCGACCAGCTCAAACGCTGTGACGCGGTGTTGAGCGGTTATCTGGGCTCAGCGGAGCAGGGCGAACATATTCTCGGCATCGTGCGTCAGGTGAAGGCGGCGAACCCGGCGGCAAAATACTTCTGCGACCCGGTAATGGGGCACCCGGAGAAGGGCTGCATCGTGGCACCTGGCGTGGCTGAGTTTCACGTGCGACACGCGCTGCCCGCGAGCGACATTATTGCGCCCAACCTGATTGAACTGGAGATCCTCTGCGAGCACCCGGTTAACAGCGTAGACGAGGCTGTCAGCGCTTCTCGCGAGCTGATTGCGCAAGGGCCTGAGATTGTACTGGTCAAGCACCTGGCGCGCGCAGGGCTGAGCCGTGACCGTTTTGAGATGCTGCTGGTGACGAAAGACGAAGCCTGGCATATCAGCCGTCCGCTGGTTGATTTTGGCATGCGTCAGCCAGTTGGCGTGGGCGATGTGACCAGCGGTCTGCTGTTGGTGAAATTACTGCAAGGCGCAACGCTTCGTGATGCGCTGGAGCATGTGACTGCCGCCGTGTACGAAATCATGACCGCGACGAAAAATATGCAGGAGTATGAGTTGCAGGTGGTTGCGGCGCAGGATCGTATTGCGAAGCCGGAGCACTATTTCAGCGCAACTCAACTTTAGACACCGCCCGGCGGCGCTGCGCTTGCACGGGCCTACGGAATTTGTAGGCCGGGTAAGCGTCAGCGCCACCCGGCAACACAGGCCGCTCAGTTAATTCAAACCTTCCGCTTTCAGCGCCGCAGCAACCGCAGGGCGCGCCGCCACCCGCTCCATATACGATGCAATATGATCTAACCCTTCCAGGTTCAGCTTAACCGCACGCGCCCAGCGCAGAACGGTAAACAGATACGCATCTGCAATGGTGAAACGCTGGCCACAAATCCACTGATCGTCTTTCAACGACTCGTTAATGTACTGAAGTTTTTTCTCCAGCAGAGCACGCACGGTAGGTTTGTACTCTTCCGGTGTGTCAGGGCGGAACAGCGGCGTAAAGCCTTTGTGCAGTTCGGTCGCGATATAGTTCAGCCACTCCAGTGTCTTATAACGCGAGATACTGCCGGTCGGTGCCAGCAGCTGGCGGTCCGGGACGTTATCCGCCAGGAACTGCATAATGGCAACGCCTTCTGTCAGCAGTGTACCGTCATCCAGCAGCAGCGCCGGAACTTGTCCCTTCGGGTTAATAGCAAAGAAATCGTCGCCGTTTTCCAGGCGTTTTTTCATCAGGTCAACGCCGTCCAGCGTGAAATCTTTACCGCTCTCGCGCAGGGTAATATGGGAAGCAAGAGAGCAGGCGCCCGGTTTGTAGAACAGTTTCATCGGTAACTCCTTTTTGCTGAGGTTTCAGCTATGTTAGTGCGCGAACGAATAAAAAAAAAGCCGCTAACACAAAGTTAACGGCTTCTGTTCAGTCGTTCCCCGATGACATTATGCTGTTACGGTTTTGGTCGCTTTAGCAGTTTTGTCGTCGTCCTGAGTCATACGATTCAGTTTAGGTGCAGTCAGCAGCATCAGCACAGCGATAACTGCGGTAGCCACACCAATCTGCATGAATACCGTACCGTAGACGTTCAGAGAAACCAGTGGGTCGGTTACGTTCTCTGGAACGGCCATCAGGTTAGCAATCTTACCGGCGATAATCGCTGCACCGGCAGTGGTCAGGAACCAGCTACCCATGATGAAGCCCATCAGACGCTGTGGTACCAGCTGAGCAACCATCGCCAGACCCAGACCGGAGATCATCAGCTCACCAATAGACTGGAGAGCATAGCTCAGGATCAGCCAGTTAACGGAGACGATACCTGCGTCGGTCGCAAATTTGGTACCCAGTGGCAGCACCAGGAACGCACCAGAGCACAGCACCATACCAATCGCGAACTTGTGCGGCATTGGCAGACGGTCACCCATCTTGTTATAGATAGCGGCCAGAATCGGGCTACCAATCATGATCCAGAACGGGTTCAGGGCCTGATACTGCTCCGGCTCGAACGCGATACCCAGAATAGAGTGCTCAACGTTACGGATAGCGAAGAAGTTCAGAGACGTTGGCATCTGGCTGTACAGCACGAAGAAGATAATCGCTTCCAGCATCAGGATAAACGCAACAATCATCTTACGGCGAGCAGCGCCCTGCATGGCGAATGCTTCTTTCGCGAAGATGCAGACGATACCCAGTGCAACCACGCCCAGCACAGCACGTGCCACGCCCTGGTTGTGCAGCAGCCAGGTGGCGATTGCCGCGAGGATCACAACACCCACGATGGTTGCCAGCAGTTTGCCCACATGCACAGGTTCGAAGTCTGGTTTTGAACCGTAGTCTTTAACCCACTTCTTGCAGAAGGCGAAGTTAACAACGGTGATCAGCATCCCGACAACAGACAGGGAGAACGCAACGCTCCAGCCGAATTTCGCGGCCAGCCATGGTGTTGCCAGCATAGAGAAGAAGGAACCGATGTTCACGGACATGTAGTACATGGTGAATGCACCGTCCAGACGCGGGTCATCTTTGCTGTAGCAGGTAGAAAGCAGTGAAGACGGGTTCGCTTTGAACAGACCGTTACCGACTGCAATAGTCGCCATACCCATGTAGACCACAGCCGCATCGTGACCGGACCATGCAACCAGTGCATAACCGATTGCCAGGACGATCGCGCCCAGCATGATGACACGTTTGGTACCCAGAACTTTATCACCCAGCCAGCCGCCGATAGCGACCAGACCGTACACCAGAGCACTGAATGAAGAGAACAGCGTGATGGAATCTGCTTCGGACATACCCAGTTGTTTAACCAGGTAAACCGCCATGATCCCTTGCAGGCCGTAGTAACCAAAACGCTCCCATAACTCGATAGAGAAGATGAGATAGAACGCTTTAGGTTGTTTGAAAGCGTTAAGACTTATGCTCTCATCTGTTGGTTTATTGTTTGCAGTAGACACATATACCTCTTTTTTTACATCCCATATTAACGGGGGGTGTTCATAGCGTGATGACCGTAGTCCATCCGCCTTATAGTTATATTGGGAGGGGAAACGGCGGGTAATGTTCACTATCCTGACCCATCTGGCAATACGTTTGTAATGATCTGTTACATATATCTGGGGCGGTATAATACTCGGGTCATGCAAATGTTATTCAGCGTTAAATTTCATTGGTTAAGGATTGTTGGTTTTTTTCACTGCCACAAACCCCAAAAAACCCGTATTCGGCAATATGTTCTGCTATTTGACCTCATGGCCAGTGATATAGCCCATATTCTGAAAAATGACTGGTCTTATCTGCGGTAAAAGAACGGTTAAATATTGTCTGGCAAAGGGTTTACACAGCTTTTCACAACAAAAATCCAACATGGAGTTATCAGAGTGATCTCGATCACAGATGTATAGAAATTTTTGGTGATGAAAAAACAATTAACCTGTTTGAGTGTTAAATGACCGAACAATCGACAGGATCAAGGATGGCTAATGCGGACAATAAGTGGTCGAAAGGAAGGTTCACAGTGAGAGCTTCCTTTCATAACCATTTGATATGAGCTCAGAAAGCGAAAAAGGATTCAGGGATACACTTTTTCTTTAAATTCGCAGAGGTCTTCAATAATGCAGGAGCCGCAGCGTGGCTTGCGCGCAATGCAGGTATAACGTCCGTGCAGGATCAGCCAGTGGTGACAATCAACCTTAAATTCGGCGGGAACCACTTTGAGCAGTTTCTCTTCAACTTGCTCGACATTTTTGCCGGGGGCGAAGTTAGTGCGGTTTGAAACGCGGAAGATATGGGTATCGACAGCGATGGTTGGCCAGCCAAATGCCGTGTTAAGCACAACGTTGGCGGTTTTCCGGCCAACACCGGGTAATGCCTCAAGCGCTGCGCGATCTTCCGGCACCTCACCACCGTGTTGTTCAAGCAGGATCCGGCAGGTTTTAATGACGTTCTCGGCCTTGCTATTGAACAAACCAATGGTCTTGATGTAGGACTTAACGCCCTCTACACCGAGCTCCAGCATTGCCTGTGGCGTGTTGGCGACCGGGTAGAGCAGGGCAGTGGCTTTGTTGACGCTCACGTCCGTGGCCTGTGCAGAGAGCAGCACGGCAATCAGCAGCTCGAACGGTGAGTTAAAGTTCAGCTCTGTTGTCGGGTGAGGGTTTTCATCCCGCAGCCGGGTCAGGATTGCAATGCGTTTCTCTTTGTTCATGAGGCTTTCTCGGGTATCCCTTCCTGAACGCTGCGCTCAGCGGCACGGCGTTTACGTTTCTCATCAATGAGATATTTTATCGCCAGCATCATTCCAAGGCCAATAAATGCGCCAGGTGGCAGCATGGCCAGCAGGAACGGTGTGTCCGTGTGGAACACTTCGATGCGCAATGCTTTTGCCCAGCCACCCAGCAGCGCGTCCGCGCCATCAAACAGCGTACCGTTCCCCAGAATTTCACGGATGGAACCGAGGACAAACATGGCGCAGGTTGCGCCCATACCGATGGAGAAACCGTCCAGCGCAGACATCGCCGGGCTATTTTTCACCGCAAAGGCTTCAGCACGCCCAACCACAATACAGTTGGTCACGATAAGCGGAATGAAGATCCCGAGCGACTGGTACAGACCAAACGCGTAGGCGTTAATCAGCATCTGCACGATACTCACCACCGAGGCGATGATCATCACGTAAATCGGAATACGGATCTCCGACGGTGTCCAGCGGCGTAGTGCAGAGATGGACAGGTTCGTCAGGGTCAGCACCAGCGTTGTCGCAAGGCCCAGACCGAGTGCGTTGGTAGCGGTCGATGTTACCGCCAGCAGCGGACACATCCCCAGTAATTGCACCAGTGCGGAGTTGTTCTTCCACAGCCCCTGGACAATAACCTCTTTAACCTGGCTCATGATTACTCCTCACAGGCCGGAAGATTGTTGATCTGCGCGGGCAGCGTTTCGGCATACAGCCCGGCACGTTTTACGGCGTTGACCACCGCACGCGGGGTGATGGTGGCGCCGGTAAACTGGTCGAATTCGCCGCCATCTTTCTTCACCGCAAAGGCGGTATCATCTTCACCATGGATCACTTTGCCTGCGAAATGCAAAATCCAGTCGCTTAAGCGCAGCTCAATTTTGTCACCAAGACCGGGTGTTTCGTGGTGCTCTGTCACACGCGTACCCAGAACCGTACCAGAGAAATCAGTGCCGACCAGCAGCTGTATGGCCCCGGAGTAACCGTCTGGCGCGGTGGCTTCCATCACGGCACCCACTGCTTTATCCCCTTTACGAGCGATAAAAATCCGGTGCGAACCTTTCCCTAACGGAGCTGCCTGAACCACAAAACAGCTTTTTTGCAGGTCATTATCGTAGAATTCTGCCGGGATAACCTGGTCGAACAGGGCCTTCTGTTGCTTTGTCGCCTGTTCTTCAATGGTCGTTTTGGTCAGCGCATTCACCAGCGCCGTCAGCCCGGTCAGCACCGCAGCGAAGATGGCCAGCGTGACGCCGTGTTTTTGCATCGTTTTCAGCATAGCAGGCTCCTAGCGGTGGCCGTACACGCGCGGACGCGTGTAGTAGTCGATAAGCGGAACGGTGATGTTGGCGAGCAGAACAGCAAACGCCACGCCATCAGGATAGCCGCCAAAGCTGCGGATAAGCCACACCAGCAGCCCCGCCAGGGCACCGAAGATCAAACGGCCACGGTTGGTGGTCGATGCGGTCACCGGGTCGGTCAGAATGAAGAAGGCACCCAGCATGGTCGCACCCGAGAGCAGGTGCATCTGCGGGCTGGCAAGGGATTCCGGAGAAAATACCCAGCCCAGGGTGGAGCAGATGGCGAGTGTCACCAGGAAACTGACCGGAATATGCCAGCGAATTGCCTTCTGCCACAGCAGGAACACGCCACCCAGCAGATAAGCCAGATTCACCCACTGCCAGCCTGCACCGGCGAGCACGCCGCTGTAGATGGCCGATTTCATGATCTGCTCAACGCTGTGCCCGGCGTGAAGTGAGGTTTTAAAGGTATCCAGCGGAGTCGCCTGGCTGATGCCATCCACACCCATACGTAGTGTGTTCATATCCGCTCCCAGCGCCGTGTGGCCGGTGAAAATAACGTGGAACGCATCCATAAAACCAGGCACGGTTGCAGCAATTTCATGCGGTGGCAGCCAGCTGGTCATCTGCACCGGGAAAGAGATAAGCAACACCACATAGCCGATCATCGCCGGGTTAAACGGGTTATGCCCCAGGCCGCCATAAAGCTGTTTTGCGATAATCACGGCAAACACGGTGCCCAGTACCACCATCCACCACGGAGCGAAGGGCGGGATACTGATGGCCAGCAGCAGGCCGGTCAACAGCGCTGAGTTGTCGCTGAGGATGCGGGTGACATCCATCTTGCGCAATTTCAGAACCAGCGCTTCGGCCGCTAATGCGGTAGCACAACCCAGGACTAACTGGAAAAGGGTTCCCCAGCCGAAAAACCAAAACTGCACGGCGATACCCGGCAGGGCCGCCAGGCAAACCAGCATCATAATGCGCGATGTCTGGCGCTGGTTATGGGTGTAAGGGGAACTTGCGATTCTGAAAACCATTTAATCCTCGTTAACTGCTTGCTGCGCGGCTTTCTTTGCCTGAACGCGCGCAATCGCGGCAGCGACTGCGGCTTTGCGTGGATCGTCATTTGCGGCTTGAGGCTGCTCTTCCTGTTGTGCCGCTTTGCGGGCTTTTGCCCGGGCGATGGCGGCTTCGACAGCCGCCTTACGCGGGTCAACAGGGGCTTCAGGCTCTGCTTGTTGTATATGTTGTTCTGCTTTGCGCGCTTTGGCCCGGGCAATAGCGGCTTCGACAGCGGCTTTGCGCGGGTCAACGGGTGCTTCTGGTGCCACTACAACGTCCTGTTGTTCAGCTTTGCGTGCTTTGGCCCGGGCGATAGCGGCTTCAACAGCGGCTTTGCGCGGATCAACCGGTGCTTCTGGTGCCACTACAACGTCCTGTTGTTCAGCTTTACGCGCTTTGGCCCGGGCAATGGCCGCTTCGACGGCCGCTTTACGCGGGTCGGCTGCTGTTTCCGGCTGTGCATTTTGCGCTTTTTCCGCCTGACGAGCACGGGCTTCTGCCTTACGCGCCTCGCGTGCGGCAATGACTTCACTGTTATCCGGTTTTGCCCCCGCCGGGATCACCACGGGCTGAGTGGCCGAGGCTTTTTTCTCGCGAACGCGCGCCAGAGCGGCGTTAATCGCATCCTGATCTTTCTCTGCAGGCTGCACGGCTGCTTGTTTATGGCGTTCCTGACGCGCCGCTTTCTCGCGCTCAAGACGGGCCTGACGCGCTTCAAAGCGGGCTTTTGCTTCTGCCGCACGTTTCTCTTCCATCGAGATGGCGTAAATTTCGGCCTTCTCCTGGCGGAAATACTGCACCAGCGGAATGTTGCTTGGGCATACCCAGGCACAGGCGCCGCACTCTATGCAGTCGGCGAGATTGTGTGCTGTGGCTTTATCGTGCAGCTGGCCTTTGCTGTACCAGTACAATTGTTGTGGCAAAAGATCCGCCGGGCAAGCGTC
Source organism: Enterobacter sp. Tr-810 (assembly GCF_011752765.1). Taxonomy (NCBI): domain Bacteria; kingdom Pseudomonadati; phylum Pseudomonadota; class Gammaproteobacteria; order Enterobacterales; family Enterobacteriaceae; genus Enterobacter; species Enterobacter sp. Tr-810. Next base: position 166,576 of record NZ_VWWW01000002.1, on the reverse strand, counting down.
AGCACAGGCGCTACAGCGAATACAGCCTTTCTCTTCCTGCTCTTCACCCATCTCTGTGGCAGAAGGAGCGAGTAGACAGTTGGTAATTTTAACGACCGGGACATCCAGCCAGGGCAGGGTAAAGCCCATCAGCGGACCGCCCATGATCACCATCTGTTCACTACCGGCACAAAAACCGGCCTGCTCCAGCAGGTGACGTACCGGTGTGCCTAAACGTGCCCAGACGTTACCCGGGCGAGAAACCGATTCACCGGTCAGGGTGACAACACGCTCAGTCAGCGGCTCGCCGTCAATAACCGCGCGTTTCACTGCATAGGCGGTACCCACGTTTTGCATCAGTACGCCGATGTCGGACGAGCGCCCGCCGTGCGGAACCTGTTTGCCGGTCAAAATCTGCGTCAGCTGTTTTGCGCCGCCGGAAGGATACTTGGTTGGAATAACGCGCAGGCCAATGTCGTGGCTGCCTGCCAGCACCGCACGCAGCATGGAAATCGCCTGCGGTTTGTTATCTTCAATGCCGATCAGCACTTCACGCGGTTGCAGAATGTGGGCGAGGATGCGAATACCTTCCACAACCTGCGCAGCACAATCCTGCATCAGACGGTCATCCGCGGTGATGTAAGGCTCGCATTCCGCAGCGTTGATAATTAAGGTCTGGATTTTGTCGCCGCCGCCGCGCAGTTTGCTTCCCGTCGGGAAGCCCGCGCCGCCAAGACCGGCCACGCCAAACTGATGGATACGTTCAATGAGCGCGTCGCGGCTGCGGGCGGTGTAGTCGCTCCAGCCATCGCGGTCGATCCAGCGGTCTTCGCCATCAGCTTCGATAATGACGCTCAGCTCAGAGAGAGCAGAAGGGTGCGCAACGGTGTGCGGCGCAATCGACACCACTTTACCGGAGGTTGGCGCGTGTACGGGAAGCATACGTCCGCGACCAAAGGTTAGCGGCTGGCCGCGCAGGACAATATCGCCTTCTTTCACACACAGCTCACCCTCAGCGCCAATATGCTGTTTCAGCGGCATAACGTAGCGGGTCGCCAGCGGAATTTGACGCAGCGGGGTGCCGTTAGACTGGGTTTTCATTTCTGGCGGATGAATGCCGCCATCAAAGTCCCAAATCTTCTCTTTTCTGAAAGCAGAAAATAACTTAAGCATGTTGTTCCACAGGAATGATGCGAACCGGAATGGTCTGAAGATCCCACTTCCAGCTATCGGTAGTCGTTTCGACCGGGCGTAACTCGATACATTGCGTCGGGCAAGGCGCGACGCAGAGGTTACAGCCGGTGCACAAATCCGCCACAACGGTGTGCATGGCGCGGGTTGCGCCGACAATGGCGTCGACAGGACACGCCTGAATACATTTGGTGCAGCCAATACAGTTTGCTTCGTCAATAACCGCCAGTGCGCGAACGGGCTCCTGCACATCCGCATCGCCATCAGTGGGCTGTGGATCAACGTTAAGCAACGCGGCGATTTTCAGCATCACCGCTTCGCCACCCGGCGCACAACGGTTGATTTTCTCACCCTGCACACCGACCGCCTCGGCATAAGGGCGGCAGCCAGGATAGCCGCACTGGCCACACTGACTTTGCGGCAAAAGCTCATCAATTTTTTCAACAACCGGATCGTCCTCAACCGCGAAGCGGCGGGAGGCATAGCCCAGAATAAGGCCAAACACTAATCCCAGTACGCTGATAGAAGCGATGGCAATCCAGATAGCATTCATTACAACTTCACCAGACCACTAAAGCCCATAAAGGCCAGAGACATTAAACCTGCGGTCACCAGCGCAATGGCATTTCCGCGAAACGGCGCAGGGATATCCGCTGCCGCCAGGCGCTCACGAATAGAGGCAAACAGCACCATGACCAGAGAGAAACCGACCGCTGCGGAGAAACCGTACAGCGCCGATTGCATGAAATTATGCCCGAGGTTGATGTTCAGCAGCGCCACGCCAAGTACGGCGCAGTTGGTGGTAATCAGCGGCAGGAAGATGCCCAGCAGGCGATAAAGCGCCGGGCTGGTCTTGCGCACGACCATTTCGGTAAATTGCACCACAACCGCGATAACCAGAATAAAAGCCAGCGTACGCAGATAGGTTAAACCCAGCGGGATGAGTATCCAGGTATCAATCCACCAGGCGCAAATAGACGCCAGCGTCATGACGAAGGTGGTCGCCAGCCCCATGCCCATTGCTGTTTCCAGCTTTTTGGATACGCCCATAAATGGGCACAGGCCAAGGAACTTCACCAGTACGAAGTTGTTAACCAGCACAGTTCCGACAAAGAGCAGTAAGTAATCGGTCATTATTCAGCCTGAAATAAAAAAGCCGCCCATTATCTGATAAACCAGAACAGGCGACAACAGGATAACTGTAAGGTTATTACGGGTTCACGAAGGTTTTTTTCACGCGCGATGAGCGTTTGAAATAGGGGACCAACAGTGATGCCGCCAGTAACGGGAACAGCAGCTGACGAACGGCCAGCGCATCAGACACGGGTGAGAAAGCAAAGGCTTTCACCGCCAGCAGCACAGAGATCAGCAGCCAGATAATGTAGTGTTTCGGCACACTCTGACGGCGCTTAAAGAAGGCGATGGTCAGCCACAGTGTGTAATACCACATGCCAATCGCGAAGACGAACGACGCAAACCACAGCGCAATTTTGCCCGTACTCTGAGACATCAGGGTCTGGATCGCATGAGGGGTAATCAGTGCGGTGGTGTAGAGCAGAAGCGCCAGAGATGCGCTTAATAATGCAACCAGCAGCCATGCCAGCGGGGCGATTAACCAGCCTCCGATTTTTTCTCCAGGCGATGCGGTCATGTTCTCTCCCATAAGTCTGCGCGAAACGTTATATAGCCAATTTGCAGGGCGCAGAGTATATAACATTTCGCGCGGATGGCTACTTTCTTATAGTACGTAACGCCATACAGACTTAGGGACTTCGCCAACATTGAACAACCGGCCACCAGAGACGAGCTCTGCACGGCGGTGATCGGCTGCGCGATACATATTGATGATTTCCTGATTATCCGACAGCGTGTAGTTCAGATGGTCAAACAGTTTTTCCAGGCTCTCAAGCGAATTGATCTTGCGAAATTTTAATAAATAGTCCTGAACTGTCATATTAATGAGTTTCCATATAAAAGTGAGTAATACCAGTGAAGGTAATTCGTTCGAATAATAAACGGATTAATAAAGACGTAAACTGCCCACTCAGGTAATGCGACTAAATTAGGAGTTTTCTTTGCTGAATGATTCAGGCATCAGACGATGCCTGGATGAGAAGGTTAACCCTGTTCAACACGGCTGGCAATATGAAACTGACATAATATGTCACTCTTTATTACCGCGTTGAGGTTATTTCGGTTGTGCGACTGTGACAGGCTCCGGCGGCTGGTAGTTATCGATATGGCTGGCAACACCCAGCAGCACGACCGAAACTCCAAGGACAATCCATCCCGCTAATTCAATGATTCGATTAATTATTGACGTCATGATTCGTGTTTGTAATTTATCCATAAATACAGATTGCAAATGTTACAGCGCAACATTCGTCACGGCAAGCGCTTTGGGAACGGTTTCCTTAAAGAAAATCAGCAGGTTAAATCTATGTAACAAAAATAACCGGCACAGGATGCTATTTTAAGTCATATGGCACATTATTAATCTGTTCAGACATCAGAATAGCCAGTGTGAAATAAGAACATCAGCTGAGAGGGTAACAATATGAATGACAACATCCGTGTCGGGCTTATTGGTTATGGGTACGCGAGTAAAACATTTCACGCCCCTCTGATTGCCGGAACTTCAGGAATGGAACTGGCCGCGATTTCAAGCAGCGATGCAGCAAAAGTCCATGCCGACTGGCCATCGGTTCCTGTGGTTTCTGAGCCAAAGCATCTGTTTAACAATCCGGATCTTGATTTGATTGTGATCCCCACGCCAAACGATACCCACTTCCCGCTGGCAAAAGCCGCAATGGAAGCGGGTAAACATGTGGTGGTGGATAAACCCTTTACTGTGACGTTGTCACAAGCAAGAGAGCTGGATGCGCAGGCGAAAAGTGCGGGTCGGTTGCTTTCGGTATTTCATAACCGCCGCTGGGACAGTGATTTTCTCACCGTCAAATCGCTGATAAGCGAAGGCGTGCTCGGCGAAATTGCGTATTTCGAATCGCACTTTGACCGTTTCCGTCCTCAGGTACGTGACCGCTGGCGCGAGCAGGCTGGCCCCGGGAGCGGTATCTGGTACGACTTAGGGCCGCATTTGCTCGATCAGGCAGTGAATCTGTTTGGTTTGCCGGTGAGCCTGACCGTTGACCTGGCACAGCTGCGGCCGGGAGCGCAGACAACAGATTACTTCCACGCGATATTAAGTTATCCGCAACGGCGCATTGTCCTGCACGCCACCATGCTGGCGGCTGCGGAATCTGCGCGTTATATCATCCACGGTACGCGCGGCAGCTACGTGAAGTTTGGTCTAGACCCGCAAGAAGACCGTCTGAAAAATGGTGAGCGTCTGCCGCAGGAAGACTGGGGCTACGATATGCGCGATGGCGTATTCATACGCTTCGAAGGTGAGGAGCAGGTTCAGGAAACCTTACTGACGATGCCCGGCAACTACCCGGCTTATTATGCGGGGATCCGCGATGCGCTAAATGGCACGGGGGAAAATCCGGTTCCGGCAAGCCAGGCCATTCAGATTATGGAGCTGATTGAGCTGGGGATTGAATCTGCCAAACATCGCGCAACGCTTTGTCTGGCATAACGCTAAGGGCCGGGCAGGCACACGCTACCCGGCACATGGCTTAGCCGCGAGCCACTTTATCTTTCAGCGCCTGTTTTTCCGCAGGCGTTAAGAAGGCAATTTCCAGCCCGTTAATCTGCGCCTGGCGGATCTGTTCGCGGCTCAGACCAGCCTGCGGTGCGGCAATGGTATATTCGTGAATAATATCGACACCCTGTACCGCCGGATCATCAGTGTTCAGCGATGCCAGTACGCCGTGCTCCAGGAAGGTTTTCAGCGGATGCTGCGCAAGCGTTGGCACGGTGCTGGTCTGGATGTTGGAGGTCAGGCAGGATTCAATCCCGATGCGCTGTTCGGCAAGGAAATCCATCAGAGCGCGATCTTCAACGGCTTTAACGCCGTGACCAATACGCTCAGCGCCCAGCTCGCGGATAGCCTGCCAGATGCTTTCCGGACCAGCAGCTTCCCCCGCATGGACGGTAATGTGCCAGCCAGCATCACGTGCGCGGTTGAAGTGGGAGAGGAACAGGCTGCCCGGGAAGCCCAGTTCATCGCCCGCCAGGTCAATGGCGGTGATTTGATCCCGGTGCGCGAGCAGCGCTTCCAGCTCCTGCAAACAGGCCGCTTCACCGAACGTACGGCTCATAATACCAATCAGGCGGGCCTGGACGTCGAATGCCTTGCAGCCTTCACGCACGCCTGCAATTACCGCTTCAACCACGCCAGCCACTGGCAGGTTGTGGGTCATCGCCATATAGCCAGGTGAAAAACGCAGTTCGACGTAGTGCAGGCCGTTACGCGCAGCATCTTCAATGTTTTCGAAAGCAACACGGCGGCAGGCATCCAGGGAGGCCAGCATCTTCACACCCCAGTCGAGCTTGCTCAGGAAACTGACCAGATCCGGTTCATTCGACGTGACCTGAACATGCGGGATCAAGGTTTCAAGTGTTTGAGCAGGAAGAGTTAAATTGAACTGGCGGCCAAGATCGAGAATGGTTTGGGCACGAATGTTACCGTCAAGGTGACGATGAATATCAGTTAAAGGAAGGCTTGTATCAATCATGGTCGCACTCTTTTCTGGTTAAAGTGCGCCATATTATAAAAACAAAACGAGGCAAAAAGCTATTTGCGCAATGGAATATTCCGTTGCGCAAATCAATTAGCGCAGCGTGTTAATCCCGGCGATGAGCCGCTGAACCCCTTGCTCAAGCTTGCTGCGCGGGCATCCGGCGTTAAGGCGCACAAAACCGTTGCCCTCTTCGCCGTAGGTATATCCCGGCATGATGGCAACTTTTTGCTGCTCAATCAGGACTTTTTGCAGTGCTTTGTCATCAATCCCCAGAGGGCTGAGATCTATCCAGGCAAGATAAGTCGCCTGAGGCGGCTGCCAGTTCAGATTCGGAAAAGCACTGTTCAATTCACGCGCAACATAGTGCAGGTTTTCTTCCATATAACGGCGTAAAGCATCCAGCCAGGGGGCTCCTTGCTCATAAGCCGCAATGTGCGCGGTCAGCGCCAGCACGGAAGGGGAAGAGAGCCCATCGCGGCCTTTCAGCGCGCTCAGGTAGGCATTACGGCTATCATTATCGCCAATCAAACCGTATGCACCGGTAAGCGCCGGAATGTTAAAGCTCTTGGATCCAGAGGTCAGCAGCGCCCATTTCCCGAGTGCAACTTCGTTCCACGGGGTATGGCGGTGCTCACCCCACACCATATCCATATGGATTTCATCGCTGATGACCGCCACGTCATATCGCGCGCACAGTTCTGCCATTATGTGCAGTTCTTCCCGCGTCCATACTTTACCCGTTGGGTTCTGCGGGCTGCACAGCAGCAGGATTTTGTTTTCCGGCCTGGCGAGAGCGGCTTCCAGTGCTGCCATATTGCCCTGCCAGCCTGCGGCATCTTTCTCCATCGCCACGGGCACCACGGTGCGCTGATTGCCGTTGATGGCATTGTAAAAGGCATCATAGGCCGGAGTATGTACCACAACGCCGTCGCCCGCGTCTGACCAGATACGAATTAGCTCCGACACCATGTAAATGACCGATGGGCCATAAACAATGGACTCAGTATCAATGCGGCTGTTAAAACGCTGCTGGAACCAGTGTGCTACGGCGGCAAGAAACTCATCGTTTTTCCAGCGGCTGTAGCCGAATACACCGTGGCTGATGCGTTGATGTAATGCCTCGGTTATGCAGGGCGCGGTGGCAAAATCCATATCCGAAATGGTAAACGGCAGCAGGTCGGCGGCGCCGAAACGGTCGGCAACATAATCCCACTGGGTGCACCAGGTGCCGTGTCTGTCTACAACGGTAGAAAAATCAAACATCGCGTTGGTCCTTAAAGTAAAACCCCCTCACGAAGAGGGGGTGAGGCATCAGGCTTCTACTGTTCGCATCAGGGTCGCCAGCTCATCTTTGACTGACTGCACCTGCGGGCCGATGACAACCTGCAAATTATGCTGATTTAACTGTACCACACCGATGGCGCGGTTGGCTTTCAGGGCATTGGTATCGACCTTCGACATATCGTTAACCGACAGACGCAGGCGGGTAATACAGTTATCCAGTGAGGTAATGTTATCCGCACCGCCCAGCGCCGCCAGAATAGCAGGGGTGTTATAGCCGGATTTGCCCACCGTACCGGCAACGGCTTGTTCAATGCTGGTGGCAGTATCCGCATCGCGACCCGGAGTTTTCAGGTTAAAGCGGGTGATGGCAAAGCGGAAGATCCCGTAGTACACCGCGAACCAGATAGCCGCCACTACCGGCACCAGATACCATTTGGTCGACAGGCCGTGCAGGATGCCAAACACTACGAAGTCGATCACGTTGCCGTCGGTGTTACCGATAGTCACGCCCAGCACCGCCATAACGGTAAAGCCCAGACCGGTCAGCACCGCGTGGATGAGATACAGCACCGGCGCAACAAACAGGAACAGGAATTCGATTGGCTCGGTTGTGCCACCCACCACGCAGGCAATCACGCCGGAAATCAGCAGGCCTTTAATTTTATGACGGTTTTCTGGGCGTGCGCAGTGGTACATTGCCAGCGCCGCACCTGGCAGGCCGCCGAGGAAGGCTGGCATTTTGCCCTGCGACAGGAAGCGGGTTGCGCTCTCAGAGAAGCCGTGAGTGGTCGGGCAGCTCAGCTGCGCCTGGAAGATGGTCAATGCACCGCTGACATCGTGACCACACACATCCATGGTACCGCCTGCTTCGGTAAAGCGGATCAGCGCCACGAGGATATGCTGAAGACCAAACGGCAGCAGCAGACGCTCACCCGTACCGAAGATCATCGGACCAAAATCACCGGCACCGTTAATGATGCGCCCGACCCCGTTAATGCCCAGCGCAAAGACTGGCCAAATCAGAGGAATGATCAGACCAAACAGGCCCATCACCACCAGGGTAATGATCGGGACAAAGCGCGTGCCGCCGAAGAACGCCAGCGCATCCGGCAGGCGGATATTGTGGAAGCGTTCGTGCAGCATCCAGATAATGACGCCCGCGATCACCGCACCCAAAATACCGGTGTCGATAGACTGAATACCAATGACGCTCTGAATGTTGTTCGCTTTCAGTACGGCGGCATCGGTTGTTGGCAGGATGCCTTTTGCCGTCAGCCAGAAGTTTACGGCGAGGTTCATCACCGCGTAGCCGACAAACCCGGCGAAGGCGGCAACGCCTTTATTTTCGCGCGCCAGCCCCAGCGGGATAGCGATACAGAACATCACCGGCAGGAAGCTAAATGCAAAGGAGCCGACCTTACTCATCCAGATGAAGATCGCCTGCAACACAGGGTTGCCGAGGAACGGGATCAGCGTAATAACATCATTACTGCTCAGTGAGCTGCCGATCCCCAGCATGATCCCGCAGAAGGAGAGGAGTGCCACGGGCAGCATAAAGGTTTTACCCAGTTGCTGGAAAAATTCCCACAGCGATATTTTTTGTGCTGCTTTCGCCGTCATAAAACGACTCCTTTATTGTTAAAATAAGTTTATCTGCTTCAATGCTGCGAGAAGATAAAACGTTTTATCAAACTTTAGTGCGCGCTAAATCACATTCTCAGGCTTTGGCAGAGAGTATAAAGATAACGTATTGATAAAACGTTTTACCGATCTCATTATCAGGGAGTCACGCCAACACATGGCTGTAGCGAAAAAAATCACCATCAACGATGTCGCACTGGCGGCTGGCGTGTCTGTCAGCACCGTTTCGCTGGTTCTGAGCGGAAAAGGGCGCATCTCTTCCGCCACGGGTCAGCGAGTTAACGAGGCTGTCGAGCAGCTGGGTTTTGTGCGTAATCGCCAGGCATCGGCGCTTCGCGGCGGACAAAGCGGTGTGATTGGTTTGATTGTGCGCGATCTGACCTCACCGTTTTACGCCGAACTGACCGCCGGGCTGACTGAAGCGCTGGAAGCGCAGGGGCGGATGGTATTTTTGCTGCACGGCGGGCGCGAGGCCGACCAGCTTCTTCAGCGGCTGGATATGCTGCTGACGCAGGGTGTTGATGGTGTGATTATCGCCGGGGCTTCCGGTGTCGGCAGTGAACTGTGCGAGCGGGCCGCCGCAAAAGGCGTACCTCTGGTGTTTGCATCACGCGCCAGTTACCTTGACGAAGCCGATACGCTGCGGCCCGACAATATGCAGGCCGCACAAATGCTGACCGAACATCTTATTCGTCGCGGCCATCAGCGCATCGCCTGGCTGGGCGGGAAAAGCTCCTCCCTGACGCGGGCTGAACGGGTGGGGGGATATTGTGCCACGCTGATTAAATATGGGCTGCCGTTCCACAGTGAATGGGTGGTGGAGTGCGAATCCAGCCAGAAACAGGCCGCCGAAGTGATTGGGGCCATGCTGCGCCGTAACCCAACGATTAGCGCCGTAATTTGCTACAACGACACCATCGCGATGGGGGCATGGTTTGGCCTTATCCGTGCGGGGCGTCAGAGCGGTGAAGGAGGCGTTGAAACCTTCTTTGGCCAGCAGGTAGCGTTAGGGGCCTTTGCTGATGTCGGCGAAAATGCCCTGGACGACCTGCCTATTGTCTGGGCAACCACACCCGCACGCGAGATGGGGCACACGCTGGCTGACCGAATCATGCAGCGAATCGACAACACCGAGGTACAGGCCGGGCATCAGATTGTGGCAGCACGTCTGGTGCCGGTGAAGTAGCCTTCAGCCCGGTTTACGTTTGCTGTTCGTAGGCCGGGTAAGGCGCAGCCGCCACCCGGCAATAAAGTGTGATCCGGATCAACCGTGTGCGCATCAAAACGAGGCATATTCTCCACCTCATTTTTTCACCAGGCTTGCCCATGCGGATCCTCACGACTCTTCTGGCATTAACCTTTATCCCGCTTGTTTCTTACGCCTCCAGCGATATCGACGTTGGATTTTCTCCTGAAGGCGGGGCGCAGGCGCTTGTACTTAAAACCATCAATAAGGCGAAGAAGTCGATTCGTATGATGGCGTTCTCTTTTAGCGCGCCTGATGTGATGACCGCGCTGGTGGACGCGCAAAAGCGCGGGGTGGATGTGCGGGTGGTGATTGATGAAGAGGGAAACACCGGTGCCAAAAGCCTGGCGGCCATGCGTTATATCACTCAAAACGGCGTAAAGCTGCGCACGGATAATCACTACCGCATTCAGCATGACAAAACGATCGTTGTTGATGGGGACACGGTTGAAACCGGCTCGTTTAACTTCGCGAAATCAGCCGAATATCTGAATTCCGAGAATGTCATTGTTATCCACCATGCGCCTGAACTGGCGCAGAAGTACCTGGCACACTGGGAAAATCGCTGGCAGCAGGGCGTTGATTTCCAGCCATAAAAAAGCCCCTTGGGAGGGGCTTTTTCGATTACTGCTGCGGTGCTGCTGGCGCTGCCGGATCGGCTGGTTCCGCCGGTTCTGGCATTCCCAACGCAGGCATCCCGAACATTCCGACAAAATCTTCCAGTGGCATTTTATCGCCGTTGAGTGTCACCTGGCCGTTTGCATATTGCAGGCTGGTTGAAATGGTGTTGTCTTCCAGTTTGGTGATGCGGAACATTTGGCCCATCGCCGCCAGGCCTTTCACCTGCTGGTTCGCCAGCTTACTGGCATCCTCATCACCATAACCTTCGAGCTTCGCGACCTGGGTCATCAGCTCGGTGGCCATATCCATCGGAATCGTCAGCTTGCTGTCGAGCGATTTCACGGTGCGGTCCACTTCCTGGGCCAGCGTCTGTGGCTCACCTGTGGCGGTGGACGGATCTTTCAGGAACAGCGATAGGTTAAAGCTGGTTTCACCTTTGCTGTTTTTCCAGCTCAGCGGCGCAACGGTAATCACCGGATCGCCTTTCAGCAGAATCGGCAGATTGTTGAACAGCACGGCCATCGCCTGCTGCTGATAAACTTCAGGGTTTTGTTTCAGTGCGGCATCCGTCAACAGCGCCTGGCTCTCTTTGCTGTATTTCTGGCTGAACTCGTGCCATGCGGCACCGTCAATGTTGCCAATTTTCAGCGACAGTTTACCGGTACCCAGATCCTGATTTTGTACCTTCAGGCTTTTCAGGTTGTAATCCAGTTGGGTATTGATGCTCTTACCGTCTTTGGATACATCGGTTTTGCCGTTCAGGTCCATACCTTCCAGCACGCCCATCTCTTTACCTTCAACCGCGATGGCAAGCTTTTCCAGGCTGATTTTCTGGTCGCCAATGCGCTCGTCAAAGCTGGTCATGCGGCTGTTGCCGTCGGCTTTCAGGTTGTTGAACGTGAGCTGAACCTTCTGGTCGTACTCGTTAACCGCATTCACCAGGCCACTCTGTGCTTCACCGGTCAGGGTGAAGACGTTGCCGTCACGATCGGCGTCCAGCTGGAAATGGCCGCCGCTGAAGGCCACTTTCTCGTTACCGTTTTCGTAGTTCAGCGCTTTCAGCACAATATTTGAGCTGGTGTCTCCGGCATAACCGATGCGGGTATCTATCTCAAATGGTGAGGTATTTTTCGCAATATCGAACAGCGGTTTTGTGATGTCGTTATTCACCAGAACGGTTTTTACCGACGCCATCGACGGGATCAGATTGAAAGAGGCCAGCTGTGCCAGCGGGAGGGGACCGTGGCTCACGACTTCGTCCAGTACCACGCTTTGGCCGGGTTTCAGCCACGCGGTGTCATTACCTGCCACCGGCTTGACGACCAGCTGCATATGGCTGGTAAACACGCCGCGCTGATAGTTTTGATAACTCAGTTCCACGCCAGCTTCTGGCGCGCTACGTTTGATTTCGCCATTGGCCTGCGCCACCATCTCAGCCAGACGACCTTCCAGCTGTTTTCCGGTGAACCAGGATGCCCCTGTCCAGACCACGCCTAATGCAACAATAACCCCAACCGCTACGACCGATTTTTTCATTGCGACTATCCCTAAAATGAAACCAGGCGGTAAAAACCGCCCGGTGATATAAAGTCTTCAACTAGCTTAGCAAGAGTTGTTAAAAAATTCAGTAAGTGCTTATAGCTTATTGAAAACTCGCGCCAGTCGACCAGTGCCGCTTACGCTAATCGGTGATTCACTGGCGGCGATAAACGCTGACTCACCCGGCTTCAGCACCAGGCGCTGCGTGTCTTTACGCAGAACGGCTTCACCTTCCACGCAGAACAGAATCGCGGCGCTCTCCTGGGCGATGGCGGTTTCAGCCTGGCTCAGGTCATGCAGAGAGAACGCAAAATCGTCCACCGGGATAGGGAAGTCCAGTTCCGCACCTTGTTTCACCGGCTGCGTCAGCAGCTCTGCCGCAGGTTTAGCGACGAACTTCACGTTAGCTACCAGTTCCGGGATATCAATGTACTTCGGCGTTAGGCCAGCGCGCAGCACGTTATCGGAGTTTGCCATCACTTCCAGTGCCACACCTTGCAGGTAGGCGTGTGGGGTTTCAGCAAACAGGAACATCGCTTCGCCTGGATTCAGCTTCACTACGTTCAGCAGCAGCGGGGAGAACAGACCGCTGTCATCCGGGTAAAACTCTGCGATCACGCGAATGGTGTCCCACGGCTCACCCTGCTGGCTATTCAGTGTGGCTTTCAGTACCGCGATCGCGTGCGCTTTTTCTTCGCCCTGCATGTTAAGCAGGCTGGCAAACAGCTGGCTCAACCCTTCAGCGTCCGGATTTTGCAGGAAGTGGGCGATGGCTTTATTCGCCCCTGCGACCGGTTGCAGCAGAGAAATAATCTCTGAGAATTCGCGGAATGCGTTCATTGCCAGGAACGGAGTCAATGCAAAAACCAGCTCAGGCTTGTGGTTAGGATCTTTGTAGTTACGCTCTGCGGCATCCAGTGGAATACCCGCGGCGTTCTCTTTCGCAAAGCCAATTTCAGAGGCTTTCTTGTTCGGGTGAACCTGAATGGAAAGCGGCTGGTCGGCACACAGCACTTTAAACAGGAACGGCAATTCGCCAAAACGGCTGGCAACCTTGCTACCCAGCAACGCCGCTTTATCGGCGTCGATCACGTCACGCAGGGAACGTGTCTGACCGCTGGCGTCTTCAATTTTTGAGCTGCTCTTCGGGTGAGCGCCCATCCACAGCTCTGCCATCGGCAGGTTGTTAGGGTTCGCGATACCGTAGAGATCCGTTAACGCAGTTTTACTTCCCCAGGCGTAGTTTTGCACTGAGTTGATGAGTTTTTGCATTATCAAGCCCTGATTCAAAAGGTGGAATTAACTCCGGGTATTAAAGCAATAAACCGTGTGGAAGTAACCTTCGGATGTAAAAAGTCGTACTAGTCTCAGTTTTTGTTAAAAAATTGTGTAGGATAGGCTAACTCGCTTTTAAGCGGGCAGCGGAACGCCTGCCCAAATAATCAGACCGAAGCAGTAAGTGAGAGAACAATGTCGAACAAACCCTTCCATTATCAAGATCCTTTTCCCCTCAGTAAGGATCAGACCGAATATTACCTGTTAACCCGCGATCATGTTTCTGTCTCTGAATTCGAAGGACAGGAGATCCTTAAAGTGGATCCGCAGGCGCTGACCTTACTGGCGCAACACGCGTTTCATGACGCCTCTTTTATGCTCCGTCCGGCGCATCAGCAGCAGGTTGCCGATATCCTGAGCGACCCGCAGGCCAGCGAAAACGACAAGTACGTGGCACTGCAATTCCTGCGTAACTCCGATATCGCCGCCAAAGGCATTCTGCCGACCTGCCAGGACACCGGCACGGCCATTATCACCGGTAAAAAAGGCCAGCGTGTCTGGACCGGCGGTGGTGACGAAGCGGCGCTGGCGCACGGCGTGTATAACACCTATATCGAAGACAACCTGCGTTATTCGCAAAACGCGGCGCTGGATATGTACAAAGAGGTCAATACCGGCACTAACCTGCCTGCGCAGATCGATCTCTACAGCGTGGACGGCGACGAGTACAAATTCCTGTGCATCGCCAAAGGTGGCGGTTCTGCCAACAAAACCTACCTCTATCAGGAAACGAAAGCGCTGCTCTCGCCGGGCAAGCTGAAAAATTACCTGGTGGAGAAAATGCGTACGCTGGGTACTGCGGCATGTCCGCCGTATCACATTGCGTTTGTGATTGGCGGGACGTCTGCCGAAAGCACGCTGAAAACCGTGAAGCTCGCCTCGACCAAATACTACGACGGCCTGCCAACGGAAGGTAACGAACACGGCCAGGCGTTCCGCGATGTGCAGCTTGAGCAGGAACTGTTGCAGGAAGCACAACATCTGGGGCTGGGCGCGCAGTTTGGCGGTAAATACTTCGCCCACGATATCCGCGTGATCCGCCTGCCGCGTCACGGTGCATCCTGTCCGGTAGGGATGGGGGTTTCCTGTTCTGCGGATCGCAACATTAAAGCGAAGATCAACCGCGACGGTATCTGGATCGAAAAACTGGAAAACAACCCGGGCAAATATATCCCGGAAGAGCTGCGTAAAGCTGGCGAGGGTGAAGCGGTACACGTTGACCTGAATCGCCCGATGAGTGAGATCCTGGCGCAGCTTTCGCAGTATCCGGTTTCGACCCGTCTGTCACTGAACGGCACCATTATTGTTGGACGTGACATCGCCCATGCGAAACTGAAAGAGCGCCTGGACAATGGCGAAGGTCTGCCGCAGTACGTTAAAGATCACCCGATTTACTACGCAGGCCCGGCCAAAACACCTGAAGGTTATGCTTCCGGCTCGTTAGGCCCAACCACCGCAGGCCGTATGGATTCCTACGTTGACCAGTTACAGGCCAACGGCGGCAGCATGATCATGCTGGCGAAAGGTAACCGCAGCCAGCAGGTGACGGATGCCTGCCACAAACACGGCGGCTTCTACCTGGGCAGTATCGGCGGCCCGGCAGCGGTACTGGCGCAGGGCAGCATCAAGAGCCTGGAGTGCGTGGAGTACCCGGAACTGGGTATGGAAGCTATCTGGAAAATTGAAGTTGAAGATTTCCCGGCATTCATTCTGGTGGATGACAAAGGCAATGACTTCTTCAAACAGATCCAGTCTTCCCAGTGTTCGGCCTGTGTGAAGTAGTCTGAAGAAAATGCCGGGTGGCGGCTGCGCCTTACCCGGCCTACGAATCTGATAGGTCGGGTAAGCGTTAGCGCCACCCGGCACATTAAAGAGCGCACAAAGCGCCATACAGTAATTCAGAAGCCATCAATACTTATCTCTTAAGCATGTGAGTAATCCCATCTTTGTTATCAAGGAGAAAGTAATGACAACGCATCGTCGCGAAACAGATTCTATGGGCGCGATCGACGTCCCGGCCGATAAGCTATGGGGTGCACAAACCCAGCGTTCGCTGGAGCATTTCCGCATCTCAACAGAGAAAATGCCCGTTTCGCTGATTCAGGCGCTGGCACTGACCAAACGCGCCGCCGCCAAAGTAAATCAGGACTTAGGGCTGCTGGCGGCAGAAAAAGCCTCGGCCATCATCAACGCGGCTGATGAGGTGCTGGCAGGTAAACACCCCGATGAATTCCCTCTTGCCATCTGGCAGACCGGCTCCGGCACGCAAAGCAACATGAACATGAACGAAGTGCTGGCAAACCGCGCAAGCGAACTGCTGGGCGGCGTGCGCGGCATGGAGCGCAAGGTTCACCCGAACGATGACGTGAACAAGAGTCAAAGCTCTAACGATGTCTTCCCGACGGCAATGCATGTGGCGGCGGTAATCGCTATCCGCGAGCAGCTTATCCCGCAGCTGAATGTGCTGAAAAAGACCCTCAACGAAAAATCGCAGGCTTTCAGTACGATCGTCAAAATTGGCCGTACACATCTTCAGGATGCCACGCCGCTGACCCTCGGCCAGGAGATCTCAGGCTGGGTCGCGATGCTCGAACATAATCTTAAGCACATTGATAACAGCCTGCCGCACCTGGCGGAGCTGGCGCTGGGCGGTACGGCGGTTGGCACCGGGTTAAATACGCATCCTGAGTATGCAGTGCGCGTGGCCAAAGAGCTGGCGGATATTACCGGACAGCCGTTTGTCACCGCGCCAAACAAATTTGAGGCGCTCGCCACCTGCGATGCACTGGTGCATACCCACGGTGCACTGAAAGGGCTGGCGGCCTCGTTAATGAAAATTGCCAACGACGTGCGCTGGCTGGCCTCTGGCCCGCGCTGCGGTATTGGCGAAATCAGTATCCCGGAGAATGAGCCGGGCAGCTCGATCATGCCAGGAAAAGTGAACCCGACCCAGTGCGAAGCGATGACCATGCTCTGTTGTCAGGTGCTGGGTAACGATGTGGCCGTGAATATGGGGGGCGCATCCGGTAACTTTGAGCTGAACGTCTTCCGCCCGATGGTCATCCACAACGTGCTGCAATCGGTTCGCCTGCTGGCAGACGGTATGGAAAGTTTCAATGAGCACTGTGCGGTGGGGATTGAGCCAAATCACGATCGTATCAGCCAGCTGCTGAATGAGTCGTTGATGCTGGTCACCGCGCTCAATACCCATATCGGTTACGATAAAGCGGCTGAAATTGCTAAAAAGGCGCATAAAGAGGGGCTGACGCTCAAGGCCTCGGCGCTGGCGCTCGGCTATCTGACAGAAGCCGAGTTCGACACCTGGGTTCGTCCGCAGGATATGGTCGGCAGCCTGAAATAATCACTCCGCCACATACAGGTGCAGCCGTGGAATGATCAGCTGTAGCGGCTGCGCCTGAGGCTTATAACGATGCTGAACGTTTTCGGCGTCGTAATTCAGCAGTTCACCAATATCCGGTACCACCGCGCCCTGATCGGCATCATAAAGTGCAATCAGCGGCGTCGGGCAGGCGTATTGCACCTGTTTTTGTTGCCCCGAATACCAGACGCGAGCGATAGGCTGCACTTTTACCGGGCGCTTAATCTTAAGGCGCGTGTCCGCCGGTAAAGATGCAATGCTGTGATATTCATGTTCCAGGCGTTCAATCCACTGCTCCCGTGACCACGGAGCCACCGTACGCGGGGCTTTCAGGCTCTTTTCAAGCTGGGCGAGGATCTCATCGCGGGTGAAGTTTTTGATGATGTGCTTGTTCGCCCAGCCAAACCTCAGTGTGGCAGGCTGGCGCAATACCGTCAGAGTCCGGTAGGCATTCAGGGTAATCAGCCCAGGCAACTGGCGGTGGACCCATTCAAAACGGGCGGCAGGGGCTAACCCCGACTCTTCAGTGACAATCTTCTCAAACGCCGCTTTCAGGGCATTGATATGCGCAATCTGGGTTTCCAGCGCCTCCCGTGTGGCGGTATCGGTTTGCAGGCAGATAACCCCAGGCAGACGGACGGCAGCCTTGCTGCTGCGGTTTTCTGACTGCTGCTGGATAAACAGGCGACGATAGTGAAGCAGGGTGAGCTCCAGCGCGTCTTTACCGATGTGCTGTTTCACCTCGATGGTGTCGAGCGGGTCGTGTTCAGTCCCTTTGCCAACCTCCGGCAGGGTAAACACGCGCGCCGCCAGTAAGCGGCAGGTCTGCAAACGCTCGGTCAGAGTGAGTAACTCGTGCTCCATTTCCCGAAATGTGGTGTTTAGCCGTTCGATAAGGTCGTAGGTCGCCATGATTACCCTTTGTTAGTTACAACATACTTAATGATATAGCACAGCACGCCGGGTCAGGCCAGCGTGCGGTTAATGTCAGGCAGGAACGGGAAGGGTGATGTTGTGATAGACAGGCCAGCTAAAGCAGAACTGCGCACCGCCCAGTTCGCTCTCGCCACAGTGAACCGTACCGCCCATCGCCTGTGCGATAGAATAGACAATGGCCAGCCCCAGCCCACAGCCGCCTGTTGCACGGTCGCGGCTTGGATCAAGGCGCACAAACGGCTCAAAGACTTTTTCTCGTTCATCCGGGGCAATACCTGGCCCATCGTCTTCAACGGATAAACTGGCCTGACTGCCCTGCAAATCTAAACGAATACGCAGCGTACTTTCGCTGTAACGCATGGCGTTGTTCATCAGGTTATCGAGAACACGCTCCATCAGGCGCATATCCAGCGCGCCGTAATCACCAGGCGTAATGGTCGTCAGCAGTGCACGTTGCGGGTTAACGCTCTGCACGTCATCAATATGGGTTTGCAGCCAGACGGGAAGGTCGGGGGTGCTGAGATTCAGTTCGTTTTGCGGGCGGTCGAGGCGTGCGTAGGTCAGCAGCTCTTCAATCAGCGCTTCGAGTTGGCCAATATCGCGGTTAAGCGCCTGAGACTCCGCCTCGGTAAGATTTTCGCTCATTTCCAGCCGATAGCGCAGGCGCACCAGCGGAGTACGTAATTCGTGGGCAATGCCGTCGATCAGCTGTTTCTTACTGGCTATCAACGCATTGATGTTATCGGCCATCTGGTTGAACGCGATGCCCAGACGATCAAAGCTGGAACCGCTGTCAAAATGGATACGTTCGGTCAAGTGCCCTTCACCAAAGCGTTGCGCCGCGGATTCGAGTTTCAGCATATCCTGCCAGTGTGGGCGCATCCAGATAAAGACCGGGAAAGCCAGAGAAATGGCGATAAACGCCAGCAGCGCCATATCCAGCAACCGCATCTGATGCAGATAATAGAGATAGGGCACCGGCCCCACTGCCAGCACATAATGGCTGCGAGGAATACGCTGGATAAAGGTGTATTTTTCGTCGAGTGCGACAATATCCCCGTCGCGCAGTCGCTGCATGGCCGGTGGCTCTAAGTCAAAATCCTTCATCGGCTCGATACGCAGATCAAAGGACAGATTCAGATCCAGCTCTTTTAAGGTTTTCGCCCAGTCGTGTGGCGGGATTTCGCGTAATTCGCTGCGCATCAGATAGAGCGAGCTTTTCATCAAATCATCCAGCGACTGCCTTCCCGCACGTTCGGCGGTGAATTTATAGACCAGTCCGACCAGCATGGTCATTACCAGGAAACAGACAAACAGCAGAAGGTAAAACTGCACAAACAGTTTTTTCATTAAATCTCACCGAAAAATCAATATGTTAACTATCTGGTTTTTACCTTCAGGGGCACTGTGGGGGCATGTGTATATCCACCAATGCGCTGATTCAGTGCCGGTATAGTTTCTCAACTATACCGGCTGACTCATTTTATCGTGACATCAAGGCGAAAACACCCCAGCCGAAGTACTCCCGCGTCCAGGTGACATGACGTGTTGGCGACAACGTTAGCTCATTACGAACGTCGCTCGCAAAATCATCATCTGGATTTTCTTCCAGCCACCTCCGCATCGTCATCCACTTAGCGGCCTCATACCGGTCCCAGCCTTCCTGGTCGGCCAGCACCATTTCTACCACGTCATAACCGAGTTCCCCAAATGAGGCGACCAGCCCAGGAAGTGTCAGGAAATCAGTGATAGATGTTACACCACAAGCTTGTGCATCCGCTTCAGTCTTCGGAGCCTTACGCCAGAAAGGTTCGCCAATAAGCATCATCCCTCCCGGTTTCAGGCTTTGTTGTAGCAGAGCTATTGTTCCAGGCACGCCGCCAGCGATCCATGTCGCCCCCACACACGCCGCTATATCGCACTTTTCTTCCGAGACGAAACCCGCGGCATCGTTATGAATAAATTGTACGTGGTTAGCTACACCGAGTTCTTCGGCGCGTGTTATCGCCTGAGAGGTAAACAACGGGCTCATGTCTATGCTAGTTCCGGTAACACCATGGTCTCTTGCCCAGGTGCAAAGCATTTCACCAGAGCCACTGCCAAGATCGAGAATTCGTGTCCCTGATTTCATACGTAAAACATGTCCCAGTGTTGCGTACTTTTCAGGTGTAAAAGGGTTATGGATGCGATGTTCTCTTTCACTAATGGTAAAGATACGTGGGATATCTATTGCGTCTTTCATCGCTGACTCCTAACGGTTGTCGACCTGGGCTCGTACGTTGCACAGTCCGGAAGCATTAATTCGATAGGGCTGACCCTTCACGGACTTAATGAGTTTCTTCGTTTTGAGTTTTTTAAATACGGCGAGAGAGCAGTCGGTAAGCAGTAAGCCTTCACGGCTATAGCATTCGACTGCGGTAATACGGCCTGAAGAATTACGGACGTGGACGATGCGCCCACCTTTTGCGAGAACGTGCAGGGTACGCTGTTCCTGACGGGATAAATTCATACTGGAAAACCTTTATAATCATCATGAGCTTACTTGCGAACACGAAGACGTGTTCACATTCATTTTCGGCGCATTGATAACCAGTCCGGCCATAATCGGTCGGAAAGCTGATTATCAGATGATTACATTCTCCAGCATCGAAACCTCGGTAGATTTGCAGTGTTTAACGCGACGGATGATATCACCTATAGATGGCATGGATATATTTGGCCGGTGTAAATGTGATCGATATCCGATTAAACCGGTAGAAAGTCCTGGGGTGAAAATAGGAGGAGAAATACATGATGGGGAGGTTAAAAGGGGCGCTGAACTGGCCCCAAATGTCTGCTGTTGTCTAACTACACGCTTATGCAACCATCACTTACTGTCGTTGTAATTTTGATGGCGACATCATCAGGTTTCCCAGGCGTGTGGGGCGAAAAGGTAGCCCTTGTTACGCACGGTTTTGATACGGTATGGCTCAGTGGCGTTATCCAGCAGTTTCTTGCGCAGGCGCGAAATGGCCACATCCACGCTGCGATCCATGCCATCGTAGCTGACACCGCGCAGGTTTTTCAGCAGAGCATCCCGGTCCATGATCTGCCCGGCATGGGTTGCCAGCTCCCACAGCAGGTCAAAATCTGCCGTTGAGAGGGCAATCAGCTCACCGGATAACAGGACCTGGCGGTTAATCGGGTCAATGGATAGCGTACCGAAGCGCATGGCTTTATGCGGCGTAAGTGACGGTGCCGGCGCTTCGCGTTCAACGCTTGCACGCTGGCGAAGGTGGAGCCGTAAACGCGCAAGGAGCACCGCCGGAGGCGTTGTCTTCAGAATGTAGTCGTTAGCCCCCATTTCCAGCGACAAAATATGGTTCATATCGCTGTCCAGAGAGGTGAGAAGCACAATCGGGCCATCCCACTGCGCGCGCAGGTCGCGACACACCGTCATCCCATCTTTGCCCGGCAGCATGATATCCAGCAACACCAGATCGGGATTTTCGCGGATCACAACCTCTTCAGCACGATCGCCACGAGGTTCGACGATGACGTCCATATCATGTTTACCCAGATAAGCGGCGATCAACTGCCCAACTTCGGGTTCATCTTCTACATAAACAATCTTATTCATACAGCGTCTGTTATCGCGAAAAAAGCCAACATACACCGCGCAACCTTAACCTTCCATTAATCTTTCAAAATTAACGTCAGTTCCGTTATTCTGGTTCACATTGTTATTTGATTGTTATAGGAAAAAAGATGGGGCTGGTGATTAAAGCGGCGTTGGGTGCGCTGGTGGTGCTACTGATTGGTATTCTGGCGAAAACGAAGAACTATTACATCGCCGGGCTGATTCCGCTTTTCCCGACGTTTGCGCTTATCGCACACTATATCGTTGCCTCTGAGCGGGGCACTGAAGCCCTGAGAACCACCATTGTCTTCGGCATGTGGTCGATCATTCCGTATTTTCTTTATCTGCTGTCGCTGTGGTATTTCACCGGGTTTCTGCGTTTACCGCTGGCGCTGGGCGGAGCCGTTGTCTGCTGGAGCCTCAGCGCCTGGGTGCTTATCTTCTTCTGGAGTCGTTTCCACTAACGCAGCGGACGGCCACCATCCACCGCGAAGGTTCTGCCGGTCACGTAGCAGCTGGTCAGCAGATAATCGATAAGATCGATCACCTCTTTCTCGCCGGGGGCGATTTTCATCAGCGACTTATTCAGCGCCTGCTGACGGTACTCCGCGTCATCGCTTTCATTAAATAAAATCATCGCCGGGGCTATGGCATTAACCTTAACCTCAGGTGCCAGCTTGCGGGCAAAGGAGCGTGTCATGTTGTCCAGCGCCGCTTTACTGGCCGCGTAGGCGATATGCTTGTCGCTGCCGCGCTCCACCACGTAATCGGTGAAGTGGATAATATCGGCCGCGGCGTGCCCATGCCCGCGCAGCAGATCCAGCAGCGCGTGGTTAAGCAGATAAGGGGCGTTAACGTGAATTTGCAACATGCCAGAGAGCGTATCGCTCAGTGACATGCCAGGTTTTTCCGCAAGCCATGCGCTGGCGTTATGGATAAGCGCCCGCAGCCCGCTGGTGGTGGATTTCACTTTCTCAGCAAAAGCGAGAATGCCTTCGTCGGTTGAGAAATCGGCCTGAATACAGACGGCACCGGCTTTGCGTAGCCCTTCAATGGAAGGATATTCGTTGCGATAGCTGACGATCACCGGCTGGTGAAGGTTGAGAAAATGATGGGCGATGGCGAGGCCGATACGGCGGCCTCCACCAGTAATCAGAATAGGGCGTTGCTGTGTATTTCCCATCGTAGTCTCCTTTCAGTTCAACAATGGGAAAGACGATGCTATCCCATTAACATCCACGTTGCTGGTACGGCAGCAACCAGTAGTAATCCAATTAACGCCATTTCACGGCGCTTAAGCGCATTATCCAGCTGATGCGTGCGGCGGGCGTAGATAAACACCAGCAGACCCGGCGCATATAACACCACAGATAGTAGCAGGTGCATAGGCCCCGAAGCATACAATAACCATAGCCCGTAAATACAGGCACCTACGCCCACGGCATAGTGTGCCGGGCGGGTAGCGATTTTTAATAAATACGCACCGACCAGGAAATAGGGTACCAGAATCATTTCAGATGCGATGGTCAGCAGAGTGTTATAGTCAGAACCTGTGAGCCAGATCAGCACCAGACAGACCTGTACGCTGATGTTGGTGAGCCACAGCGACGCCGACGGCGCATTGTTGATATTCTGGCGCGCAAACAGACGCGGGAACGCTTTATGCGTGGCGGCCAGGAACGGCACTTCGGCGGCCATGATGGTCCAGCTCAGGTAGGCACCGCACACGGACACAATCAGACCCGCCGCAATCACCACGTCGCCCCAGGAACCGAGCATTTTCACCATCAGCCCGGCCATTGACGGGTTACGCATTTCGGCCAGCTCAGGACGCGCGACGACGCCGAGCGAAAGTAACGTCACCAGCAGATACACGCCCAGCGCGGCGAGAACCGCGAGCAGCGTGGCACGGCCAACGTCGCGCTTATTGCGTGCACGGGCAGAAACCACCACCGCGCCTTCAACACCAATGAACACCCACAGGGTGATCAGCATGGTGTTTTTCACCTGTTCCCAGACCGGGACGCCCAGCGCGATACCGGTGAAATCGAGTTTAAACACATCCAGGCGGAACGCGATAAAGGCCAGCACGATAAACAGGCCGAGCGGCACCAGTTTGGCAAGTGTTGCCACCAGGTTGATGCTTGCTGCGGTTTGCACGCCACGCAGCACCAGCCAGTGCACAAACCACAGCAGTACCGATGCACCCACAATCGATTGCCAGGTATTGCCGTCACCGAATAAACGCAACTCTGGCGTGTCGGTAAAGAAGCTCAGGGCAGAGAAGACAATCACCAGATAAGAGACGTTGGCGATAACCGCGCACAGCCAGTAGCCCCACGCTGAACAGAAGCCAATCAATTCGCCGAAACCTTCCCGCGCATAGGTGAAAATCCCGCCGTCGAGGTCCGGGCGAATGCGGGTTAACAGCAGCATGGCAAAGGCCAGCAGCAAAATTCCGGCCCCGGTGATGCCCCAGCCAATGAGTAACGCCGCAGGGCTTGCTACGGCCGCCATATTTTGCGGCAAACTGAATACACCCGCACCCAGCATTGAGCTTAAAACGAGTGCAGTTAAAGCACTCAGGCCAAGTTTCTTTTCCATTGGCTTCCTGTTATGAAAGTTCCAAATCCAGAATAATTATTTCGCACAGGCGCATAAAAATGGTGGATCACACTAAGGCGCGGGATTTTACGGAGTGTCACGAAGTCATGCAATGACGTGGGGCGGAAATTCGAAAAAAAGTAACAAAAAAGGCGGCATTACGCCGCCCTTGTTCAACAGTTTGCTTACTTGTACAGGTCAGCGCTGATGGTGATGTTGTTACCACGTTCCTGCCACTGGCGGGTGATGTGGTAGAACTTCGCCCCTTTCTTCGCAGCGCGCTTCGCTACCTGATAAGAGATTTCCGTCATGTTGCCGTAGTTGCCACTAAACTTGATGCTGTCGAACGGAACCATCTGCGCAGCAGTGGCGTTGTTCAGCTCTTCAATTTTAGTGCCGTCTGGCAGCGTTACAGAGTAGCGACCACCCTTGGTGGATTGCGTTTCAAAGAAACGACCCACTTCAGCACTTGGTGCTGCGGACGTTGCAACGCCTGGGATCTCAACTTTCTTCGCTTCTTCACCGCCTTTCGCGATGGCAGCACGGCCAGCGTCAGAGTTGGCTGGAATAGCATCCGGGCTTTGCAGAACGCGTTTTTTCGCATCTTGCTTATAGATGAACGCGGTGATGCGCTGGTTGCCGCCCTGGTTGGCATCAACCTGACGTACAATGTAGAACGCGTAAGCATCTTTTGCTCTAGCGGCTTTGGTGATGGCGTCGTTCACTTCAGGCTGGCTGCGATAGAAACCCTGCACGGTAACGGTGTCGTACGGTTCCAGTTCGATTGCCTGATCTTTTGGCAGTTCGACAATGCCGTTAATGACGCGGTTTTTCGGTGCGTCAGCTTTTGGCGCATCGTCTTTATACAGCGCGATAGTTACGCGCTGGTTGCCGCTGTTACCGTAATCAGACTGGTCAACAACATAAAAGGAAGCCGCACCGTTTTTGTCGGCGGCTTTTGTTGCGGCGGCGACGGCATCGCCAATTGAGTTGTAACGACCCACAATGACCGTATGGTCAAAAGGTTTTAACGCTGCCGCTTGCTCCGGCGTTAACTCTGTCGCGGCATTCGCGGACAGGGCGGTCGCAGAAAGAAGTGCGGACGCCAGGAGTGTGTTCTTAAGCTTCATAAAAATAATCCTTCGCCTTGCGCAAACCATATACTGGTATTGTTGTTAATTTGAAACGGCCTCGATTATGGCATTTAAAACCCGTCGCTGTCTGCGCCATTTTTCACAGCCCGTGCGAAGTGCAGGACCCTTTTCGATAACATTTAGTGATATGTTGAAAAAACACACGTTTGACAAGCAAAACTGATAAAGCATATGACTTTTACAAGTTAATTTAATGTTAATAAGTTGTTCTCTTATGGCGATATATCATCTTTTTGCCGTTTCGCTTACGCTATTTATCGGTTCTGGCGGCGAATTTAAGGTAAATATCTCTGTCAGCGATGCGGATCACTTATTTTTCACAAATAAAGTAAGAAATAGTGTTTTCAGGCGGTGGATCACAGGCGCTATTTTCAGTAGGTTATAGAAAGTTTGTTACTGTTTTATTTTCCGGGGTTAATCATGTGTCGGCGCTAACAACTGGCGAAAGTTGATACAAACCACGGGCATTTATCGACAAACCATCATCAAAAACCGATGGAAGGGAAAACTATGCGTATTGGGGTACCAAAAGAACGGTTAGCCAATGAAACCCGCGTAGCGGCTACACCGAAAACGGTGGAGCAACTGCTTAAACTGGGTTTTACCGTCGCGGTTGAAAGCGGCGCGGGTAAGCTGGCGAGTTTCGATGACGAGGCCTTTATTCAGGCTGGCGCAGAAATAGTAGAAGGTGCTGACGTCTGGCAGTCGCCGATCATTCTGAAAGTGAATGCGCCGGAAGAGAGCGAAATCCCTCTGCTGAATCCGGGCACGACGCTTGTGAGCTTTATCTGGCCGGCACAAAACCCGGAACTGATGGAAAAGCTGGCGGCGCGCGGTGTGACCGTAATGGCGATGGATTCCGTGCCGCGTATTTCGCGTGCGCAGTCTCTGGATGCATTGAGCTCAATGGCGAACATTGCGGGCTACCGCGCCATCGTTGAGGCGGCTCACGAGTTTGGTCGCTTCTTTACCGGCCAAATCACCGCTGCGGGCAAGGTTCCTCCGGCGAAAGTGATGGTTATCGGTGCAGGTGTTGCCGGTCTGGCTGCCATTGGTGCAGCAAACAGCCTCGGCGCGATTGTGCGTGCATTTGATACCCGCCCGGAAGTAAAAGAGCAGGTGCAAAGTATGGGCGCAGAATTCCTTGAACTGGATTTCAAGGAAGAAGCGGGCAGTGGTGATGGTTATGCGAAGGTGATGTCAGAAGCCTTCATTAAAGCCGAAATGGAACTCTTCGCCGCTCAGGCGAAAGATGTCGACATTATCGTGACCACGGCGCTGATCCCTGGTAAACCAGCACCGAAGCTGATCACCCGTGAAATGGTTGATTCCATGAAGTCGGGCAGTGTGATTGTTGATCTTGCGGCGCAAAACGGCGGTAACTGCGAATATACGGTGCCAAACCAGGTCACCACGACGGCCAACGGCGTGAAAGTGATCGGTTATACCGACCTGCCGGGTCGCCTGCCAACCCAGTCTTCTCAGCTGTACGGCACCAACCTCGTTAACCTGCTGAAACTGCTCTGCAAAGAGAAAGACGGCAATATCACCGTTGATTTTGAGGATGTGGTTGTCCGTGGCGTTACCGTAGTCCGTGAAGGTGAAGTCACCTGGCCTGCGCCGCCAATTCAGGTATCGGCACAGCCTCAGGCGGCACCGAAAGCGGCCCCTGCGCCAAAAGAACCGGCAAAACCGGCCTCGCCGTGGCGTAAATACGCCATCATGGCGCTGGTGATTATTCTCTTTGGCTGGCTGGCCGATGTCGCACCGAAAGAGTTCCTCGGACACTTCACCGTCTTTGCGCTCTCATGCGTGGTGGGTTACTACGTGGTCTGGAACGTATCGCACGCGCTGCATACGCCGCTGATGTCGGTCACTAACGCCATCTCCGGGATTATCGTGGTCGGGGCGTTGCTGCAAATTGGTCACGGCGGCTGGGTTAGCTTCCTGAGCTTTGTTGCGGTGCTGATCGCCAGCATTAATATTTTCGGTGGTTTCACCGTGACTCAGCGAATGCTGAAAATGTTTCGTAAAGGCTAAGGGGTAGCATATGTCTGGAGGATTAGTAACAGCCGCATACATTGTTGCTGCGATCCTGTTTATTTTCAGTCTGGCGGGGCTTTCTAAACACGAAACGTCTCAGCAGGGTAATAACTTTGGTATCGCCGGGATGGCGATTGCGCTGATTGCCACCATCTTCGGGCCGGACACCGGCAACGTTGCGTGGATCCTGGTGGCGATGATTATCGGTGGTGCTATCGGTATTCGTCTGGCAAAACGTGTTGAAATGACCGAAATGCCAGAGCTGGTTGCGATCCTGCACAGCTTTGTCGGCCTGGCTGCGGTGCTGGTGGGCTTCAACAGCTACCTGTATCACGAACCTGGCATGGAGCCGATTCTGGTCAATATCCACCTGACCGAAGTGTTCCTCGGCATCTTCATTGGTGCGGTAACCTTCACTGGCTCTATTGTGGCGTTTGGTAAGCTGCGCGGTAAGATCTCCTCTAAACCGCTGATGCTGCCTAACCGCCATAAGCTGAACCTGGCTGCGCTGGTGGTCTCATTTGTGTTGCTGGTTGTCTTTGTACGCACCGAAAGCGTAGGGATGCAGGTGCTGGCGCTGCTGGTGATGACCATCATTGCTCTGGCGTTTGGCTGGCATCTGGTGGCGTCCATCGGTGGTGCAGATATGCCAGTCGTGGTGTCAATGCTGAACTCCTACTCCGGTTGGGCAGCGGCGGCAGCAGGCTTTATGCTGAGCAACGATTTGCTGATCGTAACGGGTGCGCTGGTCGGTTCGTCCGGTGCGATCCTGTCTTACATCATGTGTAAGGCTATGAACCGTTCCTTCTTCAGCGTAATTGCCGGCGGTTTCGGGACCGATGGTTCTTCTTCCGGTGCTGATGAAGAAGTGGGTGAGCATCGTGAAATTTCTGCGGAAGATACCGCAGACATGCTGAAAAACTCGCACACGGTCATTATCACCCCTGGCTACGGCATGGCGGTGGCACAGGCCCAGTATCCGGTTGCGGAAATCACCGAGAAGCTGCGTGCGCGCGGTATTAAGGTTCGCTTTGGTATTCATCCGGTTGCCGGTCGTCTGCCAGGCCACATGAACGTGCTGCTGGCGGAAGCGAAAGTGCCTTACGACATCGTGCTCGAAATGGATGAAATCAATGATGATTTCTCCGATACCGACACGGTACTGGTCATTGGCGCCAACGACACCGTCAACCCGGCGGCGCAGGATGATCCGGGTAGCCCAATTGCCGGGATGCCGGTTCTGGAAGTGTGGAAGGCGCAGAACGTGATTGTCTTCAAACGCTCAATGAACACCGGTTACGCTGGCGTTCAGAATCCGCTGTTCTTCAAAGAGAACACCCACATGCTGTTTGGCGACGCCAAAGCCAGCGTGGATGCGATTCTGAAAGCGCTCTGACAGGGTAAAGCCCGGTGGCGCAAGCTTACCGGGCCTACCAAACCCGTAGGCTGGGTAAGGCGAAGCCGCCACCCGGCAAAAAAAAACCGCCGGTTTCCCGACGGTTTTTTTCATTTTACTGCTTAATCGTCTTCCGGGTCATCCAGCTCGACCGGTGTTTGATACTGATCCGGTTTGATGACCAGCAGGTCGCAGCGCAGGTGGTCGATCACCTGTTCGGCGGTATTCCCCAGGAACGCAGCGGAAATACCTGTACGACCAATTGTACCCAGAACCACAATCCCGGCCTGAAGATGTTCAGACAGGTCAGGAATGACTTCTTCCGGTAAACCTTTTTCAACGTGAGTCATTTTCTCATCGATGCCGAATTTCTGGCGCAGCGCTTTCATCGCCAGCAGGTGCTGCCCACGAATGGCATCGTTGTAAACGCTTGGGTCAAATTCAGGTAATTCGATGGCGATGTTGATGGGTGTGACCGGATAAGCCCCCACCAGATGAACTTCGGTATGGTTAACCTGATCGGCAAGCTCAAGGGTTTCTTTTACCAGTTTTTCATTGAGCGAATTATGGTAATCCTCTTCGCTGGCAAGGTTCACCGCCACAACCGCTTTACCGCCCTCTGGCCAGGGCTGGTCTTTCACCATCCACACCGGGCAAGGACATTTACGCAGTAAGTGCCAGTCGGTTGGGGTGAAGATCACCGATTCCAGTTTGTCGTGCTGGTGCGCCATTTTCAGCAGCAGATCGTGATCGCCGCTGACAATTTCCTGGATAATGGCTTCGAAAGGCCGGTTATGCCAGACCACTTTGATATCGATAGGAACGCCCGCTTCCAGGTAATATTTCGCCTGTTCGCGGATCCACGCGGTTCGTTGGCTGATCACTCCCTGACGCATAGCGGTACGCTCGTCAGGCGACAGAAGGGTGGTCATCTCATATGAGAAGTCATAGATCGGCAAAAACGCTTTGATTTTGCCACCAATCCGTTGATGTAAATACACAGCACGTCGTAACGCCGGTTGATCGTCCTGATTAGGATCGATGGCCACCAGCATGTTTTGATACTTTGCCATACAGGTCTCCTTACTACTGTCACCACAGTCTGTAATTAAAAGAGTAACCTATATATCTTGAATGAAACAGGGGGGTAGCTTTTACCAGATCAATAAATCACGAAAAAATATCGTGTAATCAGGTTGCATACTGATTTAAAAGCGTTTCCTCGTTTTAAAGCATTCGGGCCCCAACTGGCGTATGACCTCTGACAGCTCGTGTATGTGCTATGTTCTGATCATGCCGCGACTCGTAAAGAACCCTGAATAATGAACAAAGTGAATAAAATGAAATGTATCATTATGGTGTGGTTGTTGGCATTGGGTTCTGCCGGAGCCGCAGCCCCTGAAATTTCATTAAAGATGTTCGTGTCGCCGCCGCCACAATTTGTGACTGAGTATGACAGGGTTGAGATTACGAATTTGCCCAAAATACCGGGGCAAGGGGCGATTGGCATTTGTTATGCCTATGTCTCGGCTGTGATGCTCACCGCTGAAAATTGCCGCGCACTGCATGAAGATTGCACGCAATATAAGCCAGACCAGATATTTTCCCCGTTTTCTCTCGTGAAGTTTATGGATTATCACGATGACGATAATGCTGATCAAAAAGCAGTCACTGGCCAGAAAAATAAAATAATGCCAGACGAAGGTGGCAATTCGGCAACGATCATGCAGGTGGTTGCCCTGGATACTGGTATGGGGGGAAGCTTATCCTGCGCCGCGAAAGAAAAGGTGATGCCAAATTTTACCGACGATGCCGCAACGATGCGGGAATACGAGATGTGGCAGGACGTTCGTAAAATATACGTGTCGCTCAACCCAAAGGCCAGTCAGGTTGACCTGGATTGCCCCGATTGCATTGAATCTTTCCTGAAGGCACATCAGACCGACTTTCTTCAGCTTAAAGCCATATTCCCCCAGTTACCGGACGATAAACGAAAACAGGTTCAACTGATGGCTGAATCAACCTACCATCGTTTTTTAGGGGGACTGGTTGTACCGAAAGCGTGCTATCGCCTGTCTGCAAGTGTGCTATTTGAAAGTATGGGCAAGGTAAAAATGTCAATTTACCCTGATTCTGTTGAGGACAAAAAGGAGGGTCAGACAAAACAGAAAACGCCTCTCTCAGGAAATTATGCTGACGCAATGATTATAATTAAATCAGTGCTTAACGACGGCAGGCCCATCGCCCTGAGCGGTATTTGCATGGATAAAAAAATGAGAGGTAAATCCTGTAATAATGCCCATGCCGTTGTGATCAGCGGATTTAAAACCCTATGCGATAAAAGCAATCACTGTCAGGATGTGTTGAAAGTGGTTAATAGCTGGGGTGACGAGTGGCAGAGAGAAAATAATGATGGCTGGCTTGAGGCGAAACCGTTGTTAGACAGCACGCGGTATCAAACCGCAACGCTGACCTGGTTTACTGACCTGCCGAAGAACAAAGATTAATGCCACCCAATTGAGGACTCAAAATGAGACACGATCGGGTGGCAGTTATGCGGGGGAAACTAGGCTACGTTGCGGGAATGTCCGGCGAGTACCGCCAGCGCTTCACCGTTTTCGATGGTGATGTACTTACCTTTAACCGCCAGCATTCCGCTTTTCTGGAAACGACCCAGCAGACGGCTGATGGTTTCAACGGTCAGGCCCAGGTAGTTACCGA
The DNA here is from genome assembly GCF_011752765.1 of Enterobacter sp. Tr-810. Taxonomy (NCBI): domain Bacteria; kingdom Pseudomonadati; phylum Pseudomonadota; class Gammaproteobacteria; order Enterobacterales; family Enterobacteriaceae; genus Enterobacter; species Enterobacter sp. Tr-810. The sequence goes on along the minus strand of NZ_VWWW01000002.1, from coordinate 135,242 downwards.
TATCACCACGGGTCATGGTCAGACGGAATTCACGTGGAGAGAAACCGCGCTCCGCGAAACGGCGGGAGAGGTTATAGATAAATGCCGCCAGGCGCTCTTCTGCATTCTTTTTGGAAAGCAGCAGGATCATGTCCTGATCGCCTTTGATCTCGCCGCTCATCAGACGCATCATCTGCTGACGCAGGTTAGGCATTTTCCCTGACAGGTCATCCAGCGTTTCAAACGGGATTTCGCAAACCATTGAGGTTTCGAGCGCCTGAGCAAAGCTCGGGTGATGCCCGGTACCGATAGCGTCAAAGCCGACCAGGTCGCCTGCCAGATGGAAGCCGGTGATCTGCTCATCGCCTTGTTCGGTGATGGTGTAGCTCTTGATGGTGCCAGAACGGATAGCATAGAGCGATTTCAGTTCGTCTCCCGCTTTAAACAGCGTCTGCCCTTTCTGAATAGGCTTTTTGCGCTCGATAATATTATCAAGCTGATCAAGTTCATGCTCATTCAGGGTAAACGGGATACAGAGCTGGCTGATGCTGCAATCCTGGCAATGGATAGCACAACCGCCAGACTGAATGCGTCGTATAATTCGCTTTTCCGGGATCATAGGTTTGCTCAAGCCTTAATTGATATTGGTCAATTTTAACATCTTTTTGGAGAGTACGTAAGCCTGGCAAACCATCAATAAGGACAAGAGTCGACATCGTGCGGGCATCTTCTTGAAATTCCACAGCTTGATTATGGATTTTTAACCTAACCGGAAGAAAATTAAGCACTAAAAGCCTGGATACTACAGTAAAAGATAGCCTTCATGGCGCAGCAACCACTCCTTGCGCTGCACGCCGCCGGCATAGCCCGTCATGGTGCCGTTGCGTCCAATCACGCGGTGGCAGGGCACGACAATACTGACGGGGTTGGAGCCATTAGCCGCCCCAACCGCACGCGCCGCACCCGCACGACCTAGCTGCTCTGCGAGCTGACCATAATGCATCACATGCCCGCAGGGGATCTGGCGCAGTGCTTGCCAGACTTCACGCTGAAAAGGTGTTCCCGCCGTCGCGGTTGGCAGAGTGTCAATAATGCTGAGATCGCCCTCGAAATAGGCCGCAAGCTTGTCACTCAATCCGCCCGGGTTGGTGGCGCTGATGCGCTCATAGCCCTGTGAGCGGTAATGAATCTCAAGCAATTCCTCCATCCGGTTGCTGTGCTCTTCCCACTCTACGGCGCGCAGATTGAACGCCTCGTCGGTAATGATCCACAGTGGCCCAAGCGGGGTCGCAATTTTATCTTCGAGTAACCTCAGCATCCTCTCTCCTTTAGTGCAGCCTTGGGTAAATTCCCGGTCCAATTGGCAGGCCGACAAGATACCACGCCACCAGCATCACCAACCATACCCCTAAAAAGATAAGCGGATAGGGCAAGACCAGCGAATAGTAGGTACCCAGTTTTGCTTCCGGTTTATAGCGTTGCAGGAAACCTAAAAACAGCGGGACAAACGGCGACACCGGGGCCAGCGGGATGACGGAGGAATCGGCGACGCGAAACAGAATTTGTGCAAACGCCGGATGGAACCCCAGCATCATAAACATCGGCACAAAGATGGGTGCCAGAATCGACCAGATTGCCGAGCCGCTGGCGATAAACATACACAGCAGCGACGACAGAATGGCCAGACCGACAAACGCCGGAATACCACTTAACCCCGCCGCTTCAAGGGCATCCGTCAACCCCACGGCCATGAATTTGCCCATGTTGCTCCAGTTGAACATGGCCACGAACTGCGCCAGCGGGAACACCATCACGATAAAACCGGCCATCTCTTTCATCGGCTCAATCATCAGCTGTGGCAGGTCAGCCTGGTTGCGGATTTTACCGGTAGCGATGCCATAGGCGATCGACACTATAAAGAAGAACAGAATAATCAGCGGCACAATGCCCTGAATAAACGGCGAGGGCAGGACGGTGTGTTTGACCGGATCGCGCAGTACGCCGTTTTCAGGGATCACCATCAGCGCCACAACGGCGATAAATGCCAGCGAGACAATCCCGGCTACCCGTAGGCCGAACTGCTGCTCTTTGCTGAGCGTCTCGAGCTTTTCGTCGCTGCGGCCTTCCCATTTCCCTAAACGCGGCTCGATGAGCTTATCGGTGATAAGCCCGCCGACAATCGTCAGCACAATCACTGAGCTGGCCATAAAGTACCAGTTGTCGATCACGCTGACGTGCATCGCGGTATCAATGGTTTTCGCCGCTTCGGTACTGATCCCCGAAAGCAGCACGTCGGTGGTTACAATCAGCAGATTGGCGGTAAATCCGCAGCCCACGCCGGCAATCGCCGCCAGCAGTCCGGCCACCGGATGACGCCCCACGGCCAGGAAAATCAGCGCCCCCATCGGCGGCATGATCACCAGCGCGGCGTCAGACGAGATGTGGCTGAAAAAGGCGATAAACAGCACCATATAGCTGGCGTAACGCGCGCTCACGTTGGAGGCCATTTTCACCATCAACGCGGGCAGTAGCCCCACGCGCTCGGCAAGACCTGCACCCAGTACCAGCGCCAGGATCGCCCCCAGCGGTGCAAATCCGCTGAAGTTTTTAATCACGTTGGGTAAAAACCAGTGCAACCCCTCGACACTCAGCAGGTTTTTTACCGCCACCATGCTGCCATCAGCAGGGCTGCGCACGCTCACATCAAAGGCAGACAACGCGGCGGTTGCCACCATCAAAATCACAATCAAATAGATAAAAAGCAGGAAAGGATGCGGCACTTTATTGCCGACCCTTTCAACCCAGCCATAGAGCTTACCGGTTGGGGAATGCGAAGGTATGGATGACATACTCATGGGCGTTCCTCGGGACTGTTGTGTTGTTGTGTTATGTGTTTTTATTTTAAAGGTGACGGTGTCACGCCCGCAGGGATCGGACACTCGTACGGTCTTTCTGTTATTTTTTGTTCAAACTCGTCACGGCATTTTTGAAGCAGCGCAGCATCCAGAAGCAGATTCAGGGCGGTTGCGCCCATGACTTTTCCGGCCAGCAGCATCCCTTTATGGGCAATCGAGGTGCGTCCCTGAGCCACCAGTTGCCAGGTGTGCAGCGGCGTACCGACGGTAAAGCAGGGGCTAAAGCACTGCGCGACCGGCATTTTCCAGCTGACATCGCCCACGTCCGTTGAGCCTGCCAGCACGTTATCGGTGATGGCATACGGCGCGACTTCATCGACCAGCAGAGTTTCCTGGTGACGCCGGGCAAAGGCTTTACCCGCCTCACCACCCGTCGCGGCGATATTTTTCAGGCTGTTTTGCAGATCGTTAGAGGTCAGCGTGGCGCGGATCTCACTGGCGAACTGGCGCTCTTTTTCCGTCCAGGCTGGCGTGCCGTAATGTTGCAATGCCTGATACATCGCCGCTTCGAGCGTGCGGTTTGGCAGGTAGCTGGAGCAGGCTTTATCAAAACGGCATTCAACGGTGGTTTCCGTCATCATGGCCGCACCCTGGGCGATTTTTTCGATGCGTTCGTAGATCTGTTGCGCGTCGGCCATTTCCGGGGCACGGATCAGGTACAACACTTCGGCCTGCGCCTGCACCACGTTTGGTGAAATGCCGCCGGTATCGGTGATGGCGTAATGTACGCGCGCTTTCTCGATGATGTGTTCATTAAGGAAGTTGGTGCCGGTGGTCATCAGCGTCACGGCATCGAGCGCGCTCCGCCCCAGATGCGGGGAGTTCGCGGCATGAGCCGCCACGCCGTGAAAACGCCATGCGGCCTGAATATTGGCGAGCGTGCTGACGTTAAACATCCCGGCAAAGGCTTCCGGGTGCCAGGTGACAGCCGCATCGACGTCATCGAACAACCCTTCACGCACCATAAAGGTTTTGCCTGAACCGCCTTCCTCACCCGGGCAGCCATAAAAGCGCACCGTCCCGCTGCCGCCGCGCTGCTCTAGCCAGCTTTTCACAGCGACGGCTCCTGCGACTGCGGCCGTACCCAGCAGGTTATGGCCGCAACCGTGGCCGTTCTCGCCCGGCGTTGCCGACTGCGCGCTGGCACAGTGCGCCTGCTGGCTCAGCCCCGCCAGAGCATCGTATTCGCCCAGCAGCGCGATAACCGGCTTGCCGCTGCCGAAGCTGGCAATAAATGCATTTGGAATGCCACCGGCTTCGCGCGTCAGGCTAAAACCTTCGGCTTCCAGCGCGCAGGCGAGCCGTTCGGCTGACCAGAACTCTTCAAAACGTGTTTCGGGATGATCCCAGATTTCGTCGGCAATATCGGTGAATGTCTGACATCGTGTGTCGATGGCATCTGCGATAAACGCGTAGTTTTCCTGCATCACACACCTCGCGCCCACGGGAAGTTAAGCGCCGTTCGCGCCAGCGTTTCGACGGCCACGTTCATTATCTGCTCGTCGAAGTCGAATTTTTCGTTGTGATGCCCGGCGCTCAAATCGGTGCCAAACACCATATAGGAAGCCAGGCCGCCGTTCTGCTGCACGCGGGCCATCATCAGGGTGGCATCTTCTGATCCTGCCGGGGCTTTGACCTTATCAATGGCATGAAGCACGCCAGTGACCTGACCCGCCTGTTCGCGCAGGTAATTTATCCACGCAGGAGATGGCGTGCTGGACGTTGCCGCTCCCATCAGGTGCGTTTCTGCGCTCACGCCATACAGCGCCGCCGCGCCTGCGATCGCGGATTGCGCGCGTTCGAACACGTACTGGTTGATAGCCTCGCTTTCGCCACGGGTTTCCACCTTCAGCAAGGCACTGGCCGGAACGACGTTACGCCCGCTACCGGCCTGCATCACGCCCACGTTGACGCGTGAGGCACCTTCGCTGTGAGGGGCGATACTGTGCAGGGCAAGAGCGGCCTGAGCAGCGGCGAGCAGCGCGTTACGGCCTTCTTCCGGTTTGCCGCCCGCATGGGCCGCCACGCCGGTAAAGCGCACGTCAAACTTGGTGGTTGCCATAAAGTTATCGCTACCGCAAATAACCGTCCCGGCAGGAACACCGGTACCAATATGGACCGCGGTAAAGTAATCCACGCCGTCCAGCGCGCCTGCTGCCACCATTGCACGCGCCCCGCGCGTGCCTTCTTCCGCAGGCTGGAAGATAAGTTTGATGGTGCCGTTGAGCTGAGCTGCGTTTTGTTTCAGCACCTGAGCCAGACCCAGACCAATAGTGGTATGCCCGTCATGGCCGCAGGCGTGCATCATCCCTGGATTGCAGGAGGCAAAGCCGTCGCGGAATGGGCGATGGCTTTCATCGAGCGCTTCGCTGAGATCCAGCGCATCCATATCCACGCGAAAGGCGAGTGTCGGCCCCGGACGCCCTGTATGCAGCGTGGCGACAATGCCGGTGAATCCACCTTCGAACGCGGCGAGCCATTTCTCGGGCGCACCTTGCTCGCGCGCACGGGCAAATTCTTTTGCCAGCGTCTGTGCGTCCGGCAGGCCCATGCGGCTTTCGGCGTCAACCACATCACGCCCCATCGCCAGCTCATAACCCAGGCGGTCTAAGATTTCCGCCACTTTGGCTGCGGTACGAAACTCCACCCAGCCAGATTCAGCAAAGTGGTGGAAATCGCGACGCCATGCGGTCAGTTGCGGGGTTAATGTCTGAATGTCGTGTGCCAGTGAGTCCATATCTCTTCCTGTCATCATTAAAATATGTGAACTGCTTCACGCTGTGATAGTTTTTACTTATCACTAACCGTTTTTTCACAGTTTTAACCGTTCAGGAATTACCCTCGCACATCCATTTCCATTAAAGTAGATGACAATTTCTTTACTCTGATAAACAACGGTTATCGGTCGGGCTATGTCATTTCAGGTTAAATTTCATCAGATTCGGGCCTTCGTGGAAGTGGCACGCCAGGGCAGCATTCGCGGTGCCAGCAGGGCGCTTAACCTCTCACAACCGGCATTGACCAAATCGATCAAGGAGCTGGAAGAGGGCATTGCCGCGCAACTTTTTGTCCGGCGCAGCAAAGGCGTGGCGCTGACCGAATGCGGTGAGAGCTTCTATCAACATGCCAATTTGATCCTGGAAGAGCTGCGTGCGGCGCAGGACGACATTCGTCAGCGGCAGGGGCAACTGGCGGGGCAGATCAATATCGGTATGGGTGCCAGTATTTCACGTACGCTGATGCCTGCGGTGATTACCCGTTTTCACGCGCAGCACCCGCTGGTGAAGGTCCGTATTATGGAAGGGCAACTGGTATCGATGATAAATGAATTACGCCAGGGGGAACTGGACTTCACCATTAATACCTATTGTCAGGGGCCGTATGACCATGAGTTTACGTTTGAAAAATTATTTGAAAAACCCTTTGCGATATTTTGCCGGGAAGGGCATCCGGCGATAGGGGTAAAATCAATTAACGAACTTTTGCATTATAACTGGACGATGCCAACGCCGCGGGGAAGTTATTATAAGCAACTGGAAGATGTGTTTCATCACCGCTCGCAAATACCGCGTATTGGTATTGTCTGCGAAACGTTTTCGTCCTGTATTAGCCTGGTTGCACAGAGTGATTTTATCAGCATTTTGCCACAAGAACTTGGCTGTGACCCGCTGCTGGCGCACCGTCTGGTGATGCTGCCTGTTGTCGAATCATTACCTAAAGCCGCTTATTATTTAATTCAGCGCCGTGATTCCCGACAGACGCCATTGACTGAATCGTTAATTACACAATTCAGACGAGAAGCCCGGGCATTAATTTCAGAATGAAATAAAAAAACAGGGACTGCCGACATCAACAGACCCTATAGTACACACAGCAGTGTTTCCTTTCGCGAATCCCGCATGTTTTATCCGTGGGGCAGGTTTATTAAGTTATAACAGACTTTTTTCAAAATGGTAGTATTCAGGCTGCTCAAGTTCACAAAAATTTAACTTAAATACAGGTATTTAATTGTGGCTAAATTTTAGTTAAGTTAAATTTAACTTTTTAGCTGCACTATTATTTTATTCATCGGGTAAATATATCTTATTTCCACGGAGCAGTTTCCAGGCAGAGGTCGTTGAGACGCTTGTCAGGCGCGGGTATAGTACAGGCTCAGATGTAGCCGGAGGATTGCCATGAACCCTGACGACAAATCACTTTTTCTTGACGCCATGGAGGATGTCCAGTCACTCAAGCGTTGTGCGGATATTCACTGGCAGCCGAGCCGCAATACCCGCACCCGGCAGACGCTGAATACTGAACAGCTCGATAACTTCTTAACGCTGGGGTTTCTGGAGCTGCTCCCGCTTGCGGAACCTTTGGCGTTTCAGCGGGAAGGGGTCCAGCAGGGGATGATTGATAAGCTCCGCTCCGGTAAATATTCCCGTCAGGCCAGCATCAATTTGTTACGCCAGCCTGTTGAACAGTGCCGTCAGATGCTGTTTTCGTTTATCCGTCAGGCCGAACGTGACGGGCTGCGCAACCTGGTGATTGTCCACGGTAAAGGGCGTGAAGAGCAGTCGCACCCGAATGTGGTGCGCAGTTATCTGGCGCGCTGGCTGACTGAGTTCGATTCCGTGCAGGCATTCTGCGTTGCACTGCCGCACCACGGCGGCAGTGGCGCCTGTTATGTGGCGCTGCGAAAATCAGATGAAGCCAGACTGGACAACCGGGAGCGACACGCCAAACGCAGCCGCTAGCCCGCGCTGAAGGCGGCCCATATCGCATTGCCATTCCACACGGCGCCATAGATGGCGACGACAAGCATAAACAGCGCGGTTGCCAGCCGGATGGCGCGCTCGTAGCGAAGCGACACGTAGCGCCTGACGGCAATGATCCACAAGGTGAGGATCAGGAGATCCAGCGCAATCCAGATGAGCGTCAACAGGGTAATGCTCTGGGCAAAATTGCGCGTAACCGGCACGAACTGCGGGAAGAAAGCGACAAAAAAGAGAATATCTTTTGGGTTGGCGATAGCGGTTAAAAAACCGGTAAGAAAGCCGCCTTGCCGCGCCGATGTTGCCGTTGTGGGCTGCGGGTGTGTCAGCATCCCAATCCCCATCCAGCCAATAAACAGCGCACCGATAAAACCCACCCCCGCCAGACTTAACGGGTGAATATCCACGATACCCGCCAGTATCATCACCGCCATCGCCAGTAAAACCAGAGACGCCAGATTGGTTCCGGCAAGCGTAATAAAGGCACGTCTGTAACCGTCCCGTACCGCAGTGTGGGTGACTAACGCAATAACAGGGCCGGGGGTGATAAGCAACAGCACCACCGCCAGCAGATATGTACCCAGTAGCGACATCGCCATGAAGGGGATCCTTTTGTGAAGAGTGGCAGGTAGTGTCGGTAAAATTCGCTGCATTGAAAAACGGAAAATCCTGCGCTTTAATGTGAGTTAAACTCACAATGAGCAATGCGATGCCATCACCACTTCCCCCTTTGTATGCGCTACGGGCATTTGATGTCGCGGCCCTGTACGGTTCGTTCACCCGGGCCGCGCAAACGCTGCACGTCACGCCTGGCGCCGTCAGCAGACATATCCGCACGCTGGAGGAGAGTTTTCAGTGTCAGCTATTCGTGCGCAAAGGGCCGGCTGTAGAGCTGACCGATGCCGGGCGCGCATTAGCCAGCCAGTTGAGGCAGGGGTTCGCCACCCTGGAGAGCGCCTGCGACGCATTTCGGGCCACCCGACACGCGTTGCGCTTAAAAGCGCCTTCAACCCTGACGCTGAACTGGCTGCTGAATACCATGAAAGTATTTGTTGAGAAATACTCAACACCGGAGGTGAATGTTTCTAGCGTCTGGATGGATGTTGATAAAGTCGATTTTCATCAGGAGCCGTTCGACTGCGCAATTTTGCTTGGCAACGGCCAGTTTGGGGAGCAGACATGTTCACAGCTGCTGTTTGACGAATGGCTTGCCCCGGTTTGCGCGCCAGGGCTGGTGGATAAGGCCAGAGACAGTCTCCAGACCTGTGAGCTGATCCATCCGTCACCGGATCGCCGGGACTGGCGGCGCTGGCTTAAAGTGTGTTCGCCTGAGGCCATGCCGGATATCAGCAAAGGAAAGGTTTTCGATACCCTGGATCAGGGAAATCAGGCGGCCGTTGGTGGACATGGCGTTTCGGTAGGGGATGTAACGCTAAGCCTTCCGGCGCTGGATAACGGGTTACTGGTGATGCCATTTAGCCAAGCGATTAACACTGGTGATGGCTATTATCTGGTCTGGCCGGAAAACAGCCCGAAACAGCAGGGGATAGCCACGCTGTGTGCGTTCCTGCTGGCACGGGTCCCGGATATTAGCGCCTACGTAAAATAGCGGGCGATCTCATCGCCCGCGTATACCTTAAAAGGTTTCCCAGTTGCCGTCTGCCACGCTTGCCGTGGCGGTTGCCGGGCGTAACAGCTGCGGTGTTTTCACATTCGTCGGGCGTGGTGCCGCGGCCTGGTCTTTGGCATTCAGGCGGAATGCGGCAACGGCCTGGCGCAACTGCTCAGACTGATCTTCCAGCGCTGCGGCTGCGGTTGCAGATTCCTGTACCAGGGCGGCGTTTTGCTGCGTCACGCTGTCCATCTGCGAAACCGCGAGGCTGACCTGCTCAATACCCCGGCTTTGTTCATCAGAAGCCGATGAAATTTCGCCCATAATGTCGGTCACACGGGTGACGGCGGCGACGATCTCGCGCATGGTTTCGCCAGCTTCGCTGACCTGCTCAGAGCCGGTGTTGACCCTGCTGACGGAGTTTTCGATAAGCCCTTTGATCTCTTTTGCCGCCTGCGCACTGCGGCTGGCCAGGGTACGCACTTCACCGGCGACTACGGCAAAACCACGTCCTTGTTCGCCAGCACGTGCCGCTTCAACCGCCGCGTTGAGCGCCAGAATATTGGTCTGGAAGGCAATGCTGTCGATAACGCCAGTAATGTGGGCAATTTGCTGCGAACTGTCAGAAATCTCGGTCATGGTGCGCACCACGTTATCCACCACCTGACCACCGCGCGCGGCAGTTTCGGAGGCGTTTTTCGCCAGCAACGTGGCCTGACGCGCGTTATCAGAGTTCTGTTTCACCGTGGCGGTTAGCTCTTCCATGCTGGCGGCGGTTTCTTCCAGCGAGGCCGCCTGTTGCTCGGTACGGGCAGACAGGTCATTGCTCCCGGCGGCAATTTCACCTGCGCCAGTGTAAATCGAGTCGGTACTGCCGCGTACGGCGCTGACCGTGCTGACCAGCGACTGCTGCATTTCGTGCAGACCCACCGCCAGCTGGCCCATTTCGTTACGGCTACCCAGGGTGATGTTATGCGTCAGATCGCCACCTGCGATGGTGCGAATATGGTTCATAATGATCTTCAGCGGTTTTAACAGCAGGTGTTGCAGGCCCTGCCAGATAATCACCAGCACGGCAACCACGGCGAGGAAAATAGCCGCCAGTGTCCACTGCATATGGGTAAAGCTGCTCTGGTTCTCTTCAGCAGCGGCCTTGAGCAAGGTGTTGTTTTCAGCACGCCAGCGGTTATAGACCGCTTCCATATTGTCCTGTGCCTGTTGGGCATCCAGGTCGCCATAAGCCTGATAGTTATCGGCACGCAGATATTCAATCGACAGGCGCATCACTTCATGCATCTGGCTCCAGGCTTTCTGCATCTCTTCGGTTAACGCGGCGTTTTGTCCGCTAACCTGCGGCATTTTCTGCCAGGCGCTGTAATAGGTTTCTGCGTTGCCTAATGACGTACTGGCCGTACCCAGAAGTTTGTTAATGGCGGCGAGGGACGCGGGATCGCGCTGGTTTTTCAGGTAGCGGATCGCCACACGGGTGACGGTTACGCGGGTTTTCACCAACGTATTCACGCTGTCGCTCAGGCTTTCCTGCTGGGCATTGAGCATCCCCGAGTTCTGGAAGTTATGGCGATCGTTGCTGACGGCAGAGTAGAACAAGCCTCCCGTGACAACTTGCAGCAGACAGAATATGGTGAGAGCAAAGAGAATACCGGTAATCACGTGCAGATTTTTCAGCATAGCGGTCGTCCGTTATAGGTGCAGGGGTTGCCCAAATACTATCGACGCAACGAAACTAAACTTTAATTTAACTATTGCTTAACTAATTGTTCCGTTCTGGAACCTGTTGTAAATCCGGATCATTTTTATGAGGAAGGTAGACATGAGCAGTATTGAGAAAAGCGGGACGTACACGCTCGGGACGCGTACGGTTAAACGACTCGGCTATGGTGCGATGCAGCTTGCCGGACCTGGCGTATTCGGCCCGCCGAAGGACAAAAACGCCGCGCTGGCGGTGCTGCGCGAAGCCGTGGAAGCAGGTGTGGATCATATTGATACCAGTGATTTTTACGGCCCGCATATCACTAACCAGCTTATCCGTGAGGCGCTTCATCCGTACCGGGATAACCTTACGATTGTGACCAAAATTGGGGCGCGGCGGGGTGATGACGCCGCCTGGCTCCCGGCATTTTCGGCCCAGGAGCTGACGCAGGCGGTGCATGATAACCTGCGTAACCTCAAACTGGATGTACTGGACGTGGTGAACCTGCGGATCATGTTCAGCGCTCACGGTCCGGCTGAAGGCTCGATTACCGAACCGCTGACTACGCTCGCGGAACTGCAACAGCAGGGGCTGGTGCGCCATATCGGGTTGAGCAATGTGACCGCAACCCAGGTTGCCGAAGCGCAGAAAATGGTGTCGGTGGTCTGCGTGCAGAACATGTACAACATTGTGAATCGCGGGGACGATGCTCTGGTGGATGCACTTGCCCGGCAGGGGATTGCCTGGGTGCCTTTCTTCCCGCTGGGCGGTTTTACGCCACTGCAATCTTCCGGTCTTCAGGCGGTTGCGGATTCGCTGGGGGCAACGGCGATGCAGGTGGCGCTGGCCTGGTTGCTGCAACGTTCACCGAATATTCTGCTGATCCCTGGGACCTCTTCCGTGGTGCATTTGCAGCAAAACCTGGCTGCGGCGGATCTGGTGCTGCCAGCCGAGGCAATCGACACGCTGAATGCGCTGGTGGCGTAAGCGCGAAAAGGCCCGAAGCAACTTTCGGGCTTTTTTTATTGCAACATGTCTTACACTTTTACGCCTGTTCGGAGGAGGCTTCTGCCCGGCGATTTTTCCGGTGAAGTGCTAACGCTTCTGCCACAATCTCCTGCTTGCTCTTGCGCGTTTCATACGCCGTGATCCTGACATACTCCATTAAGTCTGTTTCTACTCTGGCACTTAACATCTTCAGATCAGCATCCTTTGCTAAACCGCGAGCAGTGCGTTTGTCCGGATAATCACGGGATGGCATAGAAAACGTCCTCCAAAAATTGTTTTGTTAATTCGTGCTATGAAATATGCTCCAGAGTATTTGTTAAGTCAATATGCAGTGATTCTTTAGTTACATATCACATTTGGTTTCTCTTGATTTAAGTCATTAAAAAGTGATTGATAAGTGTTTGTGAGGGGACTTTTTAGTTCCGGATCTGGCGGCGCTAAAAATTCCGCTGTCATCACAGAATCGATCTTTTCTTTTTTACTTTGTTTCCTGTGTTAACTATGTTGAGGCATTCGGTCTATAGCAAAAAAAGTGAGAACAACATGGTGAACCAACAAATCAATAAGGTCGCGAAAGGGGTATTGCTGGCAATGGCAGGGGTCATGGCATTTTCCGCTCCGCTGGCCATTGGGGCAGAAACGGCGATCGCGCAAGCGGCCGGTAAAGTGCTGCCTTATCAGGAAAAACCGCGCGTCTTTGTCCTGACTGACATCGGTAATGAACCCGACGATCAGATGTCCCTGACGCGTTTTTTACTGTACTCAAATGAGATGAACGTTGAGGGGCTGGTGGCGACCACCTCCACCTGGCAGCGCGAAAAAGTGCACACCGATATGATTGACCTTGTTGTGGGTCACTATGGTGAAGTGCAGCCGAACCTGCTGAAACATGCGGCCGGGTTCCCGACGGTATCTCAGCTTCAGTCTGTGGTGGCACCGGGCCTCGCCAGCTACGGTATGGCGGCAACCGGTGAAGGTAAAAACACCGCCGGTTCCGATCTGCTGGTGAAAGCCATTGAGAAAAGTACCGATGCGGATCACCCGCTGTTTATTACCCTGTGGGGCGGGGCGAATACACTTGCGCAGGCACTCCAGGATCTCGCTAAAAAACATCCTGCTGATGTTGTTCAGTCGCTGACCCGCAACCTGGTGGCGTATTCCATTTCCGATCAGGATGATGCCGGGTTCTGGATCCGTGAACATTACCCGGAAATGACCTGGATCGTCGATCCGTCCAGCCAGAATGGCGAAGATTACGCGCGTGCGACCTGGACTGGTATCAGCGGCGACCAGTATTACCGTAATGCGCCAGGTGCCGATTTTACGACCGTGTCCCAGCACTGGCTGGATGAAAATATCCGCAGCAAAGGGCCAATGGGTAAAGGCTACCTGAAGTACATGTTCATTATGGAAGGGGACACGCCGTCGTTCCTCGGCCTTATCCGTAACGGTTTAAATAGCGAACGAAACCCGGGCTGGGGCGGCTGGGGCGGGCGTTACATTGTGCGCCAGCCGCAGCATGAAACGCACCCTATCTGGAGCAGCGGCGGTGACTTCTATCCGGGCAACCCGAATGCCGCCGATACGGTGATCGGCAAAGACGGGAAACAATACACCTCGAATCAGGCGACCATCTGGCGCTGGCGCGAAGCTTTCCAGCATGATTTTGCTGCCCGTATGGAATGGGGCATCAAAGACTACGCTCATGCCAATCACAACCCGGAAGTCGTGGTGAACGGTCAGGCGGGACAGCAGGTGGTTTATCTTAAGGCGAAAGCCGGAGACACGCTGACGGTCGATGCCGCAGGCAGCAAAGATCCTGACGGCGATAAGCTCAGCTATAACTGGTTCCTGTATCCGGAAGCAGGTTCAGCTAGCTCGCAGCCGGTGGCGGTTAAAGACGTTCAGGGGCGTCGCGGGGAAGACAATCTCAATGCGCCAGCGGTGCTGACCCTGGGTGAAAATGGCAAACAGAGCGTGCAAGTGAAAGCCCTGCGTACCGGGACGGAACACCTGATTCTGGCCGTCACGGATAACGGCAAACCGTCGTTAACCTCTTATCGTCGTATTATTGTTTCCGTCAATTAATTCGGGTATTAGTGATGTCGGGTGCCGGTGGGCACCCGATTTCGCGTTATCGTTAATATTGTCGGTGAACCCATGATGAAAACCGCTCTTGCACCCGCCATCACTCTGCGAGAGAAGTTCTGCTACGGGCTGGGAGATACCTCAGCGAATATCTTTATGGGCATGACGATGATGTTCCTGTCCATTTACTACACCGATGTGTTTCGGCTTAGCCCGGTGGCAATGGGCAGCCTGTTTCTGCTGGCGCGTTTTATCGATGCCATTGGCGACCCCCTGATTGGCCTGCTGGCCGACCGAACCCGTTCCCCGCGCGGGCGTTATCGCCCCTGGCTACTCTGGTTTGCCCTTCCTTATGGTCTGAGCTGTGCCGCCGTCTTTTTCTCACCGGAACTGAGCGCGACAGGGCGTATCGTTTACGCCTATGTGACGTATATGGCGCTGGTGCTCAGTTTCAGTCTGGTGGTGGTGCCGTATGTGTCGCTCCTCGGGGCGATGTCAGTGGATAGCGACGAACGCATTCAAATCAACGCGATCCGCTTCCCGCTTGCCAAACTGGCTTATCTGCTCTGTTCGCTGTTCGTTCCGGTACTTATTGCGCTGTTTGATAACGAAATCCTGGGATACCGGGCGGTGATGTGCGGCATTGGCGTGCTGTCCACGCTGCTGGTGCTGATTTGTTATTTCAATACCCAGGAGCGCGTTCCCCCGCAAAGCGTGCCGGCGATCGGGGTACGTGAGCAGTTTCGCCTCCTGCTGCAAAATGACCAGGCCCTGATTCTGTTTGCCGCGCAGGCCGTCGTTATGGTGATGAATACGCTAAAGTTTGGGGCGGCCGCCTATTTTGTGAAGTATGTGCTTCAGATGCCCGTCACCTTTTTAAGCCTGATGCTGACGGCCGCCTCGGTGGCTGGTATTGTCGCCCCGCTGGTGACCGGGTATCTGCTGCGGCGCGGGCGCATAAAACGCATCCCGCTGCTGGTATACAGCCAGCTTGCCAGCGCGGTCATCACGCTGGCGATGGGCTTTACACCAGCCAGCGCCGTCTGGCCGCATCTGTGGCTCTTTGTCTCTGCCACCCTGATGGCCGAGCTGATTGCGGTGATCCTGTGGGCAAGCGTCGCCGATGTGGCCGACTACGGTTTTTATCGCTTCGGTGTGCGCATTAACGGCATGATTGGCGGTGGGATGCTGTTTTCCACCAAAGCGGGCATGGCCGTGGGCGGGGCGCTGATGGGCTACATTCTGGCCTGGTTTGGCTATCAGCCGGACAATGCGACGGCGGCAATGCCGGAACAGCTTCCGGCATTCAGAGTGCTGTATATCTGGTTACCGGCCTGTTGCCTGTTCCTGACGGCAGGTATCCTGCGGTTTTACCGGCTGGATGAACAGAAAACGAGAGATGTTATGATGCGCGCACAGGATGAAACCGGTCGGGCGGAGGCGAAACGACATGGACTATAAAAAGCAGATCCTCAATATTTTGCACAGCGAGCATGAGTCTCGCGCGGAAATGACCCGCCGGGTGGGTGTGACCAAAGCCTATATCACCAAACTGACCTCGCAGCTTTTGCAGGAAGGGCTGATAGAGGAGCGGGAAATCAAAGATATTACCTTTGGCCGCCCACAGCAGTTGCTGGCCGTGAAGGGCGGTTGTGCCTTCAGCGTGAATATCATGCTGCGTAAGGGCAGCTTTCAGGGCACGCTGAATGACTACAATACCCAGCGTGATGCGCTGGCCAGCCATCAATTTTCGCTGCCGGAGTCCATGACACCAGACGAGCTGGTCATGCTGATTGCGCAAGGCATTAAGGCGCTTTGCGAGGCGGCGGGGATTGCGCAATCCCGCATTAACGTCGTCAGCGTGGCATTGCAGGGCGGTATTGAACATTTCACCGGCGTGGTGCGTTATTGCCCGTTATTTACCGACACTAACGTTAACCTGATGGCGCGTATTCAGGAACATGTCGGTATCACCACCCGGATTTACAATATTGCCCATTGCACCAACTATCTGCTGGCGAAGCGTTCGCCGGGGCTGTCCTATGTGGCATTTATGCCCGGTTTTGGCAGCCTGGGGTATGGTTACTGCACCAACGGCGAGCCGGGACTTGGCGAAAACGGTTTTTACCCTGAAATTGTCCATCTGCCTTATGAAGGTGGCATTGAACAAGCCTTTAATGTGAAAGAAGAGAATAAAGCCGAAACCGTACAAACGACGGCCCGGGCGCTCTATTTTGCTATCTGTTGTACTGCGCCGATCCATAACATCAAACTGGCGATTGCTACCGGTGAGCTGTTTGAGGATTACGGCGACGAGGTATTACCGCGGGTACAGGATATGCTTGATAACACCCCTAACCAGCATATTCGCGAGATCCGTATCCGGCATGATAAAACGGGATATCACTATGGCGTGAAAGGGCTGGTACAGCTCAGTTCGGACTGTATTACCGAGCTGCTGGCCTGATGATTACGCGAGGGTTCCCCATCAGAACGTGAGGTCAAACACATGGATTTTAGTGCGCTTCAGCTTCAGACGACGGTTGCTCCACACCAATTTTCGGGCGTCGCGCCCGTTCCCCTGACCGATGACACTATGCAGGAGCGTAAAGATAAGCTTCTGGCACGAATGGCCGCTGAGGGGTACGACGCCCTCATTATTTATGCCGACAAAGAGCACGGCAGTAACTTTGAATACCTGACAGGATTTATTCCCCGCTTTGAAGAAGGGGTGCTGGTGCTGGCGAAAGATGGCGCCGCAACCGTTATTCTCGGTAATGAAAACCTGAAAATGGCCGCCCATTCCCGTATTCCGGTCACGCTTAAACACAGCCCGTATTTCTCATTACCAAATCAGCCAATGGATAACGAAAAACCGCTCGAGGTGTTATTCGCCGAGTCGGGCCTGGGCGATATGCACCGCGTGGGGGTTGTGGGCTGGAAAATGTTTACGTCTGGCCAGGTGGATAATAAACAGCTTTTCGATTTACCCTGGTTTATTGTCGATGCCATTAAAAACAGTCTCTCTGCCGGGGCGGTGTCAGAAAATGCCGCACATCTGTTTATTGACGGAGACAACGGCGCGCGGACAACCAACAATGCCAATGAAATCGCCCATTATGAATATGGTGCGAATCTGGCGTCGAACTGTATCCTGAATGCCATGAACGCGGTGGAGCCGGGAATGAGTGAGGCAGCGTTAGGGGCGTATCTGACGGCGGAAGGGCAGTACAATACGGTGGTGACCATTGCCGCATCGGGCCAGCGTTTTGAAAAAGCCAATCTTTATCCCACGCATAAACCGCTGCAAAGAGGCCAGCCGCTGTCCATGACCACCGGGTTTAAAGGTGGATTATCCAGCCGTACCGGTTTTGTGATTGCCAGCGAAAGTGAGTTGCCCGATACGCAGAAAGATTATCTTGAACGCGTGGCAAAACCGTATTTTGCGGGCGTAGTGACCTGGCTTGAAAATATCAGAATTGGCATGGAAGGCGGGGAGATGTATTCCCTGATGGAGTCCGTCCTGCCAAAAGATAAATATGGCTGGCACCTGAATCCCGGGCATCTCAGTGCCGATGAAGAGTGGATGTCATCGCCCATTTATAAACATTCGATGCAAACCCTGAAAAGCGGAATGATTTTGCAGATTGATATTATTCCGTCAGTACCGGGCTATACCGGCACCAGCGCCGAGGAGAGCGTTGCGCTGGCGGATTTCGTACTCCAGGCCGAGATAAAACGCGAGTACCCTGAGCTATGGGCAAGAATTGAAACCCGTAAGCGTTATCTTAAGGACGTGCTTAAGATTGAACTGAGCGCGGATGTGATCCCGCTTTCCAGTGCCGTTGCTTATTTACGGCCTTTCTTCCTGGCGAAGGATAAAGCGTTCACCTGCTAAACAATTTTTGGAGAACTGATTGAGGGAGCATGGTTATTTTTTCTTTTGTCGACCATGCTCTTTGTACTTATACCATTAAGCGCCGTAAATGCCGTCAGCGTCATCGTACTCACTTGTGCCCAGGAGACGTTAATGCGCCATATTCTTGTCCCTGTTGCTGCCGCTCTGGCCCTGTTTATCATGGGTATTTTTATTCTGAATACCCAGCTCTGGTATTCCGCACGGGCCGACAGCATGACGGGGGCGAAGTTTGTCGTAAAGAATATGAATACGATCCTGGGTGAAGCGCAGCGTGCCACCCGGACAGCGATGAATGTCGCCGCGGCGGGCTGTGATGAGGAAGGGCAATACCGGCTGGGCACGGAGGCGGCGCTACAACCTCATCTCAGGACTATTTTTATTCTCACGCATGGGCAAATTGTGTGTTCATCCCTGCCGGATAAACGTGTGCTGCTGGTTAACGTGATGATATTACCTGATTCGCCGTTGATGCTGCTGCCAGCAAAAGAGACGGTAAATGGTTTGCCCGTACTGCTGTACCAGACGGTATCTGATGGCAGCCGTATTGGGATCACGGTCAGCGATCGCCATATCCGCGACGCCCTGGGTATTTCGATAAAAGGCATCAGTTACCGGTTAAGGGTCGGCGACACCGTGCTTGGCCTGTCTGGTGATGCTACACCGGTAAACGATAAAGGTAAGCATGTCGGGCGGCTTGACGCCAAAAATTACCCCTACAGTATCGAGTACAACTATCCTCCGTTATTCAGCGTGCAGAGGCTGGTAAGCCAGGGGGCAGGCATCCTGCTTTTTTTACTGCTGATCGCCTGTCTTGGCGCTTACGCCCTGTATAAGTATCTGAATAAAAGTACGCCGCCTGAAGAATCGCTACAACGCGCCATCGCAAAGGGGGAGATCATCCCGTTTTATCAGCCCGTTGTTAATGGCCGTGAGGGCACCCTGCGGGGCGTGGAGGTACTGGCGAGATGGAAACACCCGAAAGCGGGCTATATTTCCCCGGCCTCGTTTATCCCGCTTGCTGAAAAATCCGGCCTGATAGTGCCGCTGACGCGCAGCCTGATGGCACAGGTGGTCATGCAGATGAACGCCATTTCCAGCAAGCTGCCGGAAGGTTTTCATGTGGGGATTAACTTCAGCGCATCCCATATTGCCATGCCCACCTTTGTGGATGAGTGCCTGGACTACAAAAGTCGCTTTGAGCGCAAAGATTTAAACCTGGTGCTTGAAGTCACAGAGCGTGAACCGCTGGATATTGACGAACGCCTGGTTCATACCCTGAATGCGCTGCACGAAAATGGTTTTGCCATCGCGCTGGATGACTTCGGAACCGGGTATTCAGGGCTCTCTTATCTGCACGATCTGCATATCGATTACATCAAGATTGACCATAGCTTTGTCAGCCGGGTCAATGAGCATGAGGAATCCACCCGGATCCTGGATTGCGTGCTGGATCTGGCGCGTAAGCTCTCGATAAGTATTGTCGCCGAAGGCGTGGAAACCAAAGCGCAGCTTGATTACCTCAACCGGAATAATATTGTCTTCCAGCAGGGGTACTACTTCTTTAAGCCTGTTCCGTTCACCGGGCTGATAAAAATCTTGTTATCCAAACCTAACGTGAAAGTCATGGTGGAGTAACCGGCCGGGTGAGGTGCAGAATTAAATCCCTCCAAACATCAACGTGTTTGCGCGATCTCCCGGAAAGTGCCTTGATCCTTACCCATAACCCGTAATACTGTATTTATATACAGTATATGGCAGGAAAGGTAATTATGAGCACTCTCTTTTCGTATTATCCCCGGCAGGACATGGAATTACCGCTGTTTCTGGAGCGCGTTGCCTGTGGTTTCCCAAGCCCTGCACAGGATTACGTTGAAGACCGTATCGACCTGAATAAGCTGGCGGTAAAACACCCCAGCGCAACGTATTTTGTGAAAGTCAGCGGGGATTCCATGATCGGGGCCGGGATCGGCGATGGCGATCTGCTGGTGGTCGATCGTTCGTTAACGGCGGGACATGGCGACATTGTCGTGGCGGCGGTGGACGGAGAGTTTACGGTAAAAGAGCTACAAACCCGGCCGGTCTTAAGATTGCTTCCCCACAATACCCGCTATCAGCCTATTACGTTTCACTCCGAAGAGGAGCTGCAAATCTTCGGCGTGGTGACGCATACGCTGAAAACACATAAACAGTCGGGCGGGGTAAAAAGCCATCGCGTGGGTGACCCGGAAATGCAAAACCATGTTCGCACTTGTTGACGTCAACAGCTTTTACGCGTCCTGCGAGACGGTTTTTCGTCCCGACCTTCAGGGAAAGCCCATTGTGGTGGTGTCCAATAACGATGGCTGCATTATTTCGCTTTCGCGCGAGGCAAAGCAACTGGGGATCAAAATGGGCGAGCCGTACTTTAAATTTAAAGAGAAACGCTATCCGTCGCGGGTCTACGTGTTTAGCTCGAATTACGCGCTGTATGCCGATCTCAGCAGCCGCGTGATGCAGACGTTAACCGATCTTTCCCCGGCGATAGAGATCTATTCCATTGATGAGGCGTTCGTGAATGTCTCGGGCATCGACAGCTGTATGCCACTGGATATTTTCGGGCATCAGATGCGCAACCAGGTACTGAAAAATACCGGGCTGACGGTGGGCGTGGGGATTGCGCAGACGAAAACGCTGGCAAAGCTTGCGAACTATGCGGCGAAGAAATGGCGCAGCACGGGCGGCGTTGTTGATTTGTCAGACCACGATCGTCAGCGCAAGCTGCTGGGCGCAGTGCCGGTGGAAGAGGTATGGGGGGTTGGGCGGCGGATCACCAAAAAGCTAAATGCGATGGGCATTACCACGGCGCTTGAGCTGGCCGACAGCTCTTCGTGGGTCATCAGGAAACATTTCAACGTAGTTCTGGAGCGCACGGTTCGTGAACTTCGCGGCGAGCGTTGCCTTAGCCTGGAGGAATTTACCCCCACGAAGCAGCAAATCATCTGTAGCCGCTCTTTTGGGCACCGCATTACGCAAT
Organism: Enterobacter sp. Tr-810; assembly: GCF_011752765.1. Classification (NCBI taxonomy): domain Bacteria; kingdom Pseudomonadati; phylum Pseudomonadota; class Gammaproteobacteria; order Enterobacterales; family Enterobacteriaceae; genus Enterobacter; species Enterobacter sp. Tr-810. Next base: position 114,240 of record NZ_VWWW01000002.1, on the reverse strand, counting down.
ACGTTGAGATGCATCAGGCGGTTTGCGCTTACGCCGAACGCGCAGCGGAAAAACTGCGCGGCGAGCGCCAGTATTGTCGCTTCATCAGCGTATTTCTGCGGACCAGTCCTCATGCGGATAATGAGGTGTATTACGGCAATCAGGCTTCTGTCACCCTGATGACGCCGAGCAACGACTCACGCGATATCATCCGCGCCGCCACGCAAGCGTTAGAGCGGATATGGCTTGATGGATATCGCTATATGAAAGCGGGGGTGATGCTGGCAGACTTTTTCAGTAGCGGGGTCGCACAGCTTAATTTGTTCGATGACAACCGCCCGCGAGCCAATAGCATGGCGTTGATGGAGGCGATAGACAGGCTTAACCATTCCGGGAAAGGGAAAGTCTGGTTTGCCGGGCAGGGGATCGAGAAAGCCTGGTCGATGAAGCGTGAGATGCTGTCCCCGTCTTATACGACAACGTATGCGGATTTGCCGGTGGTACGGTAGTCACTGAATATGACAAAAAAATGCAGAACTCATGTAAGGAAATGAGGGCTGTTCAGGAATGTTTTCGTGATCTGCCAGAGCAGAAGCGCTAAGCTTTGCCGCCTGACTCTATTGGCCGGGATCGCAATGAATAACCTCGCTCTCTGGTATCGCCGTTTTGGCGAACCTGCGTCCGTACTGCAACCTGAACTCACTGCGCCTGGTGCACTGAAGCCAGGCGAACTTCGGGTACGTATGCGCTATTCCCCGGTCAATGCCTCCGACCTTATCCCCATTACCGGTGCTTATCGTCACCGCACGCCATTACCGGCGGTGGCGGGTTATGAAGGGGTGGGAGAGGTGACTGAAGCGCCCGCTGCATTCGCGCATCTTCTGGGCAAGCGCGTGCTACCGCTGCGGGGGCAAGGTACCTGGCAACAGTATGTTGATTGCCCGGCGGAATATGCAATCCCGGTACCGGACGAAGTTCACTCGCACCTTGCCGCGCGGGCATACATTAACCCGCTGGCCGCCAGGATGATGCTGAATCTCTATCCGCCGCAGGGGAAACGGGTGCTGCTAACGGCAGCAGGTTCGGATTGCGCCATTTTGCTTGGGCAGTGGGCGCGCAGTGCCGGAGCGGAAGAGGTATACGGCATTCACCGCTCGCCTGTTCATGGCGAACGGCTGGCTGCGATGGGCATTATCCCGATAGATCAAGGTAATACGGCGATGGTGACCACCGTCGCCGCGCGTGCGGACGTGGTGTACGATGCCATGGGCGGCAGCCTGGCTGAAACCCTTCTTGGCGTGATGCCAGAAGAGGGCGTTTTTGTCTGTTATGGCCTGCTCAGCGGGCAAACGTTCCGGCAGCGCCGGGCCTTACCACGCGTGGAATGGTTCCACATTCGCAATTACCTGGATGCGCTGAGCGTGGAGGCGTGGCAGGCGGAATTCCGGCACATCTGGCCGATGCTGTGTGCAAGTCAGTACAGCGATGTCACGGTCTATCCTCTGACGCAATGGCAGGCGGCGCTACAATGCTACCGCCAGGCCGGGAGAGTCAGTAAACCGCTGCTGGATATGAACCTGTAAGCCCCTGACAGGCAGAGGCCACGCTTACTTATGGCTCATGTCGCTGAGCAAAATGGCGATGCTTTGCCCACCCGCCGTTTGCTCCAGACCAATTTTCACGATGATGGTCAGCGGTACGGAAAGCAACATACCGACCGGGCCGAGCAGCCAGCCCCAGAAAATCAGGGACAAAAATACCACCAGGGTGGAAAGCCCAAGTCCGCGCCCCATCATTCGGGGTTCCAGTATGTTGCCGAAGACCAGGTTAATCACCAGATAGGCCGCCAGTAAAATGAGCGCATCATAAAGCCCGCTGAAGACCAGCACCTGAAGGATGGGCGGAATAGCCGCCAGTACAGAGCCGATATTGGGAATATAGTTAAGTGCAAAGGCCAGCAGCCCCCAGACAAACGCAAAACGGACATCCAGCGCGACGAGCATCCCCCAGACAACCAGCCCCGTGACCAGACTAATGGCTGTTTTCAGCACCAGATAGTGCGAAACGCTGTCCAGTGCGCGTTGGATAGCACCCATACCTTCCACCGGACGGATCATTATCTGTTGCAGCTTTGCCGGCAGTTGCGGCACTTCAAGCAGCATAAAGACCACCGTCAAAAACAGCAGAAAGATAGACGTCATGGCATTCGAAAGCTGCGCCAGCAGGCTGGTGACAAGGGTCATTGCTGCATTGGGATCGATATACTTCAGCAGCTCCTCAACTGACACCTCAATACCTGCACGTTGCAGCCAGGGTTCAATTTGCAGTAGCGGGATCACCAGTGATGAACGGTATTTAGGCAGCGTACGTGCCAGTTCGTTCAGGGAGGTTCCCAGATACGCCACCAACAGCACCATGGCGACAATGATGATGCCAATCAGAAGCGTAATGGCCAGCACACGGGGGACGCGGAGCCGGACCATGCGCTGAACCAGCGGGTTGAGAATTACGGCAATAAAAAGCGCGAGAATAAAGGGCACAATGATGTCCGCCGCAAAACGGACGCCCGTCAGAATGATCACCAACATGCCCAGCATGATGACAATTTTAAGCCCGTTCAGGGTAATGATGGGTTTAGCCATGGAAGTTCCTGAAATAATTCTTTTATTTATAATAGATGTGAATGCCGATTCAATAAACTAACCGAAGTCAAACAGGGTGGGTAAAGAAATGAAAAGACTTTGAGTAAATTCCTGGCTTATGGTACAAATCAGGCGTGTTCAACTACCGAGGACAATTTTCATCCGCAAAGACGAGAAGCAAGATCGCGGATAATTGTAATTTTATGGACAATTTGTTCAGGACGTACATTTCAAAAAACACCGCTGTATTTTCTACCTCCCTCTGCCTTCTGTCTGGTGAGCAACACTGGCGCACCGCGCTATAGTCACGTCTTCTGCCTGAGCTGGCGCTATGCGCTTAGCTGTCTGACTTAATTTCATATTTTTTTGGTTTGCCGTCTGAGGCGAGCCACGATGGATTATATTCTCAAGCAGGAGAAGAACATGTTTTACTGGATTTTATTAGCTCTGGCTATCGTCGCTGAAATTACCGGCACCTTGTCTATGAAATGGGCAAGTGTCAGTGATGGCAACACCGGCTTTATTTTAATGCTGGTGATGATTTCACTTTCCTATATTTTTCTGTCCTTTGCGGTAAAGAAAATCGCGCTGGGTGTGGCCTATGCATTGTGGGAAGGTGTCGGCATTTTGTTGATTACGCTGTTCAGCGTCATGTTATTTGACGAAGCATTATCAACCATGAAAATTGCCGGACTGACGACCCTGGTTGCCGGGATTGTGCTGATTAAATCGGGTACACGCAAACCGACAAAACAGCTGAAGGAGAAGACCCATGCAGCAGTTTGAATGGATCCACGCGGCCTGGCTGGCGTTTGCCATTGTGCTGGAAATTGTGGCTAACGTCTTTCTGAAGTTTTCCGATGGTTTTCGCCGTAAGTTTTACGGCCTGATGTCCATTGCCGCCGTGCTGGGCGCGTTCAGTGCGCTGTCGCAGGCGGTAAAAGGTATCGATTTGTCTGTGGCCTATGCGTTGTGGGGCGGGTTTGGTATCGCCGCAACGCTTGCTGCCGGCTGGATCCTTTTCGGTCAGCGTTTAAATAACAAAGGCTGGATAGGGCTGGCGTTATTGCTGGCAGGCATGGTGATGATCAAACTCGCCTGACGAATACAGCCAGCGTTTACAGGCAGCGAAATCTGCTGCCTGTATTACTCTTATAAAAGCATGACTTTGAAGAGGATGGCTGATGCATCTCACCTTAAGCTGGCGCAATATCCCCACCGCAAAAACGCTGTTCGTCATGATATTTATGGCGGGGATTGGCTTAATCGTGTCTATCGTTGCGTTGCTTTACCTGTCTCTGCATCTTATCAGCACCAAAACCAATGAAATTGATGAACACCGCACCGCGCTATCGGTTCAGGGCGCGATCCAGACCTCCGTTAATCGTGTCTCCTCGCTGGTGATCGATAATGCCGTCTGGGACGATGCCGTGCGTGAGCTTTATAGCCCTAAGCTGGATACTGAATGGCTGTATAACACCTGGGGCGCGGGATTTAAAATCAATTATCTCTACGACGGCACATTTGTGCTGGATGAACATTTCAATGTGCTGTGGGGGTCATTTCAGAGCCAACCCTTTACGGAAAACGATCTCTCATTTTTTGGGGACGGACTGAAAGCGCTGATTGATAAGCACAGCAATGCACTATCCAAAGAAAAGAATATTTACGCCGGGATCACCCGTACACGTCATGGCGTGGCTTTTATTGGTATCGGGCTTGTCCGCCCGATGGTAGGGCCGCTCCAGGTCAGTGGTGATATGCGGCGTTATCTGGTCATTACCCGTCATCTTAATCCCCAGATTTTGTCCGATCTGGGGGCAACGTTTCAGATAGATCGCCTCAACTATACGCCCAATAAAATCAACGATATGAGTATGCCGCTTAACAGTTCGGCTGGGGAGCTTTTGGGCTATCTCAACTGGCAGGCGAGGTTGCCGGGGGCGCAGGCGGCGAGGGCGGCATCGTCAGACATCACGCAAATCGTAACCCTGGCGGCCGCCCTGATCTTGCTGTTTATTCTGGTGAGTAGTGTGGGGCTGTATAAGCTTGCCCGGGGGGAAAGTCAGGCCCGGCTGGTGGCACGAACGGACTGGCTGAGCCACTTACCCAACCGACGCGCGTTGATAGAAGCGCTGGAGCAGGTCAGCCTGCGCGGTGATATTGACGTGAAAAGCGTGGTCTTTATCGATCTGGATGGCTTTAAAGATGTGAACGATATCTATGGCCACAGCGTAGGTGATGACCTCATCATCGCTATTGCAAAAACACTGCGTGAACGGGTCCCGCATGGCGGGATGCTGGCGCGTATGGGGGGCGATGAGTTTGCTATGACCATTGGCGGCGATCGCTCAGAGGCGCAGGCGTCAGCGTTTGCCGGGGCGGTGCTCGACTTCCTGAATGCCCCGATTCGCCTGGGGGATCGCACCATCCATATCAGCGCCAGCATCGGGATCGCCAGTGGAACCCTGATTGAGTGCACCAGCTCCGAGCTGTTCCGTCGGGCCGATATTGCCATGTATCACGCCAAAATGACCGGAAAAGGGCGGGTCACCCACTACGATGCAGAGCTCAACAGCGCGCGGGAACAGCAGCTGGCACTTGAAGACCAGATCCGTGGCGGTCTTGAACGCGATGAATTTGATGTCTGGTATCAGCCGATTATTGATGCGCGGAGCCAGAAAATGACCAGCGTCGAAGCGCTGGTGCGCTGGCCACGCCGCCCGCAAGGGGAACTTGGCCCGGATGCCTTTATTACGATTGCTGAAACCAGTGGCCTGATTTATAAGCTCGGCCAGTTTGTCCTGCACCGGGCCTGTAGCGATCTGGAGCCTTTTGGTGATTTAAAATTATCCGTCAATATCTCTCCGGCGCAGTTCCGCGATCCTGAGTTTGAAGATAAGGTCGCCAACGTGCTGGATATCACCCATTTCCCGGCGAACCGACTCCAGCTCGAAGTGACGGAAACCTACGTCCTGGAAAACCCGGAGCGTGCGCGTTCAGCAATAGTTAACCTGAAAGCGCTGGGTACGGCGGTTGCACTGGATGATTTTGGCACGGGGTATTCAAGCATTGGCTATCTGCGCCGTTTCAATTTTGACACCATCAAAATAGACAAATCGCTGGCCGGGCTGGTGGATAACGACGAACAGGCCGCCGCACTAGTGAGTGGTACGGTGCGAATCGCTAACGCGCTGGGGATGGCGGTGGTGGCGGAAGGTGTGGAAAACGAAAAACAGATGAAACTTTTACGGCTGGCTGGCTGCGATCAGTTGCAGGGATTCTGGTTCAGCCAGCCGATGCCGATTGAGGAAATTATTGAATTACGTCAGGTCAGACAGTGCTGACTTACTGCTGCGCCAGCGCTTCGAGTCTGTCGCGAAAACCGGTAACGGACAACGCGCGGTTATCGGCACGCCATCTGTCTTTAGCGGCAGGCGCAGAGCTTTGAACACCAATCAGCTGCCAGCCGTTGTCTGTTTTCAGCATCAGCGGCGAACCGCTATCGCCCGGTAAGGTATCGCACTGATGCGACAATACGCTGTTTTGCGCCCAGCCTGTGACAATGCAGTCTGAATGGGTGTACAGCGAATCCAGGTGATCAACGGGGTAACCCGATTGTGTCACTTTGCGGTCGGCGGCCTTCAGCGCAGCAGTCAGTGCGGCTTTATCACCGTCAAACAGCGGCAGTGGCGTAATGCCAGACGGCGGGTAACGTAACACCACCAGACCAAAATCCCAGGACGCCGCAGCTGGTGGCACAATCCAGCCATCACCATCCGGTTTCAGGCGCTTGCCCAGCGACGGGTCGACCCGGCCTTCAATTCCGTGGATCTCATAGCGCCACACCCCTTTTTGCGACACAAAGCGCAACGCAACGGCTTTATCCGGTTTGCCGTTTGGCGGTGTTAACAGGCAGTGACCTGCGGTAAGCGCAAGCTGAGGGGTAATCAGGGTGGCAGTACATAAATTGCCGCTGGCGGTTTCCAGCTGGCCAATAGCATCCCATGGGGGCTGAGTAGGGTTGGCAACACGCGTACGATCGTCATGACCAAAAAAAAGCGTCTTTACATCTTTGGCGCTCATGGTGTCATCGCCACCATCATCCGCATGTGAAAAGCCAGAAAAAAGAGTAAACGTTCCCAGTAACAACACTACAGATTTACGCATATCACACTCTGGTGGGGGTAATTATGATTATTAAAAGTGAACCCTATGAAAATACTATAGACGGGACGGCGTTAAAGTGGGAGTAAAATCAGCGTGCTACATTCAGGAAAGATAAAAGTGGCTTGCGATGAGCGCGCATAAAATAAGCAGAATAAGAATGAGCTCAAACCGATAGCGTCGCAGCATACGCCCTCCGGATAAAAAAACGGCGCTGGACCTTTCCGGTTCAGCGCCGGTTTACCAACGTGCCCCGAAGGGCACGGTTAAGCTTGTACTCTTACGCAGCTGGCTGTGCAGCTGGTTTAGCAGCTTCGTGTTTTACTGCTTTTTTGTGATGCTTTTTAGCAGCCTGAGCTTTCTGCTCTACAGCCGGTTTAGCGGATTTTTTGTGGTGCTTTTTAGCAGCCTGAGCTTTCTGCTCTACCGCTGGTTTAGCGGCTTTTTTGTGATGCTTTTTAGCAGCCTGAGCTTTCTGCTCTACAGCTGGTTTAGCGGCTTTTTTGTGGTGTTTTTTAGCAGCCTGCGCTTTCTGTTCAGTTGGCGCTGCGGTTGCTGGAGCTGCTGCTTCTTTTTTCACAGCGGCTTTATGATGTTTCTTGTGGTGAACCGCTTTAGCTGGCGCTGCGGTGGTAGTTGCAGCCGGAGCAGCAGCTGGTGCAGGAGTTGCAGTAGTTTCAGCAGCAAATGCAGCAGAAGACAGACCCATAGCAGCGGCAACAACCAGAGCTAATACTTTATTCATTCTCATACCCTCGAATTTGGTTTTTCATTTAACCCCACTGCGGGGCCGTTGAAAGAACTATATCCCTGTAAACCCGAGGTTTCCGTGAGTGATTGGTATCGGCGTGTAACGTAATGTACAACGGCAGGTACAAGGTGTACGAACAAGGCAGCGCGCACCTGTTCGTACACCCCGAGGCTTATTTCTTCAGGGCGGCAAGAATGGCCGCAGGTGGCTGGCTGCCTATAATTGAACGTGATTCAGGTTCGATCACCACCATGATTGGCGTGATGCGGATACCCAGCCTTTCGGCCAGCGCTGATTGCCGCTCGACCAGCGCAGAACAGGCCGGAGTCGCGTCGTTATCGGGTAAAAAACCGGTCATCGCTTTTTGCAGGCTTTTCACCTTATCGGCGGAACACCAGACGCGCCCCATATCTTCAATCACAGAATCACGAATAGAGTCGGGGGCGACGGTCACAAACGACATCGTCAAACCGGCATCCGTATATTGCTTAACGTTTTTCACCACATTGCTACAGTAGATGCACTGGTTATCAATAAACACCAGCAGCTTGTACTTTTCGGCGGGAGCCTGAAACGTGATGGGCTGGAGGTCAGCCAGAGAGTGTGTAATATCGTCGTACGCTTCTTTTGGCGTGTTATCCGTGGCGGCGAAGGTACTCAGACTCGTCGCACACAGCATGGCTAAGGCCATCGTTTTCATTTTGCCTTTCATCATTCATCCCTTTATTTATTTTTTATGCCTGGCCTGATAACGGTTTATTTCTGAGCCAGAAAAAGAATTATGGCATTAAGCGCAAGCGTCAGGATATGCACAAAATCATATTCTTAGTGCGTAAAGGGAGAGGAAATGTGCCGGAGCGAACTCCGGCAGAATGCATTACAGATAACGCGCGGTCAGGTGTTCACGGAAATAACGGATATTCAGATCTTCCCCGGTCGCCTGGGTAATTAACTGCGAGGTGCTAAAGCGGCTGCCATGCTGCCAGATATTCTGGCGCAGCCAGTCAAACAGGGCAGAAAAATCGCCGTCTGCAACAGACGCCTGAAGCCCTGGCAGCGCGGTTTTCGCTGCGTGGAAGAGCTGTGCGGCGTACATTGCCCCGAGGGTGTAAGACGGGAAGTAACCAAAGCCACCGTCGGTCCAGTGGATGTCCTGCATACAGCCATTGCGGTAGTTGTCTTTGGTGGACAACCCAAGCCAGGCCTGCATTTTCTCATCCCACAGGGCCGGGATATCATCAACTTCAATCTCACCATTAATCAGTGCGCGTTCAATCTCATAGCGCAGCACAACATGCGCCGGATAACTCACTTCATCGGCATCGACACGAATGTAGCCAGGCTTCACGCGCTGGTTCCAGGCAATAAAGTTCTCTTCGCTAAAGGCGGCCTGGCTGCCAAAACGGGCATGTACGGCAGGGAGCAGATGTTTCAGAAACGCGTTACTGCGTCCAAGCTGCATTTCAAAGAACAGGCTCTGGGATTCGTGGATTGCCGTGGAGCGAGCTTGCGCGATGGGTTGGCCCGCCCAGGCACGCGGCAGGTTTTGCTCATAGCGGGCATGGCCGGTTTCGTGAACCACACCAAACAGCGCGCTCAGCAGTTCGTCTTCGTCATAGCGAGTGGTGATGCGCACATCTTCTGGCACGCCCCCGCAGAACGGATGCGCGCTAACGTCCAGACGACCGGCGTTAAAATCGAAGCCGAGCATTTTCATGGCTTCCAGACCCAGCTCCCGCTGATCGGCGGTCGCGAAGGGGCCTTGCGGCGGGACAAACGACTGTTGGGACTGTTTTTCCACCACCTTCGCCAGCAGGTCTGGCAGCCAGGATTTCATGTCAGCAAACAGCACGTCCAGACGGGCGCTGGTCATATCCGGCTCAAAAATATCCAGCAGGGCATCGTAAGGTGAGCAGCCTTTTTCCTCTGCACGCAGGCGGGCTTCTTCCCGGCTCAGCCTGACCACGTCCTTAAGGTTTGCAGAAAAACCCTGCCAGTCATTTGCTGGACGTTGCGAACGCCAGGCGTGCTCACATTTGCTGCCCGCCAGAGACTTCGCTTCCACCAGCGATTCAGGCAGCAGGGACGCCTGCTGATAGTGGCGCGTCATTTCACGCAGGTTCGCCTGTTCCACATCATTCAGATCTTCGCTTTGCGCTGCGGCCAGCCAGTCACCCACTTTCTTGTCTGTCAGGATCTGGTGCTGCAAGACGCTCATTTCAGCCAGGGCTTCACCCCGGGCAGCGCTACCGCCTGGCGGCATCATGGTGAACATATCCCAACTGGCGATGGAGGAGAGATGCGAGAAGCGGGAGAGACGCTGGAAGGTGCGGGTGAGTTCCTGATAAGCAACATTTTTTGGCATAGTTATTGTTCTCGTTCGGTTTGATGTGTCCTGGGAGTTTAACGTGATTTTCAGAGGTTTGATACGAGAGGCGTAGGCCGGGTAAGCGCAGCGCCACCCGGCAAGAAAGACGACACAACAGTCAAAGAGTTAGGTTATTTCAAACGCCGGTGAAGGCTACTCCCCACCAGCAACGCCATACACAGCATCAGCGCAATAAATCCGCCCACGCCGTTCCAGCCGTAGTTATGCCAGAACACACCGCCGAGTGTCCCGGCGATACTGGATCCCAGATAATAGCTGAACAAGTACAGCGAAGAGGCCTGGCCTTTGGCGCGGCGCGCGCGCGGGCCAATCCAGCTGCTGGCGACCGAGTGCGCAGCGAAGAAGCCTGCGGAGAAGAGCAGCATCCCGGCGAAAATCAGCCACAGTGAAGAGAACAGCGTCATCAGCAGGCCGAGCAGCATCACGCCGGTTGAGACCAGCATGACCGGGCCACGGCCAAATCGTGCGGTCATCGCCCCGGCTTTAGGGGAACTCCAGGTGCCGGTGAGATAGGCAACAGAGAGCAGGCCGACCACCGCCTGGCTAAGATGCCACGGAGAGAGCATCAGCCGATAACCAATGTAGTTGAACAGGGTCACGAACGAACCCATCAACAGGAAGCCGGTCAGGAACAGCCGCGGCAGCCCTTTATCGCGCCAGTGCAGACGGAAGTTGATAAACAGCGTTTTCGGGCGCAGGGATGTCGGGCGGAAATGGCGTGATTCCGGCAGAATTTTCCAGAACATCAGCGCAGAGGCCAGGGCAAAGCAGCCAATGACCGCCAGCGCAATACGCCAGTTAAAGAAGTCCGTGAATACCCCGCTCAGCAAGCGTCCGCTCATTCCGCCGATCGAGTTCCCGCTGATGTACAGCCCCATTGAGAAGGCGACAAAACTGGGGTGGATCTCTTCGCTGAGGTAGGTCATCCCGACCGCGGCGACTCCGCTAAGCGATAACCCAATCAGGGCGCGCATCACCAGGATGCCGTGCCAGCTGGTCATCATGGTGGAAAGCAGCGTACAGACGGAGGCCAGCATTAATGCCGTTACCATGACCTGCTTGCGGCCAATGGCATCTGAAAGTGGCCCGGTAAACAGCAAACCGATCGCCAGCATCCCGGTGGAAATAGAGAGTGAAATACTGCTGCTGGCAGGGGATACGCCAAATTCATGGGACAAAACCGGCAGAATAGGCTGAACGCAATACAGCAGGGCAAAGGTTGCCAGGCCTGCTGAGAAGAGCGCCAGCGTGACGCGCATAAATTGAGGAGTACCACGTTTAATGAACTGAACCGGCTGTGATGCTGGGGGTAAATCATCGATGTCGCTTGCCGGCGCGATATCAATGGTTGTTGTACGACTCACACAGTTTCCTTGCTTAAACATCCCCGTGATTGGCTGGTGACGGGTATGACCACATACTCAGGGTAGGAAAATGTAAATATTCTGTCTAATATATTAATAATCTCAAATGATACTTTAAAGATATGAATATCGAACTGCGTCATCTGCGCTACTTTATTGCTGTGGCCGAAGAGCTGCATTTTGGTCGTGCTGCTGCCCGCCTGAACATCTCTCAGCCACCGCTAAGCCAGCAAATTCAGATCCTGGAGCAGCAGATTGGGGCGCGCTTACTGGCACGGACCAACCGCAGCGTGAGCCTGACGGCAGCGGGGAAACAGTTTCTTATCGACAGCCGCCAGATCCTGAGCATGGTCGATGACGCTGCCGCCCGAGCTGAGCGGCTCTACCTGGGGGAGGCCGGTGAATTGCGTATCGGTTTTACCTCATCCGCACCCTTTATTAGCGCGGTATCGGCCACGCTGTCGTCGTTTCGCCGTCATTTCCCGGATGTGCATCTCCAGACCCGTGAAATCAACACCCGCGAACAAATTGCCCCGCTGAATGAAGGCTCGCTCGATCTGGGCCTGATGCGAAACACTCAACTGCCGGACTCGCTTGAGTGGCAGGTAATCCTGCGCGAGCCGCTAATGGCGATGATCCCGCATGACCATCCGCTGGCCTCGCGCCCCACGGTTTCACTGGCGGAACTGGCTAACGAGCCGTTCGTGTTTTTCGACCCGCAGGTGGGCACCGGGCTGTATGACGACATCCTGGGATTGATGCGTCGTTACGGTCTTACCCCGACAATGACGCAAGAAGTGGGCGAGGCGATGACCATTATTGGCCTGGTGGCCGCCGGGCTTGGGGTTTCAATCCTTCCGGCCTCATTTAAGCGGGTACAGTTGCGTGAAATGCGCTGGGTGGCCATTGAGGAAAAAGATGCCATTTCTGAGATGTGGCTGGTATGGTCAAAACATCGGGAACTCAGTCATGCGGCACAGCGTTTCAAAACGCAGCTGATGACGGCGTCGCGGGGGCGAAATGTATAAGGAAAGTGGGCAAAAATGTGCAGTAAATCACATGGCTAAGTAAATATTTGACGAGCACCATTGAAGTGCTTCACCATAGCCCACAGTTTATTTCGAAGCTCGAAAATAAGGGAGTACGAGGTGGTTGCTGATAGTCAGCCAGGGCATATTGATCAGATTAAGCAGACCAACGCTGGCGCGGTTTATCGCCTGATTGATCAGCTTGGTCCGGTTTCGCGTATCGATCTCTCGCGCCTGGCACAACTGGCACCTGCCAGTATTACCAAAATTGTTCGTGAAATGCTGGAAGCACACCTGGTTCAGGAGACCGAAATTCAGGAGCCGGGCAGCCGTGGCCGCCCTGCGGTAGGGCTGGTGGTGGAAACTGAGGCGTGGCACTACCTGTCGCTGCGAATCAGCCGCGGTGAAATTTTCCTCGCTTTGCGCGATCTGAGCAGCAAGCTGGTGGTTGAAGACCGTCTTGAGCTGCCGCTCGATATTGATCAATCCCTCCTGGACGCTATTCTCACGCATATTGATCAGTTCTTTATTCGCCATCAGCAGCGTCTTGAACGCCTGACGGCAATTGCCATCACCATGCCGGGTATTATCGATACGGAAAACGGCATTGTGCACCGGATGCCGTTTTACGATGGTGTCAAAGAGATGCCGCTTGGCGAAGTACTGGAAAACCACACCGGCGTGCCGGTCTACATTCAGCACGATATCAGTGCCTGGACGATGGCAGAGGCGCTGTTTGGTGCATCCCGCGGCGCACGCGATGTTATTCAGGTGGTTATCGATCATAACGTGGGCGCCGGGGTTATCACCGACGGCCGCCTGCTTCATGCCGGAAGTAGCAGCCTGGTGGAAATTGGCCATACCCAGGTCGACCCTTATGGTAAGCGCTGCTACTGCGGTAACCACGGGTGCCTGGAAACCATCGCCAGCGTTGAAAGCGTGCTGGAGCTGGCGCAGGTGCGGCTGAGCCAGTCGATGAGTTCGACGCTGCATGGTCAGCCGTTAACGGTGGATGCCCTGTGTGCGGCGGCGAGGCAGGGCGATCTGCTGGCAAAAGATATCATCACCGGTGTCGGCAATAACGTCGGCCGTATTCTCGCCATCATGGTGAATTTGTTTAATCCGCAAAAGATATTGATTGGCTCACCGCTCAGCCAGGCGGCGGAAATCCTGTTCCCGGCTATCTCCGATTGCATTCGTCAGCAGTCACTCCCGGCGTACAGTAAGAATATCGTGGTTGAAAGCACCCAGTTCTCTAATCAGGGAACCATGGCCGGTGCGGCGCTGGTAAAAGATGCCATGTACAACGGTTCGTTACTGATTCGCTTGCTCCAGGGCTAACTCATTTCCACAGATGTAAGAAAAATTGCGCTATCTCAAGCCGGGTAGCGTATGCATCCCGTAGACTTCCCCCCACTGAATTATTTACCTGGTTTATATTTTAGAAGCATCACCAAGAGGTGGGATGAGTCATGCTTAAGCGTTTCTTTGTAACGGGTACTGATACCTCTGTCGGAAAGACCGTTGTGTCCCGCGCTTTGCTGCAAGCCCTGGCGGCAAACGGTAAACGTGTTGCAGGGTACAAACCGGTCGCAAAAGGCAGTAAAGAGACGCCTGAAGGACTGCGTAATAAAGATGCGCTGGTCCTGCAAAGTGTCTCAACGCTGGAATTGCCGTATCACGCCGTAAATCCTATCGCGTTAAGCGAAGATGAAAGCAGCGTGGCGCACAGCGGCCTTATCAATTACACCCTGTTGTCAGACGGCCTGGCAAACCTGAGCGAAAAGGTTGACCACGTTGTTGTCGAGGGGACGGGCGGCTGGCGCAGCCTGATGAACGATTTGCGTCCGCTGTCAGAATGGGTTGTTCAGGAACAACTGCCGGTCATTATGGTGGTGGGCATTCAGGAAGGGTGCATCAACCATGCGTTGTTGACAGCGCAGGCGATTGCCAATGACGGCCTGCCATTAGTGGGGTGGGTGGCAAACCGCATCAACCCGGGGCTGGCGCATTACGCTGAAATTATCGATGTGCTGAGCAAAAAACTGCCGGGGCCATTAGTTGGCGAGCTGCCTTATCTGCCCCGTGCCGAACAGCGTGAGCTATCGCAGTATATCAATCTCTCCGCGCTCGGTAGCGTGTTGTCCGTAGATAGAGTCGTGGCGTAACGTCCTCGACAGCACCGAGGCAATCACACACGCAACCAGTAAACCGGGCAACAGCGAATACTGCCCGGTCATTTCACAGACCATCAGCGCCGACATGATCGGCGCATGTGTGGTGGCCGCCAGCAGCGTTGCCATTCCCGCCAGCCCCAGCAAAATAGCGGTTTCCGAACCAGGGAACCACAGCGCGAAGATCTGCGCAAACAGCATTCCTGTCGCCATACCGACGAACAGCGTCGGGGTGAACACCCCGCCCGGCGCGCCCGAACCGCTGCTTGCCAGCACCGCCAGCAATTTACAGATAAAGACCCCGGCAATCACCGTCAGCAACGGCGGGGAGAGCAGAAACGCCTGTACCACGCTGTAGCCATTGCCCCAGACTTTTGGTGTCAGGAGCGACAACAACCCGACAATCAGGCCGCCAAGCGCAAGCTGGAACGGCGGCGAGAGCTTGAGCCGCAGAAAAAGAGCGTGGCTTGCGTCCATCAGCCACATCAGCAACGGGCCACACACACCGGCCAGCAGCCCCATCCCCAGCATGAGCGCATAATCAACGGCGGTCAGCGTGTCGCTAAGATGCACCTCATAGAGCGTGCTGGCGCCCGGGCTGAGCAGGCGTGTGGTGAGCAACGCCACCACGGCCGCAATCACCACCGGGCCAAGCGAGGCCAGCATCAGCGTGCCAAACAAAATCTCGGCGATGAACAGGCTTCCGGCCAGTGGCGCGTGGTAGGCGCTGGCCATCCCCGCGGCGGCACCGCAGGCAATCCACAATTTCCATTCTGATTTCGGGGTGAAGCGTTGGGCAAAAAACGATGCGGCAAGCGCCGCGAGCAGGATCATCGCACCTTCACGGCCGATGGCGCTGCCGCTGGATACCACCAGCAATGATGCCAGCGATTTAACAAGGCTGGCGCCGTAGTCGAACTGCCCGTCACCCGTTTCGAGGGCTTCCATGTAATCGGTAGGCGCCTGAGGACGTTGCGCGGTCAGCCGTTGCCATCCCCAGAGCAGTAATCCTGCCGCCAGCCCACCCAGTGCCGGCGTGAGTGCCCGTCGCCAGGGGGAAAGTTCGCCCGCAGCATTCACCAGGCTGCCGCTCTGATTACCCAGAAACAGCCATTCGAGCAGGAACATCGCGTGGCGAAAAACGGCCACGGCCAGCGCGGCCAGCACGCCTGTCAGGGTGGCAATCAGGAGCCGGCGAAACATGGCGCGAATGTCGGGGTAAGTATGAAGACGTTGCATGGGGCACGCGTAAACGGGAAAGATACAATATTGTGATGGGAAATCGTGAGGTTAGCAAAAGGTATGCGTGCGAAAAAAAGCCGGGCATTGCCCGGCCTGGTATTAGCTCTCGCTAGAAATATTCAGCGCCCGACGTGTGCGGCCTGAGCTCAGGTATTCCGCAATGTAATCCTGAGAAATTTCGCCGTTATAGCGCCCATCTTCATCGACGATCGGCATCCAACTGGCGTTACTCTCGTACAGACGGGACAACACCACGCGCAGATTATCTTCGGCTTTGCCGGTCATGCGGAACGGATGCAGGATATCCCGGCACGTTCCGCTGGCGTTCCGCGCTTCACGACGCTTCACAAAGCCCAGCGGTTTGCCCTGGTCATCCACCACGGTGATGGCGCGGATATCATTATCATCCATTGTGGCAAAGGCCTCTGGGAGTGGTGTTGCTTCACGCGCCGTGATGGTGGGCTGCTGATCGGTCACATCACCGGCAGAAACCAGCAGCAGGCGCTTCAGGGTTCTGTCCTGCCCGACAAACGAGCCGACAAACTCATTCGCCGGTTTCGCCAGCAGCTCGTCCGGGCTGGCGCACTGAACAATCCTCCCCTGACGGAAGACGGCGATCCGGTCGCCAAGCTTTAGCGCTTCATCGATATCATGGCTCACCAGCATGACCGTCTTTTTCAGCTTACGCTGCATCTCCAGGAACTGATTCTGGATCACCTCACGGTTAATCGGGTCGACGGCGCCGAACGGTTCATCCATCAGTAGCACCGGTGGATCTGCCGCCAGAGCGCGTATCACGCCGATACGCTGCTGTTGCCCGCCGGACATTTCACGGGGATAGCGGTTCAGGAACTTATGCGGATCCATTGCCACCATGTCCATCAGTTCTTGCGCGCGGGTTTTGCAGCGGGCTTTGTCCCAGCCCAACATGCGCGGCACCACGGTAATGTTCTCTTCAATGGTCATATTCGGGAACAGACCTATCTGCTGGATGACGTAACCAATGTTGCGGCGCAGAGTGACGGTATCCATCCCGCTGGTGTCTTCGCCGTTGATGAGGATCGTCCCGCTGCTCGGGGCGATCAGGCGGTTAATCATCTTCAGGGTGGTGGTTTTCCCGCACCCGGAAGGGCCAAGCAGAACACACATTTCCCCTTCGGGGACGTTCAGGTTGACGTTATCGACAGCCTTCACGGTCTGCCCTTGTTTCTGTGAAAAGTGTTTGCTGAGGTTTTCCAGTTTTATCATTATCGAATCCCCTTCGGAGTCAGCACGATCTGGAGGCGATGCAGCAGCCAGTCGAGCACAATTGCTAAAAGACAAATCATCAGTGCGCCCGCAATCAACATTCGGATATCGCTGCCGCCAATGCCGTTAAGCAGCAGCAGGCCCAGCCCGCCCGCGCCGATGACGGCGGCAATCGCCATGACCCCAATGTTCATCACCACGGCGGTGCGGATCCCGCCAAAAATCACCGGCAGCGCCATCGGAATTTCGACCCAGCGCAGACGCTGCCAGAAGGTCATACCGATGCCGCGTCCTGCTTCCCGCAAGCCCGGCGGCAGGCTGTCGAGTGCGGTATGGGTGTTACGCACAATCGGCAGTAACGAGTAGAGGAACACTGCCGTAATGGCGGGCAGGGCACCAATACCCTGACCGATCAGCGAAAAGAGCGGGATCATCAGGCCGAACAGGGCAATAGACGGAATGGTCAGCACAAGTGTGGCAACACCGAGCACGGGCGTGGCCAGCCATTTATGGCGGACAATCAAAATACCCAGCGGCACGCCCGTGATGATGGCTAAGCCAACGGCGAGCGCCACCAGCCACAGGTGCTGTAGCGTCAGGGTTAACAGGTAGCTCCAGTTATCAAGGATGTAATGAACGGTATCCATAGCGCCTCCTACAGCATCTGTTTGCTACGCAGGAAATCACGGGCGACCTGCTGCGGTGACTGATGATCGATATCCACTTTTTTATTCAGTTCGGTGATAACGTCGTTGTTGAGCTGGCCAGATAGGTTATCCAGCGCCTCTTCCAGCCCGGGATTGGCCGCCAGCGTGTCTTTGCGCACCACCGGAGTCACCGCGTAGCTCGGGAAGAAGCCTTTATCGTCTTCCAGTACCTTCAGGTCGAAACCCTTCACGCGCCCGTCGGTGGTGTAAATCAACCCGGCATCGACAAAGCCATCGCGCACGGCGTTATAAACCAGCCCCGGATCCATCTGACGGATTTGCGGGCGATCCAGCGCCATGTTGTACGCCGCCTGTAGGGGCTTCATCCCGTCGCTGCGCCCGGCAAATTCCAGGTCTAAGCCCAGCAGCCAGTTGTTGTCCGGGTCGGTTTTGCGGATCTGCTCAATCTTCGCCACCAGCTCCGACATAGTATTGATGTGCTCGGCCTCGGCGCGCTTACGCTGCATGGCAAAGGCATAGGTGTTGTTCATATTCGCGGGTTTGAGCCAGATCAGACCGTGCTTCGCGTCCAGGCGTTTTACCGTCTCGTAAGACTCCTGCGGCGACATGCGTTTGTTGATGTGGTTAAAGATGATGAGGGAGGTACCGGTGTACTCCCAGGTCATATCAATCTGCTTATTGATCATCGCATTACGGGAAATCACCGTCGCAATATTGGTTTGCGGCTGCACCTGAAAACCTTTCTTTTGCAGGTATTGCACCGTCATGGCCGACAATATGTGCTGCTCGGTAAAGCTCTTGGTCGCCAGAATCAGCGGGGCGGCAAGCGTCTGGCTGGAGAACAGCGTCGCAGCACACAGGGCCGTGAGGCCGGAAAGTAATCTCATAAAAGCTCCTTGTTATTGTTATCGAGCGAGATGCGGACTCATCACGCGACCCAGCGCAGCCAGCAGGGTATCGAGGATAAGGGCGAACAGGGCGGTGGCCGCTGCGCCTAAAATCAGCGTCGGGAAGTCGTTAAGGTAGATGCCGGGGAAAATCAGCTCGCCGTAGCTGCTGGCACCAATCAGGAAGGCCAGGGGTGCAGTACCGACGTTGATCGCTGTCGCAATGCGAATACCGGAGAGCATTACCGGCCAGGCGTTCGGGATTTCGACCTGAAGCAGGCGCTGCCACCGGGTCATTCCGATGCCGTTCGCGGCTTCCAGCAAGGATGCTGGCACCGAGCACAATCCGGCGTAGGTGTTACGCACAATCGGCAGCAGGGACGCCAGGAACAGCGCGATAACGGCGGGTTTATCGCCAATACCGATCACCACCATCGCCAGTGCCAGCACGGCCAGCGGCGGCAGGGTATTGCCGACGTTAAAGATTTGCATCACGTATTCGGCTATCCCGCGTGCAGCGGGGCGGCTTAGCAGTATCCCGCTTGGGATACCGATCAGCAGAGCGAAAAACATCGACGAGAAAACCAGTATCAGGTGCTGTTGCCCGAGGTAAATCAAATCAACCTGGCGCGCTTTGATTGTTTCAAGCCCGATGCCCCAGGTCAGAAGGGCAAGTATTGCGATAATGGCGGCGATAAAAAGCAGAGAACGTTTTAGTAATGACGCGTGCATTGCGGTGTGTCTCCCTGTGCTCATGCGTTATAGCAACCACCGGTTGCCTGTTGTTATGCCATGTTTTGGCAGGGGTATTTGAGCTATAGCAAGGGATCGGGAAGGGTTCCAGCGAAGGGGGAAAATCAGTAACCCTATGATTAATGAGTAAACCTTGTGTCAGGCCAGAGGGGGTAAGGGCTGGCTATGGGAGAGGCAGAATAGTCCTAAAGACGAAAATGACATGTGACACCGTCACATTTCAGGCCGCGCGCCCGGTGTGCGGGCGACGCGTTTTACCTTACAACGTGCCGGACTTATTCCATTCTTGCCAGATTTTCTCCAGCCCTTCGCGGTAGCTAGTGACGGCAAAATCGGGAAAGCGCTGTTTAAATTTTGCTGACTCAAACAGGTTATCAAATTCATACCTCGGCATCAGTTCACGAATTTCACGGGCGCCCTTCGACACTAACCCCGCCGCAGTAAATGCCAGTTTGCTGATGACGCTGTAATCCGCCTGCTGGCCGAAGATGTCACAGGCAAGCGTGACAAACTGCTGGTAGGTGAGACGGTCATCGCAGCAGGGCAAATGCCAGCTCTGTCCGTAGGCGTCGGGCGTATTGCCCAGAACCGCCAGCGCGCGGCTGGCGTCAGGTGTCCAGATGAGCGTGCGGAGTTTATCGTCACGTACCGGAACGCGCGGCTGTTTGCCGCTTTTGAGCTTGTCGAGGATCAGCGCATTGGTGAAGCTTTGCGTCTTACCGGGCCCGTAGAACTCGGGCGCACGGCCGATGAGAACGGGGATTTCTGCACGTTTCATCTCATCAAGCACCTTGTCAGCCATCGCAGCCCGCACTTTTCCTTTTCGCCCGCGCGGGGCAAAGCGCGTCTCTTCGGTTTGCGGTGCGTTGCTCTGGGGGTACATATAGGTATTGTCAAAAAAGACGAATTTCGCCCCGGCCATTCGGGTGGCTTCAAGCGCGTTTTTCAGCATGGCCGGGAACTGTCGCTCCCACAGGGCGGAGTCGGGCGGCAAACCCGCGGCAAAATAGACCGTATCGCTACCTTTCACCGCGTTCCGGGTTTGCTGCGCATCAAGCAGATCGGCGGCAAACGTCATGTCGCTGTCGTTAACTTTCTGCGGATGACGGCTGACCAGTCGCAGGTCATCGGTGTAATTGCGCTTTAACTCGCGGGCCAGTTCGCGGGCAATTTGCCCGCTGGCACCCAGAATGGTTTGCATTTCAGCTCCTCAGTGAAAACTTATATCGCGATCGTCAGTTGACCGTGCAAAAAGTATAAGTTTAAAGTGAACTTTAAGGTCAACAGGCAAGAGCGGATGAAATGAAAATTGGCGAGCTGGCAAAAATGACGGGAATTACGCCATCGCGTATTCGTTTTTACGAAGCGGAAGGCCTGCTTCCGAGACCTTCGCGACAAGGCAACGGGTATCGCACCTATTCTTCGCAAGCGGCAAATCTGCTGAAGATTATCGACAACGCGCAGCGCACCGGTTTTTCACTTGAGCAAATTCGCCGCTTTCTGCCCCAGCCGCAAAAACAGTGGGATCATGAGGGACTGATCCAGTCCCTGAACACACGTATTGCGGAAATTGAGACGATGCAGAAGCAACTCGAGGAGAACAAACAGGCTCTGCTGAACCTGGCCGCCAGTATCGTGAACCGGCCTGACGAGATCTCCTGCGACGACAATATGCAACGTTTACTGGGGCAGTTGCTTTAACAGCGAACGGTGTTTATTCCACCTGTAAGGCATATTCTTTGCGCGCACTCTGCCATGCAATCAGCGCAAGCCCGAGCGCAATAACCGACAGGATAGCGCCAGCCCAGTTGGGTGATGCCAGGCCAAAACCGGCCGCGATGGCGGCACCGCCCGCCCAGGCACCCAGCGCATTCCCCAGGTTGAACATGCCGATATTAACGGATGCCGCCATTGTGGGCGCACCGGCATGGCTTGCGCGATCCATCACCAGTTTCTGAATCGGTGACACTGTCGCAAAACCGAAGGCCGCCATCAGGAATACAGAGCCTGCCGCGACAATCGGGTTATCGACGCCCGCCCAGAACACCATCAGGACAATTCCCTGAGCGGCGAGGGTGACGAAAAGGGTGCCAAACAGCGAACGGTCCGCAAAGCGTCCACCGATCCAGTTTCCGACTGCCAGCCCAAGGCCAAACAGGACCATCAGCCAGGCGACGCCACCGGCAGAAAAACCGGCTTCTTCGACCATCATCGGCGCGATGTAGGTAATGGAGGTGAAAAAAGCGGCTGGCCCGAACACGGTAATGCCCATCACCAGCAATACCTGAGGATCAACAAACGCCCGCAGCTCCGTTTTCAGGGCGATCGGCTTACCTTTCTCGATGCGCGGCACCAGCAGGGCAATGCTGGCAATAGTGACCAGACCAATCCCGGCAATCACCCAGAAAACCAAACGCCAGCTGAATGTCTGAGCAAGCCAGGTTCCCACCGGGACACCCACCAGATTGGCCAGCGTCAGCCCGGAAAACATAAAGGCAATAGCGCTGGCCTGACGCCCTGGCGCAACCAGCGAAGCCGCAATAATCGAGCCGATACCAAAAAAAGCACCGTGGTTGAAGGAGGTGATTATCCGGCCCGTCACGGCAAGGGACAGTGTCGGGGCGAGTGCGGTGATGATGTTGCCGAGCGTGAATATGAGCGCCAGGCCCATCAGCATAGTTTTACGCGGAACGCGTGAACCCACAATGGTCAGCAGCGGCGCACCGATAAACACGCCGAGCGCGTAGGAGGTGGCCATTTGCCCGGCAGCGGGAATGCTGACAGCAAATTCAGCGGCGATTTGTGGGAGGATCCCTGCGATAACGAATTCGGTAAGACCGATCCCGAATGCGCCGATGGCGAGGGCGAAAAGTGCGACAGGCATGTTAACTCCGGTAATGATTGCAGGATGAATGCTATTAAGTAGAATCGAGTATATTCATATTTTTATTCTGCAATCGAGGCTGTATGGGTGACGTTGATAAAGAAAAAGATGGCATTAAGCCGGTGAGACACAAACCGGCGGATCTTGATGCGATTGACCGAAAAATATTAGGCGCGCTGGCGGAAGATGCCGGGCGGAGTTACGTCGAGCTGAGTGAAATTGTTCATCTTTCAGCCCCGGCGGTTCACGACCGTGTGAAGCGCCTGAAACGCGACGGGGTAATTAAAAACACGGTTGCGGTGCTGGATGGCTGCAAGCTTGGCAGGACGTTACTGACCTTTCTGGTCATCGACACCAGTACCTATAAAGCCACCCGGGATCTGCTCCAGTTCACCAGCCGAAAAGAGGTTGAAGAGCTGCATACTGTCGCCGGGGATGGCTGCGTGCTGATTAAGGTGCGGGCTGCCGATACCGAATCGCTGGAGAACTTCCTGATGGAAATTCAGAGTGTTGACGGCGTGCGTTCCGTGCGCAGTTATATCGCGCTCTCTAC
This sequence comes from Enterobacter sp. Tr-810, assembly GCF_011752765.1. Lineage (NCBI taxonomy): Bacteria > Pseudomonadati > Pseudomonadota > Gammaproteobacteria > Enterobacterales > Enterobacteriaceae > Enterobacter > Enterobacter sp. Tr-810. The sequence continues at coordinate 91,511 of NZ_VWWW01000002.1, read as the reverse complement.
CTTCCTGGAGCGCGGGCCGTCTCCGGACTGATTTGCGGCAATCAGAAGACGGCGCATTAGAATTACACCATACCGTTATTGCCGTGGCGTAAAAATGCCGGACGCTGGTTAAGGCGCGCAAACCAGGCATCAATGGCCGGGACTGAAGGGTGCTCGAACGGCGTCATTTTCCAGCGGTTCACGGACAATCCCAGCACGATGTCCGCAAGGGTAAAACTATCGCCCGCTGCCCACGCCCCTGTGCGCTGGAGCTGTTGTTCAAGGATGCCAATGCAGTGGTTCCACTCTTTAATGCCCGCAGCAATACGTTCTGGATCGTTATAGTCCGGGTTCTTGCGCGCTAGCGCCGGGAAGACGTAGCGCCAGGCGTTGTTGAATTCCGTGGCTTGCCAGTCCATCCAGTGTTCGACATTCGCGCAGGCTTTTGGCTCAGCAGGGAGAAGATCATCGCGCCCGGCTTTGCGCGCCAGATAGCGGCAAATGGAGTTGGATTCCCATAATACAAAATCTTCATCAATCAGCACCGGCACCATCGCGTTCGGGTTCAGGGCGCGAAATTCTTTAGTTTCCGTTGAGGCAAAACCGATGCCGAAATCTTCCTGTTGATAGTCCAGGCCGGCTTCTTCACAGGTCCAGAGTACTTTGCGAACGTTTATCGACGTCGTTTTGCCGAGGATCTTGAGCATGATGCAGGTGTCCTTTAGGGGATGAATTCATTCAGACAATAGGCCAGATTGCGTTTTTGCCGCAAAGCTACCAGAAATGGCAGAGTACAACGGGAAGGTCAAATTGACGGACCCTTCACGAATATGTTGCAGTATTTTATGCACATGGCCGTGACGTGAAAAAGGTCAGTACAACGGCGCTCAGCAGTAACAGGGCGCTCATTGCAAAGGTGCTCTGCCAGCCAGAATGGTCGAACACCATGCCGCCCACCGTTGAGCCCAGCGCAATGCAGAGCTGGATCACGGCAACCATCAGCCCGCCGCCTGCCTCTGCGTCATCGGGAAGCGTGCGGGCAAGCCATGTCCACCAGCCTGTTGGCGCCGCCGTTGCCAGCATCCCCCAAACGGCGGAGAGCACTGCCACCATCCACACGCTGTGTCCGGCCAGGATTAACGCGCCAGCAATGGCTGCCATCAGAAGCGGGATCGCCATTAACGTCGGGTAAAACGCGGCGTTCAGAACCCGGGCAACGATCAACGTGCCAATAAAACCCGCGATACCGATGGCGAGCAGGATCAGCGATAAGCCGGAAGGGCTGATACGGATGACGTTTTCCAGGAATGGCCGGATATAGGTAAATAACGCAAACTGTCCCATAAAGAACAGGCCACAGGCCATCAGCCCTATACCAACCACGTGCTGGCGGAACAGGCGAAACACACTTCCGCGTGGGCTCTGATGACTCTTCATGTCAGGCAGGCTAAAACACTGCCAGATAACGGCGACGATGGCGACAGGTACCAGACACAGAAAGGCACCGCGCCAGCCAATGGTCGCCCCGAGATAGCTGCCAAGCGGGGCGGCGATGACCGTCGCCAGCGCGTTACCGCCGTTGAAGATGGCCAGCGCGCGGGATACCTGATGTTGCGGCACAAGACGGAGTGCCGTTGCGGCGGACATCGACCAGAATCCGCCGATCGCGATGCCGATGAGCGCACGGCCTGCCATATACACCAGATAGCCAGTCGCGAAGGCAATAATAATCCCCGATATCGCCATCAGCATCGTCATGCCCAGCAGCAGATATTTGCGATTCAACTTCCCGGCAAGTTGAGAAAGGCTCAGGCTGGTCAGTACCGCCAGCGCACCGGAGATGGCAATCCCCTGACCTGCGACCCCCTCTGTCACCCCCAGATCCCGGGCAATGGGGGTGAGCAGGCTGACGGGCATAAATTCCGAGGCGATCAGGACGAACACGCACAGGGTCATGGCAAAAATACCGCCCCAGTGCGCAGGCTCAGCGTTTGCTGATGAGGTGTGGTTCAGTGTGGACATAGTCAGATTTCACAAAGAGCCACCCGTAAAAACGGGTGGCATAGCAGGTTATTTCAGGCTGGTTTTGAAGAACTGCTCAAAGCGGGTAAACGGAATTTTTCCGGCAACGTTGTCGTAGAGATCAACATGGTTTGCGCCCGGGACAATCACCAGTTCTTTCTGTTTGCTGCCTACGGCGTTGAACGCATCTTCGGCAAAATAGCGGGAGTGCGCTTTCTCACCGGTGACGATAAGCGTCGGGATGGTTATCTCTTTGGCATAACTCAGCAGCGGCATGTTCATAAAGGATAACGGCGTTGTCGCCGTCCATGCGCCGGTTGAGTTGACGGAACGCGCATGGTAGCCACGCGGCATCCGGTAGTAATCAAAGAACTCTTTCAGCACCGGATGCGGGTTTGCAGGTAATGACTCCGGCAGGATACGGTCGGCAGCGCTCACCTTACCGTTCTCATCGACATAAATGTCATGGCCCGCATGGGCGAATGTGCCGCTTTCGGCATCTTTCCAGCGCTGCTCGTTCAGATACTGCAACACGGCATGGCGGTCCGACGTGGTGTAGCGATCTTTCCCGTCGCCCACACCGTGACCCATGGCGCGGCTCATGTCATACATTACGCTGGTGGCGACCGCTTTCACGCGGGTGTCCATGGATGCCGCGTTGAGCGCCATGCCGCCCCAGCCGCAGATGCCGAGGATACCGATACGGTTCCGGTCCACCTCTTTCTGAATACCGAGGAAATCCACCGCCGCGCTAAAGTCTTCGGTGTTGATGTCCGGGGAGGCAACGTTGCGTGGCTGACCGCCGCTTTCACCCGTATAGGACGGGTCGAACGCCAGGGTCACAAATCCGTTTTCAGCCAGAGTCTGCGCGTACAGGCCGCTGGACTGCTCCTTAACCGCGCCAAACGGCCCGCTGACGGCAATTGCCGCCAGTTTGCGGTCGCCACGATCTTTAGGAAGATACAAATCTCCCACCAGGGTTATCCCGTAGCGGTTCTGGAATGACACCTTGCGATGGTCGACCTTGTCACTTTCGGCGAAGGTTTTGTCCCAGGTGCTCACCATTGAAACAGGGGCGTTGGGGTTGGTGGTTTCTGCATAACTCATTGTCGTAACTCCACTTAATGATGCGCAGAGCAGCATCGCAACTGATAGTTTTTGAGTGAATATTTTCATAAGCGGTACCGTGTGTTGTTGTGATGCGGCCATTATAGTTAGCAGAAATAGTGCTGATTAGAGGGCTAAAACTGCTAGGATTCATATCATGTTGTTATAAATCTGGGGGTGGGATGGCGAAGCGAGAAAACTACAATGAGCTGTACCTGTTTATGCAGGTGGTGCGGGAAGGGAGCTTTACGGCAGCCGCGCAACGGCTTGGGCTGGCACAATCCGGGATCAGTCGTTCGGTGCGCGAACTGGAAGCGCGGCTGGGCGTTCAGCTGCTGGTACGCACCACACGAAAACTGTCCCTGACTCAGGCCGGCGAGCAGCTTTATCGCACCACTGAATCGGGATTTGATGCGCTCGATAACGGCCTTGCCACCCTGGCGCATTTTCGCGAGACACCCTCCGGCACGGTGCGTATTAATGCCAGCCAGCACGCTATCGACAAATGTCTGCTGCCGAAACTGGCGGTATTTAAGCAGCGCTACCCGGATATCCGGCTGGAGCTAATGAACGAGAGCCGCTTTGTCGACATCATCGCCGAGCGGTTTGATGCGGGCGTGCGGCTGGGGCCGGAAGTGGGGCAGGGAATGATCGCTGTACGTATCACGCCCGATATGGAGATGGCGGTGGTGGGCACGCCGGAGCACTTTCGCCGCTACGGCTTCCCGCAAACGCCTGCCGAACTGACGGCTCACCCCTGCATTGCTTACCAGTTTGCCGACGGCAGTCTTTACCACTGGGAACTGGTGCAGGACGAGAAAACAATTACCCATCGGCCAGAAGGACAGTGGGCGTTATCCGACAGCTATATGGAAGCCGAAGCCGCACGGCTGGGTCTGGGGCTGGCGTATGTGCCGGTAGAGCTGGTGGAGGACGACCTTGAGCGCGGCACGCTTATCCGGGTGTTGCTACGCTACAGCCTGCGCATGGAGGGGCTGTTCCTTTACTACCCGCATCGCAACGTGTCGCCCGCGCTGAGAGCGGTGATCGATACGCTGAAAATGTAGGCCGGGCAAGCTCAGCGCCCCCAATATCTCTTATCCCTTTTAATCCTCAAGCCATAACTTCATAACGGATGAGTATTTTCTGTTCTTACGTATTGATTTGAGTCAATTCAAGATCGATTTGTTAACAATTTAGCGTTTGTTTTAACTCTTTCGATATAAATGTTTGTTTATTGTATTGCCAGTAGTTCAATTTGCTGGTGTGGCAGGACAAATTACCATTAACAATTGGAAGAAAATTCTTAAGTATTTTCTTATTACGGATTAAAGATCTGTAAATTTGATCTTGTGACGATCATTATTCTATTATCGCCGGTAAAGAAATGTAGCGTGAAAATGATACACAGCGATAAACCGAGGGATGATGAGATGGCTGACAGTTTCCAGAATGAAGTACCGAAGGCACGTATTAATCTAAAACTTGACCTGCATACAGGGGGAGCCAGCAAGAAAACGGAACTTCCCCTGAAATTACTGGTGGCAGGTGACTTCAGTAACGGTCGCGAGTCCGCACCATTATCAGAGCGTAAAAAAGTTACTCTGAATAAAAACAACTTTGACGCAGTGCTTTCCGATTATTCCCCAGACGTAAACCTGACCGTTAAAAACACACTTGCTGATGACGGCAGCGAAGACAATATCAGTCTGACTTTCCAGAGCATGAAGGATTTCACTCCTGAACAGGTCTCCCGGCAAATACCTCAGCTGAAGGCCATGCTTTCCATGCGCAATCTGCTTCGTGATTTAAAAGCGAACCTGCTTGATAACCAGGCTTTCCGTAAGGAACTGGAAAAGATTCTGCTCGACCCTGCGTTAAGCGCAGAACTTCGCTCAGAGCTGTCTGCCCTGGCCCCGAAACAGCCATAACGGTCACGATGATTTAACGGATTAATAAGGAAGATGCTGATGTCTGTAAAAAATGAAAATGCTGCGGGTGGTGAGAGTGTGGTGCTGGAACGTCCTGCAGCAGGTGGCGTTTATGCGTCCCTGTTTGAAAAAATCAACCTGAACCCGGTGTCCGAGCTGAGTGCGCTGGATATCTGGCAGGACGCACAGGCGATGTCGGATGCGACTGCAGATGAACGTTTAACGGCGGGGATGCAGGTGTTCCTTGAGTGCCTGACAAAATCGGGCTCCAAAATTGAAAAACTCGATAAAACGTTGATTGATCACCATATCGCGGAGTTGGACTATCAGATTAGCCGTCAGCTGGATGCGGTCATGCACAGTGAAGAATTCCAGGCGGTAGAAAGTCTGTGGCGTGGCGTGAAATCGCTGGTCGACAAAACCGATTTCCGCCAGAACGTGAAGATTGAGCTGCTGGACATGTCCAAAGAAGACCTGCGTCAGGACTTCGAAGACAGCCCGGAAATCATCCAGAGTGGACTGTATAAACATACCTATATCGATGAGTATGACACCCCGGGGGGAGAGCCGATCGCCGCGCTGATTTCGGCCTATGAGTTTGATGCGTCTGCGCAGGATGTCGCGTTGCTGCGCAATATCTCTAAAGTGTCTGCCGCAGCGCACATGCCGTTTATCGGCTCTGCCGGCCCGAAATTCTTCCTGAAGGACTCAATGGAGGATGTGGCGGCCATCAAGGATATCGGTAACTATTTTGACCGTGCGGAATACATCAAGTGGAAATCCTTCCGTGAGACGGACGATGCCCGTTATATCGGTCTGGTGATGCCGCGAGTGTTGGGTCGTCTGCCGTATGGCCCGGACACCGTACCGGTGCGTAGCTTCAATTATGTCGAAGAAGTGAAAGGTCCGGATCATGACAAATACCTGTGGACCAACGCCTCATTTGCCTTTGCATCCAACATGGTGAAGAGTTTTATCAATAACGGCTGGTGTGTACAAATCCGTGGCCCGCAAGCTGGTGGTGCCGTCCAGGATCTGCCTATCCATCTGTACGACCTGGGTACCGGTAATCAGGTAAAAATCCCGAGTGAAGTGATGATCCCGGAAACCCGCGAATTTGAATTTGCCAACCTGGGCTTCATTCCCCTGTCGTACTACAAAAACCGCGACTACGCCTGCTTTTTCTCGGCAAACTCGACCCAGAAACCAGCCCTGTATGATACCGCCGATGCAACGGCCAACAGCCGTATCAATGCGCGTCTTCCCTACATCTTCCTGCTGTCACGTATTGCACACTACCTGAAGTTGATTCAGCGTGAAAACATCGGTACCACTAAAGATCGTCGCCTGCTGGAGCTGGAGCTGAACACCTGGGTTCGCAGTCTGGTGACGGAAATGACCGACCCGGGCGATGAGTTGCAGGCCTCTCACCCGCTGCGCGACGCCAAAGTGGTGGTGGAAGACATCGAAGACAACCCGGGATTCTTCCGTGTGAAACTGTATGCGATCCCGCACTTCCAGGTGGAAGGGATGGACGTCAATCTGTCACTGGTCTCTCAGATGCCGAAGGCGAAATCATAAGCTAAGGCAGGAAGCCAATGAAAACGGAACAACCGTTATGGGGTAGGGGCGTGATGGTCTCTCCCCAGCACTTCCAGCAACAGGCCGCGTATGCGGCCTGGTCTGCGGAATGCATTGCCCGACTGGGTCTCTCCCATCCCTGGGGAATGATTGAGGCCATTTTCGAACCGGATGCACTGAAAATGGGCCGCCTGCAGGCCCGTCATCTGCACATCCGTTTTCCCGATGGCACGCTTATCGACACGGATAATGCTGACGACCTGCCGCCGGTGCTGGCGCTTGAGGGCGAATCGCAGGAAGTGGTGGTGGTTCTGGCCCTTCCGTTGCTTCGGGCGAATGGCGGCAACTGCCTTAAACCCGATGAGGTGGCTGAACGCCCGGTACGTTTCCGTCAGCGCTGGCGGGATGTCCGCAATACCTTCGGAGAAGATACCCGTCAGATTGCTGTGATGCGCCCGGAGTTGACGTTGCGGTTTGCACATCAGAACAACAGCGATTACCTGGCCTGCCCGGTCGCCCGCCTGCAGCAGGATTCGCAGGGGGCGTGGTTACTGGATGAAACATTTCTCCCCCCGCTCCTTACCATCCAGGGCAGTCGCTGGCTGGTGACCCAACTGGAACAGCTGATGACACAGCTGCGTGCCCGTCTGAGTCGCCTGATGGCCATGCGTCGTGAAAGTAACGAACGCATGGCCGATTTTGCCGTGGCTGATGTGTCACTGTTCTGGTTGCTCAATGCCCTGAACAGCGCGGAACCCGTGCTCGGACAGTTCCTGTGCCACCCGCAAAGTCCGCCTGAGCGTCTGTATCCGGAGCTGGCACGTCTTGCGGGCAGCCTGCTGACCTTCTCACTGGAACACCAGGTGAGTGCTATTCCGGTCTGGCAACATGAGCAACTGAATAATGTCTTCCCGCCGTTGTTTGAATTACTGGGCGACCTGCTGGAAGCCAGCCTGCCGTCGCGGGTGGTCGCTATTGAGCTTGAGCATGATGCGCGGCTGCACTTCTGGCAGGCTCGTCTGCATGACCCACGTCTGCGTGAAGGGGCGGATTACTACCTTTCCATACGTTCATCGATTCCGGTGGCGCAACTTCAGGAGCAGGTCCCGCGCCAGTGCAAGGTCGGCAGCCCCGATCATGTCAGGAGTATCGTCAATTCATCACGGGTGGGGGTGCCCCTGACGCCGCTGCGCCATGTGCCGGCCGCCATTCCACTGCGTCTGGAAAACCAGTATTTCAGCCTCGATGTCTCTCATCCTCTGGCAACCGAAATGCTTCAGAGTGGCACCTGTATGTTTTACGTGCCGGGGATGCTCGGCGAGCCGGAACTTGAACTCTTTGCGGTACTGAGAACATGAGTGAGCGCAAACGCGGCGTGGCCGCGTCGATTGATATTGATGCCCTGTTGCAGGACACCTGGCTGCAGGTGATCAGCCTGCGTCATGGTCCGACGTTTCAGGATGGAGAAGGGCGCACGCTGTGGGAGCGCTGCATTGCTGATGTTGAGCGCGTGCAGCGTGAGCTGAAAGCGAGCGAACTCGATGAAGCCAGTTGCCAGCATATTCTCACTGCCCAGTGTGCACTGCTTGATGAAGCGGTCAAAGGTCGTGGTGTGGAGGATGACGCTTGTGTGCAATGGTATGACATTCCCCTACAGGGACACTTCCTCGGCACCATGGATGCCGGTGATACGCTGTGCGATCGAATGTGTGAAGTGCTGCGTGAACCGGCGCCTGACCACGCTGTTGTGACCTGCTTTCAGCGGGTCATGATGCTGGGGTTCCTCGGCAGTTTTCGCTCGCTGAACGATCCGGAGCGCCAAAAACTCGCCAACGCGCTCAGTGAACATGTCACGCCGTTCAGCTATCCGCAGACTCACCCGGTACTGGCAGAAAGCCGTGCCGGGCGTGGAATGGGCGGCTGGCTGGCGTCATGGCCCGTGCGTATTGGCCTGAGCGTGATGGTGCTCGTCGCACTCTGGTGGGGACTGGGTCAGTGGCTGGATCAGACGCTGCTGACCCTGCTACCGGGAGCCGTGAAATGAGTCCTGCACAACAGCGCGGGCTTGCGCTGTGGGCCGCCCTGCTGAGTGCAGTGGTCTGCCTGGGGTTCCTGCCGGTATCCCGACTGGTTTCTGTGCTCATTCTGCTTACCGTTCTGGGGCTAATCCTGGCGTTCTGGACTGTCGCCAGTCGTCGTGCGGAGCATGACGTCACCCTGTGTCTGGATGACCTCCCGGAAGCCACTTACCGTCAGCCCGTGGTGCTGGTCTGTGGCGATCTGCCGCTGGCATGTATGCAGCAGTCACCGGTGCTTACGGTCACACAGGGCTGCTGGATCCGCGTGGAGGATCATCAGGATCTGGTGCAGGCAGCCCGCCAGGTACTGTGGTTGCGACCCGACTGGGGCCGCCAGTTGTCGGTGATGGTCAGCGTCTGTCCGCAGAAACACGCCGACAGCGAGCGGCTAGCCCGTCGTCTGCTCGCCCTGCGCTGGCAAATCAGTCAACTGCGTAAAGAAACGGGTCATTCTGTGCCGCTGGTTCTGAATGGTCAGGTTGGCAGCGCGATGACGAATGACTTGCTCTGGCAGGCAGCTATTCCGGGGGAAGGCGTGAGGGTCTGGCGTGAGTCTTCCGCGCCGAGTTCAATTGCTGCATGGGTCACCACCGGCGGAACGCTGGCGGTGCAGCAACAGGTGCTGATGAACAACCTGATGAGCTGGTTCCATCAGCATGTCCAGGCTGTCTTTATGGATGAGAACCCCGACGTTCCTGTCATTGCTCCTGGCGCGGTGCTGTGGGGCATGGGACCGATCCTTGCCGGAAGCCTGGCGACATCTGCCTGGACTGCGTGGCTTTCCCGTCACACTGCGATGCAGCAGGTAGCGGGCTGGCAGCCGGTAGGAACGGACAGTACGGTTATCTCCCCCTTCCCGGATTTTATCCTGCCGCTGCTGCCTGAAGGGCGAGGCATGACGCCGCGTGGACGAGCCTTCCGTTGTGCGCTCGGGATTTTCACGCTGGCGGCGATTGCGGCGCTACTGAGTAGTGGCTGGAACAATCACCAGTTGTTGCAGCGTGTGAGCTTCGATATTGCCCGCTATGACCGTATCCCGATGCAGGATTTCGGCCCAAAAGCCGATGCCGTTGCTGTCCTGCGTGACGACGCGGCAGAGCTGGATGACCAGGCACGCAATGGCGTACCGGCGCGGATGGGCCTCGGTCTGTATCAGGGTGAGCGTCTGCGAATGCCTGTGCTGGATGCGATCCGTTCGTATGTGCCGCCACCACCGCCGCCTGAACCACAGCCGAAACCCAAACTGGTACCGAAAATTGTCCGCCTCGACAGCATGTCGCTATTCGATTCCGGCAAATCCGTGCTGAAGGCAGGCTCGACCAAAATGCTGGTGAATTCACTGGTTGGCATCAAGGCGAAACCGGGCTGGCTGATTGTCGTGTCCGGGCATACCGATAACACCGGCAATCCGCAACTGAACCAGACGCTGTCCCTGAAACGTGCCGAAGCGGTGCGTGACTGGATGCGAGATACCGGTGATGTGCCGGAAAGCTGTTTTGCGGTACAGGGCTATGGCGAGAGCCGCCCGATCGCAATCAATGACACCCCGGATGGGCGTGCGCTCAACCGCCGTGTCGAAATCAGTCTGGTACCGCAGGCCAATGCCTGTCAGATACCGGGCCACACCCAGGCGTCATCGCAGGATGATGGCGTATCACAACACAATGGAGAGTAATTCCATGGCAATTCCTGTTTATCTTTGGCTGAAAGACGACGGCGGCGCGGACATTAAAGGGTCTGTGGACGTTCAGGATCGCGAAGGCAGCATCGAAGTGGTTGCACAGCAGCATAACCTGTACATCCCGACCGATAACAACACCGGCAAGCTGACCGGTACCCGTATCCACACCCCGTTCCTGTTCACCAAGGAAATCGACTCGTCCAGCCCGTACCTGTACAAGGCGGTGACCACCGGTCAGACCCTCAAGTCTGCGGAGTTCAAGTGGTACAAAATCAACGACGCGGGCCAGGAAGTGGAGTACTTCAACACCAAACTGGAAAACGTGAAAGTGGTGAAAGTGAATCCGGTGATGCACGACATTAAGGATCCTTCTTACGAGAAGCACAACCACCTTGAGCGCATTGAACTGCGCTACGAAAAAATCACCTGGACCTACAAAGACGGCAACATCATTCATTCCGATTCCTGGAACGAACGCGCCACCGCGTAAGCCCGATGCGGACGGGGTTTCCTGTCCGCAGTTTTTTGCTGAGTGCCTGTCTGAAACGGGCTTTCAGCAAAGAAACCCACAAACTGCCAGCCCGACCTTATGCGCTTTGGACCCCATTCCGGGAAACAGCGATGGGCGGTAGCGTGTCCAGGAACCGACAAAGAGAGAGATTCATGGAAAATCCAGCCATCCTGTTGCGACGTCTGAACCCTTACTGTGCCCGTGCGATGGAAGGGGCAGCTTCGCTCTGCCAGACCCGTGCCCATGCGGAAATTTTGCCGGAGCACTGGCTGCTGAAGTTGCTCGAACAGGGGGAAGGTGACCTGACGGTACTGGCACGTCGCTACGAGTGGGATATGGACGCGTTGTGGCAGGCGTTGCTCGGCTGGCTGGATAATCAACCGCGTTCGGTACGCAGCCGCCCGCAACTGTCCGCAGATATTCAGAAACTGATGCAGGAAGCCTGGATGCAAGCCTCACTTGCCGGAGAGGAAAGTATCCGAAGCCAGCACCTGCTGATGGCGCTGACGGAAAACCCACGACTTGCTCACTGCGACGGGCTGTGGCCACTGTTGACGCTCGGGATGAGTCAGCTTTCCCGACTACGCCCGCTGCTGGATGCACAGTCTGATGAACGCCCGGAGCTGCAATTTGAGGCTGAACTGGCCCAGGTTCACGGCAGTGAGGTGGAGTTTGTTGGCCGTCCGGTTGGTGCAGAGCTGAAAGAGGGCGAACTGAACCCGGCGCTACAGAACGCGCTGGATAAATTCACCCTCGATGTCACCGCCAAAGCGAAAGAGGGCAAGATTGATCCTGTGTTCGGCCGTGATACCGAAATCCGCCAGATGGTGGATATTCTCTCGCGCCGTCGAAAGAACAACCCAATCCTGGTCGGTGAGCCAGGCGTCGGTAAAACCGCGCTGGTCGAAGGGCTGGCGCTGCGTATTGCCGAGGGCAATGTGCCTGAGTCCCTCAAACCGGTCATCCTGCGCACCCTTGATCTCGGCTTGTTGCAGGCTGGCGCAGGGGTGAAAGGCGAGTTCGAGCAGCGCCTCAAAAACGTTATCGACGCGGTGCAGCAGTCACCGGTGCCGATTCTGCTGTTTATCGACGAAGCCCACACCATTATTGGTGCAGGTAACCAGGCGGGCGGCGCGGATGCGGCCAACCTGCTGAAACCAGCACTTGCACGCGGTGAGCTGCGCACCATTGCCGCGACCACCTGGAGCGAGTACAAACAGTATTTCGAGCGCGATGCCGCGCTGGAACGTCGCTTCCAGATGGTGAAGGTGGACGAGCCGGATGATGACACAGCGTGCCTGATGCTGCGTGGCCTCAAATCCCGCTATGCCGAACACCACAACGTACACATCACTGACGATGCGGTGCGTGCGGCCGTTACGCTGTCCCGTCGTTACCTGACGGGTCGCCAGCTGCCTGACAAGGCCGTTGACCTGCTGGATACCGCGGCCGCACGTGTGCGTATGAGTCTCGATACGGTGCCAGAACAAATTGTGCGCCTGAAAGCACAACTGACCGCACTGGCACTGGAAGAGCAGGCGTTACTCGAAGATATCGCCGCTGGCAGCAACCGCCATGGTGATCGCCTTGGGGCCATTGAGCAGCAGCGGACCGAACTTGAAGCGCGTATCGAGGAGCAGGAAGCGCGTTTCAGCCACGAAAAGGCGCTGGTACAGCAGCTGATGGCCAGCCGCCAGGACATCAGCCAGCAGGCTGAGATTTCCGAGCTGCAGCAGCAACTCGAACAGGCACAACAGGGCGACGTGCTGGTTCAGGCGGATGTGGACACCCGTACGGTCGCGAATGTTATCGCCGACTGGACCGGCGTGCCGCTGTCTTCGCTGATGAAAGATGAACAGACCGAACTGCTGATCCTGGAAAATGAAATTGGCAAACGTGTGGTCGGGCAGGATGTTTCCCTTGAGGCCATCGCCCAGCGTCTTCGCGCGGCGAAAACCGGCCTCACTTCCGAAAACGGGCCGCAGGGCGTGTTCCTGCTTGTCGGTCCGAGTGGTGTAGGTAAGACCGAAACAGCGCTGGCGCTGGCGGACGTGCTGTACGGCGGTGAAAAATCGCTGATTACCATTAACCTGTCCGAGTACCAGGAGCCGCACACCGTTTCCCAGCTGAAAGGCTCGCCTCCGGGCTACGTCGGTTACGGTCAGGGCGGCATTCTTACCGAAGCGGTGCGTAAGCGTCCGTACAGCGTGGTGCTGCTGGATGAAGTAGAAAAGGCGCACCGCGACGTGATGAACCTGTTCTACCAGGTTTTCGACCGCGGCTTTATGCGTGACGGCGAAGGGCGCGAAATCGACTTTCGCAACACCGTTATCCTGATGACCTCCAACCTCGGCAGCGACCCCCTGATGCAGCTGCTGGATGAACAACCTGAAGCCACTGAAGGCGACCTGCATGAACTGCTGCGCCCGATTTTACGCGACCACTTCCAGCCGGCACTGCTGGCCCGCTTCCAGACCGTGATTTACCGCCCGCTGGCGGAAGCGGCTATGCGCACTATTGTCGAAATGAAGCTGTCACAGGTCAGCAAACGCCTGCACCGTCACTACGGTCTCACCACCACAATTGATGAAAGCCTGTATGACGCGCTGACCGCCGCCTGCCTGCTGCCGGATACCGGCGCACGCAACGTTGACAGTCTGCTTAATCAACAAATTCTGCCGGTGCTGAGCCAGCAGCTGCTGACCCATATGGCCGCCAGACAGAAACCACAGTCGCTATGCCTTCGCTGGAGTGAGGAAGAGGGTATCGGGCTGGAGTTTGACCGTACACAAGGAGTGCACGTATGAGCAGTCATCTCCCGATCAGATTCAGTCACAACCATCACCAGCTGTCGGTGAAGGGATGTGAAGCAGAACTCGATGTACTGGCGTTTGAAGGCGATGAAGCCCTGAGCACGCCGTTCAGCTACCGTATCGAATTCACAAGCTCTGACCATGCCATCAGCAAAGAGATGATGCTGATGAAGGCGGCCTCCCTGACGTTGCAGGCTCCGGTTGATCAGGGTTACGGCATCAAAATTCAGCAGGCTGTGCGTACTCTTCAGGGGGTGGTGAGTGGCTTTGAACGTCTCAACACCTCAAAGGATGAAACTCATTACGCGCTGACGCTGCAGCCCCGCCTGGCGCTGCTTGACCGTTCGCACCAGAACGCCATTTATCAGGACATATCGGTCCCACAAATCGTGGAAAAAATTCTGCGCGAGCGCCACAGTATGCGCGGCCAGGATTTTCTGTTCTCGCTTGCAAAAGAGTACCCGCGCCGAGAGCAGGTGATGCAGTACGGCGAGGACGACCTGCACTTTATTACCCGCCTGCTGGGTGAAGTCGGTATCTGGTTCCGCTTTACCACCGACACACGTCTGAACATCGACGTGGTGGAGTTTTACGACAGTCAGCAGGGTTACGAGAAAGGTCTGACCCTGCCATCTGTGCCGCCGTCCGGCCAGCATTCAAAGGGTGTGGATTCAGTCTGGGGCATGGAGTGCCACCACAATGTGGTGCAGAAGCAGGTTAGCACCCGTGACTATAACTACCGGCAGGCGACGGATGACATGAACACCCTGGTGGACGCAACCAGTGGGGATATCACCACCTACGGCGATGCTTATCACTATGCGGATAACTATCTGATACAGGGAAGTGCGTATGACCGCAACCCAGCCCCGGAGTCCGGTGCGTTTTATGCGCGCGTTCGTCATGAGCGCTACCTGAATGGCCAGACGAAGGCGCAGGCCATCACCAGCTGTCCGACGCTGGCCCCGGGGATGCAGTTGAAAGTCACCGGCGGCTATGAAGTGGCAGAGGTGTTCAGTCAGGGTGTTGTTATTACCCGCATGCACACTCACGCAAGGCGTGATGAAGATTTTGGTGTGCATTTTGAGGGGATACCGGACAGCACTGATTTTAGTTTTCGTCCGGAGCCAGGCTCACGCCCGGTGATGGCAGGCACGCTGCCCGCGCGCGTCACCAGCACTACTGAAAACGATACCTACGGGCATATCGATAAAGACGGCCGCTACCGCGTCAACATGCTGTTCGACCGTGATAACTGGGAGACCGGGTTCGAAAGCCTGTGGGTGCGGCAGTCCCGACCGTACGCCGGTGACACGTATGGCCTGCACCTGCCGCTGCTGGCGGGTACCGAAGTGGCGATTGGGTTTGAGGATGGTAATCCGGACAGGCCGTACATCTCCGGTGTGCTGCACGACTCGGCCCACGGCGACCACGTCACTATTCAGAACTACAAGCGCAACGTCCTGCGGACGCCTGCGAACAACAAAATCCGCCTCGATGATAGCCGTGGCCAGGAGCACATCAAGGTCAGCACGGAGTACGGCGGCAAGAGCCAGCTGAATCTCGGGCATCTGGTCGACAGCGAGAAACAGAAGCGCGGTGAGGGCTTCGAACTGCGCACGGACAGTTGGGGCGCGATTCGGGCACAGAAAGGGTTGTTCATCAGTGCGGATGGGCAGGCGAAGGCGCAGGGCAACGTTCTGGCGATGGAGCAAGCGATTAGCCTGTTGAAAGGTGCGGTAAATCAGGTTGCAGAATGGGAGGAGCTTGCAAGGACCCACCAAAACTTTGCACCGGATACACAACCCCTTCAGGCGCTTGTTTCAGGAGCCAGCGAACTCAAAGAACCGACTTTGTTGATGTCTGCGCCGAAAGGTATTGCCGCCGTCACACCGGAAACGGCAGTGGTGCATACAGGGAAAGGTCTGTACCTGCAAAGCCTGGGTGAAGTTAATCTCAACACGGCACAGCGCTATTCGGTCAATGCCAAACAGGCCATTTCGGTGATGGCGCATCAGGAAGGCATTCGCCTGGTCTCTGCCAAAGGCCCGCTGGCGGTGGAATCTCACGCGGATACGCTGTCGCTCACATCAATGAAGGATGTCACGGTGCAGTCTACCCAAGGGCACCTGCAACTGACGGCAAAGAATGGGATCACGCTTGCCTGCGGTGGCGCTTACATCAAGCTCACACCACAGGGCGAAATCAACGTGCATGGCCCAGGCCTGTTAAGCCTGAAAGGGCAGCACAAATTACAGGGCCCGGCGAGTGAGGATTATCCGCTGCCAGAATTGCCTTCGTCAGTATGCAAAGAGTGTCTGAAAAAGGCGCAGCGGCTGGCACAGGGCTTTGTGCCAAGGGGGGCATAAGTGAACACGACCCATATCACTGACTGGGTGAATCTTCTTCAGCAAACCTGCGCTGATATAAAAATGACTCACCTTGATTTTATTCTCGACCAGTGTGGTATCGATTTTACCGTCATCCCTGTGCTGAGTGATTTTTCACCACCTCTGGTATGGCAGTCTCTCTATCAGGGCTTGCCGGAAGATGCCCTGCCTGAAGAGTCTCCGCTGTTGATCAGGATCGCTTTAAACGATCCTCTGCAGAAGCAGTGGTTTATTGAGCTGGCTCAGAAAGTACAAAAGACAGCCCCGCTGTTGGTGCTCTGTTCTCCCTGGCCTTTCGCTACGCTGGCTGAATGGTTAACTGCCTGCACCGATGCGACACATGAGGGACGTGCAGGGCTGTTCAGATACTTTGATGCCCGTATTTTCCCTTACCTCTTTTCTCATATTCTGGAGCTGGATCAGCAGGCCCAGCTGCAGCGTCCGGCACTGTTCTGGAGCTGGCTGGATCTTGACGAGAAGCCGGGATTGCTGATGGGGCAGGGTGCACAGCCCGCAATCAACGAGAAGTGTCAGAACATCGCTTTATGTGATAGCCAGTTTGAAGCCCTGATGTGCATCTGCGATGTCAAGCTGATGCTTCGCCACCGGGATGTTCCTGATGCTGGATTTATCTCGCAGGATGAACGGTTTACTGCCTGCTTCAACGGTATGCTTTCCGCCACCGCCAAAGGGATGATAGTGGATAAAGAGCGCGAGGATTGGGTGATTGGGACCCTGATCGGACAGTCTTCAGCAGAAGCCTGAAAGTGGGATCATGAGGCTGCTCGCCTTCGGGAGGAGCAGCCATACAAGGAATGCAAAATGAAAATACGACATTACCTCGTGGCACTGGGCGCTCTGCTGCTGGCGGGCTGTAGTCAGCCGACGGCGAAGGCTGAAACCCAAAGTGGCGGTGGCGGGGTTATTGTCGCCATCAACCACACCAAATGGGCAATCAATCATTTCAGCGTCGACGGTCAGTCGGGGATTGATATTATCGGGCCGTATCAGGGCGGGGGTGGTGGCTGCTGCTATGGTGTGCCGGCGAAATGGCGGCCGGATTTGGCTGTAAGGGTGGACTGGGAAACTGGTGTGGGATACTCAATGGATTTCCCCGGTTATGAAAATTGGGATAAATATCTTGCCTGGAAAAAAAAATAAAGGCTCAGAATCGGCAGCACAGCGCGGTGGTACCGGTGCCGGACTATACGGGGCAAAAAACCTGCGGGATCACGGTGCACTTTATGCCCTGTGATGACGTGAAAGTGACCACCAGCTGCGTGAGCCCCGGCCGGCCGGGTTATCCAATCAATGAGCCGCTGCAGATGCCGGAGCCAAAAGTATGTCCGAAATAATCACCGATCTGGCGTGGTTCCCGCCGGCGTTTCCGGCTCAGGGGCGTTTACCCACCCAGGCTGCGCTGGTTGGAACAAACTGCGCGCAGCAGGACAGCCACGAGCTGGCCTACCGGCAGGCGCTAATCACCGTTTAACGTTTTTTCCTTTCAGTAATGCTTAGCCATGCCATCCCGAAAAGTCATTGCTAAGCAAGGCGGACGTAACCTGTTAATTCATAAAAGGAATGTAAAATGAAAATACGACATTACCTCGTGGTACTGGGTGCCATGCTGCTGGCGGGCTGTAGCCAGCCGACGGCGAAGGCTGAAACCCGAAGTGGCGGTGGCGGGGTTATTGTCGCCATCAACCACACCAAATGGGCAATCAATCATTTCAGCGTCGACGGTCAGTCGGGGATTGATGCTATTGGTCCCTGGCAGGGCGGCGGCGGCGGCTGCTGCTATGGCGTGCCGGCGAAATGGCGGCCCGGAATGACGGTAAGGGTCGACTGGGAGACAGGAGTGGGTGGCTCGAAGGGTTTTCCAGGTTTTGCAGATAGAGAGAAGTTCAAAAAATGGAAAAAAGATATGCAGGTCCAAAATAAGCAGCACAGCGCGGTGGTACCGGTGCCGGACTATACGGGACAGGAAATCTGCGGGATCACGGTGCATTTTCTGCCCTGTGATGAGGTGAAAGTGACGACCAGTTGTGCCAACTATGGCCATCCTGAACACCCGATTAAAGAGCCTCTTAAGATGCCGGAGCCAAAAGTATGTCCGAAATAATCACCGATCTGGCATGGTTCCCGCCGGCGTTCCCGGCTCAGGGGCGTTTACCCACCCAGGCTGCGCTGGCTGGCGCAAGCTGCGCGCAGCAAGACAGCCACGAGCTGGCCTACCGGCAGGAGCTAATCACCGTTTGACGTTTTTTCCTTTCAGTAATGCTTAGCCATGCCATCCCGAAAAGTCATGGCTAAGCAAGGTGGACGTAACCTGTTAATTCATAAAAGGAATGCAAAATGAAAATACGACATTACCTCGTGGTACTGGGTGCCCTGCTGCTGGCGGGCTGTAGCCAGCCGACGGCGAAGGCTGAAACCCGAAGTGGCGGTGGCGGGGTTATTGTCGCCATCAACCACACCAAGTGGGCGATCAACCATTTCAGCGTCGACGGCCAGTCGGGTATTGATGCTATCGGGCCGTATCAGGGCGGGGGTGGTGGCTGCTGCTATGGTGTGCCAGCGAAATGGCGACCGGGTTTGACTGTAAGGGTGGACTGGGAAAGTGGAGAAGCCTCAATGAAAGGTTTTCCTGGGTTTGCGGATACAGCTAAGTATCGGGCCTGGGAAAAAAAAATGAGTGCTAATAATCGGCAACACAGCACGGTGGTACCAGTACCGGACTATACGGGGCAAAAAACCTGCGGGATCACGGTGCACTTTATGCCCTGTGATGAGGTGAAAGTGACCACCAGCTGTGTGAGCCCTGGCCGGCCGGGTTATCCAATCAATGAGCCGCTGCAGATGCCGGAGCCAAAAGTATGTCCGAAATAATCACCGATCTGGCGTGGTTCCCGCCGGCATTTCCGGCTCAGGGGCGTTTACCCACTCAGGCTGCGCTGGTTGGCACAAACTGCGCGCAGCAGGACAACCACGAGCTGGCCTACCGGCAGGAACTGTGCCTGGCCGCCGGGCGACGCGTGGAGCCCCCTTGTTGTAAAACGTTGCATATCAGCCTGTTTTTTGACGGCACCGGCAATAACCTCAATCACGACTTGTATATTTCTAAAATAAAGCATCCCACTAATATTGCCCGTCTGTTTCGCGCCACTATCGGGCAGGGCTATGCCGGGGGACTGGCGAATAAAACAGCAGAGCTGTTGGATGCCAGCGGCAGCGGTGATGACAAGTACTACAAATATTATGTTCCTGGCGTTGGGACACCTTTCCCCGAGGTGAACGATCTGGATTTCAGCATGATGGGGCTGGCGGCAGCAACCCACGGGGAGGACAGAATCAACTGGGGGCTGCTGCGGATTATCGATGCTCTGAAGCGAACGATGGGCCTGGATACGCTGTCGGACGACGAAAGCTGGACGGCGGTGGACAAAATGGCGACCTCTATGGCGTCTTTTGGGCTGACCGGCAGCGCTAACCGTTTTGAAACCTTCCAGAGCCTGCTAAAGGATATGATACCAAACCTGCAAAAGGCCCTGGTGCCTGTTGATCCTGGAAAGCCGAAGCTGTTAAGTGTCAAGCTTTACGTGTACGGCTTTTCGCGCGGGGCAGCGGCGGCGCGGGCCTTTGTCCGTTGGCTTAGTGAGCTGTTGCCAAAGCCTGAAGAGGGAAAGGACAAGCCCGAGCAGTGTCTGGCGGTGGGCGGGCTGAAAATTCCGCTCAGCGTGGAGTTTCTTGGTCTGCTGGATACGGTGGCCTCGGTAGGGGTAGCGCATATCGCCCCGGTGGCGGAAGGGCATATGGGCTGGGCGGACGGAACCCAGGAGCTGCCGGCAGAGAAGATCTACGGCGGGTTGATTAAAAAGTGCATCCATCTGGTTTCTTCCCACGAGCAACGGCTGTGCTTCCCGCTGGATTCGATCCGCCGCCCGGATGGTCACTATCCGGCGAATAGCCTGGAGGTGGTTTATCCGGGAATGCACTCGGATCTTGGGGGAGGCTACCCGCCAGGGGATCAGGGAAAGGCGAATGCTGAAGATGACGGTTTTTTATTATCACAGATTGCTTTACACGATATGTATTCATCGGCGTTCCAGGCTGGAGCACCATTAAAAGTCCCAGAAGATTCTTTGCCAAGTGAATTAAAAAGTGACGATTGGAGGAAAATGCCTTTGAGCGTAGGTAAAGAGTTTTTTATCGATGAGGTTCTTTCCAGTCGTTTCAACGCCTGGCGCAAAATAACCCTCGGTCAGACAGCTCTAGATAAACCCATCCCCCCGGAACAAGCCGCAAAATACGATCCGCCGCGCGCGCCGGTCAGTCTGGAAAAAGCCCTTGAAAATCAACTGGGCTGGATCACCGCGTGGCGTATCAAACGCTATGCAGGGGGAACTTACAAGACCCAGCGCTTCTATGTTGATTCGGCGGCAAACGGGCTGGATAAAGACAGCGATCCACTGGTCAGGAAGAAGGCTGAGGAAGACAGAGACGCTTTGCAGGAGGATGTCGAGAAAGAGCGCAAGAAAAAAATTGCCGAACATAAACCTGAAGAGGGATTCCTGATGCTCCCGCCGGGGCCGAAGGATTTCGACGCCGC
Source organism: Enterobacter sp. Tr-810 (assembly GCF_011752765.1). NCBI lineage: Bacteria > Pseudomonadati > Pseudomonadota > Gammaproteobacteria > Enterobacterales > Enterobacteriaceae > Enterobacter > Enterobacter sp. Tr-810. Next base: position 70,809 of record NZ_VWWW01000002.1, on the reverse strand, counting down.
GCTGGGGCAAACCCAGTTGCGCCAGGCCGCCGAGGAGTTCAGGGAAGATTACAGCGGCCTCTCCCGGTCGGGTACCGGTAACTGGCTGTTTACTGCTGTTGATTCAATGAGTAACGCCATCTTCCTGCTGAATAACGACAATGAGTACGGCGAGTGGCTGAAAATAAAAACCGCCGGAGACGATCGCAAAGAAGTGCTTTTCCCGGCGGCCGGCGAAGCGAGCAACGCCACGCAGCCTGCCGGGCTGGTGCGGGCGCTGTTTGACGATCAGGTCCATGACTCCCGCGCGTGGTTTATGCACAACGCCTTCGGCTCCCGCGAACCCTGGGGGAGCTATTTCCTCTACCGGATGATCTATTTCGGCAACTGCAGCAGTAAGCCAATGACGCCGTTGATGATTGCCGGGGCGGTGGTGGGGGTCGCGACCCTTGCCGCAGGCGCGGCCGTTATCATCAAACAGAAAAGCGCGAAGGGCAAACTCGCGGGGCTTGCCGGTACCGTGGGGGCCGTTTATCTCGAAACACAGGCCATCGATCTGCTTTCCGGCAAACCGCTGCCGATGTTGCCTAATGCCGCACAGCTGCAGGCGCCAACGATGGAGCCAGGCACGGTGGTTGCACAGCAAACGCAGGTCATCAGCGAGCAGAGGCTGGCGCTGGCAAAATCGATAATTGAGTCCAACTGGGCGGAAAATCTTAAGGCGACCGTAACGGCCTGATTCAGGGAGGGATGAAGGATGAAAGCAGTGATACGCGAGGGCGATACCCTGCGGGAGTACGGCGGGAAAGTGCTGGGCGGGCATTATCTTTGCTTCGGGAAAGGGATTGCCTGCAAAGGCGATGCGGTGAAGTGCAATAAACATGGCATGACGGTCATCAGCGAAGGCAGTTCGTTATCGGAAGTGGACGGACAGCCAGTGGCGCTGCACGGCCACCGTTGTGCCTGTGGCTGCACGCTGGTGAGTTCCTTTCCCGATTGCGGCATTGAGCTGTGAGGCCGTTACCGGAGTATCCACCCTACCGGGTTGCGCGTCCTCCTGATGGCAAACGATGGCTGTCAGCGGGTGCGCTGATGGTGTTGTTGTGTGGGGGCGGCGGCGCGCTGCTTCATCCTGCCGGGAGCGGTGCCGGGCTGGTGATAAAAGGAATGGCTGGCGCGGTGGTTCTGATGGGCGTGCTCTGGTTACTACGCCTGCTGTATTACCGGGCTTCGGCACATAACGCCCGGTATTATGAACAATTGATTGAACAGCGGCAGCAGGCCTGGTGGCAGCAGCATCAACACCGCTTCGCGCTCAGTGAAATGGTACTGCTGGGACCGGCCGGAACCGATACGCCGCACTGGTTGCGGCTGCTAAAACGGGAGCATCGTGTTCCTGAGATAAAAAATGAGTCGAGCGGGAAAGCGCTGCGTATCGGTCGAACGCTGGTCGATACGGTGGCTGAACGCGAGGCTTTGCTGGCAAAAATGCTGGTGCTGCAATGGCAGACGCAACGCGCAGATGCCTCTCTCCCACACTTATGGCGCTGCTACTGGCAGGGTTCTCTGGATGCCTGGCGTGCATTCTGTACCCAAATGCAGGTTTCATTTCCGGGCGTAGCACTTCCTGAAAAACCGGAGACATGGCAAGGCGAAGAGACGCTGTCTGTACTTGCCGCAACGGCGCAAACGCTCCCTGAAACAGAGGCCATTCTGGTCGCCGGGTGTCATTCGATAGCGGCCTCGTTTGATTCTGCGCAGCCTGCCGGTGAGTCTGCTGCACTGTGTCTGGTCGCGCGGAAAGGGCTGGTCAGCCTCACCCGGGGAGAGGTTTACGATATCGCCGGGAAAGAGGTTTTAACCGCAGTCTGCGAGCGAGCGGAACAGCAAAGCGAACTCGAAAAGCCGCCTGACGCCTGTATGTTGTTTTCACAGCCAGCGCTCCCCGCCCTGGCGCAAAGTGGCTGGAATGTGACCCATCACGTTCAGGACCTCAACTGGGGGAACCCCGGCGATATGGAAATGCTCATCGCGTTGGTTCTGGCGGCCCTTTACGCAAAAAATTATCAAGAACCCTGCGGCTGGATAGCCAAAGATCCTCTACACACTCTCGCACTTGGAATTATTAAACCTTATGGTGAAGGAAAATAAACCCGCTGAATTTTCTGTGCTTGCCACGGCGGTGTTGTTTGTTGCTACTGTCACGCTGCTTGTGCTGGCAGGTGGGTTGCTGTGGTGGTATTGGGGGGAGGATCTCTCCACAGAATGGGACGTGATACGTCGAATCATGACGGCCTGTTTTGTTGTCTGGGGAGTGTCGCTCTGCTTACTGGTGCTAGGGTTTATCGCTTTTCATTTAATGATTCGGGATAAAGTGATGGGAGAGGCATCTTCCAGACCGGTCAAAAAGAAAAGGACGCACCCGCTGCCGCTCAAGGCGGACATTAGCAGCCATCTCCGTCGCCGCTATAACCTCTTCTGGCGACGTAAAGTCCGTCTGCTGTTAGTTACAGGCGATGAGAACGCCATCGCTCAGCTGGTGCCCAACCTACAAGCCCGTCAGTGGCTGGAAGGTAACCGCACGGTCTTGATTTATGGCGGCAGCCTGACCGCTGAACCCGACGAAAAAAAATATACCGCCCTGTGCAAGCTGCGACGTGGTCGTCCTCTGGACGGCATCGTGCGCGTAATAGGCGAAGGACAGAGTATTACGCCGCAGATGAGTGATAGCGATCTGCGCAGCCTGGAAAAAATCAGCGAGCTGCTGCGTTATTCCGTCCCGGTTTATTTGTGGCAGTTGTGCGACAGCGACTGGCCGCAGGCAAAACGTACTGAACAGGCGGTGGGGGCTACTTTCCCGCTGCGTGCTAAGCCTGACGATATTACCCGCCAGCTTGAAATTATGCTGCCGACCCTGCGGACGCAGGGGGTGAGTCAGGTCGCAGAGAACAACAGCCACGACTTCCTGCTGCGTCTGAGTCAGCACCTGAAAGACGGCGGCATCGCCCGCTGGGTTCAGCAACTTCTGCCATGGCTTTCTGTTTCCCAACAGCGCGTTCCGCTGCGCGGCCTGATGTTCAGTTTGCCGGAGAATAAACCTGCTGATACGTCAGGGGGAACATCCAGCGCTGAGAAATATGTTCCGGAATCTCAGCTCCATGCTCTGACTCTGCCGGTGGCCTGGCAGGGTATCGTTGACGACTGCACTCGCGTACGTGGTCATCGTGTCGGTATGGCCTGGGAACAGATGCTGGCTTGGGGGCTAATGGGGGCGATCGGCATCTGGGGCGCGGGCATGCTGCTTTCCTTTATCCTGAACTACAGCCAGATTTCCTTTGTGGCAAGTAAAGCGCATGATTTAGTGGATCATGCTTCGGTCTCCGATTACCAGCTGACGGCGCTGCACGATCTGCGAAACGACGCCGGTCGCTTGCAAAACCATATTCAGAAGGGCACCCCCTGGTATCAGCGTTTTGGGCTTGATCATAATCAACAACTGCTCGACGCGATGCTGCCGTGGTACGGCGTGGCAAACAATCGCCTGATCCGCGATCCGGCTAATGCTGCGCTGACTCAAAAACTCCATGCGCTGGCTAATTCAGAACCGAACAGTGATCGTCGCGCTCAGCTTGCGAAACCCGGCTATGAACAGCTGAAGGCCTGGCTGATGATGGCCCGCCCGGATAAAGTCGACGGCGCGTTTTACGCTCAAACCCTGAAAACCGTACAGCCGACGCGCATGGGCATCTCAACTGGCCTGTGGCAGAGCCTGTCGCCGGATTTATGGGCGTTCTATATCTCAGAATTACCAAAACAGCCGCAGTGGAAAATTACGCCTGATGCGCAACTGGTCAGCCAGAGTCGTCAGGTGCTGTTGCAGCAGATAGGCCGCCGAAACGCGGAAAGCACGCTGTATGAAAACATGCTTAAATCGGTGCGCCGTAACTTTGCCGATGTATCACTAGAGGACATGACCAGCGGTACTGACGCCCGCCGCCTGTTCACCACAGATGAAGTGGTACCGGGGATGTTCACCCGTCAGGCCTGGGAAGGCGGCATTCAGCAGGCTATCGAAAAGGCTGCAAACTCCCGCCGCGATGAAATTGACTGGGTGCTGAGCGACAGCCGCAAAGCCATTTCTGCTGACCTCTCGCCGGACGCATTGAAAGCCCGCCTGACCCAGCGCTATTTCATCGATTTTGCCGGAAGCTGGCTGAACGTCCTCAACAGCCTGCAGTGGAACCCGGTGCAGAATATTGCGGACGTGACCGACCAGCTGACGCTGATGAGCGACGTGCGCCAGTCGCCGATGATTGCCCTGATGAACACCCTGGCGTGGCAGGGGCAGACCGGGCAGCAGACGGAAGGGCTGTCTGATTCGCTCATCAAGTCGGCAAAAGATCTTATCGGCAGCAAAGACAAGCCCGCTATCGATCAAACCGCCGCCGGGCCGCAGGGGCCGTTGGATGACACCTTCGGTCCGTTGCTGACGTTGATGGGTAAAAACAAAGCCAGCAGCGTTATGTCTGCGGATAGCTCGCTGAGTCTGCAAACCTACCTGACCCGCATCACCCGCGTGCGTTTACGCCTGCAGCAGGTGGCAAGTGCTTCTGATCCACAGGAGATGATGCAGACTCTCGCCCAGACCGTGTTTCAGGGCAAGAGCGTCGATCTGACCGATACTCAGCAGTACGGCAGCCTGGTGGCGGCAAGCCTCGGTGAAGAGTGGAGCGGATTTGGCCGCACGATGTTCGTACAGCCGCTGACCCAGGCCTGGGAAACGGTTTTACAGCCCTCTGCGGCCAGCCTAAATGACCGCTGGAGTCGCTCGGTGGTGGCGAACTGGCGTACGGCCTTTGACGGTCGCTTCCCGTTCGCGGCAAGCAAAAGCGATGCCTCTTTACCCATGTTGGCAGAGTTTATTCGTAAGGATAGTGGGCGCATCGACAGGTTCCTGACCACGGAGTTAAACGGTGTGTTGCACAAAGAGGGCAGCCAGTGGGTGCCGGATAGCGCCCACAGCCAGGGTCTCACGTTCAACCCGGTCTTCCTGCGGGCGGTTAACCAACTGAGTCAGCTGTCCGACATCCTCTTCACCGACGGCAGCCAGGGGATTAGCTTCGAGTTACAGGCCCGCCCGGCAGCACAGGTGGTGGAAACCCAACTGACGATTGACGGACAGCAGCTACATTATTTCAACCAGATGGCTGACTGGCAGTCCTTCCGCTGGCCGGGGGATACCTATAAGCCGGGCACCATGCTTACCTGGACTTCAACCAGCGCGGGCGCGCGCCTGTTCGGCGATTACAGCGGCACCTGGGGCTTTATTCGCTGGCTGGATCAGGGCAAGCGACAGCAGCTTGACCGCAGCCAGTGGATGATGAGCTTCACTGCTCCGGATGGTCGTACCCTGCAGTGGATACTGCGTTCACAGCTTGGAAAAGGTCCGCTCGCGCTGCTGGATCTGCGTGGTTTTACGCTGCCGGATCAAATTTTCAGTGTCGACAGCGCGGCCACCGCTCAGGCGCTGATGGCTAATACGGAAAACAATGACATGGAGGGAGTCGAGTAATGAGCACACTGCAGAATTTGGTTGCCGCCTGTCAGGCTGACAATGCTCAGCTTCGGGAACAGGCGCAGACGCGCACGGATAACTGGCAGCCCTGGCTTACTCCGGTAAGCGCTGCCAGTCCGACCGGGGAAGACCCAGGATATGACGATGATTTTCAGCGCATCCGCGAAGAGGTCAATAAGCTCTCCGGCATTGATACCGGACTGATCTGTACGCTTGCCGAAAAACTGCTGACCACCACGGCAAAAGACATCCGGATTGCTACCTACTACTGCTGGGCGCGTCTCCACCAGGATGGCGAAGCCGGCTTTGCCGAAGGGCTTGAACTGCTGGCGGGATTACTGCAGCGCTACGGCATGCAGCTTCACCCGCAGCGGGACCGCAGCCGCAAGGCCGCGCTGGAATGGCTCGGCGGTACCCGCGTCCTGGACAGTTTGTCACTGTACCCGGAGGTCGTACGCGAGGATGCGCAGCGTACCACCGGGGCGCTACTGCTCATTTCTGACAGCCTGGAGACAGAGCCTGAAGCGTCACGGGCGGAGCTGAATGCCCTGTACATCGCTCTTGAGTCTCGCCTGATGAAAGGCGGGGGCGTGGATGCCGTGGTACCACAGAACGCCAGCAATCAGACACGTACTCAGCAGCCATCTCACACGACAGAGCAGGACGCGCCGGTTCTGAGCCGCATTACCTCCGGTCAGGATTTGCTGGCTCAGGCTCGCACCCTGACGGGGTACCTGCGTGAGCAACCCGGTGGCTGGCTTGCGGCGCACCGGCTGATGAAAAGCCTGCGGCATGACACCCTGAGCGCTATTCCGGCACCGGATGCAGAGGGGAAAACGCGCATCGAACCACCGCGGGCTGACCAGCGGGCGATGCTCAAACGCCTGTACCTGCAACAGAGCTGGCTGGAGATCCTGGAGCAGGTGGACAATACCTTCTCGCGCGGCGCTAATCACCTCTGGCTGGATTTGCAGTGGTATACCCACCAGGCTCTGATGAAGTCAGGGCAGGATGTGCTGGCCGACATCATCACAGCTGACCTGAAAGGACTGCTGCTCCGCCTCCACGGGCTTGAAACCCTGGCTTTTAACGACGGGACGCCGTTTGCCGATGAGGTCACGCTGAACTGGATAAACCTGAGCGTGCTGGACGATATGTCCGGCTGGCGCGATGAACCTGTCAGCGCTATCAGCACGGGTGACAACGATATTCTGGCGCTTGAAGCTGAAGCGCTGGAGAAAGCAGACAGCGAAGGTCTGGATGCCACACTCCAATGGCTGCAGACGCGTCCGGGCACCGACTCCACAAAAGAAAAATGGCTGCTGCGTCTGCTGATGGCCCGCGTGGCCGAGCAGAAAGGTAAGAATGAGCTGGCGCTGCATTTGCTGGGGGCGCTCGATAGCGCTGCACAGTCCATCACCCTCACGCAGTGGACACCGGCGCTGTTATTTGAAGTGAAATCCCGTCGCCTCAGACTACTGCGTATGAAAGCAACACGCAGTGAAACCGATAAATCACGCCTTCAGCCGGAGATGGACCAGCTTCTGGCCGGTCTGATTGCGCTCGACCCGGCAAGCAGTGCGGTGCTGTGCGGGTAAAAACGCCTGGCCTACTTTTAAAATTCATATATTCAGGTTTTTTATGGACGACTTAACCCTGCGTTACTACGACGCAGAAATGCGATACCTGCTGGAAGCTGGCGAAGAGTTCGCCCGCGCTCACCCCGAGCAGGCGGCAATGCTCAATCTCGATAAAGCGGGGGCGCGCGACCCGTACGTAGAGCGCCTGTTCGAAGGCTTTGCTTTCCTGATGGGTCGCCTGCGGGAGAAGCTTGACGACGACCTCCCGGAACTGACCGAAGGGCTGGTGAGCTTACTGTGGCCGCATTACCTGCGCACCATTCCGTCGATGTCGGTGGTGGAATTCACCCCTGACTGGCGCGAAATGAAAGAGCAGATGCGTATCGTCAAAGGCTTTGAGGTGAACTCGCGTCCGATAGGGGAGAAGGGCACGCGTTGCCGCTACACCACCACCAAAGAGATCACTCTTCAGCCGCTGTCGCTGGAACACGCTCGCCTGTCGACTGACTCTGACGGGCGTTCGGTTATCAGCCTGCGGTTTAACTGCAGCCACCTTGCCGACTGGAGTCGTGTCGATCTCAGTCAAATCCCGTTCTACTTCAATGCCGACGCGCCGCTGGCCTGCGCCATGCATGAAGCCTTTACCATGAACACTGCGCGCCTTTGGCTGCGTATGCCGGGTGACACGGACAGAAGGCCGCTCGACGGATATTTCACTGCGCTGGGATTTGGCGATGACGATGACCTGTGGCCGAAGGTAAGCAGCAGCTTTAGCGGCTATCAGCTGCTGCTGGAGTATTTCACCTTCCGCGAGAAGTTCATGTTTACGGGCCTGCGTGGCCTGGAGAGCGTGGACTTCCCGGCTGAGCTCCCCTGGTTTGAAATCGACGTGGTACTGGCGGATCGCTGGGAGCATGACTTCAGCTTTACCGAAAAGCATCTGCGCCTGAACTGCGTGCCGGTAATTAACCTGTTCCCGCTGGAATCTGACCCGCTGACGCTCAACTCCCTGCAAACCGAATACATATTGCGCCCGATGCGGGTGCAGGATGGCCATACCGAGATATATGCGGTCGATTCGGTAATGTCATCAAGCCAGCATACCTACGTGCCGTTCTCGAGCTTCCGCCACAAGGGTGGAATGATGCGCCATGAGGCCCCGGAATATTACTACCACACCCGCGTGCGACGGGGTCCATCCGGGCTGCATAACACCTGGCTTATCCTTGGTGGAGAAGCCTTTGATAACCACACGGTACCGGAAAATGAAAGCCTGTCGCTGATGCTCACCGGCACTAACGGCCAGCTGCCACGTCGCGCGCTACAAAGCACAGTGCTGGATACGGTGATGAAAACGACCTCAGCCAGTATTGCCGTGCGCAACCTTTGTGCACCGACATTGCCCTGTTACCCGCCGGATCAGGATCGCTTCCACTGGCGCGTGCTGAGCCACCTTGGCAGCAGTTTTCTGTCGATGATGGACAACGCTGACGTGCTTCGAGGCACCCTGGCGCTGTATGAGTGGACTGATAGCGAGATGAACCGCCGCCGTCTGGAAGCGATTATCGACGTAAAGCACAGCGAAACCGAGCGCTTTGAGCAGGGTTACCTGGTGCGCGGCGTGCAGATTGAGGTGACGCTCGATAGTCACGGCTTTGCCGGACGTGGGGATATCTGCCTGTTTGGTGAAATGCTGAGTCGCTTCTTTGCGCTGTACACCGATATCTATCTGTTTAACCGCCTGATTATCATCCTGCAACCGACCGGAGAACGCCTGGAATGGGAAGAGAAGCACAATCGCCGTATTCCCGGCTGACCCCGCGGCTGGAAGCTGATCTTAACCGGATAAACTTTTACCGTTTCTGCCAGCTGCTGGAGAAACTGAATCCGAACCGGCCGCTGATGGGCTCAACTAGCCATCCTGGTGACGACCCGGTGCGCTTTGCACCGCACCCCGGGATGGGCTTTCCGGCGAGCGAGCTGAAAGCGGTGGAATATGACGAAGAGGATGACGGCAAGCCGCCGGTAGTACGCACCACCTTTATGGGGATGTACGGCGTGGATTCGCCGCTGCCGACAGCCTATCTCGACGACATCACCCAGCGCCGGGAAGGGCACGAGGCGTTGCAGAGTTTCCTCGATATCTTCAGCCACCGCATCCTGACGCAGTTTTACCGCATCTGGCGTAAATACTCTTATCCGGCTACGTTTGAACCCGGCGGCACCGATAGCATTTCACAGTCACTGCTTGGCCTGGTGGGGCTGGGTATTCCCGGTACGGCAAACCATATTGCCACACCGGTGTCGCGCTTTCTGTCGCTGCTGGGTGTGCTACAGCAGCCCGGGAAAACCCAGGAGGGGATGCAGGCCCTGGTGAGTCTGCTGGCCCCAGAGACCACCGTCAGGGTCAGTCCTTACTGTCTGCGTCCGGTGGAGGTCAGTCGACCTCTGGGTTTTTACGGTGACGATGATTTCCTGCTGGACGGCAATACGCCACTGGGTGACGAAGCAATGGATGCCAACAGCCAGTTGCTGATTGCCCTGTTCACCGATAACGAGCAGGAATCACAGGGCTGGAAACCGGATAGCCTGCTTTATCAGGACTTTCTGGTGATGCTACGGGTCTACCTCGGTTGGCGATTCAAGGCCAAAATCACCCTGACCGCCCGAACCCGCCTGCTGGCCGCTCCGCCGCTTGGTGACGGTCCTTTCTGGCTCGGCATGAATGGTGTGCTGGGCGCAGAAGACGAAGACCTCCCCGAGGATATTCCACAGACCTTTACCACCGAATTGGGTTACTACGCCGGGCTGGAGCCTGCGACACCACAACAAGGAAACCGACGTGTTACGTACAAGTTTAACTAAAACAGCGCGCTGGCTGTTACCCCTGCTGGCATTCAGCCTGGTGGGGTGCGGGGTGACGCAGGGCATCACCGATGGCACTAAATCGGCATTTAACGCCGTGTTCTACAAAAAGATTAAGGTGCTGCACCTGGACTTCACGGCGCGTGAAGCGCTAAACACCGATTCCCGCGAGAGTCATTCACTGTCTGAGCCGGTAATGATTCGAATCTATCAGCTGAAAGACCGCAAAACCTTCGACAAAACGGTCTACCCGCAGTTGCTGAAAGATGGGGAGACCATTCTGAAAGCTGACCTGCTGGCGAGCCGTGATGTGGTGGTGAAGCCGGGTGGTGATGCGAACCTGAATATGCCGATGGAGGCCGATGCACAGTTTGTGGCAGTGGTGGGGCTGTTCCGTCACCCGGATATGGTCAACAACACCTGGAAGCTGGTGATAGGGCGCGAAGACCTTGACCCGGATACGCCGCGCATTCTGGAAGCCGGTAACAATCATCTGACGCTGCAACCGCTCAAGGACGACTGATGCCCCAGAGACATAACACACCTTCACTGTATGAAATGCTGACCGGCAACTTCACCGGCGGCCTTGCTCTCCATCAGGTCAGCGAACAGAACCAGGTGATTCTGTCCGTACTCGATAACATGCAACGTATCCTCAACTGCCGCGCCGGTACGCTGGCGCATCTGCCGGACTTCGGGCTACCGGATATGACCAAAATCCTTCAGGGTATGCCAGGTACCGCCCATGAGTTAATGGGCACGTTGTCGGCTGTTCTGCTCAGATATGAGCCGCGACTGAAAAAAATAGCCGTTGTCCTGCTGGAGCAGAGTGTCCCGGGCGAGCTGCGTTATGCCATTGATGCTGAGCTTAAGGGGATTGGCCTTGTGCGTTACGGCACCGAGTTTATGCCCGAAGGACGTGTCCTGTTGAGGCATCTCAGGCAACAGCAGTATCTAGACACGACTACCCGTCTGTGAGGTCAGATAACATCATGTCAGTAAAATCACAGTTCCTCAAAAAACTGCAAGCCAGACAACCTGCTCCGGCTTCATCTGTCAGCAAGACTCAGGCTGATATTGCAGAGTTTCGCCTGCGAATGACGCAACTTCAGGAGCAGATGGACGCGTGGCTGGAGGGCTCCGGACTGAACGTGGAGATGTTAACCGTCTCTGTTACAGATCTGCTGGTGGGGTGCGGGGCTTTTGAGATTGCCGGTATCGTTCTGCGTGTCGATGGTCGGTTTGTAAAATTTTCGCCAGTTTTTTTGTACGGACAAAGCGTGACCGGGGGCGTGGAGGCGACCTTCCATGATGGAGGGCATGTGACGTCACTGGGGCGTTTATTCATGCGGTCAGGTACCGTGAGTGCCTGGACCTTTGCTCCATCCGGTGCGTTATCCCGCTCTGGACAGGGTTTTGATGAAAGCACATTTTTCAGTTTGATCCTGAGGCTTCTGCCATAGCTGCGGGTATTGCAGTACCCGTCCCCTCTGAATATGCAGAAAGCGACGCTGCATAAACGACAACGTTCAACAATTCCTGATATACCTAATGGACAACGGGTCATGAATGACATTATTCCACGTAAATTAAAAACCGGTGGCGATCCGCGCACGCTGCCGGATTATGCCGCCCTGCGTGATGAACTGAGTAAGCTGGCCCATCCGGCGCGTCCGGATGTGAACTGGCAGTCTGTCGAAAAACGCTGTCTTTCACTGTTTGAGCAGAACGGGGTGGAGCTACAGACAGCGGCATGGTATACGCTGGCGCGGACGCAGCTGGCCGGTTTATTCGGGCTAAATGAAGGGCTGGCGATACTCGAGGCACTGATTAGCCATCAGTGGGGCGTACTCTGGCCGCAGCCCGTCCATGCCCGCATGGAAATCCTCAGCAGTCTGAGTCAGCGCCTGCAGCAACGGATGCGCTCGCTTCCGCTCAATTACAACGACCTTAGCCAGTTGTACCGGGCAGAGCAGTTACTTACGGGGCTGGGAGAGGTGCTGCAGCGCCTGGAGCTTAAGCATCTCAGTCAGCTCGATACGTTGCGTACTTTGATGCACAACAGTGCTGTCAGGCTGGAAAACCTCGATGACGTAACCGGCTCCGGGGCGGCCATTCAGTCGGGTAACGTGTTGCCTGCTACCGAAATACATGGTGTCGGGATCTCGTCAGGCGCCCACGCCGGTAGTACGCCTGACGATACGCCAGGCAACGCCATGAAGTGGGTGTACGTTGCGCAGCAACCACAGCAAGCGAACGTGGACGTGCTGACGGCACTGCCCGCGCCGGTAAAACAGTGGAAATCCTTTGTTGCCGGCATGGGTACCATGCTGGTGATCGGCTCCCTTGCCGTGTGGGGCTGGCTGTCTCTTCACCGGCCTGATCCGTTAGAAACTCAGCTTGCCGCATCTCTGACACCGTTACCTGCGACGCTCACCCCTGAACAGCTGGGTGTGTTGCGTCAGCAGTCGCCATTATCACAAACCGTGATTACACAAACCCAGCAGCAGCTTGCCCGACTGGCGAAATTACCGCCTGACTGGAATATTACTTACAGCCGAAAACTGACAGAACAGGCTTTGATGCTGTGGCCGGAACAGGCTAAGCCCCTGGTTCAACAGTGGCAGCAACAACTTCATGCTTCCGCACTACCCACAGAACAACTCAATGGCTGGTATCAGGGGATGACAACGTTACAAAAACTGAGTGACCGCCTGAACGGGCTTGATGAGCAGAAGGGCAAATACATGACGGTCAGCGAACTGAAGTCCGTTGTATTTTCCATCCGACAGTCTTTTAACCAGTCCATTCCGGCGGAAGAGCAACTGCGTGTATTGTCAGAAAACCCCGCTGGAGACCCTTTATCTGCCGCAGCGCAGTCTCAACTGGAGATGCATCTGAAACAACTGGCAGCCCGCTATGCTGAAATAAAACAGAAGGCATCAGAGTGAAAATTATCAGTGATTCAGTCTGATACCATCGTCATCGTGCCAGGCAGACCATAGGGGACTGAACCTGTCTGGCATGTTAATGGCTGAATTACGGCCTGCACCATCTACCTCACAACACACATCGGCCTGCCAGATACTGGCTCGGGGTGTATCTCCGTTTCTACGCTGAATACGGTTCTCAGCAATCCAGGGTTCATCACCTCTTCTGGCGTGCCTTGCGCCATAACCTGTCCGTTCGCCATGACGACCAGATGATCGCAGTACCGGCTGGCCTGATTAAGGTCGTGCAGCACTGCGACCACCGTTTTCCCCTGATCCCGGAGTTCGCCCATCAACCGCATCAGTTCCACCTGGTGATTGATATCGAGATAGGTGGTTGGCTCATCGAGTAGTACGACGGGTGTATTCTGGGCCAGGACCATCGCCAGAAAGGCGCGCTGGCGCTGACCGCCGGAAAGTTCGGTTAACCGACGTTCGGAAAGATGATGGATCCGGGTCTGGCTCATGGCGGCATTGACCCGCGCATTGTCTTCAGCGGAAAGACGTCCCCAGAGTGACAACCACGGGTTGCGACCGTACGAAACCAGCTCCCGGACAGTGATCCCCTCTGGCGTTAAATGGTGCTGTGGCAGCAGAGCCAGCCTGCGAGCCAGCAGGCGCGATGAAAGTGCGTTGATCGGATTATTGTCGAGAAATACGCTGCCGGACTGTGGCGTTAACAGCCGCGAAAAACAGTTTAACAGCGTCGATTTCCCACAACCGTTTGGGCCGAGCAGGGCGGTAATCTTCCCCGCTGGCAGTACGAGCGAAATGCCGTCAAGCACTGTGTTCGTACCGTACTTGACTGTCAGATTTTCAGTTCGTAATGTCATTTATCGCATTCTCACAAGCAGCCAGACAAACCACGGCGCGCCGATAATGGCGGTCAGCACGCCAGCCGGAAGTTCCAGCGGGGGATGAATAATTCGCGCCAGCAGATCGGCAACCACCAACAGCAACGCACCTGCCAGCGCCGAAACGGGCAGCAGCCAGCGGTGACGTCCACCGGTGATACTTCGCACCATATGCGGCACCACAAGACCAATAAAACTAATCGGGCCGCAGACGGCCACGCCGGTCGATGTCATGGCGACAGCCAGTAGCAAACCCCGGAATCGGGTACGCGAAACTGCCATACCGAGCGTGGTGGCGCGCGCATCGCCCAGTGCCAGAAGGTCGAGATCGCGGCAAAAAACCAGGCTCAGCGGCAGAAACAACAGCAGCAGCGGGACGGCAATCTTCACAAAGCTCCAGTCGCGGCCCCATAAGCTACCGGTCAGCCACAGCAGGGCGCTGTTCACATCCTGCGGGCGCGAGAGCATCAGCCAGTCCGTCAGGCTGGCCCAGCAGGCAGACAGCGCGACACCCGTGAGTGCCAGCTTCATCGGCTGGCTGGTGTTCGTCAGTATTCGCAGCAGGATCAGGCCCGCCATGCCACCGGCAAAGGCCAGCAGCGGCAGAACAATCACCGGCAGTGACGGTAAGAGAAGCAGTGCGCCCACAGAGGCAAGGCTGGCGGCATGGTTTACGCCGAGAATATCCGGTGACGCCAGAGGGTTACGCACTATCCCCTGTACCAGAACGCCTGCAACCGCGAGGGCTGCACCGACAAACAGCGCCAGCAGCAGTCGCGGCAGGCGGTACGCTGTTAAGACGTAATGATATTCACGCCCGGCCTGCCAGTCGGTCAACAGGGCGCGCCAGGGAACGGAGATCACCCCCATTTGCAGCGACAGCAGCGAAAATCCTGCCAGTGCGAGGGCGATGAAAATGACTAGCGTAATTTTCATCCACGCCTCCTGACCAGCCAGACAAAGCAGGGCGCACCAATCAGAGCCACCACGGCCCCAGCGGGCAATTCGCCAGGAAAGGCCAGCGCGCGGGCCAGAACATCCGCCACCAGCATTAGCGTGGCGCCCATCAGTATGCTCATCGGCAGGACCTTGCGCTGGTCGAATCCTACCCAGAAGCGAGCCAGATGCGGCATCAGCAGGCCGATAAACGCCACCGGGCCAGCCACGCTGACGCAGGTACCGACCAGAAGCAGCACCAGAATGTTGATGATCAAACGCAGCTTCGGCAGATTCACCCCCAGCGTGCGGGCGGTGCTGTCGCTGACGTTAAGCAGGTTCAGTTGATTGGCCAGCAGCAACACCACCGGTACAGCAACCGCCACCACCGGAAAAAGCTGCCAGAACTCCTGCCAGCGTGCGTGAGATACGCCCCCTGCGAGCCAGTAAAAAATGCCGTAGGCGTGATCTTCCGTCAGCAGCAGGGTGATGCGGGTCAGAGCCATACAAAAAGCCGAGAAAGCGATACCCGCGAGGATCAGTTTGTTTCTGTCCTGAGTATGGCGAAATCCGCCGCCTGCGGTCATCACCAGCAGCCAGCTTACGCCGCCACCACAGGCGGCGATAAAGGAGATGGAGTAACCCGAAACGGGCACAGGGCTGATGGCGCTGGTGAGCGCCATAGCCAGCGCCGCGCCGCTGTTAATGCCGAGCAGCGAAGGGGAGGCCATTGAATTATGCGTCAGGGTTTGCAGCAGCGTGCCCGCGAGAGCCAGGCTTGCGCCGATCAGAATGGCGACCAGGCTTCGCGGCAGACGTAGGTTTTGCACCAGCGCTTGTGGAAGCGTCGGCACGTGGCCCGGCAGCAGGGCGCGAATAGCCTCAACGCCAGAAACAGGAATGGCCGAGTAGCAAAACAGACTCAGCCAGAAAATTGCGATAAGCGCGGCAATGGGGAGCCCCCATTGCAACGCCGGATGTCTGAGAACTGTCATTTCACATCGGATAAAGGCTGGTGATGGAAGATTTTTACCGTGTCGCTGGCAATACGTTCGGCCGCAAAAATGCCGCGCATCCGCGCCCAGGCGTTACTGTCGACCGACGCCGTCTGCTGTTTTTGCGCAGCTGTTAACATCTGCCACAGCGGGTCTTGCTGCCAGCGTTTCACGATGCTCTCTTCGCGATAATGTGCGACCAGCAGCCATGCAGGATTGAGCGCCAGCAGCTGTTCCAGGCCGATGGACGGCATAGACGCACCCGCCATCGCCGCAGGTACCTTCAGCCCCAGAGAGGTCAGGACGCCCCCGGTCCAGGTCTCCTGCGTGTGCAGGTTGAACTGCTGCTCCCGGGACGTACCAAACAACACCAGCGTGCCTTTTGGTAACTGGCTGGCCCACGCTGACATCTGTTGTTTGTGTTGCGCCAGACGTGACTGCATCTGTGCCTTTTTGCCCACAATCTCGCCGATGATGGCCGCAGACTGTAGATTTTCAGCGTAGGTTTCATTGCGAGATTTCAGCAGCAGCACCGGTGCGATTTGCTGTAAGGCGCTGAAAATACCTGCATGACGGCTGCTGTCGGCAATGATCAGGTCCGGTTTCAGCGCGCTGATGGCTTCTAAACTCGGCTGCGCACGCGTGCCGACAGACTGCCAGGGTTTGAGATGTGCGCGAACTTCAGGAAGAATGCGCGTGGCATCGTTATCGTCGGCAATGCCGACCGGACTGACATCGACAGCAGCCAGCGCGTCCGCGAATGACAGCTCCAGTACCACTATCCGCTGTGGTGTTTTATCAAGCGTAAAGGTGCCATGTTCGTCCTGAACCGTGGCGGCAAAAGCGTGGCTGGTGACCAGCAGCAGAGCGGCGAAAAGTGTGCGGATAAATGTGAACATCGGTGCTCCTGAAAGCCGGGCGGCGCTGCGCTTACCCGGCCTACGAAATCGGTGTGAATTAGAACTTCAACGACCCCTGCATATACAGCGTGCGCGGCTGGCCTGCGTAGATGCCTTTGTTGTTGTCGTCATAAGAGCGGGTGAAGTACGCCTGGTCGAAGATGTTTTTCACACCGAACGCAAGGTTCAGGTCTGCCATCTGCGGACCAAAGTCATAGGCGACGCGTGCGCCCCAGAGCATGAAGCCCGGGATGCGGCCGGTGCTGCCGTCGGCACTCTCTTTAACGGTGTTGGCGTTATCCGCAAACTGGCTGGACTGGAAATCGCTGTTCAGGTTGAACGTCCAGCTACCCGGTTTATAGTCCACGCCCAATGTGCCTTTGTGTTTCGGCGAGAACGGTACCTGGTTGCCGTAGGTGTCGCCTTTCTCGCGGATCTCGGCGTTCACATACGCATAGCTTGCGTAGACCGAAACGTTGTCCAGCGTGGGTGTCAGCGTGCCGAGGTCATAGCGGGCCTGGGTTTCCAGCCCGGTATGGCGCGTTTTACCCCGTGCGGTAACGGTGTCGTTGGTCTGGTTTGAGTCGTACTGATTATTAAAGTTAATCAGGAACAACCCCATTTCTGCCGTCAGCGCGCCATCGTCGTATCGGGTTCCGAGCTCCCAGGTTCGCGCTTTTTCCGGTTCCACATTGCCGCTTTGCACAGCCTTGCCAATTTGGCTGTACTGTACGGTGCCGAACGAGCCTTCGGTGTTTGCATAAAGATTCCAGCTGTCAGTAAGGTGATAGAGCACGTTGAGCGCCGGAAGTGGGGCGTTATAGCTCACTTCCTCATGCGTGCCTTTGATGGCGTTGTTCTGGTATGACTCGATATGTTCAAAGCGCATACCCGGTGTGATCGTCCAGTTGCCTACGTCGATTTTGTCATCCAGATACCAGGCGTGCGCTTCGGTACCTGAACGGGTGTCGCGATCGTAAGGGCTGGAGTTGGACGGCAACTGCCCGCTGCTGGTGGCGGTGTAATAACGCATTTCATGCGTCGACTCGCTCACATAGCGATACCCCACGCCGACTTCGTGCGCGGAAGAGCCAAGCATAAAGCTCTGGCTGTAGCGCGGTTCAATGCCGCGTACCCAGTAGTTACGCGGTGAAAGGGTGATGCGTTTGCCCTGTTCCAGGTAGCCGCTGCGCAGGGTTTCGGTGTAGAAGCCCTGAATATTGAATTTATGCTGAGTGTCCGGCTGGAACTGATAACCGAGGCTTGCCAGCTTGCGACGCCCCCAGAAGCGATCGTAAGGGCGCGTGGACTGCCAGCGATCGGCGTTATAATCCGCGCGAGACAGGCCGCCGGGCATGTCGGCTTCGCCGTCGTAGTATTGCAGCAGGCTGTTGAAGATATGCACTTCGTTCGGCGCATATTTGCTTTTCAGCATCAGGTCGTCGATGCGCGTCGCGCTGTGCTCGCGCCAGTCGCTACCTCGGGTGCCGGAGTAAAGCAGGGCGGTACCAAAACCGTTATCCGCCGTGCCGCCCACCATCAGATTGTGCGTCTCTTTTGGGTTATTTTGTGAGGACGTTGGGCTGAGCTGGCCTTCCACGCCGGCTTCGATACCGAAGTCTTGCGGAATGGCGCGGGTGACAAAGTTCACCACGCCGCCCACGCTCTGCGGCCCGTAACGCACCGCACCACCGCCGCGAACCACATCAATGGCGTCCATATTTCCGAGCGAGACGGGCGCCAGTGAAAGCTGCGGCTGGCCGTAAGGGGCAAACGGCACGGGAATACCGTCCATCAGCACGGTTGAACGGCTGGCGAGGCGCGGGTTCAGGCCGCGAATACCAAAGTTCATCGCCAGATCGTGACTGCCGGTGCCGTTATTTTCCGGGGCAGTGACGCCAGGGATGCGGTTTAGCACATCGCGCATGGTCGTCGCGCC
This sequence comes from Enterobacter sp. Tr-810, assembly GCF_011752765.1. Classification (NCBI taxonomy): domain Bacteria; kingdom Pseudomonadati; phylum Pseudomonadota; class Gammaproteobacteria; order Enterobacterales; family Enterobacteriaceae; genus Enterobacter; species Enterobacter sp. Tr-810. The sequence goes on along the minus strand of NZ_VWWW01000002.1, from coordinate 52,197 downwards.
GGTTTTGGCGAAATCCTCACGGCGGATAACGTCACGCGCGCCAGCGTGTTCGAATACATCGTTCTCGCGCGCTTCTCCTAACCAGTCTCCCACCACGGTCAGGACATCTTCTTTCGGTGTGGGGGCGTGCTCCAGCGTCCAGCTGTTATTCCCCAGCGGTTTCACCTGCAGGCCGCTACCGTTCAGCAGATGTTGCAGGCCGGTTTCGATGTCGTAGTCACCGTGAAGACCTTCACTCTGTTTGTCGCGCGTCAGGCTGGCGTCAACCGACAGGGTAATTCCGCTTTGCGCGGCATACTGGTTAAGGGCTTTGTCGAGAGAACCCGGTGCGATATCAACCTGTGCTGCGAAGGCGGATAAAGACAGCCCGGCCAGCGGCAGCAGGCTCAGGCGAATGGCGTTAACCAAAGGTGTTGTATTGCGAAAAACGCGTAAAGGCGTCATACCTTCTCCATCATCATTTTTGTTGTGTTCATCTATGAGTCGAACGAGAAGGGGAAAAGGGACAATGGAAATGAGAATTATTTTTCTTACAATGCTGAAATATTTACCCAGTATCGCGTAACTGACTGAATTTTGACTGGAAGAGTCTGAGCGATAACATTCAGGATGGCATCGGTATTGTTCAGCGGGAAGGTCCCACTCAGGCGCAGCCCGGCCACCGCCGGATCACAGCGCAGCACGCCGTTGCGATAGCGGCTGAGCGCGGCGATCACCTCACCGAGCGGTTTATCACTAAAGCTCAGAACACCCTGCGTCCAACTGGTGCTTTCATCATCCGTTGGGGTTATCGCACCAAATTCCGACGCGCTAAACTCCAGACTCTCGCCAGCGTTTACAATGCGTTTTTCCTGCGGATGGCTTGCCAGTAAGACTTCAACAGCGTGTCGTTGAACGGCAACGCGAGTGATGTTGTCCTGCTGATAGACGGTAAATTCTGTGCCTAACGCGGTGAGCTGGCCCTGACGGGTCATCACGCGGAAAGGTCGCGACTGAGTGTCTTTTGCGGTGGTAATGGCAATTTCGCCGTACCAGAGGTGGACAGCGCGCTGATGCGCATCAAAACGAACGTCAGCTGCGCTTTGGGTGTTGAGCGTCAGCTGCGAGCCATCTTCCAGCCGCTGATGGCTCACTGCGCCTTTGGCCGTGCGGTAGTCTGCACGCAGACCTTCACCGGTTTCAGATTGCCAGATCTGCCAGCCGCCGCCCACGCCGAGCAGCAACAGCAGTCCTTTCATCACGTGACGACGGGTAAGGCGTGTATCGTGCAGCGCCCGGCTGGCGACATCGGCCGGTACGTGGCTGAGCTGGCTGCGCAGATTTTCAACCTGTTGCCAGGCCCACTGATGATCGTTGTCCTCTTCATACCATTGTTGCCAGCGCGCCTCCTGCTGTGGACTGACGCGCTCGCCGCTCAATACGGCATACCAGTGTGAGGCCGATCGCAATGCCTGGCGGCGAGAATCGGTGATAGACGCGCTCACAGGCCGTGCTCCAGACGAAACAGCAGACAATGCTCGATAGCCTTCGCCACATACTTTTTCACCGAGCTGACGGAAACACCCAGTTGCAGCGCGATCTCGCTGTATTTCAGACCATCCAGTTGCGAAAGCAGAAATGCTTCGCGTGTTTTTCCGCTTAGCCCATCAAGCATGGTGTCGATGAGTTGCAGGGTTTCGAGCTGGCTTTCGCGCTCCTCGGGAGAAGGTGCCATCCCCTCCGGCATAAGCGCCAGCATCTCCAGATACGTTTTTTCCAGCGCGTTTCGGCGGAATAAATCGACCATCACGCGTTTGGCGATAGTGCACAGGAATGAGCGAGGATCGCGGATCGTCGAGAGCGTGTCGCTGCCCATTACCCGCAGAAAAGTGTCCTGGGCAATGTCATCTGCATCAAAAGCAGACCGGAGCTTGTGCATCAGCCAGCTTTTCAGCCAGCCGTGATGTGAGCCATAAAGCGACTCGAGCGTTAATGAGGCAGTGGTAGTGGCGCGGTCAGACATGCGAAGTGTATCAAAAGTTAATTATCACGCGGCCATATTAATATGAGAATAGTTATCATTACAATTGGTAATTTCACCTTGTTGGTCTCAATCCACTGTGAGCAAGGTGCAGACGTTGATACATCTAAAAATCGTCTCACCGTTACACTTTTCTGACCCGTAACGTTCGCAGTAGCAAATCATACAAACTATCCACAGCAGAAGACCCCTGCGAAGCACGGCTTCTGAACAATGCGACCTCCATAGGTTCAAGGGGGCCCAAAAGATGTTCGCTGCCAAGAACGTGCAGGTGAGGCGGTACGCTGCACTGGGTCAGAACCGCAACAGCCAGGCCACTTTCCACTGCTGTGATCTGCCCTGACAGGCTGGAGCTGTTATACACCACCTTATATCTCCGCCCCTGTAGGGCTAATGCGTTGATAGCACTACGCTTAGCAAGGCTTGTGCTTTCATACACCGCAATGGGTAATGGGTCGCGCCTCCAGACTTCAAACTGTGGAGAACCGACCCACACCATCGGTTCATAAAATAATAACGCTCCCTGACCAGGATGTTCCCTGGAGACCAGCGCCAAATCAAGATCGCCGGCCTCAACGCGAGGAATTAATGACGTTGACTGCTCGCAACTCAGTTCGATCTCGACTGACCCAAAGTTTGGGGCAAATCTCTTCAGAGCCGGTGTCAGGTATTTTGCTGCATAGTCATCCGGGACACCCAGGCGAATACGCCCCGTTAGCTCCTTACCGTGGAATGCCGCCTGCGCTTCAGCATGAAGGTCGAGCATCCTTCGGGCATACCCCAGCAGTTTTTGTCCTTCAGGGGTGAGTTGATGCTGCCGTGGGCCGCGCAGCAAAAGCTGACACCCTAATGCAGATTCCAGCTTTTTAAGCTGCATACTGACCGCAGACTGTGAGCGATGGACCTCAGGTGCCGCAGCCGAAAGCGATCCTGCATCCACTACCGCAACAAAACATTTGAGCCAGTCCATCTGGAGGTCTTGATAATGCACCGGTGATCCTTGTATTCGATTATCAAATAGTAGCGTCAATTATTATGCGTTTTTATCGATTCAACAATACTGCCATAGTGGCCCTCATCGCTTTCACCGTTTCAACGAGCATGAGGTCACAGATGACGTATCACGAGCCCGAATTATCTCAACTTAGTCATTCACTGGTATGGGCGGGTTTTCGGCAACTTATCCCGGTTTCTCTGTTTGTCGCTATTTTTGGTGCTGCCTTTGGCCTGGCCGCATCACAGAAAGGGATTGACCAGATGTCGGCGACAATGATGAGTGTGCTGGTTTTTGCCGGTTATGCGCAGTTTGCCGCGTTAGAACTTTGGACGTCCCACGTGCCCGTCGTCACGCTCATCGCCACCGTTTTTGCCATTAATGCCCGACATTTGTTAATGGGGGCCACCTTATACCCGTGGTTGCGATCGTTAACTCCTGCGAAACGCTACGGGATCATGATGGTCGTCTCCGATGCTAACTGGGCTATGTCCATTCAGGCATTCAGCCGGGGAAGAGCGGGGCTGGGATTACTCTTTGGCGGCGGTCTTGCGTTATGGCTTTTTTGGGGACTAGGAACCATCGCAGGACTTTATCTCGGGAGTGCTATACAGGATCCCAAAAGCTTTGGTCTGGATATGGTCATGGGGTGTTTTCTCCTTTCTATGGTGTTCGAAGGGGAAAGAAACCTGAGGATGTTTATTATCTGGGCCGTAGCGGCCGGTGCTTCGCTGATAGCGTTTAAATGGTTACCAGAAAATAGTCATGTGATCGCCGGGGCCCTCGCCGGAGGTATTACTGGAATTATCATGAGAGAGAAAAAATGAGTATTGAGACGGTAGGTGCGGGACCACTGATTATTATTTTAGTGATGGCGCTGGTGACACTCGCTACCCGGTGGGGCGGCGTCTGGATTATGTCTTTTGTTCCTTTTAATCACCGCATAAAAGCCTTTATTCAGGGTATGTCAGGCTCGGTTCTTGTGGCGATATTAGCCCCCGTTGCCCTCACAGGCGACAAAGGCGCGCAGTTGGCATTATTGACCACAGCAGTCGTGATGTTAGTTTTTAAAAGACCTTTGATTGCTATCACCGCCGGGATTGTCGTTTCAGCCATGGTCAGATCGTTTTAACCGTTTGCCAAAAAGGGCGGCGGGCTGACACCAAAAATCAACCTGGCACGAAGCAGACATGAAATGATTGACACGTTCTCTGCAATAATGGTTGTATAGTACAACTATTATTGCAGAGTAATACAGATGATTTCTGAACTGAAGAACATACAAACGATACGTGCGGCATCGCGCTTAATGGTGCGAGAGCTGGGGTTTATGAACCAAAATCTGGCGACAACGGATTATCCGCCCTCAGCCGTTCACTCCATGCTGGAAGTTGACGCGCATGGGTCAATGACTGCCGCGCAATTGGTTCAGATTCTGGGGCTAGAGAAATCCAGCGTCAGCCGGATGCTTGCTAAACTTGTCAAAGCCGGAGAACTCGAAGAAACCCCATCCGCCGAAGATGCGAGGACGAAGCTGCTAAGCCTCACACGGAAGGGCAGAGAGACCGTGCGGAACATTAATACTTATGCTGACGAACGGGTCGCAGCAGCACTCGGGAAACTGGATCCCTTTACCCAGGACACTGTATCACAAGGCCTTTCTTCTTATGCCAGCGCGTTGAAAGCCAGCCGCGAAAACGGCGAAGGCAAAGTGCGAAACAGCGTCAACATCGTCACGGGATATCATCCCGGTATGATTGGCCGAATTACTGAAATGCATGGCAGCTATTACGCCCGAGAGCATAACTTCGGTTCATTTTTTGAAAGGAAGGTTGCCGCAGGTCTTGTTGATTTTTCTGACCGCCTGGATAAGCCCTGTAATCAGATCTGGCTGGCAATGGTGAACGATCGCGTCGTCGGCTCCGTTGCGATTGACGGGGAAGACCTGGGAAATAATGAGGCACATCTGCGCTGGTTTATCCTTGACGATGGATGTCGCGGCAGCGGGGTGGGCAGAAAACTCATTGCCGAGGCGATGAAATTTTGTGATGAGCAAAAGTTCTCGTCAGTTCAGTTATGGACGTTTAATAAGCTTAAGGCGGCAAGGCGGTTGTACGAATCATTTGGATTTGAATTGTCGAAAGAATGGGAAGGCGATCAGTGGGGCAGTACCATTACTGAGCAACAGTTCACCCGAAAAGCCCGTTAAACAGCCCTCACCGGTCAGGTATCAAGATGGCCCTGGAGAAAATCATGAGAAAACTCGTGTCGTTTGTACATGTGTCGCTGGATGGTTTTGTCGCTTCTACCGCCGAGGGCCCGGCGGGCCTGGACTGGATAAGCATCAGCCCTGATTTGTTTGAATACGTGGAGCAGCGAATTCAGCAGACCGACACCGCCTTATATGGGCGCAACACCTACCAGATGATGGAATCGTACTGGCCAACGGCTGCCGATAAGCCTGACGCCAGCCCGCATGACCATGCGCATTCGCGTTGGTATAAATCAGCCTTCAAAGTGGTGTTGTCGAAAACGCTGTTGCAAAAAGATCACCCTAATGCGCACATTATCAGTGGCAATTTAAGCGACGAAATCAGCAAGCTTAAGCATAACGCGGGCAGCGAAATCTTAATATTTGGCAGTCCCTCTGCGACTCACTCGCTGATGGCGGCAAATCTTATCGATGAGTACTGGCTGTTCGTCAATCCGGTGCTGCTGGGGCAAGGTATTCCCTTGTTCAAAAACGTAAAAGACAGAACCTCACTCATGCTGGTGAAGAGTAACGTGTTTCCGTCGGGCGTAGTGTGCTTGCAATACGAAGTGAAACGAAATCAATAATGCAGGGTTCTAACGCTGCCATCCCTCTCTTCAGACAGCAAAAAAGCCGTAAGCAGCTGTCTGCTTACGGCCCAGGGCAGGGGATGATTTTTCAGACAATCAGGCCGCTTTTACGGCTTTGATTTTTTTCGTGTCAGCCGCATCGGATTCTGTTTTATCCGCTGCAGCTGGAGCATTGAGATCGGGAAGCTTGCTGGTACGCAGGATATGCTGCACGGTCTCTTTGTGCTCGGCGAGATACAGGCCAAGATTTTCAGCCTGCGTTTCATCCATCTGCATTCCGCTTTGCAGCAGCCAGTCGGTGAACGCGTCTGCCATATCGAGCAGTTTGTCGTAAGCGTCAGCCTCTTTCTTACTGGCAAATGTCATTTTCTCTTCACCTTTTCTTACGACAACGAATTTTGTTTCAACAGCCATTATGCGCACCTCACACTGTAATTATAAACAGTATAACAATCCCAGGGTTATGTTGCAGCTAAAAAATCCATTCACTCCCGGCGAGCAGGGATCACATTCGAAAACCGCGCACTGATCGCATCACGTTCATAGCCCTGCGGTTGTGTCAGTATCTGGTATAAATCAGGGCGGCGACCATGGATCCAGCGGCGTCCGGTGCACATTGCGAGCAGGCTTAAATCCAGTTCAGCGCTCACCATAGCATCTTCCGCTGCCCAGGTTTCATCGATGATCCTTCCATAAGGATCGAGGATCATGGCATTCCCTGTGCGCACTTCGTCATCATCTGCACCGACACCGTTGCTGAAAAGAAGAAATAATCCGTTGTCATGGGCACGGGCAGGCAGCCAGCGCATGAGCCATTCCCGACCGCTTGCCCCTTTAAATGCAGCTGTAATTTCTTCCTTGCGCGTTTCCCGTTCTTCCCAGAGTGCCAGCGGAATACGCTTCATCGCGTGAGGGCTGCGGGAATCGGTACCGCCTGTTTGATGCGGCGCGAGAAGAATATCTGCCCCCAGCAACGCCGTAGCACGCACATTTTCGACCAGATTATTGTCCCAGCAAATCAGGATACCGACTTTCACTCCCCAGGGGGTATCAAAAACGGTAAAGCTGTCCCCGCTGCTGATGGCCGGATGTTCAAAAGCATGGAGTTTACGATGCGTATGCATTGAGCCGTCCGGCATACAGGCAACATAGGCATTATAAAGGCGGCCATCGTCGGCTCTTTCAATAAGACCGGCGCCAATCAGCATTTGATGTTTTATCGCCAGAGCGCGAATTAACGTCAGGGAAGGGCTATCAGCAATCGGCTCTGCCAGAGCAGATACTTCAGTTTCGGTGAGTTTGGGTACGTGCCAATACCCGGTGATACACATTTCAGGGAACGTGAGGATTTTCACCTGCTCAAGCGCCGCCTGTTGAATAAATTTCTCCATTATCAGCAGGTTGTGTTTTTTGTTATTGGCCTGGTGCTGAAATTGTACGGTTGCCGCCTTTAAGGATTGAGATTCGTTCATGATGTGTCTCCAGTTGTCATCGAAACTGAATTACATAACGATAACCAATAACTGTATAATCAAATGATTTCTGATTTCGATAACCATCTGGAATGTAAAATTGAACATCCGTTTGCTCAAAGCCTTTTTGGTACTGGCTGAAAAAGGAAATTATGCTGATGCGGCGCGGGCGTTGTTTATCTCGCAACCGGCACTGACCAAACAGATTAATCTCCTCGAATCACAGGTGAATATGTCTCTTTTTTCACGTGGTCGTCACGGCGCAATACTGACGGCCTCTGGCAGGCGTTTGCTGCCAGAGGCTGAAAAAGTGGTCAGGCAAACCCAGTCATTCATGCAACATGCTGAGTGGGTATCAAAAGGAATGGAGGGGCATATCGCCGTTGGGTTCGGTCTCTCAAGCTTTTATCTGGCACCACGCTGTATTGCTGACTTTCGCCGGGACTATCCTGGCGTAGAGATGTCATTGACGGATCTTCCCTCATTCCAGCAGTACGAGCTTTTGCAAAATGATGAGCTTCAGGTCGGCTTTGTCAGGGTTCCAGCCCCTGTGGCGCTTGAATACTTGCCGTTATTTACCGATCGGCTGGTACTGGTGGCGCCCGCAACGTCTGCGAAAATGTCTGCTGCACAGTGGCTAGCAAAACGTTCCTTGTTACGCCTTTATGATGAGCGAGGACGGGGTTTAAATACGCAGATCGACCGTTATCTGCACGACAACGATCTTTTCATCTCATCAACTCAACTGACTGACGATATCCAGACTATCGTCGCGATGGTGATTGCGGGTATCGGTGTTGCCATTCTGCCCACCAGCGTTACACATATCGCGCCGCCGGAACTGGTGATTATCCCGTTAACGGGGGAGTCGATAAGCTGGAAGGTGGGCATCGCGTGGGACACAAGCAAGGAGGATGTCATCCGTGACAATTTTATTGCCAGCATACGAAAGAGCATTTCCGTCGATTGCGGGTGATGATTCCTGAGTAAGTTACCCGGCACACCCTGGATTACTGGCGTAGTTGCTGCGCTTGTGGGCCACCCATACTGCGCCGCCATGCCCCAGGTGCCTGACCATACTGACGCTTAAAGCTGCGGTTGAAGGACTGTTGGGAGTCAAAGCCCAGTGCGATCGCCACGTTCAGAATGGGTTCATCGCTGCGGGTTAAGCGCTCAACCGATTTTTGCAGCTTTTGCGCGCGAATATACCCGGCGAGAGGATAGCCTGTATGTTCCTTGAACAGGCGCTGGAGGTGCCATTTCGAGTAGCCGGATCGCCTGGCGACGGACTCAATGTCCAGACGGCTATCCAGGTTGTTGTCGATCCAGTCAAGTAAATCATGCATAAATGCGCCAGTGTTCATCTGGTTACCCCACGCAGTATATCTAAAAGTATCTTTGTTTGTTGCATTTAAAGGTGGCGTGTTTTTGCGTTAATTGCAAGTTTTATTGTTGCATTTAATTCCTTGCCCGAAACGGGTCTTTTCACATCGATACAAATAGCACATAAAGTGCAACAATTATTCTTGCACTTAATTAAGCGCCTTCCTACAATCGCCGCGAATAGTGTATTCGCAACTGTTACAGTTTTGTGGCGATGAACGGCACAAATGGCCTTAAGCCAGCTACCGGACAAAGGAAGTGGCGCGGCGTCTCCCGCAGCGTCTTGCCCGGCGGCTACCAATACCGGAATAAAAATAATGAGCCTGCAAAAAACCTGGGGTAACGTTTATCCGAGCGCGCTGGGGGCGATAGTGCTCTCCCTGCTGCTCGTCGGATGTGATAACAGCGTCGCGCAAAACGCCGCGCCACCTGCGCCCGCTGTCAGCGCCGCTGACGTGGTCGTGAAATCTATTAGCCAGTGGGATAGTTTTAATGGCCGGATTGAAGCGGTGGAAAGCGTTCAGCTGCGTCCGCGCGTTTCCGGTTATATCGATAAAGTGAATTATGCCGACGGCCAGGAAGTGAAAAAGGGCGAGGTGCTGTTCACCATTGATGACCGAACCTATCGTGCGGCGCTGGAACAGGCACAGGCGAACCTGGCGAGAGCCAAAACCCAGGCCAGCCTGGCGCAAAGTGAGGCAAACCGTACCGATAAACTGGTCAATACCAACGTGGTTTCCCGTGAAGAGTGGGAGCAGCGTCGTTCGGCCGCCACTCAGGCGCAGGCCGATATTCGCGCCGCACAGGCGGCGGTTGATGCCGCACAGCTCAACCTGGATTTCACCAAAGTCACCGCACCTATCGACGGCCGCGCCAGCCGTGCGCTGATCACCAGCGGCAACCTGGTCACTGCGGGCGACACTGCCAGCGTGCTGACCACGCTGGTCTCGCAGAAAACGGTTTACGTTTACTTTGACGTGGATGAGTCGACCTACCTTCACTATCAAAATCTGGCCCGCAGCGGGCAAGGGGCGTCCAGTAATCACATGGCGCTTCCGGTTGAGATTGGCCTGACGGGCGAAGAGGGCTATCCCCATCAGGGCAAAGTGGACTTCCTTGATAATCAGCTCACGCCAAGTACCGGCACGATCCGTATGCGCGCACTGCTGGATAACGCGCAGCGGCAGTTCACGCCGGGTCTGTTTGCCCGCGTACGCCTGCCGGGCAGCGCGGAATTCAAAGCCACGCTTATCGACGACAAAGCCGTGCTGACCGATCAGGATCGTAAATACGTGTATATCGTGGATAAAGAGGGGAAAGCGCAGCGCCGCGACATTACGCCAGGGCGTCTGGCCGACGGTTTACGCATCGTGCGGCTGGGGCTAAATCCTGGCGATAAAGTCATCGTCGAGGGGTTGCAAAAAGTGTTTATGCCGGGGATGCCGGTTAACGCGAAAACCGTTGCCATGACTGCCAACGCCGCCCTTAACTGATCCCTTACCTGAGAATCCAACCCATGGACTTTTCCCGTTTTTTCATCGACAGGCCGATTTTTGCCGCCGTACTGTCGATCCTGATTTTTATCACAGGATTGATCGCCATCCCGCTGTTGCCGGTGAGCGAATATCCTGACGTCGTGCCGCCAAGCGTGCAGGTACGCGCGGAGTACCCGGGCGCCAACCCGAAAGTGATTGCCGAGACCGTGGCGACGCCACTGGAAGAGGCGATCAACGGCGTTGAAAACATGATGTACATGAAATCCGTTGCGGGCTCGGACGGCGTGCTGGTGACCACCGTAACCTTCCGTCCAGGAACCGACCCGGATCAGGCGCAGGTTCAGGTGCAAAACCGGGTCGCGCAAGCTGAAGCGCGCCTGCCGGAGGATGTGCGACGTCTGGGCATTACCACCCAGAAACAGTCGCCGACGCTGACGCTGGTGGTGCATCTGTTTTCGCCCAACGGGAAATACGACTCCCTGTATATGCGTAACTACGCCACGCTGAAAGTGAAGGATGAGCTGGCGCGTCTGCCCGGTGTCGGTCAGATCCAGATTTTCGGCTCGGGTGAATACGCGATGCGCATCTGGCTGGATCCCAACAAGGTGGCGTCACGCGGGTTAACCGCCTCGGATGTGGTCACGGCGATGCAGGAGCAGAACGTGCAGGTTTCTGCCGGGCAGCTTGGTGCTGAGCCACTGCCGAAAGAGAGCGATTTCCTGATTTCTATTAACGCCCAGGGCCGCCTGCATACCGAAGAGGAGTTCGGCAATATTGTGCTGAAAACGGCGCAGGACGGCTCAGTCGTCCGCCTGCGCGACGTGGCACGTATCGAAATGGGCTCCGGCAGCTATGCGCTGCGTTCCCAGCTGAACAATAAAGACGCGGTTGGGATTGGTATCTTCCAGTCTCCGGGGGCGAACGCCATCGATTTGTCTAACGCGGTGCGCGGCAAAATGGATGAACTGTCCACGCGCTTCCCGGCAGACATGAAGTGGGCCGCACCTTACGATCCGACGGTGTTTGTGCGCGACTCCATCCGTGCGGTCGTGCAAACGCTGCTGGAAGCGGTGGTGCTGGTCGTGCTGGTGGTGATTCTGTTCCTGCAAACCTGGCGCGCGTCAATCATTCCGCTGATCGCGGTGCCGGTATCCGTGGTGGGGACTTTCAGTATTCTCTACCTGCTGGGCTTTTCACTGAATACCCTGAGCCTGTTCGGGCTGGTTCTCGCCATTGGTATCGTGGTGGATGATGCCATCGTGGTGGTGGAGAACGTCGAGCGAAATATCGAAGAGGGTCTTGCACCGCTTGCGGCGGCGCATCAGGCGATGCGAGAAGTGTCCGGGCCGATCATCGCGATTGCGCTGGTGCTGTGCGCGGTGTTTGTGCCGATGGCGTTTCTTTCCGGCGTTACCGGTCAATTCTACAAGCAGTTTGCGGTGACGATTGCGATTTCAACGGTGATCTCCGCCATTAACTCGCTGACGCTCTCTCCGGCGCTGGCGGCACTGCTGCTAAAACCACACGGCGCGCCGAAAGATTTTCCGACCCGGCTTATCGACCGTCTGTTCGGCTGGATCTTCCGTCCGTTTAACCGCTTTTTCCATCGTAGCTCGAACGGCTATCAGGGGCTGGTGGGTAAAACGCTCGGGCGACGCGGCGCGGTGTTTGCAGTTTATCTGCTGCTGCTTTGCGCGGCAGGCGTGATGTTTAAAGCGGTACCCGGCGGGTTTATTCCAACGCAGGATAAGCTGTATCTGATTGGCGGCGTGAAAATGCCGGAAGGTTCATCTCTGGCGCGCACCGATGCGGTGATCCGCAAAATGAGCGAAATCGGGATGAACACCGAAGGCGTGGACTATGCGGTCGCGTTTCCGGGGCTGAATGCGTTGCAGTTCACCAACACGCCGAACACCGGGACAGTCTTCTTTGGCCTGAAACCGTTCGATCAGCGTAAACATACTGCGGCGGAAATTAATGCTGAGATCAACGCCAAGATTGCGCAAATTCAGGAGGGCTTTGGCTTCTCCATCCTGCCACCGCCGATTTTAGGGCTGGGTCAGGGGTCGGGTTATTCCCTGTACATTCAGGATCGCGCGGGTCTGGGCTATGGCGCGTTGCAAAACGCGGTGAACACCATGTCCGGTGCGATTATGCAGACGCCGGGGATGCATTTCCCGATCTCAACCTATCAGGCTAACGTTCCTCAGCTGGACGTACAGGTCGATCGTGATAAGGCGAAAGCGCAGGGCGTATCGCTGACCGATCTCTTCGGTACGCTGCAAACCTATCTGGGCTCGTCGTACGTGAATGATTTCAACCAGTTCGGGCGCACCTGGCGCGTGATGGCCCAGGCAGACGGGCCGTTCCGCGACAGCGTGGAAGATATTGCGAATTTACGCACCCGTAATAACCAGGGCGAAATGGTGCCGATTGGCAGCATGGTGAAAATCACGACCACCTACGGGCCGGATCCGGTTATCCGCTACAATGGCTACCCGGCAGCGGATCTGATTGGCGATGCCGACCCGCGCGTGCTCTCGTCCGCGCAGGCGATGACGCAGCTGGATGCGATGTCTAAGCAAATCCTGCCAAACGGGATGAATATTGAATGGACGGACCTGAGCTTCCAGCAGGCCACGCAGGGTAATACGGCGCTGATCGTCTTCCCGGTCGCGGTGCTGCTGGCGTTCCTGGTGCTGGCGGCGCTGTATGAGAGCTGGACGCTGCCGCTGGCGGTGATCCTGATCGTTCCGATGACCATGCTGTCCGCGCTGTTTGGCGTCTGGCTGACCGGCGGCGATAACAACGTGTTCGTGCAGGTGGGGCTGGTGGTGCTGATGGGGCTGGCGTGTAAAAACGCGATCCTTATCGTGGAGTTTGCCCGCGAGCTGGAAATTCAGGGCAAAGGCATTATGGAAGCCGCGCTGGAGGCCTGCCGCCTGCGATTACGTCCGATTGTGATGACCTCCATCGCCTTTATTGCCGGGACCATTCCACTGATCCTCGGCCACGGCGCGGGGGCGGAAGTGCGCGGCGTTACCGGGATCACCGTATTCTCCGGGATGCTGGGCGTGACGCTGTTTGGTCTGTTCCTGACGCCGGTGTTCTACGTGACGCTGCGTAAATTCGTGACGCGCGGCAAAGTGGAAAGGGAAGTTCTGCCTGCGTAGGAACGTTGCAGATAATAAAAAACCGCCTTCACAATGAAGGCGGTTTTTTTTCGTAACAAGGAGAGCGTTAAGAGGATTTTTGATACTGAGCCATAAGCTCGGGGAGCGGATCACATCCGCTGCTGTCGGCGTTTTTCACCGCTTCCAGGGCGCTCGCCACGGTATGGCGGGCTAAAACCTCTAACGACGCCTGCTCAGCTTCTTCAGAAATCGATTTAAAGTACCAGCAGGCGTTAGCGCTGACCACGCAGCGGGGCGGTACATCAGGGCGCGACGCCCACAGCTTTTTATCTTCGATAACGGAAAGGTAGATGTCGCGCAGGGTGATCTCTTCCGGCGGGCGACCAAGATGAATTGAGCCGTTACGGCCAAGCGTTGAGACGATAATGCCGTCACGCGTGAGCGGAACCATCAATTTGCGGATGAAGCTCGGATTCGCTTCCAGGCCGTAGGCCAGAATTGCACTCGTCGAACGTTCACCCAATTGCTCCGCCATCGCTACGCTGAGAACCATCTGCAAAGCTGTCGGGAAGCGGTAATCTAACATTTTTATGTCCTGGGTTGCGGTGAATCTTGTTCTTTTTGGCACCGCAGAGGTGAATAAGCAATAAACAACAATATAACAAATACGGTAATTATTTTGAAGCAATCTGCGGCATTCGTGATCGAACATCATATTCTTTTCATGCGAACGCGCGATGCGAGACGTCAACCATCACCATGAGCCACCTTCTGCGGAAGTTCAACTCAGAAGCCCGGCGCCGACGTTCACCGACAGACCAAGGATCGCCAGATTGAATACAAAAGAAATCACGGACTGGAGCAACGTAATTTGTCGTATGTCGGTGGTACCGGTCGCCACATCGGCGGTTTGTGACGCGACAGCGATAGTGAAGGAAAAATAGAGGAAATCCCAGTAACCGGGTTCTTCCGGTTTTTCCGGAAAGATCATCGGCGTGACGTTTTTACTTCGGTGTAGGTAATGGTGGTGAGCGTAATGCATGGCAAATGAAGTGGGCAATAAGGCCCAGGAAACCGCCAGCGTGGTACCGGTCAACAGCAGATGCAGCACGCGCGGTGTTCCGGTGAGGTGCTTTAGTGAGGTCAACTCAATCAGGATCGCCAGGATACTGACCAGGCAGCCAAGAATCATCATGCCCAGCACCAGCCCTGCGCTCTCATCCTGCATTCTGGCAATATGCGGAATATCCTTCACATCAGTGCGTAACATACGAAACCACAGAAAGAACAAATATAGCCACGCCAGCACATTCCAGCCTATCAGCAACCGTTGCAGATATCCCTGCTCGGGGGGAAGGGCTAAAAAGCAGATGACTCCGGCCAAAATAGCAACCAGCAAACGCATGCGCCCGTGAAAATACGTTCTGAAAGAAAAGAGCATGATGTGAGTGTATTAGCGAAGGGACGATAGATTAACTATAGACACCCGTTGACGATTTGAACGTCCCGCGGCGGCACAAATCCGCTTCCAGGCACAGGACGGCCATTATCTCTTGCTTACCCATCAATAAAATGAACACAAATAAACATAACTTTGCATGATCTATCATGCGGTGATACTTTGAATTACATACGTGTAAGCGCTCAGATTTATGTGTTCAAAACGACTATTGATGACCAGGCAGTCAGGAGGAAGCATGATAAAACTGATTATTACGGATCTTGATGGCACATTTTTAAACAGCCATGGGGACTATGACCGTGATTTATTTGCCAAAACGTGGGCGAATATGTTGTCCAACGGGGTGCATTTTGCTGCATGTACCGGCAAGCAATGCGAGCGGGTGGAAGAGCTTTTCGGGGAATTAAGTAAAGACATCTGGATAGTGGGCGATAGCGCTACACGCATCAAACATAAGGGTAATTTTGCCTTTCAGTCACTGATAGATAATGCTACAGGCAAGGCAATCATTAACACGCTAGAGGAAGTGAGCTCCACGCATGTCATTATTGCCTGTACTCCGGAAGGCGCGATTGTTCGCTCTGATGTTCCGCAGCATCTTAAGGATAAAGTCAGACGCTCCTACGCCCGCATGCTAGAGACCGTGGACTTTGACAGGGTCGACAGTGATTTTGTCAAAATCACTGTTTTTGATGAGGAAGGAAATTGCCCGCAAACTCGCCCGCACTTGAGTCCGTTTGAGGATGATGTGTACATCGTGGTGTCTGAAGCCTCATGGATAGATATTGCCGGTTATGGCGTGCACAAGGGAAGCACCGTACAAAAACTTCAGGAAATCCTGAATGTCAGTCCGGCAGAAACAATGGCCTTTGGTGACGGCTACAACGATCTGGAGCTTCTGGCCCAGGCAGAATATAGCTTTGCCATGCGAAACGCTTTTGAAGAGGTAAAGCACGCGGCGCGTTTTGTCACCGGAACCAACGATGACAGTGCGGTAATGGAAACCATCAACCGCCTGCTTGCACTACAATCCTGACGGGAATGAAAGGGAAGGCTTAACACATGCCTTCCCGAAGATTGGGTGCATATCAGCCTGCAATTTCCAGCCGTATATTTGTATGCGCAAGAGAGCTTGTATCCGTTTGGCTGCTTGCCACGACGACATCAAGATCCTCACATGAAGCGACTTTATACCGGGCGACCTGAGGCATTTTATCCGCAATGACAGCGGCGATAACCTCATTGCTCTGGCGCATCACTTCTTTTTTGAAGCAGGCATCCTCATAGTAAACAGCCGTCAGCCCTGCCTGAAGGTCTAATCCGCAGACGCCGATAAACATCTGATCAAACAACATCTCCCTGACGTGATTAAGCGGCTCTGACCCCAAAATGCTTCCGGTCTGTGAATTGAGTTTTCCGCCCAGCATAATAACTTCCCCCTGCTTGCGTCCGCTCAGGGCCGCTGCTATTTGTGGGGAATTTGTCACGATAGTGAGATCGTAATCCTCAGGAATGAAGCTGACCATAGCAAGATACGTCGACCCCCCATCTATAAAGATACAGGTTCCGGGTCTGATCAGTTCCGCACAACGCCTTGCTACCCCTGACTTTTCCTCAATGCTGTGCATTACCCGCGTTTCAAAGCTTGCAGATTGTTTGAACTGGCTGACAGCCCCCCCGTAGACCTTTTTACACATGCCCTTGCGGACCATCGCCTGCAAATCTCTGCGTATCGTGTGTTCAGACACGCCCAACTGGCGGGCAATATCAGCGCCAATCACCCGACCGGTCTGCTGCAGCATCTGGTAAATCACTTCCTGTCTCTGTTCAGGCAGGGCGTCATAATCAATCATTCTACACTCTCAGAATAAACATAACATTGCATAAGTGTACACAGTGAAGCATAGTGGTTCTGTGAATATCATACACGTGTGATGTACCGGGCAGGTATCTTTTGACCATGTTGATCAGGAGAGCAGAAAAAATGTGTGCGCCAGTATGTATGAAAAGACTTGAGCAATACGCTGTGAATATGGAAAAACTCAGTTCCGCGTGGTTTGAGACTCATAAACATAACGCATTATCAGCAATGCTTGTTCTCTATCTCAAAGAGGCACTAAGCGATTGAACTGATATTTTCACGAAGCATCGCCCGCCGATGATACATTGAATACAGAGGAAACCAATCGGCGACCGCGTCCAGGTTGGAGGTAAATCGGTCATTCTTCCGGGAGTGAAGATCGGCAATGATGTTGTTATTGCCGCAGGGAGCGTTGTGACCCGTGATATTCCGGACAGGGCTATAGCCGGTGGGGGCCCGCCAGAGTGTCAAAATAGATTCAGTAAAGGAGAGTGACTAAAATGAATCATTCGTATGCAGGAAAAATCATACTCAACGAATCCGCAATCGCGGAAGGTGTCAATCTTGTTGCCGACAGGCTTAATTCTGACTTCAGTGATGCGGTGATTATTACCGTTACACCAGGAGGGATATTCCTCACCGCTGACTTAACCAGAAAGCTGAAATTTGATGTTGAAATGGATTATATTTCTTGCCCGCACACACCTGGGGAGCGCAATAACGCGTCAGAGATTGTCTTCCATAATAACATCGGCATTGAAGGACGAAATGTGATTGTTATCGATGACGCGATCGAATCCGGGGGGACAATGAAACGGCTTGTTGAACATCTTAACGAAAAATATAACCCACAGTCAGTCTCGGTTGCCGTGCTTTTCGTTAAACCCGGCCGCATATCCATTCCTGCGCGCTGTTATTACGCTTATGAAATGGAGAATGATGATCTGCTGATAGGCTACGGCATGCCCTGGCAGAACAAGTTCCGTAATTTGCCCTGCGTATCTCAGTTGATCAAAGATAACTGAGCAATTTTCTGGTTAAAACTAGCAACGTCCGCTCATGGCACGGAGCGGACGCGCTAACTAAGCGGTAGATCCGCTCCGGGCGAAGAGCGGATCCTTAACAAATAATATTTGTTGGATTGATTGTTGGGAACTAAATGATTAGCATCTGCTCTTTCGGATAAAGAAAATGACAGTTAACGATTCCCTCTTCGCATTCTCTCTCGCAGCACTGTTACTTACCCTTACTCCCGGCCTCGATACGGCACTTATTCTGCGCACCGCTTGTGCTGAGGGCGGCAAAAAGGCTTTTCATGCTGCGCTTGGCATTGATGCTGGCTGTTTTGTATGGGGGGCGCTGGTTGCGTTAGGTCTTGGTGCTCTTCTGGCGGTTTCAGAGATGGCTTACACTGTGCTCAAAGTTTGCGGTGCGATCTACCTGAGCTGGCTGGGCTTACAACTGCTGCTGCGTCCCCGATCATCTTTCAGTGATGGCGATGACGACAGCGGTTCTCAGGGGAGCTGGTTTATCAGAGGAATGTTGGGGAATGTGCTCAATCCTAAAATGGGCATTTTCTATGTCTCTTTCTTGCCGCAGTTCATACCTGCCGGTCACTCTCCTTTTATATGGACATTTATCCTGGTCAGCATCCACGTTGCGATTGGGACTATTTGGTCACTCACACTGATCTTATCCACGCATTTTGCATCAGCCGTATTGAAGAAACGTCGCGTTGTTCGGGTGATGGATAGAGCCACAGGCGGCTTATTTTTATGCTTCGCGGCTAAACTCGCTATGAGCACGAGATAGCCCTGGGCTGGTTGTAAATGCCCGCTTCCGGCACAAAACTGATGGGGGCACAAGTACGCCCGCAGTGAGGAACGTATTAATTTGGGCATAACCCGCTGGGCGCTTTTAACGGCCCGCACTGTTCGAAACCATAAACCTGATAGCCTTTACTTTTCATGCAGGAGATAACTCTGTCTTTTCTTTCCATCATTTCTTCAATAGTCTGATTTTTATAAACAGTATTTAACCCCCAATTTTTGTCGTCGAGATTTTCACGTCGATCAACGCCGCAACTATAGAGCGCCTCCTTCCGTTCATGACTATTGGTTTGTCCTGTCGAATCCACTTTTTGAAAGACCTGTATCCAGGGGACCGAGGTATGGTTTGTAGAATCCATATCCGCCACTACGCAACTTGTTAAATTCAGTATCCCTGTCAATACAACAATCATTCGACAAAGCATGGTTATCCTTAACTTGAGTTGAGAGGTGAGAAAGACTGATTTTGTGAAACTAAAATGTTCACTGCGAAAGATCAATACCGTTTTAAGCGTTCGCTGTGTGTCCTGTAAGAAAGCTCTGCGGTAGCAGCCGACATGAAACAAACCGGCTCAGAAATGAAAAATCACTCGCTATCAACTGCGGATTCATCGCTATTGAGATAAGTCCTTTTCCGAATGCAGGCTTACTCGCGGTGATTCATTAGCTATTAATGTTCGCTTCTGACAAGGTGCGGACGAACTATCTGAGCGAGAAGCGAAGGTTATTGTTGCCGCTTACAGGGCACTCAAATGCCAATATTGGGCGTGGTGATTCAGTGGGCCGTAGGATATATTCAGGATTCAATTTCAGAGAATCAAGGAAGCAGGTATGTCGCAGAATTTACCGGAAATTGACGTCTTGTTTGTCGCTGGGTTTGGGCCCATTTCGCAGAACG
The DNA here is from genome assembly GCF_011752765.1 of Enterobacter sp. Tr-810. Classification (NCBI taxonomy): domain Bacteria; kingdom Pseudomonadati; phylum Pseudomonadota; class Gammaproteobacteria; order Enterobacterales; family Enterobacteriaceae; genus Enterobacter; species Enterobacter sp. Tr-810. The sequence continues at coordinate 32,807 of NZ_VWWW01000002.1, read as the reverse complement.
CTGAAGACAGTTCCGAGTTTTATGTACAGGTACTCGGTTTGCCGCTTAAGCCCATGGAAGGTAACTGCGATTATCTGCTATCGGAAAACAGGCTGAAGGGCGTTAAGCATTTTGCTGTCTGGCCGTTATCACAGGCCGCAAATTCATGTTTTGGCACGGAGCAGTGGCCAACCGAACACCCAATACCGCAGGGATGGATTGAATATGAGGTTCAGGATCTCGACGTTGCTACCCGTATCCTGAGTGAGAAGGGGTACCGTCTGCTGGTGGCTAATCGCACAGAGCCCTGGGGGCAAACCGTTACGCGTCTGCTTAGCCCTGAAGGGTTGCTTACAGGGCTTACAATAACCCCATGGCTTCGCGGGTAAACACGGACCGTTCCAGGCTCGAAGCGGACGATGCTATCGTTGCCATTCCCTGAGCGTTGATAAGGTATCAACTCATATGGATATAAAATTGTCAGGCGGATGTTTATGTGGATTGATCCGATTCACAGCAATTAACCCTGTTTCCACTCATTCCTGCTCCTGCGATATATGCCAGAAACATTCTGGTTGTCAGACCGCGGTATGGCTTGAATTCCACTCGGCGGATGTTGAATGGACTGGAGAAGGGGGCATACCTTCTCTGTATCGCTCATCTGAGACGTCATCCAGAGCGTTCTGCCCCAGCTGTGGTAGCTCAATGGGTGCTATCGATGACGCTCCGGTGACGGCTTTACTCAGCGGTGCCTTTGATCACAACGAATGCCTCATATTTTCGCCCCAGTCCCACTCGTTTCAGGATATGAAACCAGACTGGTGGAGAAAAATCATGCCTGATACCGCCTCCTGAACGAGGAGGTTGCGAGCAGATCCTCAATATGAATCTTTGCCCTATATGGATTAAGTCCTATGACAATCTTTATAAGAACAGCTCAACCTTCTGATGTTAATAGTATTTTCGACGTCAGAACGTCGGTTACTGAGAATCATTTGAGCCGTGAAGAAATGCGACTGATAGGGATTACCGAAAGCGCCGTTGCCGATATGATTGAGCAGAGCCAATGTGCATGGGTTGCGATCCTAAACGACAACGTCATTGGCTTCTCGATGATTTTGCCGGATGAAGGCTGTCTCTTTGCGGCGTTTGTTTTGCCAGAATATGAGGGCAGGGGGATTGGTCGTCGCCTTGTCGAACTAGCCGAGCATGAATTATTTAAGCACCATGAAACGGCCTGGCTGGAAACGGATAAAAATAGTCGTGCGGCGCAATTCTATATGCAACTCGGCTGGGTTAAAAAAAAGAACATCGATGGCACGGATATCAGATTAGAGAAATCCCGCGACGTTTGACTCAATCCATCGAGGGTACAGGTTCACCCATATAAGTGTGTGTGCAACAGCGGCAAGTCACCACAACGTCCTTCCCGCTAATTGACGGGTTTACCTGTTGCAGAATTCCATTCTCATCAACAAACAGACCCGGATAAAAACTGCTTTCACCAATGCGGACTAAATCCTGTTGATGATGTTCATGGAGTGCCACCAGCCAGAATACGGGCTCTGTGGTATCAAGGCGTCCACATACTTCGCTAAATATGTCATCCCACGGCTGGCCAATCTGTTTGATCAGAAAGTAAAACAAAGGCGTGTAGTCCCGGCCACGCTTCTGCTCGCTGTGCATTGTCTCGCGCGTTGCCAGCAGTTCATCACAGACCTTTTTACGATTGCGCTCCCAGCGATACTCCGCACCCGGATTAGAAGAATGGTGCCGCGTCGTCGTGTTCTCGCGGCGATACAGTTTGCGGGGCTTGTTCAGTTGATGAGTACGCATAGCGCGATCTCCTGCATCCTTACTTTTGTGTACAACTCGTGGTCAGTATTAAAGGCGGTTTCATTCTGCTGAAATACCTCCCCGCTGACAACTACCAAAAAGTCCACTCCGACTAAGTAGTGGTTTTTGAACTATGTTTAACACCAGTCAGAATAATAAGTTGGTTGCAGTGTCATTGTGGCCTGAGCAGCGACTTTCTCATTCCGGAAGCATTTGAAAACCAGAACCTCACTCAGAAGTGTGCCAACATTGCGTGGGTAAGAACAATATCCGGAGAATAGCGTGTTCGGGAAATTATTATTAAATTACATGCCTGGTTTACAAAATTTATTAGCCTACGATAAAAGCTGGCTAAAACATGATGTTAAAGCCGGGTTATCTGTTGCGGCTGTCGCACTACCCGTTGCTATTGCTTACGCTGAGTTGGCGGGAGTTGGGGCCATCGTAGGGTTGTATTCCTGCGTTTTACCGATGATAGCTTATGCACTGTTTGGTTCTTCACGTCAGCTCATTGTTGGCCCTGATGCAACAACCTGCGCGGTGATTGCGGCCGTCGTGTTTCCCCTTTCATCAGGAAATCCTGAACTGCACTGGCAACTGACGATCATCATGACATTGATGATGGGCGGCTGGTGCCTGCTTGCCAGTAAATTTCGCCTCGGCGCGCTTGCTGACTTGCTTTCTCATCCCATTCTTACGGGTTTGCTTAATGGTGTCGCCGTGACGATTATTGTCGGGCAATTAGGCAAGGTCTTGGGGATCTCGCTTGATGAGGCGCAGGTTATTGAGAAAATAATGGCCTTGCCAGGCCGAATTGCAGACAGCCATTTATTAACCTTTGGGTTATCACTTTTAACGTTAGCTATTTTGATGGTTATCAAAACGTATCGCAGCCACTGGCCAGCACCGTTAATTGCCATTGTGATAACAACGGCCCTGGTATGGGGAACCCATGCACAAAATTATGGGATTGCCACTATTGGAGGAGACGGTTTTCAGCCGGGTTTACCTGTCGTTAACTGGGCGACATTCCAGCCAGGCCCGATGCGTGATTTAGTGATCCCGGCGCTGAACCTGGCGTTGGTCAGTTTTGTCAGTCTGATGCTGACCGCTCGCAGTTTCGCCGCCAAAAATGGCTATGACATTAATGCTGATGCGGAGTTCAGGGCTCTGGGTATTGCGAATCTGATGTCTGGATTATCTCAGGGTTTTGCTATCAGCGGCGCCGATTCCCGAACCGCAGTTAATGATTCAACAGGGGGAAAAAGCCAGCTGGTTTCCATTGTCGCAGCCTTACTCATCGGTATCGTGATCGTTTTTTTCACTCAGCCATTACAGTTTATTCCAGTCTCTGCATTAGGCATTGTTTTAATGTATGCATCCTGGTCATTGATTGATTTACGCGGGTTATGGAATCTGAGACGAAGAAATAAACAGGCATTTCGCCTGGCCTTCTTCACGTTTGGCTGTGTTTTAATTATCGGTGTTATCCAGGGGATCGGGCTTGCGGTGTTGCTGGGTCTGTTACAGTTTCTGCGTACCGTCTTTCGTCCCTCTGAACACTTACTGGGAACCGACGAAAATGGAATGATTCACTCATTAGGTAATACAACCGATATAAAAATGGTCCCGGGTGTTCTGATGTATCGATTTAACTCCCCATTGACTTATTTTAACGTGGCTTATTTTAAACGTCGGGTATTAAACTTAGTTGATGGTACAGCATTACAACCTAAATGGGTGGTCATTGATGCCGTTGCTTGCTTCACCTATTCAGATATAAGCGTCCTGGCAACGATAAATGAATTAAAGCGCGATCTGAAAGGGCGACAGATCACATTGATCCTTGCGGGCAGGAAAACAGAATTAACACGTTGGTTTAAAGAAAGCCGGCCAACAATGAATGATGATGACATGATTCTGGCACCAGACCTCTATCTGGCACTCCGGTTTATCCAAAGCAAAGAGAGTGTGAGTGAGGGTGAACCAGCCGGTGATGAATAGCCAAAACCGGGCTAAAGGCGTGTAATACCGGCTTTTTAGCCTCCGGGTTATTGCAGCACTATGGAGTTCCGTTAACCCATACCCATATCGCCAGCTCACACCTCCTGCAATACAGGAGATGTGAGTAGGGTTGCCCCTCATGAGCAACACGGGAATATTAAGACCATCTGTAAATGTTCAATGGCTATATTCCCCAGTACTCCATTTTCCTGGTAATTGCGTGGGGTGGTGTATCTGTTAATCTGGCTGGGTTGAAAGGATGACCAGGATGAAAATGCTAAACCCAGGATTCATTACCCGCAAAGCGCTTGCTGAATGGCAGGATGCGCCTGTCTTCTTACCCCAGTTTCAGTTCCATGAAAAACATCGCACCATCATACACACTACGAGTCCTGAAATTATTCTGCCGTTAATTGCACAATTTGACGTCCAGCAAGACGCCGTTATCCGGCGATTAATGTCGTTGCGGAAAATTCCGCAGAAATTTATGCCCAACCAGCAAGCTCATGCGACCAGTGACTTTGGGTTGCACAGTTTTACCCTGTTGAAAAGTTCTGCAACTGAGCTCTGCTATGGCTTAAGAGGGCAGTTCTGGCGTGCGGATTTCGGTCTGGAAGATGTGCCGGATGCTCGCGCTTTTCAGGCACCGATCGCGCCGGGTAGCGCAAAGCTTTTACTGCGCTATCAGGTATCGGAACTGACGACAGACCAACATGAACTCAGTACAGAAACCTTCATCTATTGTCCTGACAGAGCGACTCAGCTAAAAATGGCTGCCTACTGGCTCGCAATACGGGCGGGAAGCGGCTGGATCCGCAAAAGGATGTTAAAGGCTGTTAAGTCGAATCTTGAAGCGCTGGGGTGAGCTGCTGGCGAGAAATCTCTCCCCGAAACCAGAACTGCCTCAACGCCCCACCACAGTGCACCACCTGCGCGCGCCTCCCCAAAACAGTGAAACTCAACCCGTAATAATTTCTAAGTCATTAATAAAAAACATAAAAAATTCTGGCATATCCTTTGCAAACTCTTTCACTGAAGGGCAGCACCACACAATTTGAACAATAGCTGGCTAGGGTTCCGGTTCACTACGGTGAATGGCTGGTCCAAGAGCTGGCGACCTCTGAGAGGTTACACGGCGGGACAAAAACCCGGGAGACAGCAGCACCAACGGTGTCGCGCTGCCCCCTAATTTTGTGCCACTCAGAGGTCAAGAATGAAGAAAACGCCATTACTCCGCTCTCTTGTACTGTCGCTGGCGATGCTGGTCAGTCTCCCCACGTTTGCTGCTGTTAAAAAAGAATTCAACGTCTGCTGGACCATCTACGCCGGCTGGATGCCCTGGGGCACCATCAGCAGTAGCAAAATCATCGATAAATGGGCCAGTAAATACGGCATCAAAATCAATGTCGTACAACTCAACGACTATATCGAATCCATCAACCAGTACACCGCAGGCCAGTTCGACGGCTGCACCATGACCAACATGGACGCGCTGACCATCCCGGCGGCGGGCGGGGTCGATACCACGGCGTTGATCCTCGGCAGTTACTCGGAAGGCAACGACGGCGTAGTGATGAAAGGTGAGGGCAAAACCCTCAAGGACCTGAAAGGGATGAAGGTCTACCTGCCGGAGCTGTCCGTTTCCCACTACCTGCTGGTGCGCGGCCTGGAAAAAGCCGGGCTGGCCGAGAAAGACGTCACCGTGGTGAATACCTCTGATGCGGATATCGTCTCGGCGTTTGGCACGGCAAGTGTGCAGGCCGCCGTGGCCTGGAACCCGCAGCTTTCCGTTATCAAAGCCACACCGAAAACCACTGAAGTCTTTAGCTCCTCTCAGGTACCGGGCGAGCTCATCGACATGATGGTCGTCAACAGTGAAACCCTGAAAGACAACCCGGCACTGGGCAAAGCACTGACCGGCGCATGGTACGAAATGATGGTGCTGATGAAAGCGCAGGACGCAAACGCCCTGAACGCGATGGCCGCTGCCTCCGGCACCGATCTGGCGGGTTATCAGGCGCAGCTGAAAACGACGCACCTGTTCTACACCCCGCAGGACAACATCGCCTTTGTCACCTCGGCAGACCTGGCGAAAACCATGCAGCGCGTGGCGTCATTCTCCTTCGAGAAAGGGCTGTTGGGCGATGGGGCGCAGAGTGCTGATTTTATCGGCATGAGTTTCCCGGGCAACGTCATCCAGGGTGATGCGAATAACGTGAAACTGCGCTTTGACGACAGCTTCGTGAAAATGGCCGCTGCCGGCAAGCTGTGATAACTGACGGAGTTCGCCATGCGACAAATTAACCGCCATCCCACCTCGGGCATGAGGCTGATGCTTGTGATGTTGCCTTTCGTCCTGCTGCTGGCCGCCTACTTTTTTGGCTCCGCAGTACGGCTGGAAGCCAACCCGCAGGACAAACTTTTGCCCGGTCTGCAACAGATGCTGGATGCACTTTCACGGATGGCGTTTAGCCCGGATAAACGCAGCGGTGAGTACCTGTTCTGGGTGGATACCCTGGTGAGCCTGGCCCGTCTGCTGACCGGGCTGGCGATCGCGTCGCTGATTGGCCTGTGCATTGGCATCACCTCCGGCGTATTCCCGCTGTGGCGGGCGTCACTGTCACCGCTGATGACGGTGTTGTCGATGATCCCACCGCTGGCGATTTTACCGGTGCTGTTTATCGTTTTCGGGCTGGACGAGCTATCAAAAGTGATGCTGATTGTTATCGGCATCACCCCGATGCTGGCTCGTGACCTTGAACATCGCGCCTGTGAAATCCCGCCGGAGATCCTGATCAAAGCCCAGACGCTGGGGGCAAACAGCTGGACGCTGGTACTGCGGGTGGTGCTGCCGCAGCTGCTATCCCGCTTGCTGACCTCGCTGCGTCTGCTGCTGGGCTCGGCGTGGCTGTTCCTGATTTCGGCGGAGGCAATCTCGTCTACTGCCGGGCTTGGCTACCGTATTTTCCTCGTGCGCCGCTATATGGCCATGGATGTCATCATCCCTTATGTCCTGTGGATCACGCTGCTGGCATGGCTGATGGATCTGGCGCTGCGCAAGCTTCACAAGACCTGTTTCCCGTGGGCGGAAGGAGGAAAAGCATGAGTTTTATCACCATCAACAATATCTGGCAGGAGTACGGCGACCACGTGGTGCTGGAGAACCTGAATTTAACGGTGAAAGAGGGTGAGTTCTGCTCGATGGTGGGGGCGTCCGGCTGCGGTAAATCGACATTCTTACGCCTGCTGCTGGGCCAGGAGTCCCCAAGCCGGGGCTCCATCATGCTGGACGGCAATGTGCTGAGCGCAGAGCCGGACAGCAGCCGTGGTGTGGTGTTTCAGCGCTACTCCGTTTTCCCGCACCTTAGCGTGCTGGATAACGTTGCCATCGGTCTTGAACTGCCGCAATCCCCGCTGTTCGGGCGGCTGTTTGGCGCGAAAAAGCGCGCGGCGCGGGAACGGGCAACACAGATGCTGGAAAAAGTGGGTCTTGGCCACGCGTTGCACAAGTATCCCTCACAGCTCTCCGGCGGGATGCAGCAGCGTCTGGCCATTGCCCAGGCCTTCATTATGCAGCCGCGCGTGTTGTTGCTTGATGAACCTTTCGGTGCACTCGACCCGGGAATTCGTAAAGACATGCACGCCTTGCTGCTGCAACTGTGGGGGGAAACCCGCATGACAGTCTTTATGGTCACGCACGATCTTTCTGAAGGCTTCAACCTTGGCACCCGTTTGCTGGTGTTCGACAAAGTGCGCATTGACCCACAGGCACCTAACGCCTACGGCGCGCGCATTACTTACGACATCCCGCTCAACGAGACGCGCCTTTCCGCGCTGAGCGGTACTGCACAAGATAACGTTTACGCATTAAGGGGTTAATCCTGTGAATACAACGACATTACGTGAAGAGATCCTGCCCGGTGGCGGCCATCTCTCTTTTATCCTCAAACGCGGGCAGATCCTGCGCATGACAGACACCGACGGTGGGGCAAACGTCAGCCTGATGATGCTCAACGCCCACCAAAAAAGTGAACGCCTGAACCTGCCTGACACCCTGAAAGGCCAGCACACCGCGCGCCTGACGGCGGGACACTGCTTCTATTCCGATATGGGGCGTGTGCTGGCGGGGATCACCGCCGATACCTGCGGCTGGCATGATCCGTTTGGCGGCGTGCTCAACGCGGCTGAAGTGGCGGAAAAATATGGTCAGGGACGTTATCAGGAATTACGTAACGGCTTCTTCCGTAACGGCACGGACAACCTGCTGGTAGAGATGGGCAAGTGGGATCTCAACCTGGAAGACCTGCTGATGGTGGTGAACTTCTTCAGCAAGGTGTCAGTGGACAACAACGGCCAGTTCAGCTTCCACAGCGGCCATTCGCAGCCCGGCAGTTATGTCGAACTGTTCGCGCCGATGGACGTGCTGGTGGTGATGACGGCGTTACAGCATCCGATGGATCCTTCCACCGAGTATGCACCGCGCCCGGTTGCGCTGAGCTGGCGACAGGCGCAGGACGAGGAGGCGGCCATTCACGCGCTGCTTACGCGCCCGGAAAATGACCGCGCCTTCACCAACACTCAACTTTTTGCCCTGTAAGGAGCCGCAAATGACCGTTGCCAGCGAAAAAAACGCCCAACACGCCAGCTTCCGCCATGTGATCCCGGCGGGCGAACCTTACCTGTTCGAAGTGAAAAAAGGGCAGACCCTGCGCCTGCTCGATCTGGAAGGTAACCAGGCCGTCGACACGCTGTTTTATAACGCCGACAGCCCGCGCGAACGCTACGATGCCCAGCGCACGCTGCGCCGCCAGAATAATGCCTATCTCACCACCGGCAGCGTGCTGTACTCCAACCTCGGCAACCCGTTGCTGACTATTGTCGCCGATACCTGCGGACGTCACGACACCCTCGGAGGCGCCTGTGCTCAGGAAAGTAACACCGTGCGTTACTCCCTCGACAAGCGCCATATGCACAGCTGCCGCGACAATTTCTTGTGCGCCTGCCTGCATGATGGCCGCCTGCAAAAGCGCGATATTGGCGCCAACATCAACTTCTTTATGAACGTGCCGGTGACGCCGCAGGGCGGATTAACCTTCGAAGACGGCATTTCCGCGCCGGGGAAATACGTGGAGCTGCGTGCGGAGTGCAACGTCATTGTGCTGATTTCCAATTGCCCGCAGCTCAACAACCCCTGCAACGGCTGGAACCCGACGCCTGCAGAGGTGCTGGTATGGAAATGACGCCAGGGCGCTGGCAGCGCCTGCGAAAGATGATTTATCGCCTGTTTGAAGTACGCGCCGGACGCATCCTGCCGTAATTGCTTTTTCCCCATGGACGACCATGCGGCGAGCCGATTTTCGGCGGGACGACCCGCCCCGATTGAGTCTTAACTATGTTTACTAAACTCTTGATCGCTAACCGCGGGGCCATTGCCTGCCGCATTCTTCGTACGCTGCGCACCATGAGCGTGAGCGGCGTGGCCGTTTATTCTGAAGCCGATATCAGCAGTTTGCACATTCGTGAAGCCGATGAAGCTCTGAGCCTGGGCGAGGGCCCGGCCGCGAATACTTACCTGGTCACCGATAAAATCATCGCGGCGGCGAAAGCCAGCGGCGCACAGGCTATTCATACGGGCTACGGTTTTCTCTCGGAAAATGCCGCCTTTGCCGAAGCCTGTGAAGCCGCAGGGATCGCCTTTGTGGGCCCCACGCCGGAACAGCTTCGTCTGTTTGGCCTGAAACACACCGCCCGTGCGCTGGCAAAAGCGCATGGCGTACCGATGCTGGAGGGCACAGAGCTGCTGGCGGATGTCGGCGAGGCGCTCCAGGCCGCTGAAAATGTGGGATACCCGGTAATGCTGAAAAGCACAGCCGGTGGCGGTGGTATCGGGATGCGTGTGTGCTATTCCGCCGCCGAACTCAGCGAGGCGTTTGATGCTGTGGTGCGACTGGGTAAAAACAACTTCAGCGATGCGGGCGTGTTTATTGAGAAGTACATCGAGCGGGCCCGCCATCTGGAAGTGCAACTGTTTGGTGACGGCAAGGGCGAGGTGATTGCCCTGGGTGTGCGTGACTGTTCGGTGCAGCGCCGTAACCAGAAAGTGCTGGAAGAAACCCCCGCACCGAACCTGCCTGCGGGCATGGAAAGCGCATTGTGCGAGGCGGCCATTAAGCTTGGCAAAGCGGTGAATTATCGCAGCGCAGGCACGGTTGAGTTCGTCTACGACAGCGATGCCGCACGCTTTTATTTCCTCGAAGTGAATACCCGTTTGCAGGTCGAGCACGGCGTGACCGAGCAGGTCTGGGGTGTCGACCTGGTGCGCTGGATGATTACCCTTGCCGCCGGGGATTTGCCACCGCTGGCCGCACTGCGCGAAAGCCTTACCGCCAGCGGGCACGCCATTCAGGCGCGTGTGTATGCGGAAGATCCTGGCCGTCAGTTTCAGCCTTCGCCGGGCCTGCTGACCGAAGTGGTTTTTCCGAAAGATAACCGCACCACGTTGCGTATCGACCGTTGGGTGGAGTCTGGTTGTGAGGTACCGCCGTTTTTTGACCCGATGCTGGCAAAGATTATCGCATGGCAACCGACAAGAGATGAGGCCATTCGCGCGCTGCACACCGCACTTGGTGAAACGCGGCTCTACGGCGTGGAGACGAATCGCAGCTACCTGCGACAGATTTTGACCTTCACGCCGTTTGCCTGCGGCGAACCCTGGACGCGTTGCCTGGAAGGGCTGACCTATCAGGCATCCACCCTGGAAGTCCTTAGCGCCGGGACACAAACCACCGTTCAGGATTATCCCGGGCGTGTGGGGTACTGGGCCGTGGGCGTGCCGCCTTCCGGGCCAATGGACAGCCGAGCCTTGCGTCTGGGCAACCGCCTGCTCGGCAATGATGATCGCGCTGCCGCGCTGGAAATCACCCTCAGCGGCCCTACGCTGAAATTCAACTGCGACGCGCAACTGGTCGTCACCGGGGCAGAAATAGACCTGACGCTGGACGGTGAGCTGCTGGAAAACAACAGCGTCTTTATGGTGCGTGCCGGGATGACGCTACGCATGGGCGATATTCGCGGTGACGGTGTACGCAGTTATCTGTGCCTGCGCGGCGGGTTGAACGCGCCGGATTATCTGGGCAGCAAAAGTACCTTCACCCTGGGCCAGTTTGGCGGGCACGCCGGGCGCGCACTGCGTACCGGAGATGTGCTGCACCTTACGCCGCTTTCCTCTGCGGGCAGTGAGGCCGTTTTACCCCAGGCGCTGCGTACAACGTTTGCGCCCGTGCGTGAACTGCGGGTGATTTACGGGCCGCACGGCGCGCCGGAATATTTTACCCCGGCTTACGTGGCGACCTTTTTCGCGACCGAGTGGGAAGTGCATTTCAACTCCAGCCGTACCGGGGTGCGCCTGATTGGCCCGAAACCGGAATGGGTGCGAGAAAGCGGCGGCGAAGCGGGGCTGCATCCGTCGAACATTCACGATAACCCGTACGCCATTGGCGCGGTCGATTTTACGGGCGACATGCCGGTGATCCTCGGCCCGGATGGCCCAAGTCTGGGCGGGTTTGTGTGTCCGGTCACTATCATTGAAGCCGATCTACACGCCGTCGGGCAGTTGAAAGCGGGGGATAAAGTACGCTTTGTCCCGGTGGATATTGCCACTGCGCGGCAGCTGGCGCAGGCGCAGGAGGCGCAAATCAACAGCCTCCATCCTCAGGATGTGGTGTGGAAACCCGCAGAGCTTGCGTCACCCATTGTTCTGGAACAGGGCCATGCGGATAAACGCCTGGTGGCCAGACTTTCGGGTGATACACACCTGTTGCTGGAGATTGGCGAGCCGGAGCTGGATCTGGTGCTGCGTTTTCGCGCTCATGCGCTGATGCAGGCCCTGGAAAGCCGCGCGCTTGACGGGGTTATCGATCTGACACCGGGTATTCGTTCGTTGCAGGTTCACTATCAGCCAGAGGCACTGAGCCTGGCGAGCCTGCTGGATGTGGTTGCCGGTTTGTGGCACAGCGTCTGCGAGCGCGAGGATCTGGATGTGCCTTCGCGTATCGTCTGGCTGCCGCTGTCATGGGACGATCCTGCCTGCCAGAAGGCTATCGATAAATATATGACCACCGTGCGTCGTGATGCGCCGTGGTGCCCGAGCAACCTGGAGTTTATTCGCCGTATTAACGACCTGGCGAACATCGATCAGGTCTACAAAACGGTGTTTGATGCCAGTTATCTGGTGATGGGGCTGGGGGATGTTTACCTCGGCGCACCGGTGGCCACGCCGCTCGACCCGCGTCATCGTCTGGTGACCACCAAGTATAACCCGGCGCGTACCTGGACGGCGGAAAACTCGGTGGGTATCGGCGGGGCATATCTGTGTGTTTACGGGATGGAAGGGCCTGGCGGGTATCAGTTTGTCGGGCGCACGTTGCAGATGTGGAATCGCTATCACGCAGTTGAGGACTTTGGCGGTAAGCCCTGGCTGCTGCGCTTCTTCGACCAGATCCGTTTCTATCCTGTCTCTGCTGACGAGCTACTGACCATCCGGCGTGATTTCCCGCTGGGACGTTACCCGCTGCGCATCGAGCACACCACCCTGAAGCTGGCGGAATATCAGCAGTTCCTCACTGATGAAACCGAAGAAATTGCTGCGTTTCGCACCCATCAGCAGGGGGCGTTTGACGCCGAGCGCGAACGCTGGATTGCCAATGGTCAGGCCCATTTCGACAGCAGTGATGTGCTGGTGGATGAGGGGGACGATGCGCCGCTCAAACCCGGGCAGGAGGGCGTAGAAAGCCCGGTGTCGGGCAACCTGTGGCAGGTGAATGTTGAAGTCGGCACGCCGGTGCGGGAAGGCGATGTGCTGGTGGTGCTGGAATCCATGAAGATGGAGATCCCGCTGCTCGCCACGCGGGACGGTGTGGTCAGCCAGGTGCGCGTGCAGCCGGGATCATCGGTTCGCGCGGGGCAGTGTGTGGTCGTTCTGGAGAAAACAGCATGATGCATCCGTTTGATTTACGTCTTGATTTTCTGGCTCAGGTCTACAGCGAAGGGCGTTACACGCCGCGAGAAGTCATCACCACACTGCGTGAACGTGCGCTGGCGTTAAACCCGGAGTTTAACGCCTTTATTTATGTCCTGACGTCAGCCGAGCTGGAGCCGTACCTCGCCGCACTGGAAGAGGCTGATCCTGCGTCGTTACCGCTCTACGGCATTCCCTTTGCTATCAAGGACAACATCGATCTGGCGGGGATTGACACCACCGCTGCCTGCCCGGCGTTTGCCTATCAGGCGAAAGACGATGCGACCATTGTCGCGCAGCTGATTGCGTTAGGTGCCGTACCGCTCGGAAAGACCAATCTTGATCAGTTTGCCACCGGGTTAAACGGCACCCGTTCGCCGTATGGCTTGTGCCGCAACAGCGTTCATGCGGATTATCCGTCGGGTGGCTCCAGCGCCGGATCATCCCTGGCGGTGGCACTGGGAATAACGAGTTTCGCCCTTGGCACGGACACCGCGGGCAGCGGCCGCGTTCCGGCCTCGCTGAATAACCTGGTGGGGCTGAAAGCCACCAAAGGGTTAATTTCAACGGCTGGCGTGGTGCCAGCCTGTCGCACCCTGGACTGCGTAACCTTCTTTACCGCTACTGCCGCAGAGGCCAGCCGCTTGCTGGCGCTGACGGCGGTGCAAGACCCACGTGATGCTTACAGCCGCGCTAACCCATCCTGGAATGGTCCTCAGGCGTTTGGCGCGCCTGAGCCCGGCTTCCGCTTTGGGCTCCCGGACACCCTGGAATTCCTGGGGTGCGCCGAAAGTGAGGCGCTATTTAATGCCGCCAAAACGCGTCTGATAGCACTCGGTGGCGTGCCGGAAATCATTGATTTCTCGCCGTTCCTGGCGGCGGCAAAGCTGTTATATGACGGCCCGTGGGTGGCAGAGCGTTACCACGTGGCGGGTAAACTGATTGAGCAGCAACCGGATGCCGTGCTGCCGGTGATCCGCGATGTCCTGCAAAAGGCACCGTCAACGGATGCGGTGGCGGCGTTCGATGCCCAGTACAAATTGCAGCATTACAAAATGCAGTGTGATGCCATTCTGGCCGGGGTGTCATGTGTGTTAACCCCAACCTATCCACGGCCTGTGACCCTGGCGGAGCTGGCGGCAGAGCCGGTGAAACGCAACTCTGATCTTGGGGTATACGCCAACTTTATGAACCTGCTCGACTACGCGGCGGTTGCGGTCCCGGCGGGTGTGATGGCGAATGGACTGCCTTCCGGCGTGACGCTGTTTGGCCGCGCGTTTACCGATCAGTATTTACTGAGCCTTGCCGATGCCTTACAACGCACTCAGTCGTTGACCTTGCCTGGCGGGCGTGAAATGCGCACTGAAGCCCCGGCAACCTGTGCAACCCACGACAAAATGTCCATTGTGGTTTGCGGCGCGCATCTTGACGGACTGGCGCTGAACAGCCAACTGCGCCAGCGTGGCGCAACCTTACTGAAAGCCACACGCAGTGCGCCACATTACCGGCTGTATGCGCTGGCCGATGGTAAGCGGCCCGGCATGGTGCGTGCCCGGGAGCTGGGGGCTGCTATCGCAGTTGAAGTGTGGGACGTGCCGCATAGCGAAGTGGGATCGTTTCTGGCCGGTATTCCTGCTCCTCTGGGGTTAGGCAAAATAGAGCTGGAGGACGGGCGCTGGTTAACCGGGTTTATCTGCGAAGAGTATGGATTGCAGGATGCGCGGGACATCACGGAGTTTGGCGGGTGGCGCGCGTGGCTTGCCAGCAGTAAAGGGTAAGAGGTGAAAAAGGGCAGCCAGTGGAAACACTGGCTGCGGGGTATTAGCGGTAAAGCGGCTTTTCTGCGACCGGGATTAACAATGTGGATTGCCAGTCAGCCAGAGTAAGTTGTGCCAGTTTGCCAAGCGCAACGTAGAAAGGGTGGCTGGCGTTGTCGATAAACACCGAGAGAAAGCGATGGCTCCACGGCAGAAGATGCCAGGCCAGCAGTTGGTCGCATTCCGCGTCACGTCCATTCTCCGCAAGCCAGGCCGCCAGCATCAGTAGCGTCGCGATGTGATCTTCTGGCTCGTTTTGCTGCATCTCGAAAGCTATCGCGTTTTCACGCATCCACTGGCGCAGTGCCAGGGTGGATTCACCGAATAACACAGACTCACGATCCAGCCAGACGGAACCCCACGGCGGAGCCGGGAGCGCATAAGGGCCAATAAACAGGCGCTGCCAGGCCTCTGTTAACGGTTCATCGGCAGGGGTTTTAAACGTCTGCGCGATACTCGCCAGCGACTGATGCGCGTACGGCCAGTCCTGATACCAGTCGCTTGAGGTGAGCGCACTCACCAGCGGTACTGCCTGCTCGCTGTCTGGGGCAAAACCAAACAATGCACCCAGAACCCGGGCGCTGAAAGCGAAAGACTCGCGTTGTGATAATTCATTCATTACGACATTCCTTGCGCACGCGCGGGTTGCCCCGCACGCGTGTATTAACCGGCAATCGCCATACCTGCGGTCATGTGCAGGCCATAAAACAGCCCGCGACCAATCAGCTCACCGAATACCACCAGCACGATCCCTGCGAACAGGCCGAGCGTTTTTGGCTCCTGGCGGCGTATAAGCGGGCACAGCCAGCAACCTAATCCGGCTGTTACTAACAGGATACGCCAGATTTGCCATGTACCATACTCCGGCAGCAGGGCGCTGGCCTGCTGGACTGAACTGTGGATCGTGGCTAATTCGTTACTTTGCAGCACAATCACACCCACGCTTGCCAGCAGGGCCAGGGCGCTCAATCCCGCGGCGGCAGAACCCTTAAAGGGGATTTTTGCCGCACGCAGCAACAGTGCGGCAAACAGCGGGCCGCCAAGAACTAACGTCAGGAAAAATGCCAGTGTGGTGTAGCCGGTGTACCAGGTGGGGACGGTATCTATCTGATACACCCGGGTCATCGCCCAGACAAAAACCAGCCCGAGGATCTGGCTCACCACCAGCCAGATTTTGCCCAGTGCCGGGGGCATTTTACCGATTACAGACACCAGCCACCAGAACCCGCCAACGGCAAAGAACACCGAGCCGGCCGCGATTTCGTTACTGAGCGCGGAAGCGCCGACGCGGTTAAGCGAGTTAAAGGCGCGCATCGGAGAACCCAGATGCAGCACAGAGGCGATAAAGCCAATCCCCATCACAACCCATAAAAAGAACATGCTGCGCACAATGCGCGCTTTTGCAGCCGCGTCTTCCTCTTTGAACCAGGCAAATCCACTGACAATTAACGCACCTGCCACGCACTGCCCAAAGACGGTGAAGATCACCAACGGCCATTCATGCCATCCACTTCCCATCTCACACCTCCTTCGGATTTGCCAGGTAGCCGGTGGTGTCACCCGTCGGACGGCTGTTGGCGTTAGGTTTAATAACAATGCTCGGCTTCGTGAAGTGCGCAGACGGCAGGGGCGCTACTGCCGCAAGCTGGCCGTGCTTTTGGCGCAGCTCTTCAATCGGGCCAAAGTCCAGCGCACGCAGCGGGCAGGACTCCACGCAGATTGGCTTTTTGCCGTCCGCCACGCGGCTGTGGCAGCCGTCGCACTTGGTCATATGGCCTTTGGCGGCGTTGTACTGTGGCGCGCCATACGGACAGGCCATATGGCAGTAGCGGCAGCCGATGCAGACGTCTTCATCCACCACCACAAAACCGTCGTCACGCTTGTGCATCGCGCCACTCGGGCACACTTTGGTGCAGGCCGGATCTTCACAGTGGTTACAGGCAATCGACAGATAGTAGGCAAACACGTTCTGGTGCCAGACGCCGTTATCCTCCTGCCAGTCGCCGCCGGCGTATTCGTAAATACGGCGGAAGCTGACATCCGGAGTTAAATCTTTGTAATCCTTACAGGCCAGTTCGCAGGTCTTGCAACCGGTGCAGCGGCTGGAATCAATAAAAAATCCATACTGGGTTGTCATCGGTTACTCCTTATACCTTCTCGATCTGCACCAGGTTGGTGTGTTGTGGGTTACCTTTCGCCAGCGGAGAAGGGCGGTGCGTGGTCAGCGTGTTGATGCATGAGCCGTGGTCGATTCGATCGCCATTCATGTTGGCATCGTGCCACGCCCCCTGGCCCATGGCACTTACACCTGGCATGATGCGCGGCGTGACTTTGACCGGAATGCGCAGTTCGCCACGGCCGTTGAAAACGCGCACCATATCGCCGTTTTTAATCCCGCGTTGCGCGGCATCAACCGGGTTCAGCCAGACTTCCTGACGGCACGCCGCTTTCAGGACATCGACGTTGCCATAGCTGGAGTGGGTACGGGCTTTAAAGTGGAAGCCGAACAGTTGCAGTGGGTAGGTGCTGCGTTCTGGTGCATCCCATCCGTCAAATGTGGAGGCATACACCGGCAGCGGGGTGATGGTTTCGTCTTTTTCCAGCTCCCAGGTCGAGGCGATTTTCGCCAGCGCGCTGGAGTAAATTTCAATCTTACCGGAAGGGGTTTTGAGCGGGTTCGCCGCAGGGTCATCGCGGAATTTTTTGTAGGCGACAAAGTGCCCGGCAGGATCTTTGCGCTTATAAATGCCCATCTTTTTCAGCTCATCATACGAAGGCAGTTTGGCATCTTTTTCCAGCATTTTGGCGTACAGATACTGTAACCACTGCTCCTGAGTGCGCCCTTCAGTAAACTGCTGGTAAATATCCGGGCCGAGTCGTTTTGCGACTTCGCTCATGATCCAGTAGATCGGTTTACGTTCGAATTTCGGTGCGGTGACAGGCTGAAGGAATATCAGGTAGCCCATGTTACCGGCGTAGTCGTTAGGAATAATGTCTTCCTGCTCTACAGTCATCAGGTCTGGCAACACGATGTCGGCGTACTTCGCAGACGAGGTCATGAAGTTGTCGATCACGACGATCATTTCGCATTTGCTTTCATCCTGCAAAATGTCGTGGGTTTTATTGATATCGGAATGCTGGTTGGTGATGGTGTTCCCGGCATAGTTCCAGATAAATTTAATCGGTACATCGAGCTTATCTTTACCGCGAACGCCGTCGCGGAGCGCCGTCATTTCCGGGCCGCGCACGATGGCGTCCGTCCAGCTAAAGCAGGAGATCTGCGTTTTCACCGGGTTGTCCGGCAGCGGCATACGTTCGATGGTGATGGTGTAGGTGGATTCGCGAGCGCCGCTGTTGCCGCCGTTGATCCCCACGTTGCCGGTCAGAATCGGCAGCATGGCAATAGCACGTGAGGTTTGCTCACCGTTCGCCTGACGCTGTGGGCCCCAGCCCTGGCAGATATACGCCGGTTTCGCTGAGCCGATTTCACGGGCAAGTTTGATGATTCGGTCGGCGGGAATACCCGTAATCCGCGACGCCCATTCCGGCGTTTTGGCGGTGGCATCATCGCCCTGGCCGAGGATGTAGGCTTTGTAGTGGCCGTTAGCTGGCGCGTCTTCCGGCAGCGTTTTTTCGTCGTAGCCGACGCAGTATTTATCCAGGAACGGCTGGTCAACCAGATTTTCGTCGATCAGTACCCACGCAATCCCGGCGACCAGTGCGGCATCGGTGCCTGGACGAATCGGTATCCACTCGTCTTCGCGTCCGGCGGCGGTGTCAGTGTAGCGCGGATCGATAACGATCATTCGGGCATTGGAACGCTCACGGGCCTGTTCCAGATAGTAAGTGATCCCGCCGCCGCTCATGCGCGTTTCCGCCGGGTTATTGCCGAACATCACCACCAGTTTAGTGTTTTCGATATCGGAGGTGCTGTTGCCGTCGTTGCTGCCATAGGTGTAAGGCATTGCGCAGGCAATTTGTGCCGTACTGTAGGTGCCGTAATGGCTCAGGAAACCGCCGTAGCAGTTCATCAGACGCGCCACCAGCGAGGCATAAGGGGAGGAGCGGGTGATATTGCCGCCGACAATGCCGGAGGAGTAGTTGATGTACACCGCTTCATTACCATACTTTTCCACCACGCCTTTCAGGCTGGCGGTCAGGGTATCCAGGGCTTCATCCCAGCTGATGCGTTCAAACTTGCCTTCGCCGCGTTTTCCCACGCGTTTCATCGGGTAGTTAAGGCGGTCCGGGTGGTTGATACGACGACGGATTGAGCGTCCACGAAGGCAGGCGCGAACCTGATGATTACCGTAAATATCGTCGCCGGTGTTATCGGTTTCTACCCAATACACTTCGTTGTCGCGCACGTGCAGGCGTAGCGCACAACGGCTACCACAGTTTACGGAGCAGGCTCCCCAGACCACTTTATCTTCAGCGGGCGACACGGCATCTTTCACCGCGGCGGCTGCGCTTTTTAAACTGAAAGGTAATGAAAGCCCACCGGCGGCAAGCGCCAGTGAGCCAATTGCGGTGGATTTAACCAGCGTTCGACGGCTAATCCCGCCGTGGATATCTGCCTCGGACATGACTCACTCCATCATTGTAATGGGAATTATTTACGCCCGTTATTACAACCGGACTAATGATGGGTGAGTTTTACTTATTTGGAGGTACTAAATATTAATCCTCATCAAATCAATGGGTATTGTTGCGGCGAAATTGGATAAAAATCACTGCGGCTCACCTTGTGTGCTGTCCTGAGTGCCCGCTGCCGCACCGCTTCCTGTGCGGATGTACAAAATTTTGAAGGTGTCGTTGGCACAATGCCCAACGACCTGCGCATCCGGCTGGTCGGCCTGATCGTTCGGCACGATGTTCAGCGTAAAGCCGGTTTCAGGCACGCCGTTGTTAATAATCTTCTGCTGGATGTCGCTTTTAATTCGCTCGCAGGAGTCCGGCGCAGCCAGAATGGCCGGGGAAACACTCATCAACAGCAGGGCGGTAATCCAGGGTAACCGTTTCATCTGTAGCTCCTTCTCTCTTCTCTGTGTGTAGAATAATTTTAGCAGGGTTCGCGTAAACATATGTATTTGCTAATATGATTGGGAATTATCTCCCTGTATCGGTAAATAATGTGAAGAAATACGCAGTGATGACGCTTCTGGCTACGGTGCTGGTGGGGTGCGATAACGCCTCTGCGCCGTTGTCTTTTTCGCCGGAGATGGCCAGTTTCTCGAATGAGTTTGATTTTGATCCCCTGCGCGGGCCGGTAAAAGACTTTACCCAGACGTTGCTCAACGATAAGGGCGAAGTCTCGAAACGGGTAACAGGAACCGTATCAACAGAAGGGTGCTTTGATACGCTGGAATTACACGACCTGGAGGCCAATACCGGTGTCGCACTGGTACTGGATGCCAACTACTACCTTGACGCGGAAACGCAGCAGCGTAAGGTGAAGTTGCAGGGCAAATGTCAGCTGGCAGAACTGCCTGCGGCAGGGGTAACCTGGGATACCGACGACAACGGATTTGTGGTGGCCGCGCACGGCAAAGAGATGGAAGTGAAGTATCGCTATGATGCAGAAGGGTATCCGCTGGGAAAAACCACGGTATCCGGCGAGCAACATTTGTCTGTTCAGGCCACGCCGTCAAAAGATGTGCGTAAAAAACTGGACTACACGGCCATCAGCCTGCTGAACGACAAACCGCTCGGGCACGTAAAACAGAGCTGCGATTACGATCGTCATAACAACCCGGTTACCTGCCAATTGTTGATCACCGACGACAGCGTAAAACCGGCCGTTGAACGCAAGTACACCATCAAGAACAGCATTGATTACTATTGATGAAAATGAAAACCGCGCAGGTTATTGCGCGGTTGGTTTTAGCAGGCTTGCCGGAGAGGCTTTGTGTCCGGCCA
Organism: Enterobacter sp. Tr-810; assembly: GCF_011752765.1. Taxonomy (NCBI): domain Bacteria; kingdom Pseudomonadati; phylum Pseudomonadota; class Gammaproteobacteria; order Enterobacterales; family Enterobacteriaceae; genus Enterobacter; species Enterobacter sp. Tr-810. The sequence continues at coordinate 12,236 of NZ_VWWW01000002.1, read as the reverse complement.
GGTGCTGATGCTGGAAGATGCACATGCGAATGGTGTTGCGGTACTCACCATTGATAAAGAATTCATGAATCAGTTCGCCTTCCACCATAAAGCCCAGCTTGCGGTAGATATGGATCGCTTTTTCGTTCTCTTTATCGACGATGAGATACAGCTTGTAGAGATTCAGGACGTTAAACCCGTAATCCATCGCCAGCTTCGCCGCCCGTGACGCCAGCCCTTTGCCCTGGTGTTCTGGCGAAATAATGATCTGAAATTCCGCCCGACGGTGAACGTGGTTGATTTCAACCAGTTCGACCAGACCGGCTTTTTCGCCTTCACACTCCACCACAAAGCGACGCTCACTCTGATCGTGAATGTGCTTATCGTAAAGATCTGACAGCTCGACAAACGCCTCATAAGGCTCTTCAAACCAGTAGCGCATCACGCTGGCATTGTTATCGAGCTGGTGGACGAAGCGCAGATCCTCGCGTTCCAGCGGACGAAGTTTAACGGCTAACATATCGGCCATAGTGACTCCGCGAAATCAGGGGGCAACGGTGCGGCCGGTACGGCGATCCAGGCAGCGCAGCGTGTTAGGCTCCCAGTAGGCGTTGACGTTCGCACTTTGCTGGCATTTGTCACGCGCATCAAAGGCGACATCTTCTTTGTCCCACTCTTTTTCAGCCCGCTTGTTTACCTTCTGGCGAAGATTGCGGGTGTCGTTCCATTGTTCTTTGTCCATAGCAGCGTTCTGACGGCTTTGCGCACTATCACCAGACTCGATAACGAGCTTGCTGGTTTCGGCTGATGCCGTGGCGGCGAAGGCGAACGTTGACAGCGCGAGCATCGCTGACAGACAAAGCCGTTTGCTTAATGTAGTCATCGCGTTTCCTTTTTAATGGGTGCAGATAAGCGTTTTACCCAACCCGGATTCTACACCAATCCAAAAGGGCGGCATACCCGTGCGTCAGGTATGGAAAAGTAAAGGAGATTATCGCGTATGATGTCTAAATCAATCCTCACAAGATGTTCGATATGATCAAAACAACGCTGCTTTTTTTTGCCACCGCACTGTGTGAAATCATCGGTTGTTTCTTACCCTGGCTCTGGCTGAAAAAGGGGGCTTCGGTATTCCTGCTGGTTCCCGCCGGGATAGCGCTGGCCCTGTTTGTCTGGCTGTTGACGTTGCATCCCGCCGCCAGTGGCCGGGTCTATGCGGCCTACGGTGGCGTGTATGTTTGCACTGCGCTGCTGTGGCTGCGGGTTGTGGATGGCGTAAAACTGAGCCTGTATGACTGGGCTGGCGCGCTGGTTGCGCTGTGCGGAATGCTGATCATCGTAGCCGGATGGGGGCGCACCTAAGTGCCCCAATTTTGTGACCAGGCACTTATTTCATGATCATTATACTTGTATGGTAGTAGTGTAGTTGGGTAAATTTCCTGCATCACAACGAGCGATGTAAGGAACTGGATTATGAAGATTGTCGGGGCTGAAGTATTTGTGACCTGTCCGGGGCGCAACTTTGTCACCCTTAAAATCACCACCGATGACGGAATTGTCGGTCTGGGTGATGCCACGCTTAACGGGCGTGAGCTGTCCGTTGCCTCTTACCTGAAAGATCATCTCTGCCCGCAGCTGATTGGCCGCGATGCCCACCGAATCGAAGATATCTGGCAGTTCTTTTATAAAGGCGCCTACTGGCGTCGCGGGCCGGTGACCATGTCGGCGATTTCTGCCGTTGATATGGCGCTGTGGGACATCAAAGCGAAAGCGGCCAATATGCCGTTATACCAGCTGCTGGGTGGCGCATCCCGTGAAGGGGTGATGGTGTATTGCCATACCACGGGCCACACCATTGATGATGTGCTGGAAGACTATGCGCGTCATAAAGAGATGGGTTTCAAAGCCATTCGCGTCCAGTGCGGCGTGCCGGGAATGAAAACCACTTACGGTATGTCTAAGGGGAAAGGGTTGGCTTACGAGCCTGCCACCAAGGGCAACTGGCCGGAAGAGCAGTTGTGGTCAACGGAGAAATACCTCGATTTTACGCCGAAATTGTTTGATGCCGTGCGTAGCAAGTATGGCTTCAATGAACACCTGCTACACGACATGCACCACCGCCTGACGCCAATTGAAGCGGCGCGTTTCGGCAAGAGCATCGAAGAATTCCGCATGTTCTGGATGGAAGACCCAACCCCTGCGGAAAATCAGGAATGCTTCCGTCTGATTCGCCAGCACACCGTTACCCCGATTGCGGTGGGTGAAGTGTTCAACAGCATCTGGGATTGCAAACAGCTCATCGAAGAGCAGCTTATCGACTACATCCGTACCACCATAACCCATGCGGGTGGGATCACGGGGATGCGTCGAATTGCTGATTTCGCCTCGCTGTATCAGGTGCGTACTGGCTCGCATGGCCCGTCCGATTTGTCACCGATATGCCACGCGGCCGCGCTGCACTTCGACCTGTGGGTGCCGAATTTTGGCGTGCAGGAATATATGGGCTATTCCGAACAGATGCTCGAAGTCTTCCCGCATAGCTGGAGCTTTGATAACGGCTATATGCACCCGGGCGAAAAGCCAGGGCTGGGCATCGAGTTCGACGAAAAACTGGCAGCGAAATATCCGTACGATCCGGCCTACCTGCCGGTTGCACGTCTTGAAGATGGCACGCTGTGGAACTGGTAAAAGAGGAGCGAACAATGAAAAGCGTAGTGATTCAAAAACCGAATGAACTGGTGATTGAAGAGCGCCCGCTCCCGGCTCCCGCAGCTGGTGAAGTCCGCGTCAAAATCAAACTTGCCGGGATCTGTGGTTCAGATAGTCATATCTATCGCGGCCACAACCCCTTCGCCAAATATCCGCGAGTGATCGGCCATGAGTTCTTTGGCGTGATTGATGCCGTGGGTGAGGAGATTGATGCCTCACGTGTTGGACAGCGCGTGTCGGTTGACCCGGTCATTAGCTGTGGTCACTGCTATCAGTGCTCAGTCGGTAAACCAAACGTCTGTGCATCCCTTGTGGTGCTGGGCGTGCACCGTGACGGCGGCTTCAGTGAGTACGCCGTGGTACCGGCAAAAAATGCGTGGGTTATTCCCGATGCCATCCCCGATAAACATGCGGTAATGGTCGAGCCTTTTACCATTGCGGCGAACGTGACCGGGCAGGCTAAACCCACGGAGCAGGATGTGGCCTTGATCTTTGGCGCAGGCCCGATGGGGCTTGTCACTGTGCAGGCCCTGAAAGGGGTTTACAACGTGAAGCAAGTCATCGTCGTCGACAGGATCGATGAACGCCTGGCGATGGCCGAACGTAGCGGCGCGGATTGGGTATTTAACAACGCAGAGCGCTCCGTGCAGTCCGTACTGGAAGAAAAAGGCATCAAACCCACGCTGATTATTGATGCCGCGTGTCATCCATCCATTTTACAGGAGGCTATCAACCTGGCCGCACCGGCAGCCCGCATTGTGCTGATGGGGTTCTCCAGTGAACCGAGCCAGATTGTGCAGCAGGGCATTACCGGCAAAGAGCTGTCGATTTTCTCGTCGCGCCTGAATGCACACAAATTCCCGGTTGTTATTGAGTGGCTGGAAAAAGGGCTCATCGATCCGGAAAAACTGGTTACTCATACCTTTGACTATCACCACGTAACAGACGCCATTGAACTGTTTGAGAAAGACCAGCGGCAGTGCTGCAAGGTTTTGCTCACATTCGACCAATAACAATGAGTGCGGTTAAGAGCCTGCGCAGACAGGCTCTACGTGGTACGCATCTTACCTTTCAGAGATAGCCATTATGACTCAGACACAACCTCAAAGAACGACCTCGGATCTGGTGAAAGCCGCTGTTTCCGGCTGGCTTGGCACCGCGCTCGAGTTTATGGATTTTCAGCTGTATTCGCTGGGTGCCGCCCTTGTCTTCCATGAGATCTTTTTCCCGGAACAATCCGCTGCGATGGCATTGATCCTGGCAATGGGAACCTACGGTGCAGGCTATATTGCGCGCATCGTCGGGGCGTTTATTTTCGGCAGAATGGGCGACAGAATCGGTCGTAAAAAAGTTCTGTTCGTCACCATCACGATGATGGGGATCTGTACCACCCTGATTGGTGTATTACCCACCTACGCGCAGATTGGCATCTTTGCCCCGGTTCTGCTCGTCACGTTACGCATTATCCAGGGGCTTGGCGCCGGGGCAGAAATCTCTGGTGCGGGAACCATGCTTGCCGAGTATGCGCCGAAAGGTAAGCGCGGCATTATCTCTTCACTGGTGGCGATGGGGACTAACTGCGGAACGCTGAGCGCGACGGCTATCTGGGCGTTGATGTTCTTTGTTCTCGATCGTGAAGAGCTGGTGGCATGGGGCTGGCGTATTCCGTTCCTGGCAAGCGTGGTGGTGATGATCTTTGCTATCTGGCTGCGAATGAACCTGAAAGAAAGCCCGGTCTTTGAGAAGGTAAATGATGAAGACAACGCGGCGCCGGTGCCTGAGCAGGAAACGACGCTGGGCGCGATGTTCAAAAGCAAATCCTTCTGGCTGGCGACCGGCCTGCGTTTTGGTCAGGCGGGTAACTCTGGCTTGATTCAGACCTTCCTGGCGGGCTATCTGGTACAAACGCTGCTGTTTAATAAAAGCATTCCAACCGATGCGCTGATGATCAGTTCCATTCTGGGGTTCATCACCATTCCGTTGCTGGGCTGGCTGTCGGACAAAATCGGGCGTCGTCTGCCTTACATTGTTCTTAACATCTCGGCCATCATTCTGGCGTACCCGATGCTGTCGATCATCGTCGACAAAACCTACACCCCGGGTGTGGTCATGCTGTGCATCATTATTATCCACAACTTTGCCGTACTGGGGCTGTTCGCGCTGGAAAACATCACCATGGCGGAAATGTTCGGCTCGCGTAACCGCTTTACCCGCATGGCTATTTCGAAAGAGGCGGGCGGTCTGGTAGCGGTTGGCTTTGGTCCGGTACTGGCGGGGATCTTCTGCAACATGACCGGTTCCTGGTGGCCTATTGTGGTGATGATGGTGGTGTACTCACTGATAGGCTTGTTGTCCGCAATTTTAATGCCGGAAGTGCGCGACCGGGATTTGAGCGAAGCCGAAGATGCCGCTGAGGCTAACGCGTTAAAAGTGAAAGCGCATAACTACGGGGTGCAGTCATGAGTTTTAAATGACCGCTTTTGAATGGCAATAACCCTTCAGCAAACACCACCCAGCGTTGGCTGGGTGGTTTATATCTTCTGCCTTAGATGTCACACAACTTAATTTTTATATCACACCAATTAGACCAAAGTTAATGTAAATCAATATTCGGCCCGGCGCATTCAGTATGGTTATGGCTCATCCAAAATTATACACACTGCCATTCTAGTTGGTGTAGTCAGCAAATCCGCAGCGGTGATGATCTTGCTGCTGCGGGGTTACATTTTTCATTTACGACAACGAGTCTCAATCATGGAAAACCGGTTATTAAAGGCGAAAGCTACGCTTCCTCAGTACGATCGCGACAGCCTGAAGACGCGCATTGTTCATTTAGGGTTTGGTGCCTTCCATCGTGCGCACCAGGCGGTGTATACCGATATCCTTGCTGCTGAACAGGGGAGCGACTGGGGTTACTGCGAAGTTAACCTGATTGGTGGCGAGCAGCAAATTGCCGACCTCAAGGCTCAGGATAATCTCTACACCGTGGCTGAAATGTCTGCCGATGCGTGGACCTCACGCGTGGTAGGCGTGGTGAACAGGGCGTTGCATGTTCAGGTTGATGGCCTGGAAACCGTGCTGGCGGCGATGTGCGAACCTCAGGTCGCGATTGTGTCGCTGACCATTACGGAGAAAGGATACTGCCATTCTCCGGCAACCGGGCAATTGATGCTCGACAATCCGTTCATCGTTGCTGACCTGCAAAACCCTCATCAGCCAAAATCCGCGCCTGGCGTGATTGTTGAAGCGCTGGCACGCCGTAAAGCGGCGGGACTACCGGCCTTTACGGTGATGTCCTGCGATAACATGCCTGAAAACGGCCATGTGATGCGCAATGTCACCTGCGCATTTGCCCGCGCGCTGGATAGCGAACTGGCGGAGTGGATTGAAGCAAACGTCACATTCCCGTCCACCATGGTGGATCGTATTGTTCCGGCGGTTACGGCTGAAACGCTGGATAAAATTGAGCAACTGACCGGCGTACGTGACCCGGCAGGTGTGGCCTGCGAACCGTTCCGTCAGTGGGTTATCGAAGACAACTTTGTTGCTGGCCGCCCGCAGTGGGAGAAAGCCGGTGCAGAACTGGTTGCAGACGTCATCCCGTTTGAAGAAATGAAGTTGCGGATGCTGAACGGCAGCCACTCATTCCTGGCGTATCTCGGCTATCTGGCCGGTTATCAGCACATCAACGACTGCATGGAAGATGCCCACTATCGCCGGGCAGCACATGCGCTGATGCTGAAAGAACAGGCGCCGACGTTGAAAGTAAAAGGGGTTGATCTGGCACATTATGCCGACCTGCTGATTGCACGCTACAGCAACCCGGCGTTGCGCCACCGTACCTGGCAAATTGCGATGGACGGTAGCCAGAAACTGCCGCAGAGGATGCTGGATTCTGTGCGCTGGCATCTGGTGCATCAGCGTAGTTTCCCTCTGCTGGCGCTGGGTGTGGCAGGATGGATGCGCTATGTCGGTGGTGTGGATGAGCAGGGTAACGCCATTGAAGTAAGCGATCCGCAGCTGGCGGTGATTCAGGCCGCAGTGAAGGGCAGTGCTGAAGGTGAAAGTCGGGTGAAAGCGCTGCTGGGCATTGAAACCATCTTTGGTAAGGAATTGCCGCAGGAGCCTGTCTTTGTTGATGCGGTGATGAAAGCCTATCAGTCATTACTGGCGAACGGCGCGAAAGCCTCGGTTGAAGCATACGCCGGGCAGTTGTAATCCATCACATGCCGCCGTTCGCGGCGGCATGTTCCGCACGTTTTAGTGCATACCAAGTCGAATCAGTTCAATCGGTTCAAATTTCCCTTCGCATCCTTCCACTTCAACCGTTTTGCTACGACGCACGTGTGCGGCATCCAGACCGTTGCTGTGAATCGCTTTAATAATGCCGGTGCGGCCTGTGCCGTTAATCATTACACGGCTGCCAGTGGTAATTGCGTTGCGGTTACGATCGTAAGTCATCATGGTATTTTCTCCTCTCTTGCTTAGCCGATACGGCGATATTCATCTCTTGCCGTTTCGGAGCACTATAAATACGCCTGTCAGCCACGCATTTTTTTGTTTTTGATCAAACTCACACTTTTTTCTTAATTTTCGTAGGGGTTGACGTAACCCGACAGGTATTTACAAAGCGGACAGTTATTTTCTTTTATTGATAGTTTCTGCATGTGACCGTTTAAGGTTTGTTTATAGGGTGAATGTCACTCTGTATTCAGAAAATAACTCTTCAGCGGAATAAGGAGCCAGGCTTATGTATAAAAACATTTTGATGCCTGTTGATGTGTTTGAAATGGATTTGAGCGATAAAGCGGTTCGCCATGCAGCTAATCTGGCGAAGGAAGAAGGGGCAGCGATCACGCTGGTGAACATCCTGCCCAGCAGCAGTCGTTCTCTTCTGCGCGGCTTCAACGCGGATATCAAGAAGTTTGAAGAATATATGACGAATGAGTCAGAAAAAAAGATGAGCGAATTAAAACGCTTATTTGATATTGCGCCAGAGAATATCCATTGCACGGTACGTTTTGGTAACGTGCGTGATGAAATTATCGCCATGAGTAAAGAGGGCGAATATGACATCATTGTTATCGGTTCGAAAAACCCAAGCATTACCACGCACTTGCTTGGCTCAAATGCGGAATCGATATTACGGTACGCCAGAATTCCGGTATTAGTGGTTCGCTGATATCACCGCCGCGTCCCCCGATAGTCGTGGGATGCGGCAGAAATTAATCTTCGCTAAACCAGTCGCTATTTTCCTGTCGAATTAACTGCACGGATTCGCTGATTTCTTGCAAATGCAGCGTCATCGCTTTCTCCACACCATCAGGATCGCGTTTTTCCAGAGCCTTAAAAATATCATGGTGCTGACGGAGCAGCATTTCCGGCGGCGAGACGTGATCCAGGCTCATATAGCGCACACGGTCGATGGTGGCTTTGATATTCTCGATGGTGTCCCACGCGAGCTGACAATCGGCAATTTGCGCCAGTTTATGATGGAATTCATCGTCGAGCTGGAAAAAGTCATTCAGCTGCTTGCGATCGATAGCAATGCGTTGCTGATGCAGGTTTTGTTCCAGCAGGTAACACTGATTGTCGTCGATAAGCGAAGCGGCACGGCGAGCGACGGCGCACTCAATGGCCTGGCGTACAAAGCAGCCGTTACGGACCTGGGAAAGTGAAATCTTATTCACATAGCTGCCGCGCTGAGGACGGATCTGAATCAACCCGTTTTCGGCGAGTTTAATAAAGGCTTCGCGAACGGGCTGACGAGAAACGTCGAAACGCACCGACACTTCTTTTTCAGAAAGAGGTGTTCCCGGCGGGATCAGGCAATGCACAATATCACGTCGCAAAATGCGATAGATTTGCTGATTAACAGGCTGGGTAGGATTGAGTTGCGATTCAGCGGCCATGGGTTGTGATTTCTCAGAGAGTTAACGCGAACATACTACCATTCTTTTGCCGGCCATCACAGACCCGGCCCGCAGGCCGGGTAGGGTGCTGATTAACCGCGATGCACACTCAGTCCGGCAAAGCTCTGGCTAACCGGCATCATTTCAACGGTGTTGATGTTGACGTGTTTTGGCAGCGTCGCCACCCACCACACCGCTTCGGTAACGTCTTCCGGCGTTAACGCATTGGCGTTCTCATAGGTTTTGTCCGCTTTGTTATCGTCGCCTTTGAAACGCACGTTGGAGAATTCAGTGCCGCCTACCAGACCCGGCTCGATATCCGTCACGCGAATTGCCGTGCCGTGCAGGTCGGTGCGCAGGTTGAGGCTGAACTGGCGAACAAAAGCTTTGGTTGCGCCATAGACGTTACCGCCCGCGTAAGGCCAGCTGCCTGCGGTGGAACCGATGTTAATCACATGGCCGCGATTACGTTCAACCATTCCAGGCAGAACTGCGCGCGTCATGTACACCAGACCTTTGTTGTTGGTGTCGATCATGTTTTCCCAGTCTTCAACGCTGGCTTTGTGCGCAGGCTCCAGACCCAGCGCCAGACCAGCATTGTTGACCAGCACGTCAATGGCACGCCATTCAGCAGGCAAATTGGCAATCATCTCTTCGATCGCCGCGCGGTTGCGGACGTCCAGTTGCGCAGTCAGGATGCTGTCGCCGAGCTCGTCTTTCAGCTCCTGCAAACGTTCCTGACGGCGCCCGGTCGCAATCACTTTATGGCCGTTGGCAACAAAGCGGCGCGTGATGCTTTCACCAAAACCTGCCGTCGCCCCGGTAACTAAAATAATCATCTCACTGTTCCTCAACGCTTTTTATGTTGTACTACCATAGCACGCTCTCAGGGAGCGCGTTAAGGCAACTTTTCTATGTCAGGATTGCAGGCGGGGAGCGGCTGACCTACTCTGGGGGGATATCCCGTTCTCAGGAGTCAACGATGTCGGTCAGCAATCCTTTTTTTGAAATCAGCCTCTTACCTTACCAGGCTCCGCGATTCGATGTAATTAACGATAGCCACTATCGTCCGGCATTTGATGAAGCCATGCGTCAGAAGCGCGCCGACATTGAGGCTATCATCGCGCAAACCGCACCACCTGATTTCACCAACACCGTGCTGGCGCTGGAAAAAAGCGGTGCCATGCTGTCTCGCGTCAATAGCGTTTTTTTCGCCATGACGTCCGCGCATACCAATGATTATTTACAGGAGCTGGACGAGGCGTTTTCAACCGAGCTCGCAGGGCTTGCCAACGATATCTGGCTGAACGAAACGCTCTTTTCCCGCGTCGAGGCCGTCTGGCAGGAAAGGGCAACGCTGGATGCCGAATCCCGCCGCCTGGTGGAAGAAACCCATCAGCACTTTGTGCTGGCGGGTGCGCGACTGAATGCTGACGAAAAAGCCGAACTGAAATCCCTGAACACCGAGTCAGCCTCTCTGACAAGCCAGTTTAACCAGCGTCTGCTGGCGGCGGATAAAACGGGTGGGTTGGTGGTGGATTATGTTCACCAGCTGGAAGGGCTCAGTGCCGATGAGATTGCCACTGCCGCCCAGGCAGCGGCGGAAAAGGGGCTGAACGATCGCTGGCTGATTCCGTTGCTTAACACCACACAGCAGCCCGCGCTTTCAACACTTGAAAATCGTCAGACGCGTGAAAACCTGTTCAACGCTGGTTGGCTGCGCACGCAAAAGGGTGATGAAAATGATACCCGCGAGATCATACGTCGTCTGTCGGCGCTACGTGCACGTCAGGCTCAGCTGCTAGGGTTCGACAGTTACGCAAGCTGGAGCACCGCCGACCAAATGGCCAAAACGCCGGAGGCAGCGCTGACGTTTATGCGCGGTATTGTCCCGGCGGCACGTGGCCGGGCAGAGCAAGAATTGGCGGATATCCAGAAAGTGATCGACGACGAGCAGGGCGGATTCACCGCGCAGGCCTGGGACTGGTCGCTTTATGCGGAGCGCGTGCGTTTGGGGAAATATGCCCTGGATGAGTCGCAGATTAAACCTTACTTTGCGCTCAATACTGTCCTGCAAGACGGCGTGTTCTGGGCCGCCAGCCAGCTGTTTGGCATTAGCTTCGTCGAACGTTTTGATATTCCTGTGTATCACCCGGATGTTCGCGTGTGGGAAATTTTCGACCACACGGGCGAAGGGATGGCGTTGTTCTACGGTGATTTCTTTGCCCGTGACTCAAAAGGCGGTGGGGCGTGGATGGGCAATTTCGTGGAGCAATCTTACGAATTTGCCGCACGTCCGGTCATTTATAACGTCTGCAATTATCAAAAACCGGCTAACGGTCAGGCGGCGCTGATCTCCTGGGATGACGTGGTCACGCTGTTCCATGAATTTGGTCATACTCTGCATGGTCTGTTTGCCAGCCAGCGGTACGCCACGCTTTCTGGCACCAATACACCGCGTGATTTCGTGGAGTTCCCGTCGCAAATTAACGAGCACTGGGCCAGCCATCCGCAGGTGTTTGCCCATTATGCGCGGCATTACGAAACGGGCGAACCCATGCCGGAAGCGCTGCGGGACAAGATGCTTAACGCCACCCAGTTCAATAAAGGCTACGACATGACGGAGCTGCTCAGTGCTGCGCTGCTCGACATGAACTGGCACGGGATCGCGGAACCGGTGGACGATGTTGATGCGTTTGAAGCTGCCGCACTCAAAAAAGAAGGCCTGGATCTTCCTGCTGTTCCACCGCGCTATCGCAGCAGCTATTTCGCCCATATCTTCGGTGGCGGTTACGCGGCTGGCTATTATGCGTATCTGTGGACACAAATGTTGGCGGATGATGGCTATCAGTGGTTTGTTGAGCAGGGCGGGTTAACGCGTGAGAACGGGCAGATATTCCGCGATGCGATTTTGTCGCGTGGCAACAGCAGTGACCTGGAAGCGTTATACCGTGACTGGCGTGGGCACAATCCGAAGATTGAACCGATGTTGAAGAATCGCGGGTTGAGTTAAGGGGTGAGGGAACACTACGAAAAAGACGATCACAATCCGCTCCCTCTCCTGTTTGGGGAGAGGGGCCGTGCGTGTTCGTCTATTTTTCTGGGTAGAGATCGCACATCATGAACCTGTTCGTCAGGGCTATAGCTGGCTGCCGGTTATTTATCAAACGTTGTCTCCTGACTGTATTCTTTCATCGTCAAATACAGGTCAACATACTTATAAAGCCTGTAAGGCCACTCTGCTGCGATATCCATTGATTCATAGGCTGTCATTTCTGATGTAAACGTCAGAAAAAGCCCAACAACAAAGAACCCGATGACATAGATCGTTGCCAGTGCTTTTAACAATTATTCCTCGTGCTAAGTAAAATGCAGTATTGCTGTAAATCGACAAGCTGAGGAATTTCTTTAACTTTTTAGTGAGCCTGGAAGCAGGGGAAATGTCAGGGGCATACAGTAAAACGGCAACTCATAGGTTGTAATGCTTGTCAGCTAAGCACGGTGGAGTGTTCCGTTCACCTTAATAGCCGCAGAAAATAATTCGTTCAGAACACGTGAACGGGATAAGGGAGCCGCCGTGTATGAACCGGTCACATGGGTAACACTTTAAACCGGGCACATGGGTAACAGGTTATA
>NZ_VWWW01000027.1:0-208 GCF_011752765.1 Enterobacter sp. Tr-810 | reverse complement strand
TTAACCTCACAACCCGAAGATGTTTCTTTCGATTCATCATCAAATTGCGAAAATTTGAGAGACTCGAACACACCATTAAGATGTGTCGTTTCAATTTTCAGCTTGATCCAGATTTTTAAAGAGCAAAACTTCGCAGTGAACCTTTTCAGGTACACTCTGAAGTTTTCTTGTTTTCGCAGTAAAGATGGTGGAGCTATGCGGGATCGAA
>NZ_VWWW01000026.1:0-216 GCF_011752765.1 Enterobacter sp. Tr-810 | reverse complement strand
TCATCGCCTCTGACTGCCAGGGCATCCACCGTGTACGCTTAGTCGCTTAACCTCACAACCCGAAGATGTTTCTTTCGATTCATCATCGTAATTGCGAAAATTTGAGAGACTCGAACACACCATTAAGATGTGTCGTTTCAATTTTCAGCTTGATCCAGATTTTTAAAGAGCAAATATCTCAAACGTGACTCGAAAGTCAGTTTTGAGATACGGGGG
>NZ_VWWW01000025.1:0-221 GCF_011752765.1 Enterobacter sp. Tr-810 | reverse complement strand
GAGTTGAGCCGACCGCAGGCAGAGGGTCGGGAGGTGAGCGCAGTGCGAAGCACCGATTTCCTGGCGGGCCGCGGGGATTGATAAGGGGGCCGCGGTGTATGAACCGGTCACATGGGTTACAGATCTGACCGGTCACATAGGTAACACTTTTTGACTTAATCGGCCCGGATTATACGATGATTTCTTCTGTCGTACCGGGCCAGTATCAGTTCACCAAAACC
>NZ_VWWW01000024.1:0-255 GCF_011752765.1 Enterobacter sp. Tr-810 | reverse complement strand
TCATCGCCTCTGACTGCCAGGGCATCCACCGTGTACGCTTAGTCGCTTAACCTCACAACCCGAAGATGTTTCTTTCGATTCATCATCGTAATTGCGAAAATTTGAGAGACTCGAACACACCATTAAGGTGTGTCGTTTCAATTTTCAGCTTGATCCAGATTTTTAAAGAGCAAATATCTCAAACGTGACTCGAAAGTCAGTTTTGAGATACGGGGGTCGGCGACTTTCACTCACAAACCAGCAAGTGGCGTCCCC
>NZ_VWWW01000023.1:0-260 GCF_011752765.1 Enterobacter sp. Tr-810 | reverse complement strand
ATGCGCCTCCATCGACACGGCGGATGTGAATCACTTCACAAACAACCCGGTCGGTTGAAGAGAAAAAATCCTGAAATAACGGGTTGACTCTGAAAGAGGAAAGCGTAATATACGCCACCTCGCAACGATGAGCGAAAGCCGCGTTGCACTGCTCTTTAACAATTTATCAGACAATCTGTGTGGGCACTCAAAGTGACATGGATTCTTAATGTCTTCGGACAATAAATGAATACCAAGTCTCAACGAGTGAACACGTAATT
>NZ_VWWW01000022.1:0-262 GCF_011752765.1 Enterobacter sp. Tr-810 | reverse complement strand
ACGTCCTTCATCGCCTCTGACTGCCAGGGCATCCACCGTGTACGCTTAGTCGCTTAACCTCACAACCCGAAGATGTTTCTTTCGATTCATCATCAAATTGCGAAAATTTGAGAGACTCGAACACACCCTTTAAGGTGTGTCGTTTCAATTTTCAGCTTGATCCAGATTTTTAAAGAGCAAAACTTCGCAGTGAACCTTTTCAGGTACACTCTGAAGTTTTCTTGTTTTCGCAGTAAAGATGGTGGAGCTATGCGGGATCGAA
>NZ_VWWW01000021.1:0-273 GCF_011752765.1 Enterobacter sp. Tr-810 | reverse complement strand
GGCAACGGGAAGGTTGCCTTCAAGGCAGGCCGCGACAAACTGCAAACGTTGCATGGTAACAGTCTCAGTCCAGGGCACGGTAAACCTCCGTCAGCTGTTTACCGTACTGTTATAACCTGTTACCCATATGCCCGGTTTAAAGTGTTACCCATGTGACCGGTTCATACACCGCGGCCCCCTTATCAATCCCCGCGGCCCGCCAGGAAATCGGTGCTTCGCACTGCGCTCACCTCCCGACCCTCTGCCTGCGGTCGGCTCAACTCAAGATTACTC
>NZ_VWWW01000020.1:0-453 GCF_011752765.1 Enterobacter sp. Tr-810 | reverse complement strand
TGTGTCGTTTCAATTTTCAGCTTGATCCAGATTTTTAAAGAGCAAAACTTCGCAGTGAACCTTTTCAGGTACACTCTGAAGTTTTCTTGTTTTCGCAGTAAAGATGGTGGAGCTATGCGGGATCGAACCGCAGACCTCCTGCGTGCAAGGCAGGCGCTCTCCCAGCTGAGCTATAACCCCATCGCAAAATGCTAATCTCTGTACCGCTCATCCTTTAACATAAGGATTTTGGTAGGCCTGAGTGGACTTGAACCACCGACCTCACCCTTATCAGGGGTGCGCTCTAACCACCTGAGCTACAAGCCTGCAGAGATTTTTACTGCTATTTTTCATCAGACAATCTGTGTGAGCACTACAAAGGCAGGTTCTTTAAGGTAAGGAGGTGATCCAACCGCAGGTTCCCCTACGGTTACCTTGTTACGACTTCACCCCAGTCATGAATCACAAAGTGGT